>PYJD01000001.1 GCA_003635315.1 Candidatus Poribacteria bacterium
GGTTCGCACGCACAAAACACCTTATGAAACCTTTTATGGAATGTGGCATTGAGTTTGTAATACGGGTTTGTAAAAACAGTTGTTTCTACGACAATGGACAACGCATCAAGCTGGAAACGCTCCAACAAACCGGAACTTATCCGAATATACTTTATCACAGTACAGAGAAACTCAGGTTGAACCTTTATGTTTTCAAAGATCCACAACATAAAGAACCGCTTTACCTTGTTTCAAACTGTTTGGTGAATGCCCAACTCTATCTGACCTATAAAAGACGGATGCAGATAGAAGAGAGTTTCCGAGATGTAAAAACGCTTTTTGGATTTCGACATTTGCGTCTAAAACGCAAAGAACAAGCACGCATTGCACTGTTATGGTTTATCGGATGTGTAAGTTATGGTATCTGTTTCCTCCATTTTGAGAAAGCTGCGGATAAATGGGCAAAAAGCTATAATACAAGTAAAACAAAATCGTATTCTATTATCTATGTGATAAAACGGGTGCTTGAAAATACTTGGGAACCCGGTATCTTTCTTGATCCGTTTTTTCAGATTTGTGATGGTATCTAATCAAATACATATTAGTTGAGTTATTCATTTCCTCTCATAACACAACAAAAATCTCATTTAATATTCATAGGCAAAAACTGGGGGTAAATCAGATATAAAAAAGAGTTGACATAATCGCAAACACACGTTAAAATAATATATACAAAATAATTATTATATGCATACTAATATCCAATATAAGATCAATATGATAAAAAATATGAACACAGGTATACAAATATCAAGAATACAACACATCTTAAATGGGGAATTAAGGACTAAGGAATCCATCAAGAAAACTTTTTTGTTTTTCTCACAAATTCGTAAATTGGCTCTAAACATAGATGGATACTGACCTTACAGCGACTATACTAAAATTGGGGTTACAGAAAAAAGTTACGATTTCGTAACTTTTTACATAAAACAGGATACTATAAAATGACTATCCAATACATTCATAATAATCTTAAAAACAAGAATAGCATAACCTATACTATCTCTGAGAAAAAAAGCTGCATGGATGGTTTATGCAGATCTCATCTAATTGAGAAAAACCTAAGAGGTTATCTTACAATAATGAGATATTATTATTTAGAAAATGTATTACAAATATCTGTATTGGATATTCTCCATAAAAAGAAGAAAGACAGAAAAACACACGATTTCAAAATTTTTGAAATTTCAATAAAAGACCGATGAACCCAGACTACGACAGGGCGGACAGCCATTTTCTAAAGTTACAAAATGTAGGAAAAAGTGTAACATTTTTAACTAAATACATATTTATTATTACATATGTGAATACCTAAAAACTCTTTTTTTGTACCAAAAACTTTCAGTTTGTGTCTTCCCTGTTTCATTCCTAACTGCCGGTAATGAGACAATAATAAATAGAAATGGTATAATATTATAGGTGAATTTAAGAGAACTACTCATTTAGAAATACAATATAATCAATTAGAATTGGGATGATATTATCTGACACTAATTTCCGACTAAGGAAGTTGTTTAGAGATGTTACAACTCAGTCTGTATTTAAAGATGTTAAGAACTCAGTACATATCTCCGCAACTTCCATCGGACATTCATGTGGTAAATAATGTCCAGCATCAGAAATCCATTTAATGTGAATGTATGGGTTAGGTGGAATATGCAGAAAATGTTCTGTTTCATCATTTCTCCCCATTTCACCGAATACCTCATATATAGGTATGGATGCATGTTCAAGCCAGTTATATCCATTGAAGGTTGTAACAGATTTCCAAAACTGTTGCCAAATACCTGGGTTGAAACGGGACAGAGTTTCATCGGATTTCTTTTTAATGCTAATGATATCCGCTTCATTAAGTGTCCCGTAAAACCGATCTGAGTCAAACGCTATCCCTGCCGATTTAAGATGTGTCCAACCTTCTAACAAGACAAGACCCACAACTGTGGAACATCTACTCGCCACATTCATTGATACCATACCACCAAGACTATGTCCAACAAGGACAACTTCTCTTATGTTTTGACCATCAAGAAATGCAATGACATCATCAGCGAGATCTTGGAAGGTAAATAATTCGGTTGGAACATCAGAATTCCCGTGCCCACGAAAATCAAGTGTAAGGTAACGTTGATCTGATGGAAGGTAATCAATTACCGGTGACCAATCTGCTGAATCACAACCTGTACCGTGTAAAAAAAGTAGTGGTGGGGTAGTTCCACCTGAATCGGTGAATGACATATCTCCCCAACCCATTTGTATAATGTCCATTTTCATTGAATTTAGGTCGGGAAATTAGAAATTATTGGATTATAAATCCCATATAGTTGTGGCTGTACGTCCAAGGATGTTATCTTTATCAATAGAAGATAAGAATGGAAGTCCATCCTGTATGAGACGTAGTTCGTCTGCTAATGTCGGCCAGTTGTGTTTTGTTCTATGATGACCAGGATATCCTGTTCCCCAAACTGTTCGTTCTGACCCAAATGCAATCAGCAACCTTCTTATAAATGGATGAACATCTGTAAACGGGAAATCTTCACTTGAACGACCTGCAACATCTGAAAGTTTAAAATAGATATTACTGAATTTCGCAAGATCCACAATCGGTTGGAATAAAGCCGCATCCTCATCAACTTTTGGGTAACCCATATGATCCAGAATGAGTTTTATGTTCGGATACCTCTGTGCGATGATAGCAATTTGATCTGCATGTTCAGCACGTAAATGAAATTGGATTACTGCATTTAACGATGCGATTTCATCCCACATAGGTTTATTCTGATCGGTGATAAGTATCTTCTCATCAGGATAATACATTGGATGGAATCGGAAACCTTCCAATCCTCTCTCATTGATCCAATACCTTACCTGTTCAGCATTATTCGGATCTTGAGGATCAATCAGCCCGTGTCCTATAAACCTATCTGGAAATCGCTCTACAGAATCAGCAATATATCCATTGTCCCACGTTGACCAACTGGTTTGAACCAATATAGACCAGTCGACATCATGTAAATCCATCTCCTCAAGGAGTTCATCTGCAGTACCAGGTTCATCAGGTAATGAAGTCCAGTTAGGTGCAGTTGGTCCTATCGGATATTTCGGTGGGTCTATTTCCCATACGTGGACATGTGTATCAACAATCATATTACACCATAAATTGTTTATTAGGTTAGAAGGTGTGCATCAACTGTATCACCAGCTTTTAGCGTAACACCTGAAGGTATAATGATTAATCCGTTGGCTAAAACGAGAGAATGCAAAATCCCCGAACCTTGAGGTCCAGTTGTTTTCGCAACGAATTGTCCATTTTCTTCATTAAGAATTGCACGCATGTAATTCACGCGACCATCTCTATTGGTAACATCCGTCTCCAGAATTGCTTTGAATGTAGGACGGAATAGGTTGGTATGTCCTGCCATTTTCAGGAGTGCGGGACGAACAAATAACTCAAAGACAACAAGTGAGGAAACAGGATTACCGGGTAGTCCAAAAACTGGTTTACCTTCAATACTACCATAAGCCTGTGGTTTTCCTGGTTTCATAGCAACTCGCCAAAAATTCATCTCACCTAACTTCGTCAATACGTTCTTCACGATATCGTGTTCCCCAACCGAAACACCACCACTTGTAATCAGAGCATCAGCCTTTGAAATCGACTCCCGGAAGATACGTTCAGTTTCCACTTCATCGTCTGGGGCGATACCCATATCAAGAGGAACACATCCAATCTCGTCAACCTGTGCAAATATACCATATCTGTTACTATCACGAATTTTTCCCGGTTCCAACGGTTCACCGAGGGGTGTGAGTTCATCACCCGTTGAAACAATGGCTACTTTAGGTTTACGATAGACTTTGACATCGGAACAATTCAGTGATGCAAGCATAGAAACTTCTGGGGGACGTAATAACTTCCCAGGAGACATAACAGTATCGCCGTGACTAACACTTTCCCCAGTAAACCGTACATTCTCATTCTCTTCAACCGATTCAAGTATTCTAACCGTGTCTCCCGTTAGTTCCGTGACCTCCTGCATGACGACTGCATCTGCCCCTTCTGGCATCATAGCTCCTGTCATTATTCGTGCAGCTTGACCACTTTCAACAGTTCTTTTCGGTGCATATCCAGCTGCTATCGTCTCAACAACCGTTAGGGATGCAGGTTTATCTTTAGATACGCCATTTACATCCTTTGATTGTATAGCAAAACCATCCATCGCAGAATTGTCAAACGGTGGTATATTTTCAGTTGCGTTAAGTGTTTCTGCGAGAACATATCCTGTAGATTCAAGTATCCCTTGAGATTCTGTGGATAACACAGGTATACTCTCTAACATTTTCTGTCGTGCTACTTCAACACTAAGCATTCTAATAAACTCCATTCATATTTCTATTATAATACCAATTCTATTTATTTTGCTTCCATTCTTTTGTAGGTCGGGTAGAGGAACGAAACCCGACGAATTCCATACGCGGATTCGGCGTTGATTTGGATCTAAGGAATGATGTTATATTATTAATTAGAAATGGTATAATATCTTTTATGTTGCATGTCCAATAAGTAGTACTGCAGCAGGTAAAGAGGATGCTGATGACTTCTTAAAAGCCCATTCAATATTTTCAATATCTGTATCGTGTTCTAACATCTTATAGGGTAAATTCCATGCATTCAGTGTCGGTTCCAAAAAGGTTGCAACAGAATCAACCCAATCTCCATTTTCATCTCGATTATGGTAACCCCGATACCCGATGAACACAACGACAGGGATCTCCATGTTGATTACTGTACCACGAATCGCATCCCCAGATTCCAAGAAACCTGTGTTTTGTATAATTATGATAGGCTTTTTACCACCAATATACAAACCAGCTGCAATAGCAAACGCTTCACCTTCGCGCGTTACGGTTATAACATCAATCAATGAGTCATCGCGTAGAAGTTCATATATCTTTGCACTGCCGTTATCTGGAACTCCAATGGCGTGGGTAATATTATGCTCTTTTAGGATATCTACTATTTTCTGTGCAGTTGCCACAAATACTCCTTCATTCCGACTAAATCAAAATCCTTTCTTCACCAATATTGCAATAATCTACATGAGTACGGGGAAGGCATGAATACCTTCCCCGATTGCGGTTCAAATTCCGTAAACTTATTGTCTACCTTCGACCAAGGCATCAACAACAGTCGGATCAGCTAAGGTGGAGGTATCACCCATATCTGAAACATCACCTTCAGCAATTTTCCGTAGAATCCTTCTCATAATCTTTCCTGAACGGGTCTTTGGTAATGATGGCGTAAACTGGATTTTATCCGGTGTTGCTATAGGTCCAATATGTTTACGTACTTCAAGCTTAATCTCAGCTGCAACATCATCAGATGGAGATTCACCTGTCATCAGTGTAACATAAGCATAAATTCCTTGTCCTTTAATATCATGAGGATATCCCACGACCGCAGCTTCAGCGACAGAATCGTGTTGTCCAATTGCCCCTTCTACCTCAGCAGTTCCCAATCTATGTCCAGAAACATTGAGCACATCATCAACTCGACCTGTAATCCAATAATATCCTTCTTCGTCGCGCAACACTCCGTCACCTGTCATATAGTAACCTGGAAAGCGGCTGAAATAGACATCAATGAACCTTTCATGATCACCATAGACTGTCCGCATGATTCCAGGCCATGCTCCTTTAATACACAGATATCCTGTTGCGGGATTTCCATGTACTTCGTTGCCTTCTTCATCAAGGATGACAGGTTCAATTCCAAAGAATGGATAAGTTGCAGAACCCGGTTTTAATGGAGTAGCTGCAGGTAATGGGGTGATAAGGATTCCACCTGTTTCCGTCTGCCACCAGGTATCGACTATCGGACAACGTTTATCACCAACAATATTGTAGTACCACAACCACTCTGGTTCTTTGATAGGTTCACCTACTGTTCCGAGAAGTCTTAGTGTAGATCTATCATATTTCTTTACCCATGTATCTCCCTCCTTCATCAGTGCACGAAGAGCAGTAGGAGCTGTATAGAAGAGATTGATTTTATGCTTTTCGACAACTTGCCAGAATCTGCCATAATCTGGGTAATTCGGCACACTTTCAAACATAACAGTGATTGCTCGATTGGCAAGTGGTCCGTATATAATATACGAGTGTCCTGTAATCCATCCTATATCAGCAGTACACCAATACACATCCCCTTCATGGTAGTCAAAAATCTGTTCATGTGTATAGGAAGTATATACCAGATATCCACCAGTGGTATGGAGAACACCTTTCGGTTTTCCAGTTGAACCAGAGGTATATAGAATGAAAAGTGGATCTTCAGCACTCATAACTTCTGGTTCACATTCGGCATCTGCAGTTTCCATTGCTTCATGCCACCAGATATCCCGGGTTGAATTAAATTCTACATCATCACCTGTCCTTGCAACAACTACAACCTTTTCTATGGATGGACAATCCACTACTGCTGCATCAGCATTCGCTTTCATAGGTATATCGCTACGAGGACCTCTCATGGCTGTATCTTGCGTGATGAGCAATTTACAGGAAGAATCATTAATACGATCCCGTAAGGATTCTGCTGAGAATGCTCCAAAAACGATAGAGTGAATAGCACCAATTCTGGCACATGCTAACATGGCAATTGCTAATTCTGGAACCATCTGAAGATAGATACATACCCGATCACCTTTTTCGATACCTTGTGCTTTTAAAACATTCGCGAACTTTTTAACCTCAACTAACAGCTCATTAAAACTGAATGTTTTATCCTCGGATGGATCATTTCCTTCCCAGATAATAGCGGTTTCATCTCCATGTCCAGTTTCGACATGTCGGTCAAGACAATTATAGCAGGCGTTTAAACTTGCCCCTTCGAACCACTTAATCTGTGCTTTCACAAAATCATAATCCCTAACAGTATCCCATTTTTTATACCACGTCAACCGTTCTGCAATATTTGCCCAAAATGCTTCAGGATCTTTAATTGATTCAGCATATTTTTTCTGATATGCCTCTAAACTGTTGACGTGTGCTTCACCGATAGGATAATTCGTCTCTACGGGTGGAAAAACATTATTTGCCATTATTATCTCCTGTGTCTACTCTCTCTTCACTGATAATCTGATTAATGAATGAGGAACAATATGGTATGAAACTCCGGTATAGTATTATTAAAATTTAAAAGCCTTCTGATGAGTATGGTGTCATTTACCCTTAAGTTTCTGTAATCCCATTTTAATGTATAAATGTAAAAGTGTCAACAGGTTGCTGATGGACCTAAATTACTGGAAATAGTTGTGTACTATCCAGTAAATATTTTTATAGAGTGCTGTCTGAATTACGCCACAGTGTAGAATTGTGGTAGGAATAGATGTATGTAAAATTAAAATCAGTTCTAAATACGACTATTTTGGTTAGGAATTCATTATTAATTGACAATATTGGTTAGATATATTATAATTCTTTTGCCTATTGGTTTAGATCAAAGGAGTTATACATGCATTTATCAGCCAAGTTGAAGTATGCAGTTTGTGCTATGTTAGAACTCGGTTTGCAGTATCGTCAGGAATTCGTCTCGGTCACAACGTTGGCGGAAAAACGTAGTATTCCCGGACCTTTTTTAGAAAAACTCTTGTTAGATCTGAAAAAAGCAGGATTAACGACAAGCCGACGTGGACCTGATGGTGGTTATAGTCTCGCGTTACCACCAGACGAAATCCGTATTGGAGACATTTTCACTGCTGTTGATGGACCCGTGAATTTTACAGAAGGATTTGAAACCCAAGATTCGTCTGAAATAGCTACTTTTCTTGCAGATATTGAGCAGGAAGTACGGGAGGTATTAAATACAAAGACACTACATGAATTGTGTTGTCATGCCCGTAAACTCAAACAATTATCACATCCACACCCGTTCTTTATATGAAAATTGCCCAGAATCTTACCCAACTTATCGGGAATACACCTATGGTACGCTTGAACGCGTTACCAAAGACTGAGGATGCAATAATATATGCTAAGTTAGAGTCCTATAATCCAGGGGGAAGTATCAAAGACCGCATCAGTTATGGAATGGTTATTGATGCAGAAGAACGTGGGATTCTAAAACCGGGTGATACGATTGTTGAACCTACGGCAGGGAATACAGGAATAGGGTTATCTATTGTAGGAGTCGCCCGCGGGTATAATGTTACATTAACAATGCCTGAAAATGTGAGTAGCGAGAAATATGCATTATTGTCTGCATTTGGCGCTAACATCGTGTTAACACCTGAGCATGGTGGCATGGCAAGTGCAATATGGGAGGCAGAAGAAATACTACGTCATAACTCAAGACACTATATGCCAAACCAATTTACAAACCTTGCTAATCCAAAAATACATCGAGAAACAACTGCCGTAGAGATTTTAGATACGGTAGAAGGTAAGATTGATTATTTCGTCACAGGCGTTGGAACAGGTGGAACATTAACTGGGGTTGGTGAAGTACTTAAAGCTAAGAATCCTGATACAAAAGTTATAGCAGTAGAACCGTTAGTGTCTTCCGTTTTGTCTGGCGGGATTCCTGGACCGACACGGATAGATGGGTTGGGTGCAGGTATGATACCAGAAGTACTAAACGTAGATATTATTGATGATATTATTGCAGTTTCAGAAGAGGTGGCATATCAGACAATGAAAGAAATTTCCCAAAAAGAAGGGCTTTTAGTTGGAATGTCTTCTGGGGCAAATGTTTATGCTGCCCTTCAAGTTGCGGAAGCAAAAGGTCCTGATAAAACGGTTGTCACCATCCTGCCTGATACGGGTGAACGTTACTTTAGTCTAAGCAGATTTTTTGAACTGGATACCGATATTATGGAGACACTTCCTTAACACAGGTTTACAGGATAGGATTGAATGACATTTCAAATTCAGAATGCTTCAATGGTCGAATTGAAGCAGCAAATTAGTTTAGAAGATAATCCTCAAGAGATACTATTCTCTCTCTTCAAGCAATTTGAAGAAAGAGCTTCTATAGTTACAAGTGGACAGTTATCTGGTATGGTGCAAATACATCTGGCTGCAGAGAATAATTTACCATTTCGAGTATGTACGATTGATACACTCCGTCTTTTTCCAGAAACATATACCTTTTTCGAGCATGTTGAGAAGCGGTACGGAATCCAAATAGAGAGGATTCAACCTGAGCCTAACGATGTAGAGAAAATGGTTAATGAACACGGTGAATTCCTATTCTTTGATAGTAGAGAAAAACAGAGATTCTGTTGCGATATACGAAAAGTCCGTCCCATGCAACAACTATTAGAAACTTTAGATGTATGGGTAACAGGAACACGTAGAGATCAGTCTGAATCACGGCAGAATTTCCAGAAAGTGGAGATAATTTCTTCCATGGCAAACCCAATCCTTAAGGTAAGTCCATTAATACATTGGACAGAAGAGGAAATTTGGAAATTTGTGAAAGAAAATGACGTGCCAGTGAATCCTTTGTTTGAACCAGATTCTCAAGGTCATTATTATGAATCCCTCGGATGCATGATTTGTACAACTCGAATACGTCCAGGTGAACCAAAACGTGCAGGACGATGGCGTTGGCAAAATGCCGTAGATACCGAAGAAAATAATAAAGAGTGTGGTTTACACTACTCAATCTAATTGAGAAGAATACATCTCAACATAAATACTAAATTTACTACACACATCCTGCTAATTTTAAGCAATGGATTCTATTACGGTAATAGGTAATTTAGATCTATAAAATAATAAATTTTGATTTTAAATATAAACTATGTGTCATTATACCGATACATATAACATGGAGGATTAACATGTCAGTTACAGTTCGAATACCAACCCCTCTGAGACGATTAACACAAAATCTCGCGGAGGTAGAAACAGAAGGTCCGGATATCAATACTATCATAGAGAATTTGGATTCAAGTTATCCAGGTATGAAAGAACGAATTTGCGACGAAGATGGGAATATACGACGGTTTGTTAATATTTATCTCAATGACGAAGATATCCGATTCCTTGATGGAAAATCTACAGAGGTAGAAGACGGCGCAGAGATTTCAATCATCCCAGCAATCGCTGGAGGTAAATAACAGCATATATTAGAATATACTTGTAAGAGGATATCTATCCTCTTACAAGAATGGTAACCCTTTATTGGAATTAAGATGGTCACATTACTTCTCAACACTCTTAATGAGATATGTGTGCATGCTAAGACAGAATTTCCTGATGAATGCTGTGGTGTAATACTACAGGCAGATTCACAGGAATTCGTTAGACCATGCAGAAATATCCAGAATAAGATGCATAAAGAAGATCCGAACACATACCCTCGTGATGCTCGGACAGCATACTTAATGCATCCCGATGATTTAATATCGGTGCATAAAGAGTCAGATATTGAGAACCGACCAATTAAGGCATTTTACCATTCACATCCGAACCACGAGGCATATTTCTCAGATAAAGATAAAGAAGACGCAATGGTATGGGGTGAACCAACCTATCCTGGTGTATCCTATCTTGTAATTTCAATCTATGAAGATAATGTCCGCGCTATTAAAGCTTTTGAATGGGATGAAAAGAATTCGGATTTTCTTGAAGTTCCTTTCAAAATTCCTTCATCAGGTGAAACACAGTTGAGATCGATTAAAGTACGTCTTACTTTTCCACAAGAAAAAATCACTGAGCCTATCATATACACTATTGGCAAACAATTTGGTGTGATAACAAACATTCGTCGCGCTAATGTCACTGAAGAATCGGGGTGGGTCATGTTAGAGATGCAAGGCACTTCAGAAGAATTAGAACGAGCTATAGATTACTTAAAAAATATAAAAGTCCAAGTTGAACCTGTGGAAGGCGATGTGGTACAATAAATATATTATGGATTCCTCTCAACACCTATGTCCTTACAGAGAGATAGATGCAATTTCTGCAACTTGGCTGGTTTCAATCCTACCGTAAATTACTCACTGATCTCAATTTAGTTCACGATATTTCTCTCCGTCCATATTTACGCATTATCACTATCTCCGCGTTTTCACTCGCTATTGGAATTGGATTCACACTCAAAAATTATCTTGTCTTTGAATTCCATGACACATCTGGTGTAGTGGGTTGGATTAGTCAACATCAATATCCCAAGCAACAAGAGATCTTCTACTACCTTCTTGCCCTTATCGGTATTCCAATTACCATTTTCCTATATTGGATTGGATGGCTTCTCTATTCCAAATGGGTCGCTGCAAGGACTTCCAAACCGATTAAGTTGATCCTAAAACAGTATGCACTTGCTTCTTTACCATTGTGGTTATGTTGGGTTCAGTTGATAAATTATGATGGGAATAGTTGGGTCTGGTTAATTCCACCCATCGGATTATCACTCATATTGAAGGCTTGTCTACTTATTATTAAACCCCGATCAACTCAAGTGGATAATACCGATAGCACTCTCACGCAATCAGATATTTCATCGGAAGAATACCTGATTCCACGGTCAGGAGGGTTATTACTTCTATATCGTTGCTTTGCTTATATCCTCCTACCTGTCTTCATCTACCTACTACTGTATAATGGCAATATTAACGGTGGTATAGACATGTTCCATGAAGGGGAAAGGGTTGCCCCATTAAACGAAATGTTACATGGCGGAGTGGTTTTTAAAGATATCTATGTCCAACATGGGCTGTTTCAAAATGCCTATTTAGCATGGTTCGGTAGCAAGTTCTTCGGTCCTACTTTGATGGGTGTACGATCAATGGAACGGGTATTAAATCCCCTTGGCTATGTGGCATTATACTTACTTGGATTGCAAATCTTTCGGGTTGGATTAATTACTTCATTCATCTGCTTCCTTATATCTTCAGGGAGTAACTTTTCTGTATCTGCAAGACACACCCTTGGACTCCTTGCGTTTGCCTTCATCGCCAATTACCTTACCTCTCATCGTGAGAATGGAATATTTCGGTTAGAACAGAAATCATCTAACAATGAAGGATGGATTTCAAAAATTCTCTCATCAGGTCGGAAGATTATATTTGGAGGCATCTTTACCAGTTTGGCATTTTGGTATAGTACTGAGATAGGATTGTATACACTTGGAGCTATCGGACTGTTTCTTCTTATATATAGTTTACAGAGAGAAATACCCTTGAATTTGCGTCCGTTACCACTCCTAAGTTATTGTATTGGAATCTTATTGGGATTCCTACCGATAGGAATTTATTTCTTGGCACATGGTGCTTTGGATGATGCAATTTGGAATTCGTATATTCAGTGTAAATATCAGCTTGCAACGTGGGGTCTCGCCTTTCCAAGTCTATCTGGAACACTAAAGATTTTTAAAGACCAAGGATGGAAAGCATTCATACTAAGTGATAAATTTCGATGGTATCTACCAATTTGTGTCTATGTCTTGACAATAGTTTACCTAACATATAAACGCTTATCAAGTAATGAAAGTTTTCCTATATATGCCTTGAAATTGTTGCTGATATTGTTGGGAGGGATCGCATTTTTCCGCACTGCACTTGGTAGATCTGACGGTGGACACTTACATTTTGGGGCAACTTTCCTATGGATTCTCTGCCTTTTCCCTTTTGATAGAATCTTCTCTGGGATAATCATCAATCTGTTTAAGAGGAATACTGATACAAGTTTGGAAGTGACAAGAGATAGAATTAGAAAACAGGTGATTTTGAAGACGATGTGGATTATTATACCAACGCTTCTCTGTCTATGGTATGTTAGTCAAGTACATAATCCCTTAGAGATTTTTAAGGGGAGATGGCAGCATGTACTCAATAATCCCTTTAATAGGACACTTGCCACAGAGGAATTTGAACGGGCAGGACAAGTAGATGTTCCTGATGACCAATCTGAACAAATACAGCGAGTTGTATCTTACATACAGGAGAATACCGCACCAGAGGAAAAAATATTTGATTTTACGAGCCAAGGAGCATACTTTTTCTTTGCGAATAGACCGAGTGTAACCCGCTATTTTATGGTGTGCTATGCCTCAACTCCAGGTATGCAACGTGAAGTGGTTGCTGACTTAGAAGCAGATCAAACGCGATTGGTTATCTTCAAAACAGGAGGTTGGTTTGATAGGATTGATGGTATTCCTGTAGAGGAACGTCATCCAATTATTGCAAAATACTTGGAGGAAAACTATGAACTCGCTATTGACATTAATAATACAGAGATATTAATGCGTAAGTAATCAATACACACAATAAAAAAATATGTTAGGATATCAGACAGAACTTTGTATTAAATTAATTCTATTGCTGCTCAATAAAAATTCGATAGATATCCTCGAATATTCTTACATCTGTTAGTGTATCTTCTGCGGAGGAACGGAAAGGTTCAGGATTGCGTAGGTTTTTGATAAAATACTCCGCTTCTCTATGATATGACCAAGTCCAAGATGGTCTGGGTATTGGTTTTGTAATTTCTTGTTCCTCTCCAGCACGGTATATTTCAACTTCTGCAGGTGTGTTCTTCAGCAATAATGGTGGTGCCCACGTATGTATCCAACCGTGTTGGAAATAAATCTGTGAATGCTCATCCCAACGATAATGTGAGAGATGACCCGTTTCAAGTGTTACACGCACACCAGCCATATCAAAAATAACAACTCCAGTATACCCATTTTCATTTAGATCAACTGCTTTAACGGTTACATCATCACCTGCCCCCAGAAACCAACGCATTAAATTGACATTGTGTGTATATTGCTGAAGATATCCGATGTATGATCCCCATCTTTCTTCAGGGAGCCAGTCAGGAAATTTTTGCGGGGCATTAGGTTTAGATTCCTCTGTACTATCCATCGGTGTATCTAAATTACACACCCAGTCTCCACCAAATGCATGATTTCGGGCATAAGTTAACCGTCCAAGTTCTTCAGTTTCACGGAATTGTGTGATCTTCTCTTTGACGATTTCGTTTCCGGCATCATATCGTTTCATATATCCTACCATCAACTTCTTACCGGAATCTTGGGATGCGTCAACAATAGCTTTTGCTTGTTCTACTGAGACAGCCATCGGTTTTTCCATGAAAACGTGCTTACCAGCCTTTAATAGATCCTTGGCTATCTCACCTTGTAATGCAAAATCAGCGGATACTGCTACTGCCTCAATATCTGGATTCTGTGCAAGTTCAATATGATTTTTATATAGATGTGGTATATCGAACCGTTTTTGAACTTTTTCACCGAGTTCAGTCCGTACTTCTGCGAGTCCAACCAGTTGACACTCATGGATACTTGCAAAATTTGGTATATGAACTTTCTGCCCCATAAAACCACAACCGATATAGCCTAATTGAACTTTATCCATCTATAGTCTCCCTTAATGCTGAAAGAGTAATCTACTGTCAAATCTGTTTCTGCTCATAGTCCGACTCAATCTGCTCAATTGCAGTAATTGCACCCTGCCGGACAAGAGCAGATGTGTCGTTTTCAGCAAGCTCTTTGAGTTTTGGCAAACTGAGTGTAGCTTCTAATTTGCCGAGAGCAACAGCAACAAAATAGCGTACATCCGAGTCCTCATCATCAAGTGCATTGATTAAAATATCCGTATCCGCTTGTGTAGCTATATGTCTATCAGCATCCCCTATATTTATTAGGGATTGTGCTGCAATTCGACGTGAATGTATATCACCATGTAGTAGTGACGAAATGAGTTCATCATTATCATTAGATATAGCAGACAAGTTATCCCAATCACAATCTAAACAAAACCAAGAGTTTTCATCCAACTTCTGGATGTTTTCCTTACCACATTGTGGACACTCATTATAGAATTGATAACTATCCATCAAATATTCATAGCCTCCATTTCTGGTAGGTCTCTCCATATTTCAGGACCTTCCGGTTTGAAGTTTATTGTCGCGATGAACTGCATTCCGTGATAAAAGTTAATTTTAAATTTTCCACCACCGTAATTCTGTTTTAGATATTCCAATGGAGCCTCTATTAATGGTCCCATTTCATCAGCATAGTAAAAGGCAAGTGCTTTGAACTTAACTGTATTTCCCACAGGTTCCTGTACCAAGAGTTGTGCGGAGGTTGCTGGAAATAGCACTTGAAATGCATTCCATAAGTCTGCAACCGTTGGATTATCATTACCGATTCGTTTTTTGAAGTCATTCTCAAGATATTCTGAGAATGTGTTGAACACCCAATCCATAGTCTTTTTTATTTAAGTGTGTCAATCAAGATCAACACGTCTATAGATGTCTTTTAATGTAAGCGTACATCTGATAGTAGAAAGTGTAAGTATATCTGTTGGATTTTCAGATATGTTTACATCCCATTCTGTGTCTCTTATAGCATAATGCTCAACTGTAAATTTCTCTTGTGCCACGAGGATGTATTCTTTCAATGATGGTAACTGCTTATAGAGTTCAAATATCTCGCCTCTATCATATTCCTCAGTTGAAGGTGAAAGTACTTCTATGATAATGACGGGATTAGTAATTGAATCCATAAAAACATCTTCAAACTTGGGTTGATTACAAGCGACTACTACATCCGGATAGAAATATGCCTCTGAATGAGCAATCCGCACCCGCATGTCGCTGGAATAAACTTCACAACCTTGACCACGTAACTGATTGTTTAACTCAGTAGCAATATCAAGGGTTATGAGATTATGTGCACGACTGGCACCAGACATTGCTACTATCTCTCCACGGAAATACTCGCTCTTGTAAGCAGCTTTACGTTCTAATACAAGATATTCGTCTGGTGTGAAATGTGTCCTAACCCCAATTGATGACATGCAAACTCCAAGGTATTGATGCTTTGTTTCAGATATCCTAAGTGTTCCCACATCGGTAGAATCGAATGGAGTCTTCGAATATAAAGATTCTATCCAATTCTACCGTATAGAATTAAAAATTTGGAGCCTTCAAGAAGTCCTTCCAATCGAAATCAGGCAGAGGGAACTCCTCTGTGGCTTTACATTGTCAGAATGTGGCTGCCTGTTCAAAGAAATCTATATCCACACGTTCAATCTGTGCAGAACGAGCGTTTTCTGCTACGCGTTGAACTACCATTTCTCTAACAAATGGAATGGGAATCCGCTTAACTCGGTGTACAACCTCTTCAGTACAAGGGACATTTGTGTTATCAAGAAATGGACCGTCCACCTTGGGAGTTTCGGCTGGATGATCACATGTCTCTGGCACCAATTGTTGTAACCGCATTGATACATAATCAGTGACCCATTGTTGGAATTTCTCCGTATTCTCACCATCAGCAACTGCAGTTTGTGATGGTTGTTCCAACTTGTCATTTATACTTGTCAAAAGTGTTTCTAACCGTTCTAATCTATCTTCAACATTTGTGAGTCGCTCTTGAACCTTGTTTTGCTCACTCATATTTACTCCTTAAATAACCCAGTATTTCCAAAGATCTTCTGGTATTTCATACCTAATCTCTTCCCGTTGTTTATGGTGGTAACGAGCAAATATCCCAACACGGGGAATGTCATTAACATTTCCAGAACCCGTATGACATAAATAAGCATGCCACAGCACAACATCCCCTGCTGCCCCAATAAATTCGCGTGGTCCCTCTGGTGATGAATCTGAGAAGACATGCCATCCCCACCCGTCAATATCCCTAAAACTTCCATCTACTTGTTCAGGATACTTCAGGAAATATTCATGTGTGGTAAGATGACTTTTTGGCCAAAATATGAAAGCACCACCACCCGGTTCAACATCATAGAGATAGGTTGTGGCACCCATCATAAACGGACTCCAACCACCTGGTCCATAGGCATCAATGTGCCCACTTCCCGGCATAGACCATTCATCATCCTTATTCGGCCATTTTACTAATGGTGATCCACCACCACCTGCAAAGTGTCCTCCACCTAATTGTTCAATTATCTCCTGCATTGCAGGTAAGTGACCAAAAGGAGGTGAGAAACCGAAGTTCTCCACTACATAATTATCGGGCCAGGACTGTGGAGTTTCTAAACTGGAATCAAAATGCTTCCATATCTGTTCCCGCCATCCGTTAATTATATCTGTATCTATAAGATTTTCAAGTATAAGATAGCCATCTTCTTGAAAAGATGTAATTTGTTCTGGTGATAGCATACAATGTCCCTCTACTATTTAAGTCAACGACAGTATTGGATTCGTCCAAATATCTTAACGTCGTGGTCTAAAAGAAGGAATCCCTGTCTTATCAAACCGTTTTTTGACAGTCTGCATAAGTTCAGGTGTAATTTCCTGATGTCCGTTCTCACGTGCATATTTTTCAACACTCTTGATAACCATTCCCCTTGCAAACGAAGGTACGCGTTTTAGTCTTTGTTCCGCAGCATCATTCCATGTAAGATCATATTCTGGTTCTGATGCAAAGGCTGTGCGTTTTTCAAATTGAATAGGTTGTTTTTCTTGTCCTGGTTGATACTCACAAGATTCATCAGCAGCGAGGTAATTATCCGTAGTAGCATACGCACGTGCTCTACACCCGCCACAAACCTCTTTAAATTCACAGGCACCACACTTCCCTTCCAGACGATTTCGATCTCTTAAATCGTGAAAGATTTCTGAATCATTCCACAGTTTGACAAAACTTTCTTCTCTTAGATTACCCACACTCACTGGAAGGTATGGACACGGAGTAAGTTCCCCTTCTGGACTAATACGACAGTAGTAGATACCACACGGACAAGTTCCACTCGGATATCCTTGTAGGAATGCAGAATCGGACTGTTGTTCATAGATAACACGTTTGTAGTGTGGAGCACATTTCGCTGCTATTAACATTTTACCACTGTATTGTGCCTGTAATTGGAACATTGTCTCCAACATTTTCTCATATTGTGTTGGAGTGATGTCCATTACAGTTTTTCCTCTTCCAGTTCGAACAAGAAAATACAGATTTAGTACTTTCGCACCTAACTGATATGCATACTCAACAATCTGTGGAATTTCATCGTAGTTCCATTGTGTAACCGAAGTTTGGACGAGGAAATCAAGCTTTGCACGTTTTAGTGCTTCCACCCCATTCAGAGTTGCTTTCCATGCACCTTCCATACCGCGAAACTTGTCGTGATTTGTAGGTTGTATAGAATCAATACTCAAACCTGCCCCTGTAACACCGTTCTGTTGCATTTTCTCAACGACTTCGTCATTGAGTAAAACACCGTTTGTCCCCATAACCACAAGAAATCCAGTATCAGAAGCATATTTTGAGATTTCCAGTATATCTGGTCGTAATAACGGTTCCCCACCTGTAAGAATTAACAGGATATTTGAATTGATTTCTGCAATCTCATCAATTACCTGATAACATTGTGATTTCGTTAATTCGGTTTCTCTAAGGTATCCTTGAGGAAATTCCCTAGTATCAACAAATCCTGCTGGTAGATAGCAGTGCGTGCATTTAAGATTACACAACCGAGTTATATTCCAAGAAACTGCTTGAATTTTAGTTTTTTCCATTTAGATTCTTAATAGTAATGCAAGTACAATAACAATTAATCCTGAAAAGAGTGTTAAATGTCCTAAAAGAATAATATGTGCCGGGATGTTGATGACGTTATTAGGTGGTGCCACTTCAAGATGTTTACGATATAGTGAACTGTATAATCCCCAAAATAATGCCATTAATCCGAATGCTCCTAATTTACAAGCAGAGAAAATCATGTATTCCGCATTTAATTTCATGTCGTTATTCCAAGCAACCATAAAAACGACAATCGCACCAGTTATATACAGTATATGTATCATCAATGATATAACACCGCGAAATCGATTGTGTATTTTTAGTAGATCTTGTGTAATCAAGTTTTTTCGAACGACAGGTATTGTAATTAATGTAGTGAAGACTACCCCTCCGAACCATACACTTGCTGAAGTTAGATGAATAAACCTGATGGTGAGTTCTACAATCGTCCGCATTATGTTATTTTTTGAAAGCTCTTAAATACACCTCAAATGATGAAGCTCTACTATCAATAACTGAAGAAAATGAACATTGAATACAATTACTCTTACAACTTCCTTTTGCAGGTTTAGAACTGTGCAGGGAAGTTCCCACGTGCCTGATCCATAACTTCAGCAGTGATTTCTGTATGTCCATTATCTTTTGCGAAGCTTTCAATCCCCATTTTCGCCATGGGTCGAACAAATGCGGGTATCCGTTCTAAACGCTCTAATGCCTCTTGTGTCCATTTAAGACCATCAGTTTCAGGAACGGATTCTTCTTCGTAAGCTTCAGAAATGACAGAGGTAAAGGGACATTTCCCACCTTCAGCTTCTCCTGTTTTTGTTTCGGTTGTTAGATCTGGTATTGCGTCTTCTTTCCCAGTTAGCAATTGGGAACGGAGCATCTGCATCGGTTGTGCAGCTTCATGGGTTCCACCAAGTTTTAAATCCATTGATTTTAGCATTTGAGTTTCGGATGGATTTAGGAACATTGCGATTTCCGTAAAACAGTCTGGACATTCAAAAACTGCAGTAATTGAACCCTGTTCAGGACGGGTAACATCCTTAAATTTCATGGAAGTTTCACATTCTATACATAGGAATTTCATTTGTAATCTCCATAAATGTTGTAGGAGAAGTCCGAATCAATCACATATTAGGATTGTGTGTTAAAGTAATTCTGTATATTCTGAGCAGTCTCAACAATTGCTTCACTTGCTGGATTATTGGGGAATTGTTCTATATAAGGTATACCACTGTCATTACACTGTGATAGTCTTGGATCAAAGGGAATCCTACCGAGTAAAGTGAATTGGAATGTGCTTTCAACAGAATCTTCATTTGAAAATAAAGGTTCCCTTTCACCACAATGATGACAAACATAATAGGTCATATTCTCCACAACCCCAATAATTGGCACACTTAGCACATCTCTCGCCATCGTCACAGATTTTTTTACAATCAGTTGTGAAACATCTGAGGGGATCGTAACAACAACCACACCACTAAGAGAAGGTATGAGTTCAACGACATTTGCTAAGCGTTCTGACCCAGGAGGTAAATCAAGGAGAAGATAATCTAATTCTTCCCATTCTGTATCCCCTATAAATTCTCGTAATGCGCTAACCTCCATTGTGCTACGCCAAGTGAACGCATCTTTCTGAGAATGTGCATTCCATAATACAGGTGCATCATCTTCGGATAAGAGTAGATCCATAGATATTACTTTGATTCCAAGTGTAGTGGTTGCCGGTTTGACACCAGTCGAAGTATATTCTAAGGTAGAATCTCGTACTCCCATCATCTTGGCGATTGTTGGACCGTTAAGATCTGCATCAACTACACCTACAGAATAACCTTGTAAAGATAATGCGGTTGCGACATTCGCGGTGACAGCACTCTTACCAACACCACCTTTACCACTCATTACTGCTATAGTATATTTAACGGAACTTAGTCGTTCTTTGACTCTGTTTGCTTGTGCGGTAACTTGTCCAACAATGTTTGATCCAGAGTCATTGGGTAGATCCTTGTAGTTTTTCACTCTTTCTGTCCAATTGCATACAAGGCATCGTAACTTCGTAGGTACAGAGTTCCATTTAATATGACAGGAGAAGCAGCAATTTCTTCGTCTATTTCATTTGTTGCAACTATCTCAAAGTCTCTACCTGCCTTCACGACATTTACAACTCCATCTCTTGCAGTTAGATATATATGTCCGTTTGCATATACAGGTGATGAACGGTGTCGATGTCGATGTGTCTGGTGTCTATATAGTTGTTCACCAGTTTTTGCGTCAATACAGATTAGATCACCATTTTCACGACACAAATACACTAATCCATTGTGAATTAGAGGTGAAGGAACATCAGGAGTTCCCCGACTAAGTTTCCACTTTTGCCATTGCGTATCGGTAATATTTCCACTTCCTGACGGATCAATTCCAATCACCGGTCCATTTTTTGCTGAAGGTACAACTATTAACCCCTCAGTTGAAACAGGTGAAGCGACAAATCGGAAGGATCGACTATAGTTTTGTTCCGGATTGAATCCACCACACCGCCAAATTTCTGTTCCATCCTCAAGATTGTGTGCCGTGACATAGTCTGCTCCGTGAACAATCAGTAATTCACGTTCAGCATCACGGTATAACATAGGTGAGGTATATGCTTGTTCAGATTCTTGTATAGCATCACTTTTCCGCTTCTGTTTCCATATCTCTTCACCGGTATTTTTATCAAGTGCCAATACTAACCATGCACCACTATGAATTAAGTGCATGTAAAGTCTATCTTTATAGAGGAGTGGCGAGGTAGACATGATAAAATAGAGATTGAAACTACCATACCGTTCTGCCAAGTTTGTTTTCCAAACCTGATTTCCGTCATAATCATAACAGACCAGATCCCCACTACCCAAAAATGCCCATACATGTTTACCATCAGTAGATGGAGATGGTGCAGCGAAGTTAACTTCATCACCACGAGATCTTCTATTGCCGGTTGTAATTGTCTTTTTCCATAGTTCATCACCTTGTGTGTTAATACACATAAGAACCACATCATCACCATCAGCACATGTAAGGAAGATCCTATCATCCCAAACTACAGGTGTGGATGCCCCTTCTCCAGGTAAGGGGAGTCGCCATTTAACATTTTCTGTCTGACTCCATTGTGTCGGAACGTCGGTAGCATTACTTATTCCATCATTGTTTGGTCCACGCCACTGATGCCAATTATTACTTTCCTCGAAATCTGTATCAACAACAACATGTGTCCAACTGGTCTTTAAGAAAAAGAAAATTGAAAGACTTAATAATGTAATTACTCGATTTATAAAAATTTTATTGTTCATTACTTTCCTCCAGCACCAGAGTTAATTTGCGTTTAATAAATAATTCTCTATACCTTATATCCATAAGTATTATAAATCATATATTTATGTCATGTATCAAAATAACGTGAACTATATATGCCACTATCTTGCATCTACCCAAGAATCGCGCGTATTCTGTATCGGTTTAAGGATTTCAAAACAAATTAATCTTCCCTATCTGAATTGCTATATTAACGATTTTCATCTGTCCACAAACCACGTTCATTACCGTTCCACTGAAATGGAACAATTTTCGACAACTTACCGACGTTGTATTCAGGAAATGTATATCCTTCTTCAACAACATAACCTTCATTTGTAAAGAGTGGAAATTCAAGATTTTGGAGAGAGGAGGTAGGTTCAATTTCCAACCAAACGTCAAGTTCACCAAGGACAGTCTTATAGAAGAAGTCTGCAGAATGGGATTCATGTTTCAGAATCAAGATAACCCCCGACTGTTTCACTTCTCCGTTTGATGAGGATACTTTTAAGGCAACTAATAAATCCTCTTGTGGTGGAGGATCCGCTTTTACTTTAAACCACAATCCTTGGGTGGAACCTTCTGCAGCACCTTCATTTGGACCGAGGATTTGAAAAGTAATAGTAGGTAAATCAGCCATATCAATCCTCAGGTTATCAATATACAGCAGAAACTGTTCTTGAATACTGGATTAACCATATTACGTTTGTGTCTGCTGGTAATACTCACCTAAGATTTCATTTGCCAAACTTCTTCCATCCTCAATCACGCGTGCGGCAAAGTCGAGAGTTATTTCAGTAATTTCTGCTTCATTTGCTCTCTGTTCTATACGGGTTTGGGTGATATTACGCATGAAACCTTCAGGTACTAAATTTAACCGCTCAATTGCTTCTTCTGTCCATTGTAAAGAACTTGCAAAGTTGTTGCTATCTTGTGTGTTATGGGATCCGGTCTGTGTTTGCATGGCTCTAAGTTCGGGGGCATCTTCACGAACAGCAGCTGCTTCACCCATGCTTTCGTCTATTATGTGAGTTGCAAAATCATTTGTAATAGTATGTATTTTTTGTGCACGAGCGGATTTTTCGATACGTGCTTTGACGTTTCGCCGCATGTAACCGCGTGGAACAGTTCGTAACGCCTTTTTCGCGTGATCGGACCACTGCAGACGTACACCATCGAATGTTTCCTCTTCTTCAGTACCACCTTCATCAATAGCAATATGATCCAAAGAATCTTTGTTAACCATCTGGAATCGTTCTGGGGGAGAACTGCATACGGGACAAACCACAGGTTGTTGATTATGTGCTGCATATCCACATTCCCCACAAATATATGTCTGTACATCGCCTGATTCTAATACTTTCTGTTCTGCGATCTCCTTTGCGACGCGTGTTAATTTTTCAGAAGCACGTTGTGGCATGATCGCTTCCATAGCCTTATCAATAACACTCTCAGTGATAACGGAATGTCCGCGTTCGATAGCAAACCGATGAACAGCTGTCTTTGCAATACCGCGTACCAATGGAGGTGCTTTCTCCATACGATCGATTGCTTCTTGAGTCCATACTAATGTTTCCTCTGCTTTTACATCTATCTGTGGGAAATACCTTTGGCTTGAAAGGAGCACATTACACGGTGCAAGTCGTAACAGATTCTCTGCGGTACTTCCAATATCCATTTCTTCTTCGCTATGGACACCGATACGTCCTAAGACGAGTAGCCATGGTTCAGTTTTACGGGTGTATTGTATTATTTTTTCGTAGGCTTTACCATCAAGGAGTGTAATTTTTAGATTATAGTCGTGTTCGTCCTTTGCAATAGAACGAGCAACTTCTAAGTGGGATTGGTATATTTTTGCTAATCCAGTATCAATTACCTCTTCGTGTAGTTGTTCCTGTTCTTTAAATCTAAATGTTCTTGCGGCACGTTCAGTAAGTACGTTCACAACAGAGTTAAAGACAATATAGTGTAGATATGGATCGTATACACCGACTGCTTCAACCTGTCTGTTGAACTTTTGACCGAGTTGGATAGCGGTTTTTAATCCTGAAAACGATTCAGGACTTCCATCAATACCAACAAGTATATTTCCTTGCTGTTCCTCAATAGGGTTAAGGTTTCTCACTACGAGTGTATCGGTGGTAATCCGTCTAACAACGCGTTCTGTAACTCCACCGATTAGGCTATCTTTTACTGCCCCCATGCCGAGAGCCCCCATAATTACGAGATCATAATCCCCGGCTTGGATATCCTCAACAAGTTTAATGTAATGTTTACCTTCAGGCATTTGTGGTTCAAATGGTATATTGAACTTTTCACACTTCTTCTTCATTACCTCAAGATAGGAGTCAGAAATGAGTTGGAGTCCCATAGTAATGAGTGTGTCGTGTATACGTCGCTGTTTTTCGAGTTCAACTTCATCCTGATATTCTTCTGGAAGGGTATACTCCATCTGTTTAAAGCGAACGTCATGCATTTTTGCTGCATAAACGTGTGACCCTACTAACTGTGAATCGAAATGTTTTGCGAATTCCACAGCTAAGTCAATACTTGCATCTGAATAATCGGAGTTGTCAACAGGGACATATATTTTTTTCATCATCTTATCTCAGTAATAATTTTAAAGTAATTCTACTCTGTTTCCACATCATTACAGGGTTTATAGTGATAACCGATCCAAGTTCCAATGATATGTGCCAGTAATGTAGCTGGCCATAAATACACTAATGCTGTCTGCCATTGCCATTGAAGAATAAAACGACGTACGACAAAATTCAGAACTATTGGGATATATAAGCATCTACCCCACGGACGACTGAACTTTTTATATCGAACACGATAGAAACCGAAAGGAAAATGTATCAGAAAAGCAAAAATTGAGATTATAATGTTCAGTTATTTTCCTCATT
The DNA here is from genome assembly GCA_003635315.1 of Candidatus Poribacteria bacterium. Taxonomy (GTDB): domain Bacteria; phylum Poribacteria; class WGA-4E; order WGA-4E; family WGA-3G; genus MSPOR6. The sequence continues at coordinate 24,805 of PYJD01000001.1, forward strand.
CTTGAGTAGTTGTTTTATATCCTTCCGTATTTTCTGCATTGCAGCTTTACTACGACTGTCATAGTAATCATGTATTGTTCTATCTGGTTTTATGACCACGAATTTTGTACTATGTGGAAATACTCCTTCATGATATGCAGCAGCTAATTTGAAACCGTTGTTAGCTAATTTGTAAATCTGATCTTTATCTCCCGTTAGGAATTGCCATCTATCTTGTTCTGCTCCATTTTCTAATGCATATTGAGATAGGACTTTGGGTGTATCCCGTTCAGGATCAACAGTGATAGACACAAAAATGACCTTATTGTTTTCAATTTCTGCCTGTAGTTCTGCCATTTTCTGTGTCATGTCCGGACATATTGTTGGACAATTTGTAAAGATAAAATCGGCAACCCATAATTTTCCATCTAAATCAGATATACCAAACGACATACCTTGTTGATTTGTTAGACTGAAATTAGGAACACTTGCCAGTGGAGCAGGTTCAGGAGATTCAACATTCGAGTTGACAGTTGACCAAAGAGTAATTCCTGCAATACCAAGAATAATCACACCTAATACTATCCAAGGGATAGTAGTTTTTTCGATTCTATGTGTTTCCTGATTAGGGTTTTCGATTGAGTTATCCATTATTGCCAACCTAAAGTTTACCAATAGGTATCAGTTTTATCTTAGTGATCCGATGTATTTACGACTTCTGCTGGTGATTTTTCAATACCCTCATGTCGTGAATCTGATGTTAAATCTGGTATTAACATTATTACTAAAAAGACACAAATAAGAAATGGTGTAATAACAATTGCTGCTAAGGTGCGTTTCTCAAGTTTCAAATGCATGAAATAGGCTGCCACCAAATATGCCTTCCCACAAGCTAATCCGATTAGGAGTATTGCTTTGAGAACAACAGAGTATTCAGGAATAGCTACTCCAATCTCAATAGCCGTTAGTATAGCCAACCATATAAAAATCAGTATATATCTTGGATGTTTGTCGTGTCCATCTTGAGCCATATTCGCTTCCTCCTACAATAAATAGATAAAAGTGAAAACCATAATCCAAATAAGGTCAACAAAGTGCCAATATAGACCTACGATTTCTACTTCATGGTTGAAATCTGCAGTATATCTACCACGTAACCCGTGTATAAGAATAACTATAAGATAAATTACTCCACCGGTAACATGTAAACCGTGAAATCCTGTGATGGTATAAAAAGTAGGTCCAAATAGTGTTGATCCGCTGATTGCTGCACCTTTAAGACTGTGTTCAGGTATACCGGTCAATGTTAAGCCTTCATGAATTAGATGATACCATTCATAAGCTTGTAATCCAAGGAATATAACACCTCCCAGGATAGTAAGTCCAAGGAAGGTACACATCCTTGACACATTGCCTTTTTGAATAGATTCTAACGCTTTTACCATAGTGACACTACTACAAATCAGTAGAAATGTCATAAAAGCAGTCAGTTCAATACCGAGTATATCACTGGGAGGAACCCATCCAATTACACCTGCTCCGGCACGGATTGCAGCATATGCTGCCAGTAAAGCTCCAAATGACATAGTATCCCCAATTAAGAAGATCCACATGCCGAGTTTTCCGAGACTGTCTGGTGTAAGCGATGGTTCGTATACGTCTTCAGAATGATCTAAAGTAGTAGCTTCTTCCACTATACTTTACTCCTTTTCTTTATTTTATTTCTATCCATTATTATTCCATTTCTAAGAAATGATGTCGTATTACAGGTTTATGTAGGATGTCATCTCATACTGGACAACCTAAAGGTTATGCATAAAAAAGAGACATTTTCATTTAGAAATTGTATTAGAACTCATAGTCGTAAATTGAACATTTAATCCTAATATACAGGCAACCTAATTAGGTGCAAAAACAGATCTTTAATCCTAAATTCCCCACTGAAAAATCGTGAAAATGTTGATTTTCTCCATGCGTCGAAAAGTGACGTAAAAGGGAAAAAAGTTACACTTTTTGACACATTCTGTGTCATTGAAATTGGTGTAAATTACCCCTCTAACCTCTGTCATAGACTGACTTTACTCCACTTTGAATTAACTTTATAAGAATTTACAAAAAGAGTGATTTTGTGTTTTTGTTGTCCATGCTGAAGTTGACAATTTCAACCTGCCTATTATAGCTGATTTTTTGACATAAATACTTTTTATAATTAGCTTGTATTTAGGATCGTTTTTATAGATAATCATCATTCATTCTCTAATTATATACTTCCCATAAAAGTTAGGGTATTAAGTAGGATTTACTCATATCATCTAAATATTTTAAATCAATTTTCTTGAAGTATGTACTAAAAAAGTATCTCTTGGTAATGTTAGTTGTTAGATATAGTTATTTTCTTCAATTTATTTTCAATTTTAATGTGTTCCAATTTCGATTCGGGTATCGGCAATTGCTGCAATTTCACTATTAATCTCAAATCCAATAAAGTCTCGTCCTTCCAAACGTGCTGCGATACCGGTAGAACCTGAACCTGCGAATGGATCACAAACGAGTGTCCCCTCAGCGGAGAATATCCTTACTAAATGCCGGAGCAAAGGAACAGGTTTTGCTGCGATGTGTCCAAACTTTTCTCGCGGTTTAGAAACAGGTATGACAGTTCCTGGGAATCTGTCGTTTTCTACAAATGGTTCAGATACATCTATAAGTCCTGTTTTATACTGAAGCCAATTGTCAACGAAAGTGCCTTTCCGAGGTGACTGTGCAAGAACTATAAGCTCCATTTGTGGTTTGAGTTGGGGAGTTTTTCTACCACCCAATGCCTTTATTATTTTCTCCTTCTCATCCTCTGGTAACTTGCTTTTTCTTACGAAATGATCTTGTGTAAATGCTTTCGCTTGTCCTTCATATCGCCATGCCAACATATCTCTTATTTCAAAACCTGCATCCTCTATAGCAAGTGCAGAACGATGTGATAGTCTTGGGTGTGAAAAACAGAGTACAAATCCACCGGGTTTTAGTATTCGAAACCATTGTTCTGCAATAGGTTTCAAAAACTTGTATAGGTTATGTCCCTGTGCTCTATCAAATTTCATCCCAACTGGGATTCCACCTATAACCCCTTTTTTGAGTCTTGATTTTATTCGAATTGTATCCCAATTGTCATCCATTCCATCAAGGAAATATGGAGGATCGGTTAGGATTAGTGACACACTTTCTGATGCAACCTTAGCCATTCCTTCTCGACAGTCAATACACTGTACCCAAGCGTCAAAACTATTATTTTTTATTGCATCAGTTGACATATTTTCCTTCAATGAAACTGCTTAAACATCCTTGTTAGGGTTAGCACGTTTGAAGTGATAGAACACCGTACCACCAACTACACCGAATACAGTGAATGGCATAGCCATCATAAAAAGAACACTCCAATTAAAACCCTCTGCAATTGGTTCATCTAATTCTTTACAAGCGGGACATGCCTCAACTGTAATGGGAATTGCTAATAATACAAACCCAAGAATGATTATCCATAGAAGACTTTTTTGTAACATACATTTACCCTATGCCAGATATACTAATATATAGAGAATTGGCCAAAGAGCTACAACATAGATCCAATAAATCGTACAGGTTTCTACCCCAGTATGATGTGTGTAAGAGTACTTAAACCTTATTGCCTTTCCAGTAACTATCGCTAACCATATAACAGCACCGAATACATGGAGAGCATGACATCCAATGAGTACATAGAAAATTCCACCATATATACCAGATTGTAATGTCAACCCTTTACCAATTAGTTGAATCCATTCACTTCCTTGAATTCCCAAGAAGAGCAGACCTAATACTCCGGTGAATATCAACATATTTCGGAGTTGTTTAATCTTATCCTTCTGTATTGCACGCAACGCTTGAAACATTGTATATCCACTTATTATCAATAAGATGGTATTTATCCCAGTGACCAATCGTGGAAGGTTTATTTCAGCGTGTGATATAGGTGGCCAAGTCACACTCCCCATTCGGAAAACAAGAAAAGCACCAATCAAACCTACAAATAACATCGTCTCAGCACCGAGTAAGATAAAAATAGCCAATTTTGCATTACTCAATGGACGACTTTCAGTTATTTCAATGTCAGTAGGATTCATCTTTTTTAGTTAGTCTTTTTATTTTTAAGATAATTGTCTTAACAATTGCAGTAATTAGCATTATAATCGAAGATCCAATTAGATAGATCCCAATACTCCCTGCGACAATATATGTAACCCATGAGACAACAGTCTTTATAATGGGTGGAACATCTACCTGTAGGATAATCCAAAATGTTGCAAATGCAAATAATACAATGAACAGAAGTCCTAATGCTAACCCTAACTTCAAATTTCCTACACGTCTATCTCTTTCCACGAATTCACCTCAAGAAGTGAGTCTATAATTTATCAATTACCATAGCTATAAAAAGTAGTGGTAAATGGATAAGTGATGCATACAGGACATAACGTGCAGCCTTCAAAGAATGGGTTTTCTGTAGATATATCCCACTTACAAGAAACATGCCACCAATGAGGAGTGCTGCAAGAAAATAGACCCCTCCTGAAATGTTAAACATTGTAGGAAGTAATCCTATACCGAAAAGTGCCAGACAGTTTACTACTATTTGTCTTCGAGTACTTTCACCATCAGGATGAATGACAGGTAGCAACTTTAGACCTGCATTTGCATAGTCTTCTCGGTATATGTATGCTATTGCAAGAGAATGTGGCAATTGCCACAAGAATAGTATGGCAAATAAGACCCATGCTTGCCCCGATAGTCTTCCTTGTGCTGCAACCCATCCTACAACAGGGGGTAATGCCCCTGGAAATGCCCCGATTAGTGTACATAGAGATGTTTTTTGTTTTAATGGTGTATATACAAACAGATAACTGACAACTATAAGTGAAATGACAAATCCACTTAATGGATTAACAATGAACGTGAGATATAACATTCCCCCTGCAGTGAGTACGGTACAGAACACGAGTGCCTGCATAGGAAATATTCTTCCTGCTGGAATAGGTCTTTCCTGTGTTCGTTTCATCTGAGAATCGATATCGCGTTCAAGATATTGATTCAATCCTAAGACACCGGCAGCAGTTAACCCCGAACCGATAAGGGTATGTAGAAACATCAACCAGTTCATAGTATTCTGCGAACCAAGATAGTATCCTGCAGCAGTAGTAATCAGTATCATTACTACCAATCTGGGTTTGATGAGTTCTATATAATCCTCAACTCTTTTTGCAAATACAGAAGATTTCGTTGAGGATTGTATATTATCTGTGTCAGGTAATGTAACTGTTGTAGAACGCATTTTTACTCTGTGACCAATGTATTGTCAATTGTTGTTTCCATAGGAATTGAGGATAATTTTGACTGAAACAACATTAATGTCATAACAAAACTACTCACCAACATAAGCGCCCCAACAGCAACATGAGAGGTAGTAATTAGATCCGTTAGAACAGACGATATTGTTTCTCCAATAAATGTAAGTCTTGTTAGATAGGCACCAATTCCAAGTATAACCTGTATACCTACTAATCCAAGTAAGAGTAAAGGTAATCTCCCACTAATTTCATGTGATTCACTCCCTACACTAAAGAATCGTCTGATAAATAAAAAAATATGAAGTGTAATCATTAGTGCTAAGAATATATGTACTCCTATTAGAACATATAAGAGAAGTGTTGAACTAAGTGTACTCCCAATATGTCGTAATAATGCTCCGAATATTAGTTGAATAAATATGAAACAGGTTGTTAATAGACTTAATCTTTGTAATCTCTTTGTATTTTGACTATTATCTACATTTTCTGTGGATATAGTGTTTGTAAACCATTTGCGTGATGTAAACCAACTAATTCCGCACAATAATGCAAAAAACGCTTGTGCCAAACAGGCATGTAGAATTGCTAAAGTAATGCTGAGTTCAGTCACCCGAAGTCCACCAAGAACCCCTTGTATTATGACTGCGATCAGTGCTACTAATCCAAGCCATTTTAACCACTTTCGGGTATCTATGGCTAATAACATTACCAACAAGGTAATCGTCAACAAGCCTACAATTGATCCCATCAGACGATGGCTGTGCTCATATAATATGCCTCCCACCATTTCTGATAAAGGGTATAGAAACATGTTATACCCAAAGGTAGTTGGCCAATCTGGAACAGCTAAACCTGATTCAGTACTTGTAACCACTCCTCCTATAATAATCAATAGGAAGGTTGCTCCTGCGGTGAGAACAGCAATCCTGTTTAACCAAGGACTATAATGGATTTGGTTATTCATACAGAATCCCGCAGAAACATCTTCCTATGACCAATGTTCAACTAATCACCACCCGTTGCAGGTGCGTGTTCAGGTTGTGCTTGTGGAATCCAATCAGACTCTTCTCCAGGAACACTATATTCATATGGTCCCCGGTATACAGTAGGAATTTGTGCAAAATTGCCATGTGGTACTGGTGTGGGTGCTTCCCATTCCAATGTAGTTACATTCCATGGATTCTTTTCTGCAACCTTACCACGAGCCATACTCCAGAAGAAATTGTATAAGAGTATTAGTTGTGCAAAGCCAAGTGTAAACGCGCTCATCGTGATAAAGATATTAATACCTTGAAAGCCTTGTAGGAACTCGTACTGCATTGGATTAGAAATCCGCCGCATGTGTCCTCCTACACCAAGTATATGCATCGGGAAGAAGGTACAATTGAAGGCAATAAATGTTAACCAAAAATGTATTTTTGACAAGGTATCATTCATATGGCGTCCATACATCTTTGGAAACCAGTAGATGATTCCGCCAAATATTGCAAAGAGACTTCCACCGAAAACAACATAGTGAATGTGAGCAACAATGTAGTAGGTGTCATGAATATAGATATCTACGGGTGTATTTGCCATGTAGATACCACTCAAACCACCAATAACGAACATTGAGACGAAAGCAATCCCATGTAGCATGGGTGTTGTAAACCGTATGGAACCACGGAACAACGTACCCAACCAGTTGAATGTCTTAATAGCCGAAGGCACAGCAATAAGCATTGTTGTGGTCATGAAGAATGTACCCAGTCCGGGTTGCATACCACTCTGGAACATATGGTGTCCCCATACAATCCAACCCATGAATGCGATGGTAATCATAGCATACACCATAGAATGGTATCCGAATATTGGTTTGCGTGAGAAGACTGGAAGTATCTCAGACGCGATACCCATTCCCGGTAAAATGAGGATGTACACTTCTGGATGTCCGAAGAACCAGAATAAGTGTTGCCATAGTAGTGGGTCCCCTCCACCTTCAGCAGTTGAAGAGAAGAAGGTGGTACCGGCAAGTCTATCAAAGATTAGAAGTGCTAATGCTGAAGAGAGTACGGGAAATGCCAGTAGCAATAGGATTGCTACGATAAATAATGACCATATAACCAATGGTAACCGGAAAAATGTCATTCCCGGTGCGCGCATATTAATTACCGTAGTAATATAGTTTATCGAACCTACTAACGATGAAAACCCTTGAATTAACAAGCTGATTGCCCATAGATTTTGCCCCCAATCAACACCTGTCCACTGTGGATCAGCAGATAGAGGTGCATATCCAGTCCAACCAGCTGCGGCATGTCCTCCCGGTACAAAAAAGCCAGCCGTCATTATAATGGCTGCCAGTACAGCCAGCCAGAATGAGAGCATATTTAGTACAGGAAACGCCATATCCCGTGTACCAATCATCAGTGGAATTAAGAAGTTCCCAAATGCCCCCACAAGGATCGGCACAACAACAAAGAATACCATAATGGTGGCATGCATTGTAAAGAGCATGTTGTAGAAAGCAGGTTCAATAACACCACTTGGCATGTTAACTTCGAGCCATTCTTCCTTGTCTGAATCGAAGATCTTTTCCCACATCCTATCAGCCGCGGTGACTACTTCTCCATCATCTATATACTGTTGAGATGCCCCTATAATGGGTACAGGTCTTTCTGGGTAAGCAAGTTGCCATCTAAAGAGTAAGGCAAGTCCACCACCTACGAAGAACATAATCAAACCGTAGAGAAGGAATTGCTTCCCAATCATCTTGTGGTCAAGTGAGAAAATATACTTACTTATGAAACTTTCTTCGTGATTATGGGCATGGTCATGATCGTGGTCATGATCATGATCGTGGACATGGTCATGATCGTGGTCGTGGTCGTGATCATGGTCATGATCGTGTGATTCTGTACCATTGTCACCATTCGCAGGCAGATGGTGTTCATCATTATCATTTTCATGTGACTTATTTTCATTATCTTGCATAATTATCTATACTCCTTTCGTAACCTATCAGTCCTAAAATCTGTTTGTATTAGGTCACTCTTATAGAGTTTACTGAGGCGGCCACCTTTCTGCCTTCCAAGCATCGTAATCGGCTTGTGAATGAACAGTGAGATATCCAAGCATACCGGAGTGTTGGAATCCACATAGTTCGGCACATGGAATTTCAAACCTTCCTGGTTTCGTTGCTTCAAACCAGACAGTGATGAATCTATTCGGTAATGTATCTTGTTTGAGTCGTAAATTTGGAACAAAAAAGCTATGGATTACATCTACAGAGGTAAGACGGATATGTACAATTTTGTCTACCGGTACATGTAATTGGTTTTCTAATTGAAGGTCATCTTCAGTATCAAATTCACCGTCTGGACCTGGATAAGTCATATCCCAGTTAAACTGTTTAGCACTCACCTCAACGACAACATCTGCAGGTGGTAACTCTGTGGGTGATTTTATTCTATTCCATTGTGGATAACTTAGCAGAGCTAAACCGAAAACGATAACTGTTGTCGCTGTAGTCCAAGTAATTTCTAACTTTGTGCTACCCTCAATATAGGTTGCCTTATGTCCTGGTCTGTGGCGGTATAAGATGAGAAAAGCAATAAGTGTAGCCGTCACCAGAATAAAGGCAATCAATGTAATCCAATAGATTAATATGAAGAGGTTATCAACCCCTTGCCCGAATGTTGAGACGTTTTCAGGGAGCCATATGTCCATCAAATTCTCCTTAACATGTGCACATTAATTGGTTTAGCCACTATATCTAAGGTGCACTTTGAATTCTTTTCCGAATCGTTCAAATTCTTTTGGAGGACGCTGTTAACGTAGCCCCCAAATAAGTCAACACACAAAAAATAACTATAATTATTATAGAAAGAGTCAAAGATGGTATGTTCCCCATCTGTTGATATGCGTTCTTATATATACCTGACCTAAAAGCTGCGAGTCCGTAAGTCAAAGGATTTAATTTCATTACCCATTGCAGCCACAATGGTGTTCCTGCTGCTGGGAAAAATGCTCCTGAGAGCAACCAAATGGGTATAAGTATAAGATTCATTATTGCATGGAACCCTTGTGTTGAATCCATTCGCCATGCAATGATTAGACCAAGGTTCGTTAAACCGAACGCCAAAAGTACCATTACACCGATGGTAATTATGATAGATGTAATGGAGAATTTAATACCTATTAACGGTGCCAGACATAGTAGAAGGAAACCTTGAAGAAGTGCCAAGGATGTTCCTCCTAAAGCTTGTCCGAGTACAATACTTCCGCGGGATACAGGTGATACAAGAACACTCTGAAGGAAACCCTCTCGGCGTTCATTTACGACAGAGATTGTAGCGAATATAGCTGTGAAAAGCAATACTAAAACAACTATGCCAGGATAAAAATATTCAATATATCCTATTTCTTTATTAAATCCTGATGGTTGAAATGATGCGTTAAGACCACTGCCAATGAGAATCCAAAATACTAAGGGTTGTGCTATAGCACTGAGAAGTCTACTTCGTTGACGATAAAATCTAATGATTTCGCGCCACCAGATAGTCGTAACTGGTACCAGAATGTTAACCACTTTGTGTATTCCTTACACAAACTTGCTTCCTGTCAACTTAATAAACACATCTTCCAAAGTAGGTTTACTCAACCGAACACTCAGTATGTCATCAGGAAAAGCTACCATTATATCTTTTACTAAATCATTAGCACGAGTAGATTCAATATGTATATAATCTTCGGTGATTGTTGTAGAAACATGAAATTTTTCCTCAATCGCATTATATAAGGATTCATTATTCTTTGTTTCTACAGACACGACATCACCCCCGATTTGTGATTTTAGTTCGTCAGGGGATCCGAGTGCAACTAATCGTCCATCATCCAATATAGCAACTCGCTTACATTCATCAGCTTCATCCATGAGATGGGTTGTAAGTAAAATACAAATACCTTCATTCTCAGCCAGAACAGAGAGATATTCACTTAGTTGTCTTCGGACACCTATATCCAACCCACTACTTGGTTCGTCAAGCAACAATACTTGGGGAGAATGAAGTAATGCTTTTGCTATTTCTACTCGTCTTTGTAATCCTCCAGATAATTCTTCTACAAGGTCTTTCGTTCTATCATTTAGATTAAACTGTTTGAGAAGTTCATTGATTCTGTCGTTAAGTTGTCTACCTCTAAGACCGTATAGATGTCCTTGATGTCTTAGATTCTCAATAACAGTTAACTTACCATCCAATGCTGGTTGTTGAAAAACAACCCCTAATAACTTTCTAATTAATTTCCGTTCTGTATATATGTCATGTCCGAAGATATTGATGACACCTGAAGTTGGTGTTATCAGGGTAGAGAGAATCTTAAAAAGTGTTGTTTTCCCACTACCATTTGGACCGAGAAATCCAAAGACTTCACCACGCGATACGGAGAAATTAACATGATCTAACGCACACCGTGTGTCGTAAGTGTGCGTTAGATTTTCAACCGTAATATGATTACTCACACAAGACTACTTTTTAAGTTTAAGAGTGAAATCCTGTTTGACTTCTCCACCAGCAGCAACCGTAACTGTTACAGGTTCTTTATTGTTGGAACCACATGCTTCATGCCAATATCCCAATTTATATGTTCCAGCTGGGACATCTTCCAGTGTGAATTCACCTTTTTCGTTTGTCACTGCGAAGTATGGATGTGGTACATAAGCAATCCAAGCCTTCATCCATCCGTGGATATCACATTTAACTTCTACCGGACCTTCAGCCTTTTTGACACCTGCAAGTGGCATTCTTCTGCGTGTTTTTGTCTGCTGTTTGTTTACCGGTTTATTGATAGTACTGAATATATGAACATTATGATTCACTTTATCAGTATTTAACATCGTTATACGTTGACCTACAGGAACAATTTGGACATGTGGACTGAATTTACATCCTTTTTGGTCAATTTCTATTTTTGGATTTTTTTCAAAATCTTTACCAGTGGAAATGTCCATCAGGTAAACGATTGTATTCTTTAATGCTTTATCTTCACCAACGACGACGGACTGATCAAATTTGTCCTCAGCCCCACACACTGCTTCGTCTTTGGTAATTTCAAGCTTTTTCATTTCTGGCACTTCACCATCAAATTTAATAACACCACTAATTTTCCCACCACCACTAACTGCTTTTACGGTATAGGCTTTTGGGAAAACCAGTTTCTCCATTTCATCGGACTTCTCGTGATTGTCAGCAAAAACAATTAGACCAAAACTACACACGAGAAGTATAGCGACTGAAGTCAACAATTTCGTCTTCATTTTTTATCTCCTTAGAATTCGATGCATATTCATATCTATTATGCACCATTATTAACTGTTATATGATATATCTTATGACTACTGTTCTGTATCAGTTTCAACAGATACAGCGTTTCTTCGTAGAACAAATCCTCGTAAACCGAACAAAAACCCGACAGTAAGTAGAGCCACTATGGGTGGATAGATGAATCGTCTGGATGATGGAACAGGTTCCAAGACAAAAGAATACCAACTTGATATGACTCTTTTTATGTCATTATCGCCATTTGCGCCATCCCATGCAGAAAATGCGATTGGAACAAAAACCCCAGATTCAAGTTGTAGATCTTTTTTATCGTCTGTTGCTAAAGTCCGTTTTACCCATAACCTATATTGTCCTTCGTTGTATTCACCTTTAACACTTAGGTCTCCCTGCATCTCTTGAACAGTTACATTATTTACACCTTTAACTGTGAGTTCTGTAATCTGATCTTGTGCAGAAGCTTTCCATTGCCAAACATAGACAGCCTTTTTTCCACCCCATAAGAAATAAGGTTTTTCATCCGTTGGACCTTTGGGGGGTTTTACTGGAAATTGAATTGCAATTCCGTCCTCATAGGATGTGCCTGTATCTTCGTTTTCTTCCACTTCAGTATTATGTGTGCGATCATCCCAAGTAAAAAGAAAAGCAACTTCTGTATCGTTGTAAAACGACTTTACTCTTACCGAGTCAATCGTGGGATTGAATTGTCTTGGTTCAATAACAACCTGTCCAACAAGTGGATAATAACTCTCTTGAAGTGTATCCCATGCCTCATCTCCTAATATTGGAAGATCCTCAGCCATATACTGTGATCGGAGAACGTTGTTTCCAATTGCAGTTTCAGGACGTTTTTCGGGTGATAGAGATTTTACATAGTTTGCGAGATGCCAACTTTTTTCATAGACGATTTTCATTGCATCATCATACATTTTCTGTGCTTCAGGAGTGAGTTCAGTTCCTTCAACTCGATCTAATGCAACGAGGACAGCTTCATCCATTTTCTCATAAAGCTTCCCAGATTCCTCTTCCTCGTCAGGTGTCATTTCATCTTTATTTTCCATAACAGAAAGTCGTTTAGATTCTTCTGATGTTAATCCGAAATGTAGAAAACTATCACCTTCAAAAGCAGGCATTGGAGATCCTGCTATACCACCAATAAATCTCTTAAATATGTCTTCAGTATCCGATCCGCCTCTGAAGTTCCAATTCTCAGCGAGATTAGCTGGCCATGTCCGGAATCCCCATTCATCTGTAAGTGTTGGTGCTGATGTGCCGTCTCCCCTACCTACATTCCCATGACATTCAATACAACCAAGATCGGTATATAATCCCTTGCCGATTTGTACACTTTCATCGGAGTATGGAATTTTATCTTTTAAACTAATCTGACGTGGTGGGGTTTCACTTTCTTTAAAACCATCATAGAAAGTCTTAATATAACTTACTACTTCCCATCGTTCATCAGTTTTGAGTTGTGTTTCCCATCCGGGCATTGACGATCCTGGCATACCTTTCGTGATAATTTCAAACAGGTCTTGATCTGTAGGAAGTTCTCCACTTTCTGTGGATCGTATTTTATATAAGCCACGAGTAAAATCTCTTGGTTTTGGTAGCAAGTTTTCTGCGGCACTCCCATCTCCACGTCCTTCAGTACCGTGGCAATGTGCACAACTTTCTTCGTATACTTCCTTACCTTTGGCAGAAACTTCTGGAGCTTCTTGCGTAAATACCTGTATTGATATAAATAAGGTAAAACCTAATAAAATTGATAGAAGGACAATCCGTTTTCTCAACACTTTAGTGTCCCTCCCCAAAGGTTCTATATTTATATCCTGTATAGTCAGATAAGAATAGAATTACATCCCAAATTTCTTCTTGTGTGAGATGATCTTCCCAAACAGGCATAGCACTATTCCAAGGTGTTCCTGAAGCGGGTAAACCTGGTCCACCTTTACTAATCCTCCAAAAGAAGAATGATTCTTGGAAATTCGGGATAATACCGGGGTCTTGGAAGTTGGCAGGTAGTGGTTGGAGTCCGTGTGCAAAATGACCTTGTCCATCTAAGTGATCACCGTGGCAATAAAAACAGTTATCATAATATACTCTTCTACCATTTTCCACATGCGACTTGAATGCCTCAGGATCATCCTTTTCATAATGACGGTAAGGATTTTGTGCCTTCTGCATTGTCTCAATGACTTCATCTTTGTATTTTAACTCAAGAGGAGGCGTAGGATGTGCATCGCGTGGATCTCCTGGTGGAGGTGTTTTTTGTGCTAAGTTTGTATATGTAAATCCAGTGAGTAGTACTGGTATAGCTATGACCAAAACAAGTCGTCTGACGCGGTACTTATCATCAACAAGTGTTTCATGTATAGGTCTGAGAAATTCCAGGAATCTCGAATCTTCAACCGAAACATGGACTAAAATTGCCACAAGAACTAACGCCATATACATCCCAATAACACTATTCGGAATTGGTTTAGAAATAACTCCCCCAATAACAAACTGTAGGAAAACCCAACTTCCGATGAATATAATGAAACATATTGTAAATAGTGAAATTCGTTTCATGGGTTTACCTCCTTAAGTGTAAATGTATATTAGTTAGAATGTGTTTAGATTATTCGGCAGCTACTTCGTTTGTTTCCTCAACTTCTTCAGTAGTAGAGGTGTTCTCTTCGGTTGCAGCACCTGTTAATGTGCTTAGGTAAGCAAGTAAATTTTCTTTATCTATGACTGTTAGGAGAATAGGGAAATTATCAGGCATCGGTGATTTTACGAGTAATCTTTTACCGAAAGCAAGTGCTATAATTACTTGGTCAACATCAAATGTATCAAAGACTTGTTCGCTACCATCAACAATAATAATGATTTCATCATCTTCCATTGTACCAGATACATATTCACCGGTAGTTTCAAAACCGTCGAAATCTGTTATTGTCATTACTTTCTTAACATCTGTCTTAGATAATGTCTGATTTTCTCCGTCAACATTAAGAGTTACTGTATCCTCACTCTCTTCGACAATTTCACCACTTATGGAATTATCTGAATCAAGAGGCGTAATTGTCAGAGTAAGGTAACCGTTCTCTTTTAGGTTAGATAGATCTTCAATTGGTACTTCATCCAAATCACTAATTAAGATAGTATGTTCAGTTTCAGTGCCGTCATCAGCCGTTGTTTTTACAACAATCTGCTCATTATCTTGTGAAACAAGCGTGCCTTGATATGTAATTCCATTTGCAATTACAGTAACAGTTCCGTAACCACTCACAATCTGTGCATGGGGTAGCAGGATAGATTCCTCTATATAACGTAATTCGTTTAATGCTGCGATGTCGGATAGTTCAGGTGCTGTTACAACTTCAAAATCTTCGTTTGCCTCTCCAGCATTTGGATTTTCTAAACCCTTTACCACATGACAGGAGATACATGCTGCGGATATAAAGACCTTTTTACCCTCTTCTGGATCTCCAGAAAGCAATGGAGGTAGTGCTTCAGCTGTTGTTCCAATATCTGCTCTATCTATCGGTTCAGTGAATGGTTCAGGATCGATGTCGCCACCCAGACTCTGTAGAAAGGCAATAACAGCTTCGATCTCTAACTTAGTCAGCGCAATAGGGTTTTTCCATACCTCTGGCATGATTTTGCCATAACCAGGAACTAAGTATTTTCCAGGATCATAGAGTGATTCTATCAGATATTCCTTTGCCCCCATACCGGGAACACGACTGGCTGCATTGATCCCAATATCCGTTAGATCCGGGCATCTTCCTTTAGGTGCGGATGTATCCAAAGTATGACACGCGGCACACTGTCCCTTGGTATTAAAAATAGTTAAGCCGATTTCAGCTACAGCATCTGGGTCAGACCAATCTAATGAAGTTACATCCCCTGTTGCAGTTGATGTATTTGGCACAAGAGCTGCTACAAATGCATAAAACCATATCACACCCAGGGAGAATGCCACCAACTTCATTACTGGATACCATAACACCATGTTCACCAATACAGATATCGTAAACCATACAGACCAAGGTAAAACCTGGTCATATTCTGTATTGATTGGAAATGCACCAGCACCCGAAATAAAAGCTATGAAACTAATTACCATTATTATCAGAGATACAATTCTAATAAGTGTGTTCTTAGCCATTCTCCTGCCCTCTGTTTAATCGTCGCTCTCTGTAGCAACTTCGGCTTCAAGTTGTACTGCGTTTTCTTTTTTCTTTTCACCCCAGAGACCTAACCAGAAAATAAAGCCTACGAGTGCAAAAAAGATAACCATTATGACTGACACAGTGTTTACGGCACTACTCAAAGAAGGCGTAAATGCATCCGCTGATGTATCCTTCATAACTCCAAAGATGTGCCATCCTTCTCGTAAACCGGACCGAGCGTAACCCATCAATCCCATGAGTGATGTAAATGTGATAGCAAGTAGGATGAGAACGTATTGAGATCGTTCACTGATCTGTCCCCATCTAATTGTTCCTGATGTTGATGCTTTTCGGTACATGAAGATGTCCAAAACAGTGACAGCAAACATGACAGTAAGAGCAATTACAACCTGCCAAGGGGTCAATATATTCACACGTATATCTGTATCTACTGTGAATCCAACTATTCCAATTACTACAATAGAAACGACACCCAAGAAGAAGATAACCGATATTATGATGTTACCGATTCCTTTCCAACTCACTGTGGGTGCTTTACCCGATCTCCTATAGAATAAAAAACTAAGGAAGGTTGTTAGTATGATGATATTAACCGCAGTATTTTTTGCAGTCATTAACCCAAATAACCCAATGTGTGGATGGTTGCCACCCCCCATTGCACTGAGTTCTGAAGCAGTTGAAATTTTAGATAGTGTACGCGGTGTCATCCAGATTCCGACACATATAACAATTACAGCTATCATATAAGGTCGATAACGAGCATATACCTTTCCACCATCTATCCGTCCCATCCCTGACCATAGGTAATAATTTGCACCTATAAACAATACACCGATCATCACTGCTTGTAAAATAAATAACCAAGAGAAGAGAGCACCCATCATGTTAATACCCATTGTATTATTAAACATGTAGATTTCTCTACCTAACCAGTAACCTGCAAAAGGTAAAGGTATGAGTCCGCACAGAGCGATGAAGTTTCCGTTATATCCCATCCAATCGTAATGTGCTTTATCTTCTTTGGATTTTGCGACGAGGAAACGGAATGCTGCGTATGCAGCAACAATAGATCCACCAAAAGCAATATTTCCGATAAGGCGATGGATATTGACAGGCATCCATGTAAAGTTGTTTACAGCTTCCCATACTGTACCTAAGAATTCACCAGTTGTTTCATTGTGTAGTGGAATAACAGTGTGATCCGTTACGTCTGCCATGACTTCAGACCGTGTTAACTCAGGATTCTGTGCTATTGAACTCTCTATCCATGCTTCCTTAGTTTTCTCAGTTAGCTTACGTAATTGTGTTCCAGGACTTGTTTGATAGGTTAACCAAGTGTTTGAGACAAACATGATTGCTGTTCCCCAAACGTTTAAGAGAACACCGAGGAATAGATGCCACCCTTTAAACCGTCCTTGCATCTTATCCCAACCATACGAATAGAGGTATAGGGTAAATGTCTCACCGAAAAACAGGATGACATAGAATATCATTGTGGGACCGAAAATCCCACTCAACTTGCTCATGACCTTTGGATAACACCATAAAAGGACAAAGACAAGAACACCACCTAAGAGTGCAGTTGTAGAAAATGCTCCCATACAGAGTTTAATAAACTCTTTAGCCATTCTGTCATAGCGTTCTTCCTTCGTTTTCCACCCGATGAACTCTATAATAACAGCAAACATTGGAACACCGAGGATGAAGGATCCGAACAACAGGTGTAACTGTGCAGCAATCCATGCAGCATTCCGTGAACCAATTAATGGGAATGGACGGTACTCTGCATCAGTGGCATCTTGTGCGAATGCTGGAGCAACACTTAAAAGGATATACCCCAGTAGCATTATACCGAGTATGAGATAAACTCTCTTTTTTGTGAGAAGAGAATTCTTACGCATTATCTATTCTCTCAATCGTATGACTGATCATATATTGTTTACACGTTGCGTGTATTGTATAAGGCTTCCTGATATTGAATCTGTTAGTACAATAATCTAATTCTTCTTAGGTTTCTTGAAATCTGTGCTTTTGAAATCAACCGTAACATCACCGTCAGCTGTAACTTCAACCGTCTTGTTTGCTGAACCCAGTTCCTCGTGCCATGCAACGACTCTTACTCTACCAGCTGCAACACCCTTTAGTGTGTACTTACCAGTATCGGCTGATTTTTCGTAGGCATCAGGATGAATCCAGTTACCTTCACTATCTTTCTGTCCTGTAACAGTATAATGGTTACTGTCAACAGCAACGATATAACCGCTCATCCATGCATGGATATCACAAGTCAATTTGATAGGTTCGGCTTTGGTCACTTTATATGGAATAACATCACCTTTTTTGGGTACTTGGAAATTCTTTGCTTCATTCTTCAATGCATGTGAATGAACATTGTGTGCGACGGGATCACTGGATGTAACATCAACCGTAGTTCCAGTAGGTACTACGATGACATGAGGTAGATACCTACAGTTTAATTGGTCCACTTTAGGATTCGTCTTTGGCAGTGTTACCTTTTGCCCACGAACACGTGCATAAACTACTACATTTTGGATTCCTTTTCCTTTTGAAACCACGAGTGCTTCAGATTTCATCCCTTTTGCTTTGTCAAGACAATGTTTTTCTTGGGTATTAATAGACAATGCTGGACGTGCTGGTGCATCTCCCTCAAAAGTCACTGTCCCAGTAATATTTCCAGCATAAGCGATAGCTGCGAATGAAAAGGACATAATTAGCGTGAAAATGATTTTCAGAGTTTTCATTGGTCTTCTCCTTAGTTCAAAACTTGTAATATATTAATCTAAACTCAACATAGTGATTATATAAATCGGAATGGTTAGATACACTTCCTACCTTGGCAGTGAATACAACATATATGGCATTAAAAAATTCATTCTCAAATAGCTTTCATGTTATATTAACACCTATGGTTTTTATATGGCAAACCGTAAAATTCAACTATCACGGATATCCGTGTAAATTATGGTCTGTATGTTGCCTTAATATAATCAAGTATTTGCTTTTGGTCTTCTTCATTTAGGTAGTAGTGAAAGGCAGGCATATCGTTTTTCCCATCCCTGATGCTTGTCAAAAGTTGCTCATCGTTGTGAATTGCCCACAGATTATCATCTGTCAGATCCGCAGGATCTAATTTTTTGAATCTACCGATCCGTCCATTCCCTTCACCATCTTTTCCATGACAGCCTGCACAATACCTTGCGTATTTGTATTCTACTTCAGTAGGATATCTGTTCGTCGGATCAATCTGATTTCCTAACCATATTAATCCATTAATCCACACAAGAATCATGACAATTACAATCAGTAGATGTTTCATATAGGACGGCACTCCCAATGTAGGGACGTATTCTGACCGTACCTACACTAAGGACTTAATGACAGAATGTAATCGCGAACGAAGCGAATCTGTTTTTCAGCATCACTTCCAGCATAATTTCCGTAGGGGAGATGTTTACCATCAACAAGTGGCCATGCTTGTGGCATTGCCGTACCGGGTTGAAGTGCTTGAGGATCTTTCAACCAATCCATAAGCCAATCTGGTTTTAATCTACCATTGGCTAAGGATAGATCTGGTCTGCCGGCTTTATCGCTTCCTTGAGATATTATCTCACCTTTTGAGGGATGGCATGAATCGCACTGAAGTACATCAAATATCTGTTTTCCTACCAGTAATTCCGATCGTGTAGACATGGGTGGGGTGAGTGTTTCATACGGGAATGGTTCATCGTCTAATGCCGAGAAGTATTTAACAAGTGCAGTTGCTTCATCATCTGACATACCGAATGATGGCATCCGTACCTTAAGTCCATATCTAATTTCAGAAGGATTTTTAAGGAATTCAAATAACCATTCCGGATAAACGCGAGCTCCTTGTGATTGAAGTGGTGGCGGTGATAGTTGTTTCGCTGTGATCTGGTCCAACCCTTCGTGTGCTATGATAACATCCGTATAATCTCCACCTTCACCCTCAATGACATGACATCCGGTACAATTATATTTTTCTACAATCCGTCTTCCGGCATCAATCTGTTTCTGTTTCTCAACGCGTTCAGGTTCAACAGCGTGGTCAAATATATAATTAAGCGGGTATGGCTGTGGTTGGAAACTCTTTAACAATACGGCGATA
Source organism: Candidatus Poribacteria bacterium (assembly GCA_003635315.1). GTDB lineage: Bacteria > Poribacteria > WGA-4E > WGA-4E > WGA-3G > MSPOR6. The sequence continues at coordinate 44,804 of PYJD01000001.1, forward strand.
GACTTTGCTTCATCATCACTGATTTGAAAAACAGGCATACGGGAAACAATTCGACGGGTTTGATATTGTCGAGGCTTGGTAATCTTTCCAATTGTCCAACCGTGCCAACTATGATCAATATCAACTGTATCACCAAAATCAAGCTCTTCGGCAAGTTTTGCCCCGAATTCACCAAGATCTGCCCCCACCTTCGATTCATTCTCAAAACCGGGTATTTCGTGACATCCAAAACAACCGTATGTCCTTACAAGTTTCTCACCTTCATTAGGATCTACTTCACCTATTGAAGCGGAAGTAACAGTTGTAGTCGGCTTCTGTAAACTCATCAGATAGGCAACGACATTGTCTACTTCACGTTCACCTAACCGTAGACTTGGCATAGCAGTATCTGGGTCATAAGCCTTCGGATCTTCGATCCATTGTTTGAGATATTGTGGTGTGACTTTCGTGCCTACACTGTCTAATGCTGGAGCAAAATCAGTTCCTAATCCGTCAACAGCATGACATGTGAGACACCCAACTGTTTTTACAGTTTCTTCCCCCGCACGGATTGCGTTTTCCGATTGTGAGTATTGCTCAGATGATTCGTCTAATGTGTCATCGGTCATTTGTGAGAGATATGCTGCTATAGATTTCACCTCATCCACGATGCGAATTACATCTTCTCTTCCATAAGGATATACAGTACCATCATCAGCCTTAATCTCATATCCAGTCTGAGTTTCGGTTACGATACCAGTACGTTGTCCACCATTTTTGAAGTAAACGACTTGGCTCATTCCCTCTGCGGGGAAGAAATTTGGCATGGTTGTATCTGGTAGGTATGCTTCTGGAGTTTTAATCCAACTCTCAAGCCATGTGATATCTTGAACTTTACTACCGACTTTTTCCAGTGATGGTCCTACTTTTTCAATATTGTTAAGCGCGCTATATCCTTCGACCGCATGACATCCATGACATCCAAGGTTTTCAAAGAGATGCATTCCTTTTGTAAGATTTGGAGCATAGTCTACGGGTACATTTGTGTCGGCATCAACACCATAATCTAACTTCATGACACCATCGTGGCATCGTCGACAATTAGACTCCATATAACCCTTTTTATCTTCAGAAGTTCTTCCAGTATCTTTATCCAACCCGAGCACCGGTGTGAGCCAATATTCCGCATGGGTTAATGCATGTGCAGCTTTTGCAGTTAATCCGTGCCCCTGCCCCCCATGACAAGGGGTGCATCCGAATCTTTCAATTGGATGTTTACTCAGTAAGACGTCTCTGTGTGGATGCGTTTGAAGTACGGGGTCATAAGCAGTATCGTAAGAAATCTCTATGTCACCAAATACAAGTGGATCCGTAAGTGTGAGTAGTCCAGTTTCGGTGAGTTCATATTCTTCAGGTTCAGCATCAAACCCATCAATAACAACCGTCTCACTACCAAGTTTTACTTTTGGATGTTTTAGTTGAAGCTTAACAAGAGCTTCACCATCGCCTTCAACTTCTTCAAATAAATCATCTCCGGAGGTCTCATATCCACTCTTATCAACAGAAAAATGGCAGGTTGCACATCTATCAGCAGTATAATCGAATTCCTCAAGGTAGTATTGGACAATGGTGCGTGTTTCTCTAAATGGATTTTCTAATAGACTACCGAGGAAAGTGCGTTTAATACCACCTACGTCTTTTACCTTCTCTTCAAGACGGGAAACAAGCTCAAATTGTTCTTTTTGAGATTCAAGTACAGCCAAAGATGCTTGAGAGGCAGCGATTCCATCCTTTATGGAGGTTTCTGTCGGTTTGTATTTTTGTGCAATTAGGTAGGTGCTCAGAGCATTGGTAGGATCATTGCTATTCTGATAAAAATCGGCGAGTGATATATTTACGTCAGCATATTCAGCTTCAGCCATAAGAACAGCAGAAGTTAATTCACCTTCAATTCGTTGTTCAAATTCGTCGAGTTTTTCTTTCCATTTGTTGACAGTATCCGTATATTCTCCGTGTGCTTCATGAAGACTATGTTGATATTTATAATTAATTGCATCAGATTTACTCTGTTCAAATTTCCTGTCCTGCATTGCTTCGTCCAATGCGACTTTCTTCTCTTCAATATCCTTTTCGAGTCTTCTTAATTCATTTGTATCTAAATCGGGTTTGGAGGGTTCATCAGGTAAATTATTCTCTGCGTTTTCCAATTCTGCTTTTGTTTTTTCATACTCATACTGGTAGAACTGTTGCTGAATTTCTTTCCAAGGACGACGGGTAATCATCTCACTCCAGAAACCCCATATAGTTACCAATCCTAACAGTGCAGATAGAATAAAGAACAATACAGCATAAGATTTACTTTCAGCGGGAATTTCTTTCTTGCTCCTCACGAAATGTATAACCTCCAAGTGAATCGATATTTACGGACAAACTTCAGAACTGAATTATTTCTCAAAATTTGATATATAGGTATTAGATATTAAACCAAGGGGTTACCCAAACATATTTTATATTTAATGCTAATCTCAAGAACATCTTGATGGGTAACGCCATCATAGACAAAAACAGGAAGGAAACAATAACGTATCTTACCAGTCCAAGTTGTTGTATGAATTGGCTTGTTTTTCTAAATATGATATAGACAATGGGTCCGAGAGCGAAATATCCAGATACAACGACGAATCCGAAGAAACTTGCTGTAACGTCGTTCCGGATACCGAATAGATAAGATAAGTTGATATTGGTTAATGGAACAATCAGGTGCGGATCCCATTTCTCCCAAGGCATAAAGATATTCCATCCTGGTCCTCTTAGGAACGTACCCACTATCATCAAAACAATCCATAGAATAATGAAACCGAAACAGAATACTGCAATAGCAAATGGACGTTCTTTAAGTGTGTAATATCCTTTTCCTTTTGGGTTGATATCGATATAAGGAATTGCTATCAGACCCGCAATTATGAGTCCTGGTAAGACGACCCCAGCAATCCATGGGTCGAAATAAACTAACATCTCTTGTAGTGCGAGGAAATACCACGGTGCTTTGGATGGATTAGGCGTCTTTGCGGGATCACTCATCTCTTCAAGAGGAGCGTCGATCATAATTGACCATACCCCGAGAACTAACATGACGATTATAGCACAGACAAATTCGTTACGACATAGATACGGCCAAACGTAAACCTTATCATTCAGTTCCGCGTCTGATGGAACACCCATCCGATCTGTTTGTCTTGCCTGTTTAAATGATAACCAGATAAAGTATGGTATCAGAAACAGAATAGCCAAAATAGGAACATTATCAGGCTTCGATATTAATGCAATAATATTCTCCATATCTAAATCTATTCTCCTTCAATTCTGGAATTTGTCTATAATTCTCGTCTAACCTAAATTTTTAGTAAAACTGTTAATGAATATACGTCTTGATTGACTTATCCTTTACTCAATACCATCTAATACTATAGAGGACCGGAGATACCACCGTCTTTACGCACCCGCCAAAAATGTAACGCCATTAATGCACTTGCAGCCAAGGGGACTGCAATACAGTGTAGAATATAGAATCGTAATAGTGTGGATTCACCTACGATTGTTCCACCAAGTAATGCAAAACGTACATCATTAGATTGTGTGACAATGTCTGTTGGGGTAAATGGACCTTCGTGCCCTAAGACTGGTGTTGCTCGAGCCATGTTAGTTCCGACTGTGACTGCCCAATATGCGAGTTGATCCCAAGGTAATAGATAACCTGTAAAACTTAAGAAAAAGGTAATTAGTAATAATATGACACCGACAGCCCAATTAAATTCGCGAGGTTTCTTGTATGAACCAGTTAAAAAGACTCGGAACATATGAAGCATCACAGATATAACCATTCCGTGTGCAGCCCATCGATGCATATTCCGCAGGAGCATACCAAAGGGAATGTCAAATTCAAGTGATTGTATATCGCGGAAGGCGTATTCTGCAACTGGACGGTAGTAAAACATTAACAAAACACCGGTAACAGCCGTCACCAAGAACATGAGGAATGTGATACCTCCCATGCACCAAGTGAACCTAAAGTTTAGTGCGTGGCGTGAAATACGGGGTGGATGTAAGTGAAGCCAAACGTTCTGTAGAATTTGTAGTGTATAGCGTCGACCAGTGTCTTCATAACCGTGGCGAAAAATTGATTTCCATATATCGGACTCGGTTATCTTTTCTTTTAGTCCTTTACGTTCTTCGTTCATTATCTTCCTTTATACCTATTGAGCGAACATTGACTCAGACGCAATCCATGCTTGATATTAGACTCTTAGAGAGGCACCAGCATCTTCCCACTGACCTTTCTCACCTAAGAACTTAACTGATTTGTCAATTTGAAGTTGTCCATCTTCTGCCAAGGTTATTTTAACCCTTTCAAGAGGTCGTGGTGCCGGTCCTTCATAGTTGATCCCATCACGGTCAAAACCGCTGCCGTGACAAGGACACTTGAATTTACTCTCAGAACCGAGCCAACGTGGTGTACAACCGAGGTGTGTGCATGTTGTTAAAAGTGCATAGAATACACCATCTTCTCGTCTGACAATCCAAACACCGAAAGGATCTTTCTTGAATTTTTCACTTACACTCCCTGGGGGATATTCTCCAGGAAAACCTGCTTTAAAGATAGATGATGGTTCATAGAGAACTCGAGGATACAGGTATCGAACTAACCCCGGTCCAAAACATAAACCAAGTGCAGCAGTAAAACTTCCCCAACCCAAGGATCTGAAGAAACTACGTCGAGACAACACTTATGCCCCCTATATAAGTATCACAGATTTTAGTTTGCAAAAGTATATCACAATATAGGATAGTTTGCACGAATTTCAGCGTCTTAAAATTCATGTATCACGGATATCCGTGAATTGATTAAGAGTCTTTCAACCTTTAATTCAGTGGGTTTGTGTTAACATCTAAATACAAAAGCGGGACATATACTGATATATGTCCCGCTTCAATTTTCTTAATCTATATAACCCAATTTTCTTCGTATAAATCAGTGCTCTACTTTATGATTTTTACATTGATTATTGGACTTTCTTGTATGAATGGCGTGCCATTTATAACTGCAGTTCCTCGGAACTTCACTTGATAGGTCTTTGCTTCTAATGTACTAATTGCTTCCAGATCGACTTCAACATCGTTCTCGTTCATCGGTATCGTAGCTTCAGGAACGGTAATACCTTCTGGCACCAGAATAGGTGTAATCGTTACGATATCAGTAAAACTACCACGTCGAACAATACTCATTGTGAGTGTAGCAGTTTTCTTAATTGGATCTGCAGTTTCTGTTGTTTCAACCTTCGTATTCTCAGTTGGGGAAGGGTTCGATACAGGAACAACTGCTCCATCCTCTTCTACAGCAGCAACAGGTTCATCTAAAGTTTTTGATTTTGGAAACACAATGCTAAAACGTAACGGTTCGATGGTTACTATAAATGGTGCTTCAAGGACTGTTATTGGTATAGCAGGTGTGGCTTCAGTATAACTTTCACGGTTTAAATTTGCTGACCCAGTCACAGCTATATAGCTTGTTCCCGGTATAGGAACAACAGAAAACTGTTCGCGTCGTTCAACAGTTCCTGCCCGGAGAGAAATCATTGCGCTATTCTTCCCTGCTGGAATAGTGGCTTTACCACCCGATACCCGAACTGGCACACCTTCAACATTTAAGGCAATCGCATCATTAAACCCATCCTTACGATGTGCAATAACATGAAAATTTGTGGTTTTATTATGTACTACATTTATATCAATATCTGCGACTTCAAGTGTAAAAGGTGGTGATTTCATCACAGTCAACAAAATCTCTTTTGGATTTGCTGTAACTTCTATGCGACGATCCCCAATTGAACCAACCCCTGCAATAGAAAAAGTATGTAAACCTAATTCGGCATCGTCAGGAGCAGTTATGGTTAACAACGCTTGATTCTGTGTAGGATATAAGATCGTTGGACTAACAATAAAACCCTTGGGTAGGTCTGGTGAATAGAATTTGAGTCCACCATTAAATCCGTCAATTCGTGCTGCTGTGACGGTCATCACAAATGTGCCACCTTGTGTAATGCGTGGGTTATCTGTACTGACATTAACCTGAAACCGTGGGTTTAATGGTCGTATCGTGAGTCTATATGGATAATCTGCACCACCGTTGTTATTCAGGTCACGAACTGAGATCCCGTAATCACCAGTTTCAGGAGCAGAAAATCTGATAATGGAATCTGTTCCACTGGCATCATCATTTACGCTGATAACTTGTTCTTCAATATCCTCTTCAGATTCACCTTTTTTATGTGAATATATTTTTAATAAAGGATCTAACTGTGAACGAAATTGCCGAGATTGCACTTCAATTATGAAAGTTGCACCTTTTTCAACTGTAATAGAATACCTGTCAACATCCCCTGCTTTATCAATTTTTCCATTTACCGTAATTGGTGTACCTATTTTGGTTTCTTCTTTTAGCGTATTATTTGGCTCAGTTTCGTTTGTCTCGTTAAACTCACCAATGGCAAAAGGATAAGAATTTGTTTCTAATCCTTTTGCTGTGTTTACGCGTAATTCTTGAATTCCGGTAGAGGCATCTGGTGATATATTAAGTTGTAAGGTATTAAGAGATCCTAAGTTTGCCCCAGCAACAGTGACATTGTTTGCCGCACCGCGTTTACCTCCGAGAGGGAAAACACTCTGCAGATATGGCAACTCACCAATGTTTAATCTATATCTGTGATTTCCACCACCTTGATATCGAATATCACGTAAATAAAGCGTATATTCACCAGCCACCTGGGTAGTGTAATCAATAAAGGAGTCCAATCCATTTCCATCTTGACTTTTAAGAATTTCATTTCCTGATGGATCATATAATTCCATATAGGAATCTAATGCTGACCCCATGCGTTGTGCATTAATATCGCAGATTAAACGTGCACCTTTTCTGAGATTAAACCGAAAATAATCCACATCATCTATGGAGTTAACAGTTCCATTGACGGTCACAGGTAATGTTAACACATTGGCAGCATCCATCATACCGTTCGGTTCCTGTTCCATTATCTCAGGTAGATCTCCGACGATGAAATTCTGTGCATTGGATACACCATTTGGTGTAATTAACCGTATCTGATGGTTTCCTAAAGGAGCATCCTCTGATATTTCAAATGAAAGAACAAGACGGGGATCTGTCGGTACATTACCGGATATGCCAGAACCATTAAATCTAACGGATGCAGACGGTGCCTTTTGCTTAATAGTCGCCTTTATCCCCTGATTGTTAAACCATATCTCTGCATTCTCATCGATATTCTTCCCATCAAGGGTAATATCAATAGTTTGCCCGCGTTGTGCGGCGCGGGGTGTGATATTTGTCAACTGCGGAGCAACCTGTGCATGGACAATACCTATACTAAATATTAAGAAAAATATGAATGGTATCAGAGACTTCTTCTGTCGGGTTTGTCTAAGAATTGCTCGCTTACTAAAGATTAAACCAAGCATTTTGATTACCTCTTCTGCGAATATTGGATATTGTTAAAACCCCAAAATATGATTTAGGTTATCTATGTGTGGATATATGTGGAAGGATTAGAATCAATAAAAGGGTTATAGAAGCCTGCACTTGAATTATTTCAAATGCAGGCTTCAGAATTATCAGTTAATTAAAAGATACCTGTAATCACTTCACCTTTGACCAATTCACGAGGTTGGTCTAAGTGGTTCATGACGATGGTATGGGGGTCAATGGCGAGTGTATGATATACCGTCGCCAGAATATCACGTGGATGTACCGGTTTTTCAAGTGGAGTTGAACCCGTTGCATCGGATTTACCGTATACCTGACCACCTTTGACACCAGCACCAGCGATAAGACCGGTATAGCAATAGGGCCAATGATCACGTCCATCAGGTGCATTTCCGTTCCCTGATGTACTGATACCCATACGAGGTGAACGTCCAAACTCACCAATAGCGAGAACAAGTGTGGTCTCTAACAATCCACGCTGATCTAAATCTTCGAGTAGAGAAGAAACTGCGCTGTCTAACTTTGGACAGTGAAGATTTTTCAATGGTCCAAAGTTTGCTGCGTGCGTATCCCATGCGGTTTCATTAGGATTACCGTTAGCAACCGATGGCCAGTTTACCTGTACAAAACGTGTCCCTGCTTCTACCAGTCGTCGTGCCATTAGTGCGCTCTGACCGAAAGTATGACGTCCATATTTATCCCGCATCGTATCTGTTTCCTGTGTTAGATCAAACGCATTCCGTGCCTTCTGAGATAAAATCAGATCGTATGCTTTTTCATAATACTCATTCAACGCGAAGGAATCAGCTACCTTGTCGATTTCTGGCATATTTGCGTTAATCGTTTCAAGGAGTGTTTTCCGGCGCTGTAAACGCATGGGTGGCACTTCGGGACGGAGTGACAGATCGTCGAGATTGATCTCTTTGTTTGGATCTTGGAAGAGGAAGTATGGATCATAAGCTCTACCAAGGAAACCCGCATTACCACCCTTGCCAACAATATTACTTTCTTGCATGGGTCGGGGTAGCTGTACAGCAGCCAACATCGGTTCTTCTGGTGGCTTGAACTTAGAGATATGTGCTGCGGCATTAGGATGATCAATTGGAGATGGTGGATCAAGTTGTCCAGAAGGAGCAACCTTATCAGGTGTTTCGCCAGTCACCATCTGATACATAGCAGCAGTATGATTGAATAACCCTGCAGGGGTATAACTTACTGAACGAATCAGACAGGCTTTATCCATCTGCTGTGCTAATTTTGGCATCGTTTCAGACAACTGTATACCGGGAACATTCGTTGGTATAGGATTAAACTCACCCCGGATATTTGAGGGAGCATCCGGTTTTGGATCCCAAATATCTATGTGACTGGGACCGCCTTGCAGGAAAAGCAGAATGACAGAATTTGCTTTGCCCCAACCGTTTAGAGGCTTTGCGGCATCAACTGTCGTACTTGCCTTTGCTTGGAGTGACAATACTTGTGGCAGACTTATGCCCAGCATCGCGGCGCCACCCACGCGGAGAAACTCTCTACGTGAGAACCCGTCACATAATCTCCCGGGCGCTTGTGGTAACGATAACATCAATTATTTCCTCCATAATAGTGAAAGTTTCTAACTTAATTTAGAAGTTCACAATTGGTTTTGGGCTTAACGGTTGAATAGGAATGCAGGACTGTTTATTAATGCCCACATCAGATCTTGCGCGCCTTCCTCTTTGGATTCAGCTTTTGCAAGAAATTCTACCGCTGTCGCGTATTCTGTTTTCTGTGGTAACCGAGCAAATGTTGCAAGATACAACTCCTCCACCAAGGTACGATCATCTTTTTTCTCTTTAATGAGTGTTGCAATTCGTCCTTTTGGATCAATAATTGCATCGGCAACAGTTGGACCGTTAATTAGGTTCATGGCGTGTGCTAAACTAACTTCCGTTGTGCGTTCACATTCACAGGAACTTTCCCGTTCCGGACGACCAAACAACTTTAGGAATCCATCATCCTTAACTTGACTGTCGGGTAGTTGTACTGCCCGGAAACTCTTTGGCACACCTTGAAACTTTGGTTGACTTCCAGTAGCAACGCCTATCGCATCCAACAACTGTTCAGCTGTCAATCGACGTGCAGTTGCATGTGAAAAATTAATACTATCAGATTTATTCCACTTATTGGTTTTAATACTTTGTTGATATGTCCGAGATTTGGCAATAGTCTTCATGATATGTCTAATATCGAAACTATTCTCCACGAAATCTTTGGTTAATGCATCAAGTAATTCAGGATTGCTGGGTGGATTACTTGTACGGATATCATCCACGGGTTCGATTATACCGCGTCCCATGAAATAACTCCATATACGGTTTACACCAGCTTTAGCGAACATCGGATTTTCGGCAGATGTGAGCCATTCAGCAAAAGAGTCACGTCTATCCTGAAGTTCTTCCCTGACTTCTCCGAATGGTACTGAGGCTTCAACTACTGCTAATGTTCTGGGATGCTTGACTGGTGTCGGATTGAAACTTGTATATACAATCTCTTCACCGGGTAATCTCCCTTTTTTCAATTGAACATCAGCAAAAAACGCACCCAATTCGTAGTATTGATTTTGCGTCCATACTTCGAATGGATGGTCATGACACTTATTACATGAGAATCGCACACCGAGGAATAACTGGGTTGTGTTTTCCACTGCAGTGGTATATTCCCGTGATACCCGGAAATAACTTGCAGCAGGATTGGCATAGGCACTACCCGTTGCAGTTATCAAGTCATATACAAATTCGTTATATGGTCGATTTTCAGCAATTTCGTCATGGAGCCACTGTTGGAATAACCACATGCCGCGTTCACCCAAGAACTTACGGTTTGATTGTAGTAGATCTCCCCATTTATGTGTCCAATGGTCGACATATTCAGAAGTTTCAACCAATGAATCTATAAGTTTTTCCCGTTTATCCTTAGTTGGGGTTGTATCCATGAGGAAATTACGTACCTGTTCAGGAGTCGGGGGAAGTCCTGTCATATCAAAATAGATACGACGTACAAATTCTTCATCGGTACAGAGTTCAGCGGGTAGAATCTTTAGTCGTTTGAGTTTGTTCTGCACATGTGTATCAATATAGTTATACACGGGTGTTTCAACCCACTCGAACCCACTCCGATCGCCCATGACAATAATACCATTTGTACTATATGCGCCTTCATAACGGGTTAATATTGCAGTCTCGCCTCTACGTTCAGCTGTAACAACACCATCATCCGTAACCTTAGCAACATCGGTGGTGCTGCTGGTAAACTTTGCTTCACGAGTTACATCACGGGTTGAACCATCAGCATAGTGGGCAATAACCAGCATCTGTTGTTTGTATCCTGGCATGGATAGTTCTGCTGAATCCGGTAAAACCTCTAACCTTTGCACCCGTTGTGTTGTGCCAACATCGGAAGCTACACCCTCACTAATCCACTGGTGTAGGAGTTTGTAATCACGTGACTCCGGTTTAACTACCTGTCCACCTTTATGTGGTACCTCTGATGTGGGTTTGAGTAACATTAAGCTCTGTTCAGGAAATGCCCGGTTAAACCTTCGTCCTGTAATGTCTTCAATGAGTAGTTCGTAATCGAAATCCGGATCATATCCCCGAAGTGATAGTTTAAATCCGTTTTTACCTTTTGCAGAACCGTGGCAGGTACCGTTGTTACAACCTGCATGACTCAATACCGGCATAACATCGCGTATAAAACTCACTGGTGGTGCATCGATACTCTTGACTGTTACAGGTAATTCGATTGTAATATTATTCACTGAGACAGTAATACTGGATGAACCGACCTCTTCTGGAAAGATATAGTTATCCTCATGGATCTTGACGCCAGTAGCAGGTTTTAGTTCAGCCCATGTTGTGACATCCACCCATTTACCATCTTGTGTTTGTCCCGAAACAAGAATCCGACGTCCATCCCGGGCATGTTCTAACGTTAATGATTCTGGATGAACCTTCAATGCTGTTATTTCTGGCACATCTACACTTGGAACATCCTCCTCCATCTGAGTGATACCTACGATAGGATATATCAAACAGAATGAGAACGCTACAAGAAGCGTAGTTACCATGTTATAACTGAGTTTCACATTTACCTCCAAGTGTGATATGAAACTGAATCTGCGGAATATCCGCCTATAATATCTACCTTCTGTTCTTTAATTTACCCCAGACCACCGGTAATTTACCGTGTGAGGATACATCTAAATATTCTGATTCACTTGCCAACCAGTTAATAATATTTTCTGTAACTTGATGCAAATTATCTATGCTCTGATTATTCTTGTGATAGTTCGGTAGACGCCAGTTCAAATTAAAAACTTTTCCGTCACCTGCTTTCCAATATCCGAAAGCTGCGATTCTATCAGTATAATTTGCACCACCTTCCCAAGCGTGTGCCATTGTTGTGAAATTCTTCCATAGCTTATCGAAATAGTCCCCACTCTTAGGATAACCCGTAGAATTCAACTGAATTCTATCGTCAACTCCAGGATCTTTTCCATCTACGTTCTTAAGTCCTTCAATCAATCCGCTATCAATAGTCTCTTTTATAACAGTTATACCGACCTTACTTCCATCATCTACTATGGGACCAAAAGCTCTTGGTTGTGCGTCTTCAAGCCCCAAAGGAGTTGCATAACTAAACGCCTTACCAGTTAATAGGACCGCACCACCAGTTTCGACATAGTCAAGGAATGCGTCGATTTGTGCATTTGACAGAGGACCTGGATCGGAATCTCCATCATTCCACCAGACGACTGCATATTTCTTAAATGTAGCACTATTTATGTCCGCTTTCCCCAATTCCGTTGTACTAAAGGTATCTTTAGCAAATTCCAGGGACGGTTTTGTAAAATCTCCTAAGTCACCGAGTCGAAGAAAGCCTAATTCCAGTTGAGCATCTACTGAATTTAAACCACATATTAATAATATAGTCAAGAATAATAGCAGTATACGATACATTTTTCCCCCTAATTATACACTATTTTGAATATATAGTGTACAAAATTACTTTGCTTATGAAATGTATGTCTTTCCATTAATATGTTTCAGAAACTAATATTACGGTAAATTCGATGGTCAAGGTTGTGGCAATTGAGTTAATCTCACGAACCATTATCATGAAATCTGAGTTGCTCTTTTCTTTTCTCAACACTTTTATAAACGTCACCCTTAATTATCACACTTTAAACAAGACAATGCAATAAAATTAAGTATAAATTTAGCAAAAAATACCGATTGCTTTAAAAATCTTAACCTGAATCCTATGAAAAAACGAAGTTTTAATTCCTTCCATGATAAACTCTACATTGGACCAACCCGTTCAGGACCTCTGTCCATAGCTAACATGGATGTATCAAAACTCTTTTTTAGGAGATCCATTTTAATCTCTTTTTTATCAGAATTATCCCACAGATTGTTAAATTCATCAGAATCGTCCACTAAATCGTACAGTTCACCTTCTTGATTTTCGTGATATGTTACTAACTTATAACGTTTATCCCTATACATAGTTGCGAAAGAATGGTTCCGCATCCCGAGTGCATCATAAAACTCACACCGAACAGATGATCGATGTTGATTCGGATCTACTTCTCCTTGAAGGATAGGTAATAATGACCTTCCATGCATTTCCGTAGGCACTTGCAAGTCAACTAATTCTAATATCGTTGGCACCTTATCCACAAGTTCTACCAAAGCATCACTTTTTACTCCACTCTCAATACGGTTTGGACAAGAAAAAATCAACGGTACACGTACCAACCCTTCATAGAATCGGCACCCTTTTTGAATCAATCCATGGTCACCAAGCATCTCACCATGGTCGCTTGTAAAAATGATAACAGTGTTTTCACGTTCTCCTGTCTCATTTAGCACATCTAATATCCTACCCAACTGATCATCAATAAGTTTTATCATTGCATAGTATGCAGCGATAAGTGTCTTTGCGTCTGTTGCTCCAACCGTTTCATGTGGTTTTCTATTCGGTGAATGCGGTAATATAGGACTTCGGATATCTAATTCATCTGGAGTTCGGACTTTTGACTGAAAATCTATACCCGCTAATTTACGTTGCTGTTCTAAATCACTCTCCTTAAAGAGTGGTTCTGGCATATCATCGGGATTAAATTGTTCTCTATAGTATTGTGGAGGATTAAATGGTGGATGCGGATCATAAATATTGACACTCGCAAGCCACGGTCCTTCGTGTTTTTCGCTGATAAACTCTATAGTTTTTTCGGCACACCATGTCGTCTGGTGTAATTCTGTTGGTACACCTTCTGGATTTTGTGTTAATTCACCGAGGATTGAACCTTTTGAACGCACCCAATCTGCGTAATCATGACCTACTTTCCAATCATCTCTGGGTGCATGGCTATATTGCCAATATCTATATCCATCATTCACCCGTGGTTCAATTCTTCGGAATGCACTTGCCAAATGCAACTTCCCGATTAAACCACAATCATACCCATTATCTGCAAGGGTTTTTGTTACAAGCGGATATGTCTCTGGATAATAGTCGTTTCCGTTACCATTAACATGTGTTGCACTTGGATACATGCCTGTTAGAAAACTTGACCGACTCGGTGTACATATAGGACTTTGACAATAGGCGTGTGTAAATGCTACACCTTCTTCAACTAAACTATCAATGTTAGGTGTTGAAACATACGGATTACCGAGAGCTCCAATTGTATCATAACGCTGTTGATCAGTACATATCCATAGGATATTTGGCTTTTCAACAGGCATATATTCAACTCCCTTGTGTAATTACTTCTTAGTTGCCGTAAATCCTGCTGTTTTTATGACGTTTGTCAATTCATCAACAGATATACTGTCTTTCCGTACTTTAATGGTAGCGACATCTGGTAGAGAGACTTCAGCACTAATGACATTTTGAAGTTTTGAAAGTGCATCCTGCACTTTAGCGACACAAGCTCCTCACGTCATACCGGATACAGCTAATGTGATATCCATACTTGCATCTGTTTCTATTGGAACAGACATAAAAATATGTAATTGTTGTCCTGAAATTGCATCGAATACACGAACTTTACCGTCAAAACCACCGGAGGCAATTTGATTACCGTCAGGACTAAAGGAAACTGCGAATACACTTACAGTATCCCCGGGTAATGTAAGAAGTTTTTTGCCATCAGTAACATTATATATACGTACTTCCCCAGCAGAACTTCCAGTAGCAAATTTACTCCCGTCTGCTGAGAATGCAACTGCGTCAATAGACCCACCTTGGGGTTCGTATGCTCTAATTAGATTAAAATCGGTATTTCCGACATCTCTCCGGGTTTCACGGAACATTTTATATAATCGTGGCACTCTGTCTTCACCAACACTCATCACTTGATCTGCATTCGGGTGTCGTGCAATTGCGTTTATCTCTCCATAACCTTTATTACTTGAATTGACATCGTCAACAAATGAACCCGTGTCCACCTCAACCAGTTTAAGTGCCGTATCCCGACTGCAACTTACAAAATGTGAACCATCTTTAGAAAATACAGTTCCAAACACCCAATCTCCATGATTATCAAATTTTACGACTTCCTTGTCATCAGCAACAGTAATGACACGGACAGTATTATCAGAACAGCCAAAAGCAATTTTACTGGCATCTGGTGAGATGGAGAGTCCATAAATCGTATCATAAGTTGAACGGATGTTCTTAATGAGTTTATTGGTCTCAGCATTCCACAATTGGACTTCACCGAATTGTGCTGGAGAACCACCGGCTATACCGATTGTCTTGCCATCCAGAGTATAGACGATAGATTGGATTCGACGTGCTTTGCCTACTAATCGTGCTTTTACTTCATAATTCGCAGTATCATAGAGTAAGACTTCACTAACACCTGAAATCGCGAGCGTATTACCATCTGGTGAATATGCCATTGCAGATACAACAGGCGGAACTGTATAACTTGGATAGTTTGTTTCTCCGATATTACCAACCTCTTCAGGGGTATCATCGTTAGCCCCCTCCAGAATCCACTGTTTAAATAGTGCTACCTCTTCAGCAGTGAGGGGTTCTTGATTCTGTGGCATTGCAGGTGGGTCACCTGATATAAGTTCTATAATAAGACTTTCATCCGGTTTACCGGGAATGATAGCTTCTCCTGCCATCCCTCCACGTTTTAGTTCCTCATAAGTCGTAACAATTAGATCAGCATTTGGATCACCAGGATGATGACAGCCTTGGCAGCTTCTTTTTAAAATAGGAAAAATCTGTTTATGGAAACTGACGGGTTCTTGTTTACCATGATTGTCGGCAAATACAAATGGACTTCCTAAAACAAACATAAAAAGACAAATTGATAAAAAATACTGAAACCGAATTACTGATGATTTCATATTGTTGAAACTCCCTAACTTCCAGTTCTGTAGGCAATTATAAATATAATATTCACAAAAGTTCGTATCTTCTATTTGCACATAATTATATCATATATCGGTAAAAATTCAATTAAAACAGTCGGTTTGTAGGTCTTACCAAACATAATTTACTAAAAGGTTATGATAGAAAAGAGAGAGATTTTCATTTAAAAATAATAGCCGTAATTACGACTTTTAATCCTAATATACAGACAAACAATAAGGGTCAAAAACAGCCCTTTAATCCTAAATTCCCAGATAATAAATCGTGAAAATATTGAATTTTTCCCTGTGGTGAAAAAGTGTCGAAAAAATGAAAAAAGTTACACTTTTTGACACATTCTGTGACATTGAAATTGGTATAAATTACCCCTCTAACCTCTGTCATAGACTAACTTTACTCCACTTTGAATTAACTTTATAAGAATTTCCAAAATGTGTGATTTTGTGTTTTTGTTGTCTTTGCGGAATTTGACAATTTCAACCTGCATATTATAGTTGATTTTGACATAAAGCTCTTTTGTATAAAGGTTTGTATTTAGGACGTTTTTATAGATAGTCATCATTATTCTCTTATTATATATTTGCCATTAAGGTTATGATTTTTAGTAGGATCTACTCATATTCTCTAAAATTTCTAAAATCAATTTCGTGTTGATGCTTTAGATGAATACCAACCAAGTTGCTATAAAATGCATAACATCTATTAAACCGCAAATTAACAGTTTACGGTACAAAGATTAATATGTGGTAACTTTGGTAATGTTAGATGTTATTTAGTTATATTTTCTTCATTTTATTTTTAATTTTGTAGAAATCTGTATCTTAGTTACTTTTGGGTTGAGTTTTCTTCATTCTATTTTTGTAGTTAGTTGTCAGGGGTCGGTTTTCAGAATTTTATATCATTTCTGAAATACTTCATTCTGAGATAAATGGTACAAGCAGCCGAGTAGAATTTAAAGGAATCAACTTTATGAATACTATTTAGGATTCACTGAATCAAGGGTATGAACACCTGTAGTCGCTCCCCGGGTTGAAAACCGCACCTACCGGTCTATGAGAGTGATATTGTTTGAGATTGAAGTTCACATAGTTACAATATAAACTCACATTATAAATAAACATGTGCATCCATATTTCAGTTAACATTAGAATGATGGTTAGGATCATCACAATGAACCTAAACAAAAAGCCCATATTGAATAAAATACTGTTCCCATGTTAGAAATGAAGCGGAATGCGGTACAAACTGATAGTTTATGCTACAAAGAGAGATATAAAATATCAGAAATGGTATAAGTAGATGACGAGATTTAGTCTTTGTTATTTTTCACTTCATAAGATTTTAGGTTTATCCTTTAAGGTGTACTATAGTTTGGACAGTTTTAAGATTTTTAGAGTCAAAAAGTGGAAAATAGGTTATCCTTTCAAAATACTTATAATCTTTGAAAGGAGATTACAATGCAACCTCTTTCCCACTTTGAAACAATGTTATCAGAATATCAGTCGGTCTTCAAGTATAATAACTTCAAACTGATTTACCCCCAGTTTTTGCCTATGAATATTAAATGAGATTTTTGTTGTGTTATGAGAGGAAATGAATAACTCAACTAATATGTATTTGATTAGATACCATCACAAATCTGAAAAAACGGATCAAGAAAGATACCGGGTTCCCAAGTATTTTCAAGCACCCGTTTTATCACATAGATAATAGAATACGATTTTGTTTTACTTGTATTATAGCTTTTTGCCCATTTATCCGCAGCTTTCTCAAAATGGAGGAAACAGATACCATAACTTACACATCCGATAAACCATAACAGTGCAATGCGTGCTTGTTCATTGCGTTTTAGACGCAAATGTCGAAATCCAAAAAGCGTTTTTACATCTCGGAAACTCTCTTCTATCTGCATCCGTCTTTTATAGGTCAGATAGAGTTGGGCATTCACCAAACAGTTTGAAACAAGGTAAAGCGGTTCTTTATGTTGTGGATCTTTGAAAACATAAAGGTTCAACCTGAGTTTCTCTGTACTGTGATAAAGTATATTCGGATAAGTTCCGGTTTGTTGGAGCGTTTCCAGCTTGATGCGTTGTCCATTGTCGTAGAAACAAC
The DNA here is from genome assembly GCA_003635315.1 of Candidatus Poribacteria bacterium. Lineage (GTDB taxonomy): Bacteria > Poribacteria > WGA-4E > WGA-4E > WGA-3G > MSPOR6. The sequence continues at coordinate 62,886 of PYJD01000001.1, forward strand.
TGTTTTTACAAACCCGTATTACAAACTCAATGCCACATTCCATAAAAGGTTTCATAAGGTGTTTTGTGCGTGCGAACC
>PYJD01000002.1 GCA_003635315.1 Candidatus Poribacteria bacterium
TTATAGTAGAAATCATAATTACTTATACATTTTTATGATTTGATCGATTGACGCTTCGGCATTGTATTCCCATTTACGCTTTATGTTGGCAAAATCTCTTTCAATAGGATTGAGTTCGGGCGAATATGGTGGTAAGAATAATAAACTCGCACCGCAACCAGTAATCAATGTCTCTGTTTGTTGACTTTTATGGAAGGAAGCATTATCCAATATGACAACATGTGATGTGTCAAGTAGCGGACACAACACGTTCTCAAGCCACGCATTGAAGGCAAGCGTATCACAAGCACCTTCAAAAAGGACGGGGACTGTGATACGCCCCTGCATCTGTGCAGCAATGAGCGTTGTGCATCTATACCGATTGCTTGAGATTTTATCCGAGACGCAAACTCCTCTTGGCGCATAAGCGAACTGGCGAACACTTTCTGTGCGAAAACCGCTTTCGTCAACATAGACAGGTGTTTTTCCGTTTTGAAGTGCTGCCTGAAGTTCAGTTTGATATTCCTCCTGTTTTATAGGACATTGTTCCTTGTAGGTGAAAGTCTTTTTTTTCGCGTGCATCCGATCTTCTTCAGACCATAGCAGATACACCGCTGCGACACACCAAAATGTGCAGCGCGTTCCTTCTGAGTGCTGTCTGGGAACTCTTTGACATGTTCAGCGAGTGCTTCTGGATCAAGACGATAAGGTTTACGAGGCCCCGGTTTCTCGTAACTAAAAGGATCTGCTGCGTCTAACCAGTTATAGATACAACGGCGTGAAACTTGAAATCTACGGGAAGCTTCTGCTTTACTTCCACCAGTTGCTATGAAATCAAGAACGCGTTTTCGTAAATCTTGTGAATATCTCATAATATAACTATTATCACAAAAACAGAAAACAATGTAAATTTATTTTTGATTTTAACAATAAAAATGGTATTACATCTTATAATTTACGTGCAATAAAATAGGGATAAGGGAAACAATGTTCCCTTATCCCGTCCAAAGAGTGCGACACTATGTGTCACACCACATAGGGCGTAACACTAAGTGCCACACCTCCTCTGGTTAGTAAACATACAATTACCTCCTTTTTCCGCAATACAGCGGCAGTAGGATACCATTATCATAAAATGACAATGATTCACCTATACACATTTTTGGATGCACTTTTCCATATTTATCGGAAAAAAGAAGATAATTTGATTTCAATAAAATCGACAATACGATATGTTGCCTCGGTTTAACTGCCTGGACTTCGCCATACTATCCGTCCTCGTGATAGGTCATATGGGGATAGTTCAACTGTCACCTGATCACCCGGTAACACCCAGATTTTATGTTGCATCATCTTTCCTGATAAGTATGCGACAACTTTATGGTCGTTATCTTCCAGTTCTACCATGAATAAATTTCCTGGTAGGGATTCAAGAACGACTCCAGGTACACGTATTGCAGAATCTTTTGTTGGTTTTAGTTCTTCTTGCGTAATCTCTTCTGATTCTAAATGCTTATCTTTCATCTAATTACTCCTCTATAAAGCTGTTCAATTCCTGTAATTATTCTGTTAATTAAAAGTTCTATATTTTGACATGTCGTGATCGCAAGAGACATGATATGGACCAACATTACGTACGTATAAATAATATAAGAATTGTTCCTTTGTCGGTCATTTTTATAACCTTGTCCTAACACTCTATTAGATACATGAATCAAACGAATTGTTCATTAAAAAGGTTGACATGAACCCTTATTATTGTTAATATGTAGAGTATATTATACAACCTTTGGATAGTAGAATTAGGGAGTAAATTATGAGTGAAGCATTACCGTTAGTTGCATATCCCGACCTTGAAAGTCAAGTTAAAGCAATGGAGGATGACGGATATGCTTATCTACCGAGGGTTATTGATACTGATGAACTTGCAGAGCTTCGCGATGCAATGGATAGGTTGACAGCATTTCCTGAAAGTTATGATAGGCATAGTGTACCAGAAAATGGTGAGGGATTTCTGAATAAACATATCAATAATGCTTTCAATCGTGATACAGTTTTCTTACACTATCTTGATAAGTCACCTGTGATTGAGATAGCTGAGGCAGTTCATGGTGAAGATTGCCATGTAATTGGTATGACAGCCTGGATCACCGGTCCAGGACGGCCTGATCAAGGATTACATATTGATTGGTTACCTATTCCACTTCCTGCGGATATCTTGGAAGACCCTCGTATTAAAGTTCCGATTTTCATTACCACTGCACATTACTATTTGGATGATCTCTATGAAGACCTTGGTCCAACGAAGTTTGTTCCGGGTAGTCATCTATCTGGTCGTGGTCCACAGGGAGATAATGAGTGGAAGGGAGCGAAAGAACAAAGTATTCTTTGCAATGGTGGAGATGTAGTGATTTTCCGGAGTGAAGTGTGGCATAGAGGTACAGCGAATCGTAGTAATCAGACACGTTACCTTTTACAGGTGCATTATGCTAACCGTATGATAACACAGAAATATCCACCCTATCTGAATCGATTTCAGTTTGATGAATCCATTTTGGAGAATGCAACAGAACGACAACTTAGATTGATGGGAAATCATCGTCCTGGTGCTTATGATTAAGTCCTCACAATTATTTCGGATATCATATCATTAACGGGATGATGCCCTCTTTTGAATAATACAGAATCTTCCGGTAGACTTACAAGCGGACATGTTATCAGCGAGGATCCGACTGGGAAAATAATAGCTCTCAGTTTGCTCCTCGCTTTTCTTTGGGGTGGAAATTCACCATCAATTAAAATTGGTTTGGAAGATCTGCCACCTATGGCACTGGCGTTTGTGCGCTTTTGTATTGGGTTGGTGATTGTTGGGGGTTGGTCGTTATATTGTCGAATTCCGCTTAGTTTAAAACGTGGAGAATTCTCGCGTCTCCTCCTTCTTACCATAATTTTCATATCACAAATAATCACGTTGAATACTGGCACACTTTACACCTCAGCCTCTCGTTCAACAATATTTATTAATGTTTACCCATTTTTTACGGCAATTTTTGCACATCTATGGATTCCAAATGAACGACTATCCATTAACAAGACATTTGGTATAGTTGTTGCCTTCAGTGGGGTATTCATTACAGTAGCTCCAGATCTTGGATCAGGGGAAACAAGTGTAATAGGAGACATTATTGTGCTTGTCAGTGGTTGTTTTTTGGGGCTGCGAGTTGTGGTCACAAAACTATTAGTCCAATCTATCCATCCATATCGTCTGTTGGTCTGGTATTTAGTTTTGAGTCTCCCGTGCTTTGCCCTGTTATGTATTTTGTTTGAACGGGGTGAGACATTTCAGATATCATTTGCTGGAGGGACTGCTCTACTCTATCAAGGTGGTATTATTGCTGGTTTCTGTTTTTTGGCTTGGACAAGTATTCTTGAAAGGTATAGCGCGAGTAAATGTGTAGTATTCTTCTTTGCCACACCATTATCAGGGGTGTTGTTTAGTTATCTGTTCTTGGGAGATGTGTTGACGGTGAATTTATTGATTGGTGCTACATTAGTGGCAGGGGGGATTTTCCTTGTGAACATGCGACGTTGACATCTCATGTATACAGGCTGTTAACGTGAGTTCGGTATAAAGAATATAACATTGTACCTTGTTTCCAAACACATAATTCGAACTCACGTTAGACACATCGTTTCAGGTAATTATATTGGATTCAGACTTATGTAGATAGAATTTAACTACCAGTTTTTTCTGTTTCAATAGCAGGATATACTTCTACATCGGATGGTAAAATAGGTAACCCCACATAAAATGTTAACCAATCACCACAAAGTTCAATTGACATGAGTTCCTCATTCTCTGTGATGTATTCATGGAGTTCTGTTTGAAATTCCTCTTTACCTTGAACATCCGTAACCGTAAGTTTAGCGGATATTATCTCTTGTCGGGTGTATTCAACACCGATTTCCTCTTCTTCATTATCAGGATTAGGATAGAAAAGGGTCATCACGTCAGGTAAAGGATCTCCAAGTTCTTGTTCCCCATCTACGATCCATCGGGATGTTTCATATTCATCTTTTGTCCCAGGTATATGGTCAACACCGAGGATAACCTCTTCTTCAGCATCCTTTATGTGATACATATACCGTAGGAGAGCTTCACCTTCATACTTTTTTCGGGTAACAAGCTTGAATGCATGTGATGTATCACCAGTCTCTTCATAGGTTGTTAGATCCGATAACTCAATCATGCTATTGATAGAAATATCTACCAATTCATTCTTGAGTGGTGTTTTATCTTCTTTTTCTTTCTGTTTTCCAAAAAGAGATCTACCCTCTTTCCTACCAAATAATACCATGATTCACCTAAAAGTAACCTTTGTTATACAATACTAACATGATGACACCGACAACCAGAAGACTCCCAAAAATGAGAAGGAACCACGTTCCACCAGAAGTCTTCTTTTGTACAATTATTTTCTGTGGTGGTGCTCGTTGCGAATTTGAGGTTACACTTGGTGTTTCAGCAGATGCAAAGAGTTCCGCTTTGAGTGCTTCTTCATCAGGAAGTTCGTCAACCGTGACAACTTCAACATCATCACCATAGAATTTATCAGGGTTTTCCTCAACATAACTGGCAATGTAGTTTTCATCCTTGTTTGTACCGGGGTCAACATAATTAGGATTTTCTTGAATACCTTGGCTTTCATAATATGCCTTGTACTTCTCATATTCTGCTTGCTTCTCTGCTGACCAGTGTGACCGGTCATAATCTCTATGATGGTAATGCCATAAATAACTATGTCGAATAGAATGATTGTAATAGTCATGGAAATAGATATTAAACATGAGGTTATTAAATGCCATGGAGGCAACAAGCGGATACATCGAATATCCGGCAACAGGATAATAACCACCGAAGTTATTCACAGTTATGGTTGAACGTTGTTGTCTACGCGTTTGGACAGTTTGACGATCTGCCCTTGTAACTTTTCTTTTCAAACTACGGTTTTCGGCTTTTAATTGTCGTACCTGTTTGCGGTTCTGTGCGGTAGTTTGCCGTTGTTGTGAACGAGAGGCGGTTGTGTTTCTGGTTGATGCTGTGTTGGTCGTTTTCCCACGTGTTGTTGCAGCTTGTTTCTGACGTGCAGCTGAGCTGGCGCGTGTGGATGTTGTTCTTGACGTCCTGCTTCCACTGTATGTACTCCCTGTACTGCGTGTGCTACGGGTTGTAGATGGCTTTGTATATGTACTTCGTGATGGAGTACGTGTAGGGGCTTTATATGTTCTTGAACTACGAGTGTAGTTACGACTTGAACTTCGACTATAACTTCGACTAAAACTGCGTCCGAAACTACGACCACCGAACCCACGTCGACTTTCTACAATATCTGGTGCTAAACTAAATAGGAATAGAATAATAGCGCCGTATGATAATATCCGCTTACATGTGGAGGTATGATTCGACAGATGCTGTATTATACGTTTCATACTGAGACTCCTCCTCAGTCGTCTTTCAAAACTTGACAATAAGATCTAAATTTGTTACACTAATAAAACTTTTGATATGTGCCTGTAGCTCAGATGGATAGAGCGTCAGCCTCCGGAGCTGAAGGTCGGGCGTTCGAGTCGCCCCAGGCACGTTTGTATTTCTTTTCGATTAGACAACCCTTATATGATTATATCATTCAATTAAAATTATCTTATCATGAATAGAATTGGGTGTCAAGGTCATTGATAGAGATTCATTATATTGACACAGAATCATTCTATAATCTGTATATTCTATTCTTAAATAATAACACATAAAATTTGAATTTTATGACAGGAACTGAAAGGTAAATTGATGGATAATTCCAATCTTGGGATGAATAAGACACAAGCATTGATATTAGGGATCGTAGGTTTAGTTATCTTTGTTTCTGGATCTGTTTTATCTTATTTCAGAGCTTCAGATTCACTGATTGGTCTGCTGTTAATTAATATTGGTCTATGGATTCATCTATACACTGTTTATTTCTATGGCATTACATATTATCCCAAATGGCTTCTGAAAATATGTGTATGGGGTAACTGCGGGATGACTATTGGAATAATACTCATGGTGGTTTTACCACAGGTTCGATAACATTCACTATATAAAAATAAAAACGAGTTTGTTTCTATTACGGTATCACTTCAGAAATTAGATTTTGTTAGAAAGGAAAACATGGCACTTGAAGTTCGCGACTCACGACTATTAGACCTAATTGATTCAGAAGCAGAAGTAAAGCAATTGGCAACAGGATGTAAATTCACAGAGGGACCATTATGGCATTCCGTAGGTAGATATCTACTTTTTAGTGATATTCCAGCAAACAAAATGCGCCGTTGGGATGCAGAATCTGGGATGACAGTTTTTAGAAAGCCTTCTGGCAATTCAAATGGCTTAACTTATGATAGGGGTGGACACCTGATTGCATGTGAACACGGGAATCGGCGCGTTTCTCGTACAACAGCTGATGGAGATGTCATAACCATTGCATCGCACTATGAAGGTAAACGTTTGAACAGTCCAAACGATGTGGTAGTAAAATCTGACGGTAGTATCTATTTTACCGATCCACCTTACGGATTATCTGGCAGGGAGTCTGAAAAAGAGCTTGATTTTCAAGGAGTCTACCGTTTATCTCCTGACGGAGTTACATTGACACTCCTTGTTGATGATTTTGATAGACCCAACGGTATCTGTTTTTCACCAGATGAATCGATTCTCTATGTTAATGATACGCATCGTATGCACATTCGGGCATTTGATGTACAGTCGGATGGGACACTTACAAATGATCGTGTATTTGCTGAAGAAGAAGGGGATAACGGTGTACCGGATGGAATGAAAGTTGATCGCCAAGGAAATGTATATCTAACTGGACCGAATGGGATATGGATCTTTGCCCCAGATGGAACACATCTTGGCATTATAATTGTACCAGAACGGACTGCTAATTTAGCATGGGGTGGTGATTTCTGGAAGAGTCTATTTATTACCGCAAGCACATCTTTGTATCGTATTGAATGTAAAGTCGAAGGGATAGCGGTATCGTAATGAAGGTAAATATTAAGAGAGTGGATAAGTCACTTCCATTGCCAAAATATGAAACCCAAGGATCGGTTGGATTTGACCTGCTTTGTCGAGAATCAATGGAGATTGCCCCAAAAAGCATCGAATTAATTCCTGCGAACGTTATTGTAGAAACCCCTCCGGGTTATATGTTGATGTTGTGTATGCGGAGTAGTTCTCCAAGAAAATACGGACTAATGATGGCGCAGAGTGTAGGAATTATTGATACCGATTATTGTGGTGAAGATGATGAGGTTAAAGTCCAAGTTTACAATTTTACTGATACGTCCGTGAAGGTTGAAAAAGGAGATAGAATCGCACAAGCGATTTTTGTTAAGGTTGCCACTCCTGAATGGAATGAGGTTGAAGAGATGTCTACAACGTCCAGAGGAGGTTTCGGAAGTACAGATCGTAGGTAACTTTATAACATAAATACACGTTTTTATAGAGGAAATAGTTAAACTTTTACGGGAGCTGTAATAATAAACATGAAACAGTATCTTGAAGGACTTCAACAGATTTTAGAGGCGGGTGTAGATAGAGATGGTAGAAACGGTAAAACCCGCACCTTGTTCGGCATGCAGATGCGATATAATTTGGAAGATGGGTTTCCCGCAGTCACCACAAAGAAACTTGCATTCAAATCAGTTAAAGCGGAACTATTAGGATTCTTACGAGGGTATGACCACGTAAAACAATTCCAGAAACTTGGTACTAAAATATGGAATGCAAATGCTGAGGCATGGGGGCGCGATGGTGCCCTCGGTTGTATCTATGGTGTCCAATGGCGACGTTGGCGGAAAGAAAACGGAAGAATTGATCAGTTAGCAGAGGTAATTGAGCAAATCAAGACCAATCCAAATAGTCGTAGACATATTGTAACTGCCTGGAATCCAGCAGAATTAGACCAGATGGCACTCGCACCATGCCATATGCTTTTCCAATTCTTTGTGGCTGATGGGAAGTTATCGTTACAGATGTATCAGCGTAGCTGCGATATGTTTCTTGGCGTTCCTTTTAATATCGCATCCTATTCCCTTCTTCTATCAATGGTAGCACAAATTGCAGATCTTCAACCCAGTGAATTTATTCATACTTTGGGTGATGCTCACATCTACCATGCACACTTTGATCAAGTAAAAACTCAGATCAAAAGACAACCCCTACCTTTACCAGAACTTATCCTTAACACTGATATAACTTCAATTGATAATTTTAAAATGCAAGACATCCAGTTAACTGAGTATCAACATCACGATCCAATTCGTGCTGAGATGTTAGTCTAAAGGAGACACCAGTCTCAACCGAGAAAGGGTTGACACTTCTGTTAATTTGAACTATCAATCATTCCAATACCAAACAATGAACTACAGTCTTAGTGAATAACCATCCGTATGACAACTCCAACTTAATTGATTGATAACCCATTCTTTGCAACTTTCCTGAGAACAATTGATGAGAATATTGATAGTTTATATAGTTAGTTTTTTAATGCTGTGTAGTAGCTGTGGGGTAAAACACCAACTACATTATGATGGATTAATTGGGAATAGTGATCGATGCACCGTTAAATTATCTCTACCAAACAAGTGGAAAGTTGTGAATGCTGAACTTGCTACCAATCAGTTGAAGCTTGAATACGATAGGGGTAGTGGAATAGAAAAGCAGGCTTTTTCAGTTTCACACAAAAGTCCTGAATTATATAGTATTATGCAATTCAGAGGTGTCAACAAGTTAGATGGATTAACTTTGTTGTATTTTACCAAAGTCAGAGATTCACAACCTACCCATAGTTTACAACTCTCAACAGCAAATGTATCCACGGCATTAAGAATACGAGAGGAATATGCTATTTTCCGAACAGACAACTGGCTGATGATTCATTTTTCAATTGAAAATACTTCCATTGGCAATCTTCTCTTCACAAATCTACGGAAAAAGTTCTACAGAGGCGATGATACTGATCAAAGAGTTTCTTTTAAACCTATTGATGATGCATTACTTTTTGAATTTGGTAAGAACTACTCAGAGAAACGGAGTTTTCCAATTCAGAACTTTATGAAACCTCATGAAAGTCTTGGCAATAATGGTGGTGCTAACAGTTTTTGCGAAAATAAACTTGTTTGGACATGGCACTATGAAATTGATTCTAAACAAGAATAGTTTATGGTGAAATATTGACATAATTACACACCTCACTTGTAGGCGGGGAATGCCAATAAGGCATTCATACCGTTGATTCGATCTCCGAATCGCGATCAAACCCTTTGACAATCGGGAATCGGAATTCCCTCCTACAAGACAGTATGTGGAATTAATTATATAAACTACCATAGTAATATTAATAGATGCGTATAGGAGTATCAGTTATAGTGCAGGTCTCAATGATTGCAGCAATGGATAGAAATCGACTCATTGGCAACGGTCCACATATCCCATGGAAATTACCTGCTGATCTACGTCATTTCAAAGATATGACAATTGGTAAACCGGTTGTTATGGGACGTAAGACTTTTGAAACATTGCCAAAACCGTTAGCAAAGAGAACAAATATTATCCTAACACGAAATCAGAATTACGTAGCTCCTGAAGGGTGCATAGTCTCACATTCTGTTGAGGATGTTTTGAAGACGGCACAATCCTTCTCTAAGGATGATTGCTTGGAAGTAATGATTTGTGGTGGCGCACCGATCTACGCTGCCTTTTTGCCGCATGCAACCCGGTTATATATTACTCTGGTACATGCTACTTTTGAGGGTGATGTATATTTTCCAGAATTTGATATTGATGATTGGACTGAAATAGAACGTATTGACTGTGAAAAAGATGAAAAGAATCCACACGCTTACAGTTTTCTGTTTTTAGAGAGGAAATAGAAAGTACTATTTATTGGAGAACGTTGTGTTAAACTTGTGTATGCTATCTGGTTCATTTGAGTACGATTCCGAAGAATCTTTGACTATTTTTAAGAGTTTTATTGAGAAAAACTATCCAATCCAAACTAATTTAATCGTCTACAAATCTGAAGATGATGATCCTTCTTTGCAAGCAATAGTCGAGGCCGATGTATTATTAGTATATACAAGACGTCTTAATACAGAAGGTGAATCCCTTAAGTTATTTCAATCATATTGTGAACAAGGAAAACCGATAGTCGGTATAAGAACTGCAAGCCATGCATATCAGAACTGGTTGGAATTTGATAAGGTTGTATTAGGTGGAGATTATCAAGGACACTATGGGCATGGTCCTACTGTCCGATTAGAAGATGTATCACAAAGTCATCCGATTCTGAGGGATATACCACAATTTGTAAGTTATGGCAGTCTATATAAGAACCCGTCTCTTAGTAGTGATGCATCTGTATTGTTGATGGGACACACAGATGAAAATACCGAACCTGTAGCCTGGACACGTTTGCATAACGGAGGTAGGGTATTCTATACATCTTTGGGACACCAAGAGGATTTTGAGTTGGAACCATTTTTACGATTTCTGGCACAAGGCATATTGTGGGTATCAGAACAGATTTAAAAAATTCTCAACAACTTCTAATATAAGGGATGGTTTTATTTATACCTCTGTGTTTTGCAGAGGTTTTACTGGTATGGAAAAACTAACAATAGTGAATGGGGATATCTATACACCTACATATTTCGGACAAGGTAATATCGTCATTCAAGATGGAAAAATTTCAATAATTACAAAAGAGAATTTGCCGCCATCAGAAGAGGAAATTGATGCAACAGGATGTTACGTAATTCCCGGTTTGATAGATGGATTAATCCATGGTGGTGGTGGTCTTGATAGTATGACGGGTAAGATTGTCGATATTGAGACAATAACCCGGGCACATGCTGCACATGGGGTCACTTCTTTAGTAGTAGGAATATCCTCTGGAAGTATGGAACAAATAAATGCTTCCTTAACAGCAATCGCACATGTTGTTGATCAACCCGTTGAAGATGGTGCTCGGATTATAGGTTCGTATGTTGAAGGTAAATTTGGAAGTCTTGAGAAAAATGGGGCACAGAATGCGAAATATATCACTCCACCAAACTTTGAAGAATTTCATGCTATGTGGGCAGCTTCAGACGGTACATTAAAAGTTATATCCGTCGCACCAGAAAACGATGAGAACTTACAATTTATAAGACACCTTGATTCCTTTAAGTCAGAGGCATATAATGATATCGTCATTGCTATGGGACATACGAATGCTACATATCAGCAAGCGATGGATGCTTTTGATGCAGGTATTACACGAGTAACGCATGCTTTCAACGGTATGAGTGGTATGCATCATCGGGACCTTGGTGCACTTGAAGCGGTTTTTGCATATCCGAATATACATGCTGAATTGATAGTGGATGAGCACCATGTACACCCATTCTGGGGAAAACAGCTGATTAATCATAAAGGGATTAAAGGTGTTGGGTTGATTACAGATTGCACTGAGCATGCAGGTATTTCACCAGAAGAATGGCAGGAAGATGCAGTTTATGTATCTGAACTTGATGCTTATAGAATTAATAGAGAAGCAGATTCAGAATCACAAAGATATATTAGAGATGGTGCATTGTGGTTGGATGTCGGTGAACCTACTGAACGTCTTGGTGGAGCGATAATTACCTTGATGGATGGTGTACGGAACGTAATGGGATGGGGATATTCATTAGAAGAATCCTTGACAATGGCGACGTTAACACCTGCTCAAAATTTAGGTATAGATGATAGCATAGGTTCAATTGCCCCAGACAAAGGTGCAGATATTGTTATCGTTGATGAAGATTTAAATGTGCAGAACGTAATTCTGCGTGGCAAAGTGATGAAATCGCACAATATGTAAACGCAGGTTTGACTCATCCAAATATGTGCACCAACGTTGCAAAAGGTGTACCTCGCGTATAATACGTCAGTTTGCCTATACGACGTACCATAGGTGTCAACTTAAGGTTTTCTAATCATATTTGATTGATTTCTACTCCTTTTGTAGGTCGGGTAGAGGTACGAAACCCGACGAATTCCATACGCGGATTCGGCGTTGATTTGGACATGAGACGCTTTTATATACTGGAATTGTTGGATTTCACCTTCGATTCAACACAACATTCCAGGACATGTAATCCGTAAATTGACGCCTATGGTTTGCCTATACGGCGTACCTACCAAGCGAGAATAATTGATTACCCAATAAATAATACTATAGTTTGGACAGTTTTCGTATTTTCTTTTCGATCTGTTCTTATACACCTTTCGCACCGCTGGTACTTGGTTCCTTGTGGTGTTTACGTTTCTACAGACCTTTCGCACCGCTGGTGCTGTCGATTTGGGCAATAATATTCTTCGGAATAAGTCGTTTTGGACTTGAGATATTTTCAATTTACTCGGACTGCACACTCTCTGTGAGAATCTTAGCAAGTTTCCCACCGCGCACAACAGCATCCTTCGCAGTGCCACGCCCACGCTTACGGGGTTCACCTTTTACCAAGTCCAAAACGACTAATTCCAAAAAAATAATGAAGAAAAATCTATACCCTACCATCTAAAGTTACATACGTGAAAAATAAGGTTGCATAATACTTATATATATGTTAGAATAAAACTGTCTATAAAAGAGAATATAACCAATAAAGGTTTATTATGTTATGAATAAATATAATTTAAAATCTAAAATGATAAATAGTGGACAATTCTATACAATCCCGTTACCCTACACGGTTTATAATAGATTGACCCAACAACACTGTTTTCAAGTTTTTCAAATTTCTAGAATTCACCTGTTTTTAGTGATCCGCTATGAACACAGTACCAGACTTACTGCAAGACACTTCAAATTGGGAGATTGTAAAAAACCAACTTGAAAAACTTGAAAAACTAAAATCAAAAATAGTACTATTTCAAAAGGATGGAACCCACCATACACAGTTCCACCCTTCCAATCTTCCAATTACGTACTTTTATGGAATGTATATAATTAGAGAATAAATGATGACAATCTATAAATACGATCCTAAATACAAAACAAAATATAAAGAGTATTTATGTCAGAAAATCACCCATATGTTGCAAGTAATATGCAGGTTGAAAAATACAAAATCCGTAAGGACAACAAAAGCACAAAATCACACTTTTGCGAAATTCTTATAAAGTCAATTTGAAGTGGGGTAAAGTCAGTCTATGACAGCGGTTAGAGGGGTAATTTACACCAATTTAAATCCTACAGAATGTAGGAAAAAGTGTAACTTTTTCCCTTTTTCGTCACTTATCAACGCCTGGAGAAAATCAATATTTTCACGATTTATCATCAGGGAATTTAGGATTAAAGGTCTGTTTTTGCACCCTATTCGTTTGTCTGGATATTAGGATTAAATATTCAATTTTCGACTATGAGTTCTTATCTTATTTCAAAATGAAAATGTCTCTTTTTTATGCATCACCTTCACACACAAGGGGTACAAAAATGAAAGATATATATAAGAAATGTTACGATATCGTAACTTTCTCAATCAAATCCAACACATTCTGGATCAGAAAATGTATAGATGTATATCAAAAACAGATCCTGAGATATACAGTAGAACATTGTTCAGAAATTCAATTAACTAACAACCAACAACCCCCAATTATTACCTATAATAACTATAAACTAACAACTAATAATTTTAATAGAATATTAACATATGTGATAATTTGACTCAAAAAAAAGAATTCAGAAAATAACACAAAATTGAGATAATTCATAATTGTGCTTTCTTCTAAATTTACGGCACTAAACCCAGTCCAGTACTGGTCTAAAAGCCATAATTTCATCGAAAATAAATAACACACGATGTGTCAAAAAGTGTAACATTTTCCCGTTTTTTCGACAAATCCTAAACTTAGGAATCGAAAATACTGAAAGGAGATTGACTCCCAAATAAATTAACGTTATAGTAATTAATAATACATCTCTCAAATGCGTAACGGGTATAAAATTACTTAGTTTTTCGGAATTAGTCGTTTTGAACTTGGTAAATGGTTTGAAAAGTGCGATAATCCCTTGTATTGATTGGGTTTATATGGTATAAGAGATAAAAAATTAGGGGCTGTAACCCCCTAATTGAACACAAAAAACAAGTTGTTTTCTGATGTTCCCGCTTATCTACATTATATAAGAATCCATCAGAAAAAATAAACTTATTACGGAGTATAGGAGTATCTGATGGATTTGATTAAGATTCTGGAGATGTTTCCAACCCAAAAGGATTGTATAGTGTATTTTAGAACGTCTAAGATGGTAAAGAAGCGGATCTTTTGAATGTAGATGAGAATTTGGTCGTGCAAACCTTAATACTAAGCGGAAATGTACTTAAACCGTAATAATTTCCACAATTCATAAAAAATCCACATAATTTCACTAAATTTTTTACTATTATTTGACAAATCATAGAATAGCGGGTATAATAATAAGGTTTTGAGTGGTATAGTAAGTTTCGACTATAGAAACAAGCAGGGGGCATTCAATTTGGAAACTGTCTAACGTCGTTTTCGCAGCTACGTTATAGTGTATTCGATTGAATAAAGCCTTGTAGAGGCTTTTTTCTTTTGTAGAAGCCTTAAGTTCATTTTGGAGTCGTTTTTATCAGTGAGGTTTGGAGATGCCGACGATTAATCAGTTAATAAAGAAACCGCGCAAGAAATATCGTAAGAAAACAAAATCACCGATTCTACAGCAGTGTCCACAACGTAGAGGTATCTGTCTACAGGTTAAAACGGTAACACCGAATAAGCCGAATTCTGCTCTCCGGAAGGTGGCTCGTGTTAGGTTCACATCCTCTGCTGATGAAGCAACTTGTTATATTCCGGGTATTGATCACAATTTACAGGAACACTCTGTTGTTTTGGTTCGTGGTGGACGGGTGAAGGATTTGTCTAATGTACGATATCACATTGTTCGTGGGAAATTAGATACTGCTGGCGTAGAAAACCGTCGCCAGGGACGTTCAAAATATGGTGCACGGAAACCCAGTTAATTTGAAGTTTTATTGCTGGGATAGAGCAGGTTTGCTTGTGAATTCTGGAGGAATTATAGATGCCGAGACGGGGTAACGTCGCAAAAAGGGAAGTCAGTGCTGATGCTGTTCACAACAGCAAATTAGTTTCAAAGTTTATTAATCATCTGATGTGGGATGGTAAAAAGGGGACTGCCCAACGTATTGTTTATAATAGTTTTGATATTATTTCTGAACGGACAAATGAAGAGGGATTTGAGGTCTTCCGTCAGGCTATCAATAATGTTAAACCTGTGTTAGAAATACGTCCAAGACGGGTGGGAAGTCAAACTTATCAAGTCCCTGTAGATGTCAAGGCAGAACGGCGTACTACATTGGCAGTTAACTGGATCATTCAATCTGCAAGAGATCGTGGTGAAAAAGGCATGGCAGCGCGGTTGGCAGGAGAATTAATGGAAGCATCTCAAAACGAAGGTGCCGCAATTCGTAGAAAACAAGAACAACACCGAATGGCAGAAGCCAATAGGGCTTTTGCACATTATAGATGGTAACATTTATTAATTAAATACACTAAAGAAATTGTGAAACGGTGTCATAATTAACCGACGAAATAAGGAGTCTTGAACTGTGTCGGACAAAAATCAAAAGGTGTCAAGCCGAACAACCCTATCCAAAACTCGTAATATCGGTATCATGGCTCATATTGATGCTGGTAAAACTACTGTAACTGAGCGTATCCTATATTATACGGGGAGGGTATATCGGATCGGCGAGGTTGATGATGGCACGACCACAATGGATTGGATGGTACAGGAACAGGAACGCGGCATTACGATAACCGCTGCGTCAACAACTTGTTCTTGGAAAGACCATCATATTAATATTATAGATACACCTGGACATATTGATTTTACTGTTGAAGTAGAAAGGTCTCTAAGAGTTTTGGATGGAGCTGTTGCAGTATTCTGTGCAGTTGGCGGTGTGGAACCACAATCTGAGACTGTGTGGCGACAAGCAGATAAATACGAGATTCCACGGATTGCCTTCATCAATAAGATGGATAGAACGGGGGCAGATTATTTTCGTACAGTTGCAATGATGGGCGAACGGTTAGGAGCAACTGTTGTACCCCTTCAAATACCAATTGGATCAGCTGAACAATTTAAAGGTATTGTTGACCTTATATCGATGAAAGGTCAACTGTGGGATGAAGGAAGTCTTGGAACAGTGATTCATGAAACCGATATTCCCTCTGAGATGGAAGAAATGGCGAAAGAATATCGTGAACACCTCATCTCTGTAATAGGTGAATGTGATGATGAACTTGGAGACAAATATCTTACAGGTGTTGAGTTTACCCCAGAAGAAATTAAAAATGGTTTGCGTGAAGCTGTTATAAAGGATAATGTTGTACCTGTTCTTTGTGGTACAGCACTCAAGAACAAAGGTGTTCAACCATTATTGGATGCTATTATTTCATATCTGCCTGCACCCACGGATGTAAAAGCTGTTGTAGGTATTAATCCTAAGACAGAGGAAGAAGAAGCCAGACCTGCTGAAAAAGATACCCCATTCTGTGCATTAGTATTTAAAATTACGACTGATCCACATGTTGGTAAACTTACATATTTGCGAGTTTACTCCGGTGTCCTCAATAAAGGGGATACAGTCTATAACAGTAAAACAGAAAAATATGAACGGATTGGTAGGTTAATGCAGATGCATGCTAATAAACGTGAAGAACATCAATCCGTAGCTGCCGGTGATATTGTGGCTGCGATTGGCTTAAAAGATTTAAGTACGGGTGACACAATTTGTGATCCTAAAGCACCGATTGCTTTAGAAACAATGGAGTTTCCGCTTCCTGTGATGTCGGTGTCAGTAGAACCCCGTTCACAATCAGATATTGATAAACTAAATCTTGCGCTTTCAAAATTGGCTGAGGAAGATCCAACATTTAAAATACATCAAGATCCAGATACAGGACAGACACTTTTATCTGGTATGGGTGAGCTTCACTTGGAAATTATAGTAGATAGACTTGTAAGAGAGTTCAACGTTTCTGCTAATGTTGGTTCCCCAGAAGTCGCATATCGAGAAACATTATTGAAACCCGTTAAGGCAGAAGGTAGATTTGTACGGCAATCAGGTGGTAAAGGTCAATTCGGCCATGTAGTTATTGAGGTCACCCCACTTGAAAAAGGTGCGGGTTTTGAATTCATTGACGAGACTAAGGGTGGCGTTATCCCACAAGAATATGTTCCTGCTGTAGAAAAGGGTATACAAAATGCGATGAATACAGGTACATTAGCGGGTTATCCGGTGGTTGATGTAGGGATACGTTTATTAGATGGTTCCTACCATCAAGTAGATTCTTCAGAAATGGCGTTTTCAATAGCTGGATCGATGGCGTTTAAGGAGGCATCCAAGAAAGCTGGATCAGCCTTACTTGAACCTGTGATGGCAGTAGAAGTTATTGTTCCTGATGAGTATCTTGGGAAGGTGATCGGTGATCTCAATTCTCGACGTGCTCATATTAAAGACACAGTTGCGCACGTTAAATCTCGAATTCAAGTAATTCAAGTAGAAGTGCCACTATCTGAAATGTTTGGTTATGTAAAATCACTTCGTTCACTAACGCAGGGACGGGCAAACTATACTATGGAATTTGCACATTATAGAGAAGTTCCTACGAGTGTTGCGGAGACATTAATCTCAAACACAGAAACAGCATCGTAGTGAATAATTGAATTTAGATGTTGTAAGCCTATAATGGCAATAGACCGATATATCGGTCAGAGTATATGAAACGGCAAAGCTGAGCGATTTAAACTCATTCGGCTATATATTGATAATGTCCGAATACATTCGGGCACGGTTGATGCACTTAGTAAGTCTATTTTGGACAACTATGAACATAGATTCAACTCAGGTTAAGCGATTTTAGCAACTTTTATACCTAAACCTATATATTGGAGTTCGGACAAAAATGGCAAAACAAGCATTTGAAAGGACAAAACCACACGTTAATATTGGGACGATCGGCCACGTTGACCATGGTAAGACTACACTTACGGCAGCAATTACCATGGTTTTATCAAGACTCGCGGATAAAGACTATGTCATGACTTATGAAGACATTGATAAAGCCCCCGAAGAAAAAGAACGTGGTATTACGATTAACACAGCACACGTTGAATATGAGACTGAAAACCGACACTACGCTCACGTCGACTGTCCTGGACACGCCGATTACATCAAGAATATGATTACCGGTGCTGCACAGATGGATGGTGCCATTCTTGTTGTTTCTGCAGCAGATGGTCCAATGCCACAGACACGTGAACACGTACTCTTAGCCAGACAGGTTAACGTTCCTTCTTTAGTTGTCTTTCTTAATAAGGCTGACATGGTGGATGATGAGGAACTGTTAGAGTTGGTTGAGCTTGAAGTACGTGAGTTGTTAAACGAGTATGAATTTCCTGGTGACGATACGCCAATTATCGCCGGTTCCGCCCTTGAGGCAATGGAATCAGCAGGTGATCCAACCAGTGATCAATGCCAACCCATACTTGAACTTATGTCATCTGTTGATGAATTCATTCCTGAACCAGTTCGTGATACGGAAAGACCGTTCCTGATGCCAATTGAAGACATTTTCACGATCAGTGGTCGTGGTACCGTTGTCACGGGACGTGTTGAAAGAGGAATTGTTGAAGTTGGAGATACTATTGAAATCGTAGGACTCCGTGATACCCATGAAACTGTTGTTACCGGTGTAGAAATGTTCAATAAGTTCCTTGATGAAGGTAGAGCAGGCGACAACATCGGTGCACTCCTGCGCGGTATCGACAGAGACGATGTTGAACGTGGACAAGTTCTTGCAGTACCTGGCTCAGTGACCCCTCATACCAAGTTTGAAGCTGAAGCGTATATTCTTACTAAAGAGGAAGGTGGACGTTGGAATCCGTTCTTTAGCGGTTATCGTCCTCAGTTTTACTTCCGTACAACAGACGTTACTGGCGAAATGAACCTTGAAGAAGGTATTGAAATGATTATGCCAGGTGATAACGCAAAGATCACTGTGGAACTATCAAAACCGATTGCTATGGAAGAGCAACTTCGCTTCGCTATACGTGAAGGTGGACATACAATCGGAGCAGGTGTTGTCTCTCAAATCATTGAGTAACAAGGATGTCTTGTAACATCGGTGCCTTTGTCCGTTTGGTATAAAAAGTATCTATGTATCTGGTCGAAGGTTCAAAACCAATAGGAAACTGACTAATAATTGGTCGAGATTACTTCTACCAGATACAGGTTAATTTTCAAAACATACTTACATAGGAACGCATTGTTACTTTTTGAAGAGGAGATAGGAAATGGACAATCAGAAAATTCGTATTAGACTCAAAGCGTTTGACTACCGTTTGCTGGATCAGTCTGCCAAACAGATAGCAATAACAGCTAAGCAAACTCAGGCGAGAGTCTCCGGTCCTATTCCATTACCAACGAAAAAGCATATCTATACTGTTCAAAGATCGACATTCAAAGATAAGAAGTCTCGAGAACAGTTTGAAATGCGTATTCATAAAAGGTTACTGGACATTCTTGAGACTGCCCCAAAGACAGTTGATGCGTTGATGCGTCTTGACTTACCAGCTGGGGTGGATGTCAAAATCACATTACTGTAAAGGGAACTTGGATTATGATTAACGGAATTATTGGTAGAAAAGTTGGGATGACCCAGGTCTTTGAGGACTCAGGAAAAGCGATTCCTGTCACTGTTATTGAAGCTGGTCCATGCCCCATAGTTCAATTGAAAACACAGGAACGTGATGGTTACCAGGCTGTTCAGTTAGGATTTGGTAAACGCAAAGAGAATAAATGTAACAGTCCCAGACGTGGACAGTTTACAAAAGCAGGAATTGAGCCAGTGCAAGTTCTCAGAGAATTACCGGTTGATTCACTTGAGGATGTTTCTGTTGGTGATACTGTGGATGCAAGTTTATTCGCTGAAGGTGAATTGGTAGATGTGACAGGAACATCAAAAGGGCACGGTTTCACTGGGGTTGTTAAAAGGTACGGATTTAAGGGTGGTAGAAAGAGTCACGGGGGTGAACAGGATCTACGTAGAACTGGTTCTATCGGTGCAAGTGCCACGCCCTCAAGAGTTTTTAAAGGTAAAAGGATGCCTGGTCGGTATGGTGCCAAAAGACATACTGTCCAGAATCTACAAGTTATTCAAGCAGATGCAGAACGTAACTTGTTGGTTGTTAAGGGTGGAATTCCAGGACCAACTAATGGTCTTCTCCTTATAAGAAGGGCTGTTAAAGGTTCTGCTGAGAACAAGACTGAAGACTAACACGAAAAATAAATGTATTTATACCCCGATAACTCCCATGGATAGCGGGGTATTTCATGCCAAGTTTGAGTATATCGGAGAATTATAAAGAGTTATGGCAACATTAAACGTACACAATCGATCAGGGGAAGTCCTCCACGAAAAAGTTCTTGCTGACTCGTTCACAAATGTCGAAATCAATAATGCCGTTGTACATCAATGTGTAGTTGCATATCTCGCTAATCAGAGACGGGGTACAGCTTCGACGAAAAAACGCAGTGAAGTTACAGGTAGTGGTAGGAAATTATATCGACAGAAAGGGACCGGTAGAGCACGTGTAGGAGATGCGGGATCCCCAATCCGAGTACACGGTGGTGTTGCATTCGGACCAAAACCTCGTAGTTATCGTCAGAATACTCCTAAACAAGTACGATTACTCGGTTTAAAATCTGCGATATCAGATAGATTTCAAAATGATCAATGCCTACTAATTGAAGATTTTAATCTTGAACGTCCCCGAACGAAAGATATTATTTCCATCCTAAATTCATTAAATCTTGATGGAAAAGTACTGTTTGTTCTTGGTGAACATAGTCCAAATATACATCTTTCTCTGCGTAATATACCTAAGGTGAACTGTTGTACTTGGAATATGCTGAATATATATGAGGTGTTGTGGCATGACAACCTTGTGATAACGGAAAGTGCCGCAGAAAAACTGCAAGAAAAATTTACGGATCCTGAAGGGGAATAGAATGAAAGATAAATATCAGGTTATTTTGAGACCCCATATTACTGAAAAGAGCACGATGCTTCGAGAACATAATAAGTATTCGTTTGTTGTGAGCAGAGATGCAACAAAAACCGATATTCGTCGGGCTGCTGAAGAACTGTTTGAGATTCAAGGGCGTATTATTAACGTTCATACCATGCAAGTACAGGGTAAAGTTAAGGGCAGGATGAATCGTTATCAACGTGGACGTCGTCCACATTGGAAGAAAGCTGTTATTACGGTAACAGAAGGAACGCGCATTCAGGTTTTCGAAAGTATTTAATCCTATGCCAGTGTATATATATGTTCATTCCCATCAATACTTGGATGGCATGAAGATTGTATAAATGAGAGGAATTGAGAGTGGCTAAAACATATTCACCTGTCACACCGAGTCGTCGGTTCATGACGGGATACACCTTTGAAGAGATTACACGTCAAAAACCTGAGAAGTCTCTTGTTAAGGGATCCAAGAAAAATGCTGGACGTAACAGCAATGGTCGGATAACTGTCCGTAGACGTGGTGGTGGACATAAACGTAAGTATCGTGTGATCGATTTCAAACGGGACAAATTTGGAATACCGGGAAAGGTCGCGGCAATTGAATATGATCCAAATCGTTCAGCACACATTGCCCTACTACACTATGCTGATGGTGAAAAGCGATATATCATTGCGCCAGTAGGTCTTCAAGTTGGAGACACAGTAACATCAGGTGAAGATTCTGAAATTAGTGTCGGAAATGCATTACCTCTTGAGCGAATACCGTTAGGTTCGTCTATTCATAATATTGAGATGCAACCTGGTAAAGGTGGACAGTTAGTCCGGAGTGCTGGGGGAGCTGCACAATTAGTAGACCGTGAAGGAAAATACGCAAGGATACGATTACCCTCTGGGGAAGTTCGTCTGGTTCCAGTAAAAGCTATGGCAACGATTGGACAAGTTGGAAATGCGACAACGATCTCAATTGGTAAGGCAGGACGTTCAAGATGGTTAGGTAAACGTCCGAAGGTTAGAGGTGTAGCCATGAATCCTGTTGATCATCCACACGGTGGTGGTGAAGGGAAGAGTTCCGGTGGAAGACATCCCGTTACACCTTGGGGTGTACCAACGAAAGGCTATAAGACACGTAATCCCAAAAAGAAATCTGGTCGATATATTATGGCAAAACGTAAATAGGTATATTAAGGAGAGATCTTATGCCACGTTCAATTAAAAAAGGTCCTTATGTAGATGCAAAGCTTGCCAAACATATAGCAGAGATGGAACAAACTGGTAGTAAACGTGTTATACGAACGTGGTCAAGAAGTTCTACAATTACACCAGAATTTGTTGGACATACAGTTGCTATTCATAACGGTAAGAAATTTTTCCCTGTGTATATAACAGAAAACATGGTTGGACACAAACTCGGAGAATTCGCACCCACTCGAACATTTCGTTCACATGCTGGTGGCGGTGGTGCTGGTGCAGCCAGATAAAGATTATTCATGAGTTACATCGGAATACGGTATTGTTTTTCCACGATACTGGGTATATTCTGATAAATTGTTAAGAGTCGTTTGAAGCAAGACATTACGCATAATATGCATAGAGTCTTGTTAGGAGATACTAATGGAAGGAAGAGCAAAGATTCGTAACGTTTCGGTATCACCACGGAAAGCCCGTCTTGTAGCCGACTTAGTTAGGAATCAATATGTTGACGATGCGATGAATCAACTGCTCTTTACAAATAAAGCGGCAGCACCGATTATACATAAGCTGATTCAATCCGCTGTAGCGAATGTTCAATACCAAGAACCTGGTGTAGAAATCGCTGATTTATACGTTAAAGAGATTCGTGTTGATGAAGGAATTACACGAAAATGGATTCGACCCCGTGCTCGCGGTATGGCAAATCGCATTTTGAGGCGACGTAGCCATATCACAGTTGTAGTTGATGAGGAGACCGAGGATGATGGTGAGTAAACATAGCCACCCCTATTCCTCTATTGTCGCAAAAGGGGTAATATCCAACAGGAGGTTTGTGTGGGACAAAAAACTCACCCGCGTGGGTTACGCTTAGGAATAATTGAGACCTGGGATTCAAAATGGTATAGCGACAGAGATTATGCCCAATGGTTACATGAAGATTTTCAGATACAAAAATATATTAAACAGGAATTAATGCGGGCAGGAATTTCAAGAATTGAAATTGAACGGGTTGCTGAAAAATGTAGAATCTATATACATACCGCCAGACCTGGCATTGTTATCGGGCGACGCGGTGTGGATTCTGAAAAGTTGACAGCTGAAATTGAAAAACTGATTGGTCGTACGGTCAGTATTGAAGTTAAAGAGATAAAAGTTCCAGAACTTGATGCTCAACTACTCGCTGAAGCAGTGGCAACGCAAATTGAACGTCGGACCAGCTTTAAACAAGCCATGCGTCGAAATATTGCTGTTTCGATGCAGGCAGGTGCACAAGGTGTGAAGGTTATGGTTAGTGGACGGCTTGATGGAAAAGAAATCGCAAGATCAGAGTCCAGCCTTGAGGGACGAGTTCCGTTACATACACTTAGAGCAAATGTCGACTACGGTTTTACAGAAGCAAACACTACATACGGGATCATTGGCGTAAAAACTTGGATCTTCAAAGGCGAGATCCTGGGTGTGCCAGAAGCTTTAGGTGGAGAACCTGAACAACGACGTCCACAGAGTGGAAGACGGAGATCTTCAGGGAATACACGTAATCAGAATCGCCGACAGGATAATCGATCATCGGGACCAAGGCAAGGAAATCGACGTAGACAGAGAGATCAGAACGACCGAGATACCCAAAATTAACTAATTCTGGAGTTTATCTTCTGAAGATTGTTACTGATTAAGGAGATGTAAAATGTTAATGCCGAAACGGGTGATGCACCGAAAGGTTCACCGTGGTAAACGTCGGGGTAAACCGCAAAGTGGATCACAGATAAACTTTGGCGAATATGGGTTACAAGCTATGGAAGCTGGATGGATTACCAGCAACCAGATTGAATCTGGTAGGGTAGCCATCACTCGTGCTGTCCGTCGTGGTGGAAAAATGTGGATTAAGATATTTCCACATAAACCTGTCAGTAAGAAACCAGCTGAAACTCGTATGGGTGGTGGTAAAGGTGCTCCCGAATTTTGGGTTGCTGTCGTTAAACCTGGACGGATAATATACGAATTAAGTGGAGTTCCACGGGATGTCGCAAAAGAAGCTATGGAACGCGCCGCTCATAAATTTCCAATTAAGACCAAATTCGTTGCAAGAGGTGAGATATAGATATGAAAGCTCATGAGGTACGAACTATGTCTAATGAAGAATTGGAGAATGAATTGGAATCTCTAAAAGAGAATCTATTTAACCAAAAAGCAAGAGGTATTCTGGGACAGTTAGAAGACACAACTCTTCTCAGCAAAATTCGAAAAGATATTGCACGGATCAAGACTATTCAACGTGCCCGTGAATTAGAAACCCAGGATGAATAATTTTAATAGGACTATTCAGAGCGTTTAAACGTTACCAATAAATTTGGAATGTTTTATAACAGATTTTAGAATCTTACGCACAATATTGATATGAATGTTCCTAATAGAGGATAAATACAACGTGGAAAATAGAAGACACAAAAAAATCCGTACAGGTACAGTTATGAGTAATCGTATGGCAAAAACGGTGACAGTAGCCATAGTACGGAGTTATCAACATCCACTGTACAGGAAGGTTGTGCGTTCGACCAAAAAGATTCTTGCGCATGACGAAGAAAATTCGTGCAACGTCGGGGATGTGGTACAGGTTATTGAGAGCCGTCCGCTAAGTCGACATAAACGATGGCGAGTGCAATCAATCATATCAGCTGCACAAACAGCGGATGATTAATTCGGAAGGAAGGTACTGCAATGGTTCAGAATTATACTCGATTAACCTGCGCTGATAATACAGGAGCGAGAGATTTAATGTGTATAAGTGTTCTTGGTGGAACGCGCAGACGTTATGCTCGCGTAGGTGATATTATTGTTGCAAGCATAAAAGAAGCAGCACCAAACACACAGGTAAAATCTGGTGAAGTTGTCCGTGCTGTGGTGGTTCGAACAGCGAAAGAATATCGTCGTCCCGACGGTTCTTATATTAAGTTCGATCAGAATGCAGCAGTTCTGGTAACTCCTGAGAATGAACCTCGGGGAACACGTATTTTTGGACCGGTCGCTCGTGAACTCCGTGAAAAATCGTTCACCAGAATCGTTTCTCTTGCACCAGAGGTGATTTAGGAGACGGATATGTCTAAAAAAAAGCTGCATATTAAAAAAAATGATTTAGTTGTAGTCTTGAGTGGTCAAGACAGAGGCAAACGGGGTGTCGTGTTGGAGATCTTTCCAAAGAAAGACAGAGCTATTGTTGAAGGTGTACATTTCATAAAACGCCATTTAAGACCAAACCAAACTGGTCAAGGTGGTATTGTTGAGCGGGAAGGTACAATTCATATCTCAAACTTAAAGAGAGTTGAATGATAGTAATTAGCTTGACCTGAATATAGTTAATTGCAAATCAATTAACGTTTGGAAAGTAATAGACATTACTATCATGTAAAAAGGTACAAGGCGAATGAGCCAATTTAAAGCATTTTACCAAACAGAAGTTGCTTCGGCATTACAAAAAGAATTTAACTATAATAACGTAATGCAGATCCCAAAATTAGAAAAAATCAGTTTGAATATCGGTGTTGGTGAGGCGGTTGATAATCCAAAAGCACTTGAAGATGCGGTTGAAGAGTTAACGCTTATAGCAGGACAACGTGCTATCATTACACGTGCCAGAAAATCGATTTCTGCCTTTAAAATTAGAGGTCCATCGAAAATGAATCGTACACCTGGCATGGCGATAGGGTGTAAAGTCACCTTACGGCAGAATCGTATGTATGAATTCCTCAATCGATTAATTAATGTTGTGTTACCTCAAATCAGAGATTTTCGAGGTGTTTCACCGGACGCTTTTGATGGACGAGGGAACTATTCGTTGGGATTAACGGAACAACTTATTTTTCCAGAGATTGACTATGACGATGTAAGCGATGTTCGAGGAATGAATGTTTCTATTGTTACGTCTGCTGCCTCCGATGAAGAAGCCCGGGCGTTACTAAGGGAATTTGGCATGCCGTTTCGCAGTAATACGTAGTGTTTGAGAGCCTACAGACTAAGTATACGTTCAAAGGAGTATTAATTTGGCAAGTAAATCATGGATTGCCAGAAATAAGAAAACCCCTCGTTTCAGTACACGCAAGTATAGCCGCTGTAAAAATTGTGGTCGCGCGCGGGGGTATCTGCGTAAGTTTGAATTATGTCGTATCTGTTTCCGTCTATTTGCACGAGCCGGGAAAATACCTGGTGTGAGAAAGGCGAGTTGGTAAGAAGGAGAATTTTCATGTCAATGACTGATCCAATCGCAGATATGTTAACGCGGATACGTAATGCAAATATGGCTGGGCATGAGCGCGTTGAGATATCAGCATCAAATTTAAAAACAGAGATTGCCCGAATCCTTTCAGAGGAAGGTTTCGTCCGAAACTACCGCCTAATTGAGGATGGAAAGCAAGGCATTATCCGAATTTACCTAAAATATGGCGATAATAGTAAAGAAAAAGCTATAACGAACTTAAAAAGAATTAGCAAACCCGGTAGACGTGTTTATGCAAAATCTGATAAGTTGCCAAGAGTGTATGGAGATCTCGGTATTGCAATATTATCAACATCGCAGGGTGTAAGAACATCAATAGAGTGTAGACGTGCAAAAATAGGTGGCGAAGTCCTCTGCTATATCTGGTAATACTCTATAGATTGCTTCTGTAGAATTCCTACAAGATCTAAAATTATTGGAGAAATAGAATGTCTCGTATTGGACAAATTCCAATTCCTATTCCAAATTCTGTAAAGGTTGAATTCAACGACAATGAAATAAAAGTTGAAGGTCCAAAAGGTAAACTGAATTGGACGATACCTCATGGGATTGGTGCGAGTGTTGGACAAGATGTAGTCAATGTAGAACGGAACAGTGATGAAAAACAACAGAAAGCACTTCACGGATTAACGCGAAGCCTTATAGCGAATATGATTACTGGTGTATCTGAAGGTTTTGAAAAACGGTTACGCGTTGTAGGAACAGGATATCGCGCAGAAGTGAGTCGTCAGAATGTCTTAACACTTGAGGTAGGATATTCACATGCCGTGACCTTCACACCACCTGAAGGGATTACTATAACGGTTGAACCATCAGAGAATATTGATGGTCAGGCACATACACCTATTATCATTGGTGGTATTGATAAACAGGTCGTTGGACAAGTTGCCGCTTCTATTCGACAAATCAAGAAACCAGAAACCTATAAACCGAGTAAAGGAATTCGGTATGAGGGTGAACGGGTACGTGATAAAGAAGGTAAGGTTGCAGGTTAATCAACGATTACCCAATTTATGTGTATAAACTTAACGGTAGTGTTTAAATGTGGGAGGAGATCCCTTGGATAAGAATAAGAAAAAACAGTTGAGCCATTTTCGACGAAAGAAAAGAGTTCGTAAGAAGGTCAATGGCAGTTTGCAAAGACCTCGGCTCTCCGTTAGTAGAAGCTTAAAACATATTTATGCTCAAATTATTGATGATGAGGCCGGTAATACACTTGCACATGCCTCCAGTTTGTCTCCAGAAGTAAAAGCCGATACCACAGAAGGTGGGAAAATAGAGATAGCGCAAAATGTCGGTCAGCTTATTGCACAGAAGGCAAAGGAAAAACAGATTGAAGGTGTCATATTCGACAGGAGTGGTTATCTATATCATGGTCGGATCAAAGCACTTGCTGATGCTGCAAGGGGTGCAGGTCTGAAGTTCTAAATGTCCAGGTTAGTCCTGGAGAGGAGACTTATTTGCAAAAAGAGAAAATCAATCCTGAAGATTATGAATTTGAAGAACGACCCATTTCTATCAATCGGGTCATGCGTGTAGGTAAAGGTAGAAGAACCCCCAGTTTCAATACGCTTTCGGTCGTCGGTAATCGTGAAGGTATAGTAGGTATCGGTTTTGGTAGTGCGAGTGAAATTGCAGGTGCTCTGCGAAAGAGTTTTGCCGATGCACGTAAAAATCTTATTCGTGTTCCGCTCTCCGGTGGCACACTTCCCCATGAGATAATGTGTGAGTTTAAATCCGCAAAGGTATTACTAAAGCCAGCGAGACCGGGTACAGGAATTATTGCAGGACACGCAACACGCGCCATATTAGAATTTGCTGGTGTACGGGATGCACTCACCAAATGCCTTTCTTCACGCAATGTCAAGAATATTGCTGAGGCAACAATGATTGGATTGAAAAGCCTTAAGGATGTGAATGAGGTCGCTCGTATTCGGGGCAAAACCGTAGAAGAACTCTTACATAAAAATACTAACAATTCTAACGACTGAGTTTTCTCAGTATATATCTAAGGAACAGAAAATTCAATGAAACTCAACGAACTCAAACCTGTCCCAGGTGCACGCAGAAAACGAAAACGCGTAGGACGGGGTAGGGGATCCGGGTACGGCGGTACAAGCGGGCGGGGACATAAAGGACAAAAATCTCGATCTGGAGGTTCAATCCCCGCTTGGTTTGAAGGTGGCCAAATGCCTTTGGTGAGAAGAGTGCCAAAAAGAGGTCCTCGTAGGATTGCACATAAACGGATCGAATATGATGTCGTCAATATTAAGACTCTCAACCTATTTGAAGAGGAAATGGAAATTAATCCAGAACTTCTACGGGAATACGGTATCATCAAACGAAAAAACGCACTTATTAAGATTCTGGGTGATGGTGAACTTGATAAACGGCTTAATGTGCGCGCTCACCGCTTTTCAAAATCTGCAATTGAAAAAATACAAGCGAAGGGTGGCACTGCCGAGGTGATATAAGTGATTAAGCCAATACAAAACGCTTTTAAAATACCTGAATTACGCAAACGCATAATTTTTACTGTACTACTTCTTATAGTATATCGACTCGGGGCACATATCACTTTACCCGGTATTGATGATCAAGCACTTGAAGAGTTTTTTAAGCAACTTGTAGAACGAACCGGGAATGTCTTAGCGTTGATTGATGTATTTTCTGGTGGTGCGTTTGGTCAAATGACTATATTCGCACTTGGAATACAGCCATATATTAGTGCATCAATTGTAATGCAGCTTCTTGCAGTTATCGTTCCATCCTTAGAGAAATTACGCAAAGAACCAGATGGGCAAAAGAAGATTACCCAATACACTCGCTATGGGACAGTCTTACTTAGTATTGTCCAAGGTATCACCATTACCATTCTATTACGTAATCCAGGAGAAGCATTTGGTACTGGTACTGGGGCTATTGTCAATAATCCAACAATATGGTGGCATGCATTAGCAGTTCTGACATTAACAGCGGGTACAGCCTTTGTAATGTGGCTTGGG
Source organism: Candidatus Poribacteria bacterium (assembly GCA_003635315.1). Lineage (GTDB taxonomy): Bacteria > Poribacteria > WGA-4E > WGA-4E > WGA-3G > MSPOR6. The sequence continues at coordinate 29,652 of PYJD01000002.1, forward strand.
GAACAAATTACTGAGCGAGGAATCGGACAAGGTATTTCAATAATCATTACTGTCGGCATTATGGCAGGATTTCCCGCAGGTGTTAATACAGTTTACTCCAACTTGTTAGGTAATACAAATTTTGGACTGGCACAACTCGCAATGTTATTCCTTCTGATTGTTGTAGCTGTCAGTGGTACTATTTTTATACATCTTTCCGTTCGGAAAATACCAGTACAATATGGAAAACAAATTAGAGGTAACAAAGTATTCGGCGGAAGATCTATGTCTATACCGCTAAGAGTTAACACGGCAGGGATGATTCCAATTATCTTTGCTGTTACCTTGATGACTTTCCCCGGTGTCCTGATCGGATTGTTACCAAAGGATTGGACTTGGGTTGCAGGATTAGCAGCACTGATGGATGCAACAGACCCATCGCTATTATATCTTAGTGTGTATGCTCTGTTGATTATAGGATTTACATATTTTTATACCGCTGTTCAAGTTAATCCGGTAGACATGGCTGAGAATTTACAGAAATATGGCGGTTTCATTCCAGGTCTACGCCCGGGTAAACAAACAGCGGATTACATTAATACAACTCTCACGCGTATCACACTTCCCGGTGCATTGTTTCTTGCGGGGATCGCGGTAATTCCTATTATCATAACAAGTAGACTTGGCGTGGGTGGTATGGTTGAAGGTGCATCTGTTCTGATTGTTGTTGGAGTTGTGTTAGATACTGTATCACAAATTGAGTCTTACTTAACAATGCGTCATTACGATGGATTCTTGAAAGATAGACGCCTAAAAGGACGGCGCGGAAGATAGTTAAAACAGTCGCATAATTGCTTCGAGACAATATGTTGTTCTAACAGGACTAACATCAATATTAGAGGAATTTATGAAAGTCAGACCATCTGTAAAAAAAATGTGTAATCGCTGCAAAATTATCAAGAGAAAGGGTGTTATTCGCGTTATTTGTCCGTCAAATCCTAAACACAAACAACGACAGGGATAATACTGTTTAATTGTAAAAGGGGGCTATTATGGCACGTATCGCAGGTGTAGATCTACCTCGTACAAAAAGGATTGATATAGCATTAACAGCAATCTACGGTATAGGTCGTTTCACTGCTTCGCAAATTGTGACTGATCTCAACATTGATCCAAGCAAAAAGGTTGATGCATTGGATGAATCCGAGGTGAGTAAATTACGAGATAAAATCACTGAAGAGTATAAGGTTGAAGGTGATTTACGACGCGAAGTTGATCAGAATATTAAACGACTCATGGATATCAACAGTTATCGCGGACTTCGCCACAGACGGCAGTTACCTGTCAGAGGTCAGCGAACCAATACGAATGCTCGGACTCGGAAGGGTAAGGCACGCACTATCTCTGTTGGTAGGAAACTGAAAGAGGCAGCACGTAAAGGCGGTTGATTCCACCAAAGTCTCACAGATACATTGCAGAATATACAGTCTGTCGGAATCCATTTATTTCATAAATTGGATTCCGGCTAATAATGCTGCAAAGACAACATAAAAGTTAATCATTTATTATTATTTAATTATAGTAGGAGACTCTCCGTATAAATTAGATGCAACCCATCTATGCACATTTATTGTGCTTTCACATTTTCGTAAAGGAGAAACAGTTTGCGTTCACGAAGACGGGAACGAAAAAATGTCCCAGAGGGCATTGCACATATCCAAGCTACATTTAACAACACAATAGTGACTATCACAGATCCCAATGGCAATACCGTTGCATGGGCAAGCGCAGGAATGACGTTCCCGGGGTCGCGGAAGTCCACACCATTTGCTGCACAACAGACCGCTGAAGCATGTGCGAAAAAAGCAATAGAACATGGTATGAAGCGCGTTGAAGTGAGAGTCAAAGGTCCAGGATCAGGTCGGGAATCATCTATTCGCGCTCTGGCTGCTGCTGGACTCGAAATTACATTGATGAAGGACATGACACCCATTCCACACAATGGATGTCGTCCACCAAAAAGACGACGGGTGTAAACCAAGGAGACACATGAGTAGGTATTTAGATTCTGTCTGTAAATTATGTCGTCGAGAAGGTGAGAAACTTTTTCTCAAGGGACGTCGATGCATTGGACCCAAATGTTCATTTGAAAGAAGAAGTTATCCACCTGGTGACCACGGTCAAAAACCTCTTACACGAGCAAGGGGAGAATACAGACGCCAATTACGTACTAAGCAAAAAGCAAAACGAATCTACGGAATTTTTGAGAAACAATTTCGAAATTACTATTTCAAAGCGGCGCGACAAACGGGCATTACGGGTGAGAATCTAATCACCCTACTCGAACGCCGTTTAGATAATGTCGTTTATCGGCTCGGTTTTGCTACATCACGAAAACAAGCAAGACAGCTTGTGAAACACAACCACTTTACTGTAAACGGGAAACGCGTTAATATACCTTCTTATCTCGTCGAAGTAGGGGATGTAATTACACCTCGTGAGAAAAGTCGTGAAAATGTAGCAATACAAGAAGCCTTAGAATTTTCCCAACAGAGAGGTGCACCTCAGTGGCTCGAAATTGATGCAGAGAAACCTGAAGGACGAGTTCAAGGCACACCAATTGTTGAGCAAATTGCAGCAGAGTTAGACACACAGTTAATTATTGAATTGTACTCAAGGTAACACTTAAACAACTACCACTTGATTGTTTCTTCTATTTGATGCTTAGTTTCAAATTTGGAAGAAATTCGATACAAAACGGGTAAGCATTATATTTCACTTTAATGCCAAATCAACCTATATTATCGACCCAATGAAGTAATAGAGCTGTTTTTATAATCCAACTATATCAAAATTGTTATGCACATCTCAATTTTGATATACAGGAACATGTTACTTATAAATTTATTTTTTACTAATAAACAGATTTAGTGCAATACAGGTAGTTATACGGTGTATTTAACTCAGGAACATAGCAATTATAGGCATGATCATTCCAACAAGGAATGCTTATATAGATTGTCATGTTTACAAACCTTACCTGTTTGACTCTGTTTATAGAACATAAGCCGATAGGAGGATATCGATGAATAGTTTGGATCTAAGAATGCCCAAGCGTTTGGTGGCAGATACAGAAACACTACAACCAAATTATGCGAAATATACTGCAGAACCACTTGAACGCGGCTACGGCACTACTTTGGGCAACTCGCTTCGTCGAGTACTTCTCTCTTCAATTAAAGGTGCTGCTATAACAGCAATTCAAATTGATCAGGTTAAGCATGAATATTCGACTATTCCAGGTGTATTTGAAGATGTTGTACAAATAATACTTAACCTCAAGGCAATTCGGTTCCGTCTATTACAGGACGAACCTATGATACTGGACCTAAAAGCAGATGGTTCCGGTGAACTAACTGCTGCAGACGTTCGACCCAATTCGCTTGTGGAAATCATCAATCCAGACCAACATATTGCAACGCTTGATAAGTGTCAAGGGATTGAAATGGAGATTCAAGTTCAAACAGGTCGTGGTTATTCTCTGGCAGAAGATCACCGTGACACAAAACAACCTATTGGGTGGATTCCTGTTGACGCAAAATTTTCACCTGTTGAAAAAGTTAACTTTTCTGTAAATGAAACTCGTGTTGAAGATATGACGAATTTTGATCAATTGAATCTTGAAATCTGGACGGATGGAAGTATCACACCGAAAGACGCTATCACACAGGCTTCTGAAATTCTACGCAATCAGCTTGAAATATTTACGGAATTCGATGAAACTTATGTTGAACCAGAACCTGAAATTGATGAAGCAAAAATCTTGAGAAATAGATACCTTTCAAAACCTGTTGCTGACCTTGAACTATCAGTACGCGCTGGAAATTGTCTTGAGACAGCAAATATTAAAACTATCCGTGAACTCGTCGTGAAGAATGAGAAGGAAATGTTGGAATATAAAAACTTCGGACGGACTTCTTTGAATGAAATCAAAGACCAACTTGCCAACATGGGATTGACTCTTGGTATGGAATTGGAAGATGAGGATTACATACTCACGGAGGAGGAGGAAACAGAATGAGACACAGAAAACGCGGCAGAAAATTAGGACGTACTACAAGCCATCGGAACGCACTCTTCCGAAATCAAGCCACTGCTTTGTTTGAACATGAACAAATTCGTACAACATTGCATAAATGTAAGGAACTTAGACGCGTTGCAGAAAAACTGATCACATTGGCTAAAAAGGATACAGTCCATGCACGTAGACAGGCAGCACGAGCCTTGTATGGTAGAAATCTTCATCATAGACCAAGAAGAGGTGAATCTGGGGTATTAGATAAACACGCTATCCTACAGAAACTTTTTGAAGATATTGCTCCACGTTACCAAGATCGCAATGGTGGATACACACGGATTATCCGAGGTGAATTAAGACGCGGAGACGGGGCGCAGATGGCATATATACAACTCGTGTGATGACTTTAGGTTGAAACCTTTAGACTTGATGACCGTATTTCCCGTTTTATGCTTAGGATAGACAAACTGCTAACATTATAAAGAATAAAGGGTGGAGTTTTAACGCCACCCTTTATTCTTTATAATTAATGGTTAGAATCGGTATGCACCAGAAACAAAAATTCTATGGTTATTTTGTTTCCTTGTTAATTCGTTACTATATTCTCGCCAATTCCCGTACATATAAGCAACGTCAAACTTCAAGGTATCCTCGAAGATCTTACCAACCCCTAATGTTAGGTAATCACGTTGATTCTCTACCTCGGTTTCTGTAAAGGGAATTGTATCCCGAAAATAACCTGCACGAACGTGGGTATCAATACCAGGTATACGAAATTCAACTCCCAATCTTGACTGAAGTGTTAGGGAATAAGTCTCTTCAAAGTAGTCATTAGAAAGATCTTGTGCTGGTGCGGGATCATAACGAGTTTGACGCCAATCAGTTAGTTGAATATCACCAGCCAAAATCAACTGCTGGTTTAGCAATTTCACTGCAATCCCCGTGCCAACTTCAAATGGTCTTTCAATATCGTATGATTTTGAACCCTCATTTGGGTCAGTTTCTTCTTCCCCATCATCAAATGATACAATTGTATATTCATACCATAATTCTTCAACTGCCAATTCTGTAGGGGATACCAATGTTAAACCGAGACTAACTGAATCTGTAAAATTAACCAAAACCCCAAGTTTACCACCAACCCCCGAATAAACTCGATCTATTTCATCGTCAAATCTGAAACGTGATATATCATTATCAATATTGAATGCATCTGTAGCAGATGTATCTAATTCGTTGATACTATTTCCATTCCAGAAATCAACTGCACCACCAATCAGGATACTCTCAGTAATATAAATACTACCACCAAAACTCCAAATTCCAATTCCCCCGGAGTTCCTATTAATCTCATCTACTAACAAACCACTATATATATTACCAGAACTCGGATCAATCCCTTGGATAGCAGTTTGATAGTCGAAGTTCTGGGGACGATTATACCCAAATCCTACTGCGAAACCACCCTGTTGAGTGTAAAAAGGGTAAACAAAACCAATTGCATTCGGACGGAGTTGTGTACGACTCGTACCTGTTACTTCATCGCTTGAGAAAAAACTATCTGTATTCGCTGTATTATGTGAAAAACTGGTGAAGAATTCAAACTTTTGTATCTGTGCCATTCCAGCAGGATTCCAATATAATGCTGTGAAATCATCGGAAATACCAAGAGTTGCACCACCCATTCCCATTGTCCGGGCACCAACACCGAATGTGTTACCTATTGCGATTTCTTCAATCTGTGCCGGGGCTGTGACTACAAACAATCCTGTTGCAAACAAACAGACAAATACCATATAAATTGTTCGTTTCATTGCAATTTCTCCTTCATAAAAATCTCTGTTTACAAAACTTTCCTGAAATGTAGACGACTAATTCTATTCTTGGTTAGTAGATCTACGTCGTGGACGGTCTGATTGTGGATTAGAGGATATAACACTACGTGATACTCGTGAACGACGATTTTCTGATCGGTAATCTCTGCTTATCTTACCCCGCGTATATGTACTACGCGAAGATGGTGGATATGTGCTTCCACGATACCCGCCATAGTAGTAACCTCTATATGGGTAATAACTCCGATATGGATAATAACTATAACCGTAGTAAGGTCCGTAATTCCTATAACCATAATACCATGGATCTGGATAATAATATGGTGAAGGATAATAGGAATAATACCTTGTGTGAGGAATCCAGTAGGAATCGCTTAAATAAGACTTTGATGAACTATAAGCGCGCTTCCGTCGACCATAGTAACCGTCAGACTCGTCTTTTGTAGTTATAACATCAGAATCAGACTCTTGGTTTACATTCTCTTCCGTTTTTTCCACATGTGTTTGTTGATTCTTGTTTGTATTTACAGGTTCATAATAGCCAAATTTTGTATAACATCCAATGAGTGTCAATGGAATAAAAAGAAGCAATATAAAAACGACTTTTTGATTCATCTCTTCATCTCCTTTGAAAATCACCATAACTCACGATTAGTATAACATATCATTCCTACTCTTTCCAGACTATTCCTTTTAACTTGTCACTGATAAGCAGTCGTGATAAACTGACACTATGAGAGTATTCATTCAAATAGGATATGGCATTGTTGGTGCTGCTATAATTTCATTGGTATGTATTTGGCAGGCAGGGAGTTACGGAGAAGCCAGACACACTATTAGTATCATTGGAGCTATAGCTATACTCATCGCGGGTTTGTATGTACTACGGAGTAGATGGATTAAATGGGGTTCTCGTCAAGTATGGCTAAAATACCATCAACGGTTAGCATCGTTAGGTATTTGTTTAGTGCTTCTACACTCTGCATTCCAACCTTTGGCATGGCACTCTTGGCTAACTTTTATACTTGCCTTAGCAAATCTTGGCACAGGTATTGCTGTCAGCCTAACAAGCCGTAAAACCCGACAAATACTACTTAGATGTCACCTTATTCTTGCCCCAGTACTGGTCATTGGTATTGTTTTCCATGGACAGGCAAAACTTGACCACGATGAATTCTTTCCATTAACAAGTGTGCATGATGTTCCTTGTGCAAGATGTCATACATCCGATCCATTCCTTTTCAACATAGAATCTTCAACCCTACAGCAGGAATTAGATTCCACTGAAAAACTACCTGAGGAAATACATTGGTGGTCTACACAACAACAGGTGGATATCTCACAGACAGCAGTAGTAATGATAAAGAAAATCGGTACTGAATGGAAAATATCAGACAATGAAAACAACCGGAACTATCACATAAAAAGACAGCTCAATCAATTCGCACTATATGCAAATAATCCGTATCAAAGCTATACATGTGTTACTTGTCATGAACATAATACACCTGAGATTATTACGGCACATCAATTGCATGGGGTTTACGATTTTAACAGGTGTCTCGTTTGCCATCAAACAGAGATAGATGGGGTTCGTTACGGGATTCAACGTACCAATTGGGATTATGATCCAAATTGGTAAATTCAAAACGGTGTTGATATTTTTACCGATGAAGGTGGTTCAGGGATTTTCCTTATACCATTTAGAAAGGATCCACTAACGAATTGTGTATAATTACAAATTATAGTCAGGATGTAAGGTTAACAGAATAACTATTATCCTTTACGACCGATTTTTCATCTTTGAGACTAAGAAGTAACGTAAGGATGCTCTTATTAAAAACAGGATGGGTTAAGTTCGGGACGATTTCAGCTAAGGGGGCAAGTACGAATCTGCGGAGGTGCATATCTGGATGTGGAATTGTCAAATCTGGAGTTTGAAGACAAAGATCATCATAGATTATAATATCCATATCAATCTCTCTTGCACCCCAACGTTTTCGATGTTGTCTGCCAATTGATATTTCAATATCTTTTAATGTGTGTAGTAAGGAATGTGGTGTAAGTGTAGTTTCAAGAGAAACCACACCGTTTAAAAAGTCATCTTGTTCTACATTTCCCACCGGTTCAGTCTTATAAATAGATGAAACGGTCTTTAAGGAAATTCCCTCCACTTCCGATAAAGAGTGGAGGGAATTCTGAATATAGGTTAGCCTATCACCAATGTTGCTTCCAAAGCCGATAAATGCTAAGTGCACAAGTTTATTGTATAAGAATAATATGGATGGGATGTAGGTAGATTAAAGACTAACCAGTGAACTTACGCACAGCAATAGAGGTATTATGTCCACCGAACCCGAATGCGTTTGATAATACCACATCTACTTGTCTATCCCGACTTTCGTTTGGAACATAATCAAGATCACAATCTTCATCTGGCACTTCATAATTGATTGTTGGAGGTATAAATCCTTTTTCCATGCCCCCAATACACCCAATAAGTTCCACTGCACCTGCAGCACCGAGTAAATGTCCAATCATTGACTTTGTTGAACTAACGGGTATCTGATAGGCTTTGGTACCGAAGAGAGATTTAATTGCATTTGTCTCAGCAATATCTCCTATAGGTGTTGAAGTTCCGTGTGTATTCACATAATCAACAGAATCTGTTGGAATTTTGGCATCATTAAGCGCAAATTCCATCGCCTTTGCTGCACCTTCACCGTTATCAGGTGGGCTCACCATATCATGAGCATCAGAGGTCATGCCGAAGCCGACGATTTCCGCGTAAATGTATGCTCCACGTTTTTTTGCATGTTTTAGGGATTCAAGAATTAAAATACCTGCACCTTCACCCATAACGAAACCATCTCGGTCTTTATTGAATGGGCGAGAAGCTCGTTCCGGGTCTTCATTACGTTCAGACATGGCACGCATTGCACAAAATCCCGCAAAAGCCAAAGGTGTAATTGCTGATTCTGTACCACCAGTGAACATCACATCTGCATACCCGTGTTGAATTAAACGTAACGATTCCCCAATTGAATGATTTGAAGTTGCACAAGCTGTGACAGATGAGGAATTCGGACCTCTTAAGTTAAAATGGATAGATACTTGTCCGGCTGCCATATTAATTATCATAAACGGCACCAGGAATGGACTTACACGTTTTGGTCCTTTTTCAAGAAGGATTTTCGCATTTTCTTCAAGAAAACCGATACCCCCAACACCAGAACCAATTTGGACACCTGCACGATATGGATCAACTGTAGATATGTCCAAACCTGAATCTTCATGTGCCATCATTGAAGCTGCAAGTGCATACTGGATGAAAGCAGGAAAACGTAATACAGCCTTCTTATCCAAATACAATTCTGCCTGAAAATCTTTTACTTCTGCAGCAATCTGGGTACGATAATCGGTAGCATCAAAAGAAGTTAAAGGTCCGATTCCGTTTTTACCGATAGCAAGCGCATCCCAATATTCTTCTTTCGTGTTGCCAATCGCATTAACAACACCGATTCCTGTAACAACTACACGCTCCACGAGACCGATCCTTTTCTTAAGTAGGTAAAGAGGGCTTGTAGATTACAGTTACATGCCCTCAAAGTTAATTATCAATTATAAGTGTCTATATATGCTCATCCAAATAATCAAGGGCATCTTGTACAGTTTGAATCTTTTCGGCATCACTATCAGGAATTTCAAGATCGAATTCTTCTTCAAGTGCCATGACCAATTCCACGGTATCAAGAGAATCCGCACCTAAATCTTCCATAAAAGAAGCATCAGGGGTAACATTGTCAGCCTCTATACCAAGTTGATGTGCGATGATTTCAATAAGACGTTCTTCATTTGTTGCCATTTATATTATTAATCTCCTATCAAATGGGTGGAAAAATCAACTATATTCAACAGTTTTCAACCACTCCAGCAATATATAAAATGTTAATTTACCTAATCATTACCATTATGGTATTTCTATGGTATGTTTATACTAATAGACAATAGTTCTGCTGTAGTAAACAGAATAGGGTTGTGAGTTACATCACCATACCACCGTCTACCTGAAAGGTTTGTCCAGTGATATATCGTGCGGCATCAGAAGCCAGAAAACAGACAGTGTTTGCCACATCTTCTGGTGTGCCAAAGTTCTGTAATGGAATCAGTTCAAGTAACTTGTTTTGAAACTCTTCAGGTAATTCTGCTGTCATGTCAGTTGTAATGAATCCAGGGGCAATTGCATTTACAGTTATACCACGTGAGCCAACTTCTTTTGCCGTTGTTTTTGTTAGACCTATAATCCCGGCTTTTGCGGCTGCATAAGGCGCTTGTCCTACATTTCCCATTAATCCTATGACAGAGGATATGTTGATAATGCGACCACTTTTTTGTCGTATCATTGGACGAAGAACTTCGCGGGTACAGTACATTGTACCGGTGAGATTAGTTTGCAAGACAGCATCCCAGTCTTCATCTTTAAGACGCATCAGCAGCGTATCTCGTGTTATTCCTGCGTTATTCACAAGGATATCAATTTGGGAGAACTTCGTAAGTGTTTCTTCAATTAATGTCTCAACATCTGCCTTTTGACCAATATCAGCAGCAATAGCATGTGCAGTATAACCATCACTTTGTAGCGTATCTGTTGTCTGGGTTACAGCTTCTGATGAACGAGAACAAAGAACAACCTGTGCACCTGTTTCACACAAGCTACGCGCAATTGCTGCACCAATCCCTCGAGACGCTCCTGTAACGATGGCAGTTTTCCCAGTAAGAATATCGGATTTAAAAATGCACTGTTCTATTGCTGTATCCATCTTACCTACCATTTCCATATTCGTCTAATACAAGAGATATTGTGTTCAGATCTTCTACATTCATACAAGTGCTATCAGGGTACGTTCTTTTTACCAAACCAGACAAAACCTTTCCTGGTCCTACCTCTAAATAATTATCAATACCTGATGATGCCATAGTATTTAATGTCTTTTCCCATTGGACAGGCGCTGTAATTTGTTGAAACAGTAAACTTCTAATATCCTCTGGTTCAGTTGCCAATTCACCAGTAACATTCATTACAATATCAATCTTTGGACTGTTTAACGTTACTGTATCAAGAACATCTTGGAACTTAACCTGTGCTGATTCCATTAAAGGTGAATGAAAAGCTCCACTCACAGGTAACAATCGACATCGTCTCGAACCGATATCCTTAGCAGCAAGATCAATAACCTGCTTAACCGCTACAACTTCTCCAGAAATCACCAATTGTCCAGGGCAATTATAATTTGCTATTTTGACAATTCCATCAACACTATCACAATATTGCTGAAGTATTTCTGTCTCCATACCGAGGATTGCGGCCATGGTGCCATCTTGCTCTTCACCCGATTCTGCCATAAATTGCGCACGAGCACTTACCAATCGTAAAGCATCGGATAATTCAATGACATCGGAAGCAACAAGGGCGGAATATTCACCCAAACTATGTCCTGCTACAAACCGAGGGATAATACCTGATAGGGTTAGGATTCTTAAGATGGCGACACTGCATGTTAAGATAGCAAGTTGTGTGTTTTCTGTCTGTCTTAATTCCTCTTCTGGTCCTTCAAAACACAATTGACTAATGGATCTTCCTAAAGAACTATCAGCATTGTCAAAGACTTCACGGGCAATTTGGAAATTTTCTACTAAATCGGAACCCATGCCGACTTTCTGTGAGCCTTGTCCTGGAAAAATAAAGGCAAATTGCGACATTTTATATCGTGTAATGATGAATTTTCAAGGAATTCTTTACTGGCATTTATACTGTTGATTATGCAGATTTGGTGTTGATTTTGAGCACCAATACCTAATATAACTTATGTCGATCCCGCTTATATAAAAATAAAATGTAAGTTATAGTCGTAAGAGTGTGCTTCCCCATGTTAATCCTGCCCCAAAAGTCACAAGTAGAACAAGGTCTCCTGGTTTTGCGTGTCCTTGTCGAATGGCTTCATCCAAGGCAATGATAACAGTCGCCGCTGAGGTATTACCATATTTGTCGACGTTTACATAGACTTTCTCTCTTGGTACACCGAGTCTGTCGCCAACTGCTTCAATGATTCTTAAGTTCGCTTGGTGAGGAATCAATAGATCAATATCATCTATACTCATTTCAGCTTTACGCAATACACGTTGTGCAGCTTCGGGCATTAACCGAACACCGAGTTTGAAAACTTCCCTACCATTCATTTGGATTTTATTCAGATTTTTATCAAGAGCATCTGAGGTGACTGGCATTCTTGACCCACCCGCCGGAATACCCAGTAAGTTTATATCAGCATAATCTCCATCTGATCCGATATATGAAGCGAGAATTCCTTTCGGTTCTTCAGTAGCTTGAACGATTGCAGCACCAGCCCCATCTCCAAAAAGTACACAAGTGTTTCGATCTTCCCAGTCTACGATATTATTAAATACTTCTCCCCCGACTACGAGTATAGTATTATACTGTCCAGAAATTATTAGACCATTCGCTAAATCGAGACCATACAAGAAACCAGCACACGCTGCTGAAATATCCATTGCAGAAGCGTTTTTCGCCCCTATACCTTGCTGTACATAACAAGCGGTTGATGGAAATACAGTGTCTGGGGTGACGGTAGCAACGAGAATCATCTCAATATCAATAGGATCTATATGTGCATTCTTAATTGCAAGTCTTGATGCATGCACACTAAGATCTGAAGTGGCAACATCAGCATCTGCTATTCGTCGCTCAACAATTCCCGTTCGTTGTCGTATCCATTCGTCGCTAGTATCCACCATTTTCTCAAGATCGAAATTAGTTAAAACGGTTTCAGGTAGATAAGCACCCGTGCCTGCGATTGCGGCATATCGCTTCATATTTTAGATCCCTTATAAGCCGATAATGGATATCTACATATGATTATAGATAGATAGTGTCGGCAAGAAATGAGACGTGAATGCTAAACTTCTTCCTCAGTAGTCTTTAGAATTGATATGCCCTTATATTGTCCACAATGTTTACAGACACGATGGGAAACCATCGTTTCACCACAATAGGAACAATCCGTAATAACTTGATTTCGTAGGGCATGATGACTTCTACGCATTCTTTTTTTAGAACGTGAAGTTCTACGTTTTGGATGTGCCATTTTTTAGAGTAATCTCCTTACGATTCTTCGTCTTATTTTCAGTATCTACTTTCGCTGCATCTAATAGTTGTTTTAAATCGGCAAAGGGTGAATGTGTGTCAGGTGTCTCCGTTTGAATAACGTCTGTATCAGGACAAGTACAATGGTCATCATTTAAGTTGATTCCACACCCAGAACATAAACCTTCACATACTTGTGAGCACTGTGGCCAACCCGGTATCTGAATAACTAATGCTTGTCTTGCGTCATCGGAGATGTTAAATGTTTCTCCATCATAGAAACGTTCTTCATCATCAATTCTACCAGAATCTATTTCTTCAGAGTTTGTAGAAGGTGAAAATTGAATTTCGAAAGTTGCTTCAAGATCCTCTTTATACATATCAAGACATTTACCGCATTGGAGTTCAATGTCAGTGTATACTTCAGCTTTGACGTATATATTGTCGTCACCATGACGGAGCAATTGGATTTTTCCACAGACAGAACTATTAAAGTTCACATCATCAAACTCAAGTTCAAGTAGTGATGGCTGAACTTCCACTTCATATTCATTGAAATCTTCATTCTTAATAGTTCTGACGTCAAAAACCAATGTCTTTTTCATCGTCTTTCTCGCTGAACTTAGAAGTCAACTTCTTCTTCAATTCTAATAAGTTTAGCACCACCCTTGACAACTTCCAATTTTAATATTTCATTCAGTGCTGTCTTCATATTTTTCTCAAGAGCTTTATGTGTCAGCATCATAAGTGAAACAGTTTCGGTGTCATGAGGCTCTTTTTGTATGACAGAAGCAATGCTAATGTCATTATCTCCTAATATACTACCAATTTTCGCTAACACACCTGGTCGATCAATTACAACAAAACGTAGATAATATCGTGTATAAATATCGTCAATTGGACAGACTGTAACTTCAACAGGAACATCAGGAAACCATGCGTGAGAAATCTCTGGGTATATCCCGTTTTTCACTGACTTCGCAGCATCAATAATATCTGCTACCACCGCACTCGCCGTAGGCATTTCTCCTGCCCCCTGTCCATAAAAGAGTGTAGGACCGACAGCCGAACCGATAACACATACAGCGTTATATGCTCCTCCTACATTTGCTAACAAACTACGTTCAGGGACAAGTGTCGGATGGACGCGTGCTTCAACGCGATTATCGTCTGTCAACTTAGCAATTGCTAACAGTTTAACCACATACCCAAGTTCGCGGGCATACTGAATCTCTTTTTGTGAAATGTCTGTTATTCCTTCAACATGGAATTTGTCAATTGATAGATTTACACCGTAGGCAAGAGCGATGAGAAGGGAGAGTTTTTGCGCGGCATCAATACCTTCAACATCCAGCGTGGGATCAGCTTCTGCATATCCTTTTTCTTGAGCTTCAGTGAGTACATCAGAAAAGTCAACACCATGCAAATTCATTTCTGTGAGAATATAGTTACAAGTGCCATTGACTATCCCATATAGAGATTCAATCTGATTAGCAGTGAAACTTTCCTGTAGGGTCTTGATTATAGGGATACCACCAGCAGTACTCGCTTCAAAATTTAAACTTACCTGATGTTTTTGAGCTAATTGAAATAACTCACCCCCATGTTCGGCTAATAACGCCTTGTTTGCAGTAACAACATGTTTGCCATTTTCTATTGCCCGTGTGATAAGAGAATGTGCTTCAGAAACACCACCGATCAATTCAACCACAATATCAATATCTGGATTCTCAACAACTTGATTAGGATCTGAAGTGAGGCAGTTAGGGGGAAGTTCAATTCCTTCTCTGGTTGCAGGGAGTGATCTCTTAACAACTTTCTCTAAGGATAGTTCTACACCACTGTTCTTTGAGATAAGAGCATTCTGGTTTATAAGAATTTTTGAGACGCCAGTGCCAACAGTTCCCCAACCTAAAATACCAACATTGATACACGATTTATCCACGACTGTAGCTGCCTTATTTATGCGTTATCACAAATTAAACCGGGTAAGTGGTAACACAGGGATGTACCAAAATACCCGTGAATCGGGGCGACTGGATTCGAACCAGCGACCTCTTGAACCCCATTCAAGCGCGCTTCCGGGCTGCGCCACGCCCCGTATAATTTATCGAATTACCGAAATATAGTATCATAAATATGCGTAAAAGTCAAGTATAATTGTGAACTTGAGATGTACTTACTCTGTGTGTTTTATGACAAAAGATATCAAAGTTATAATACACAATACTAAGCTAATTTTGTTGTTCCAGATTCTTCACAGGAACAGAGAAACTTGGTAGAACATCAATATTCTTCGCTCTACCAAGTTAATCTTCAGGTTGCTGTCTTATGAAAGACCCATTTCTTGTAGATTCTTAAGGCTTATACCTAAACTTTCAAAAGGATTGCGTTCATAACACGAATCCTGTTCAACAATATACCATTCTACCTCAGCATATTCGCATGCCTCTAAAATAGCAGTCCAATTTAGGTTGCCTTCCCCGACCTCTGCATATCGTTGAGAATTCTCTTTGACCACCATGTCTTTGAGGTGAACTATATGTGCACGTCCTTTTAACTTTCGAATCCACTCAGCAGGATCACCACCCCCATGCTGTATCCAATATGTGTCAATTTCACTATTAAAATATTTTGGATCGCTTTCTTCATATAAGATTTGAAGTCCAGTCCGTCCTTCGTACTGTTCTAATTCAAAGCTATGGTTGTGGTAAGAGAAGGTAATTCCTCCTTCAGCCAATTGAGCGGCGACTTCAGAAGCTTCCTGTGCAAATTTGGCGTAACCTTCTGTGGTACGATATTCACCCGGTAATCCACCAATAGCTGCGTGTTTACACCCCCATAATTGGTGTTCATCAATAACTGCTTGTGGTTCATCTCGCATCCGTGCATAACTGGTGTGTGTAGCACAGATTGTTATACCTTCATTATCAACTATTTTCTTTAATGCTTCTGGTTCAATAGGTCCAAGTGCCGAACACTGAACAGCCTCATATCCGAGTTGTTTGACTTTGTTCATGCTTTCAGCAATATCATCTTCGGTTTTAGTGAATTCTCTTACCGTATAAAGTTGTGCAGCAAGTTGTGTTGCCATATTTTCTCCTTAGAATAAGTTCAAAATACTGTTCGTAGGATAGTTTATATAAAGGATATAGTAGGTGTCAAGAATTATATGATATGGATGTAATTATCTCGTAATTAACATTTTCTACAGTATCATATAAATCTTTGTAAGATAAACAGTTTTATACTAAATTGATTTGGACAATATGTGCTATTTTTGATACAATTTAATGTATGATGAATCCTTTTTTCTTTGGTGGTAAAGGACGAGGTATATTTCGTCTCATACGATACTTAGTCCATTTCCCAAATTTTATACGGTTGACATTCCGGTTATTCCGTGACGAACGTGTTCCAATATATAGGAAAGCGATCTTAGTTATTGCGGAAATACTTGCGGGGGCTTTTGCGATTATCTATCTAATATATCCCTTTGATGGTGATTTTCTACCCATCATCGGACGTATTGATGATCTTGTTATTGGAGCCTTCTTGATTCTTGTTCCAGGGGCATGGATATTCATCAAGTTATGTCCAGAACATATTGTTCGTGAACATGTGGAAAGAATATCGCAAGGTGCATAACCTATTTCGAACTTTTTCTGAAACTTTATTTCTAAATAGGTGTGTTTTTAGTTCAATAACATGAAATTATAGGAAATAACGGATAACCAAATTAGTCAGGAGATAGATTACCATGTTAAATAAAAGCAACATACTATTCAAACGCACAGCAATTTTTTTAATATTAGCTGGACTTTTCGTTGTAGCGGGTCTTGTGATAAATAATGCTACAGATGAGTTTGTTGTACCAATAGCCATTGGTGATACCAATACAGAATACACAGCATCTGAGGACTTTCAACATTTAGAACGTGCAAATCGAGCGTTTATAAATTTAGTTTCGAAAACAAAGAACTCTGTCGTTCAGATTAATACAAGAGTCAGGATCAGAAGAGATGAGAGTTCCAGATTGGAGAGAGATGAATTACGAAGACGCACACTTGAAGAATGGTTCGGGTTCCGTTTTCCAGATGATATGCAAACACCTGAAGTCCCAACTCCAAGACGAAGCCAAGGTGTCGGTTCAGGTGTTATTGTCAGTGAAGATGGTTATATCTTAACAAATAACCATGTTATTGATAGCGCAAATGAGATCAAGGTAACTTTACCAAATGGAAGAGAATATGAAGCAGAATTGATTGGACAAGATCCTGGGAACTCGGGAGTGAGTGGTACAGATCTGGCTGTCCTGAAAATTGATGCGGAAGGACTTCCGGCACTTCCTTTCGGTGATTCTGATGCTCTTGAGGTAGGAGAATGGGTAATCGCTATTGGAACACCATTAAATCTTTCACAAACTGTGACCCGTGGGATTGTTAGTGCCAAGAATAGAAGACGTTTTTCGAATATTCAATATGGAAATTTCATACAAACTGATGCGCCCATCAATCGTGGAAATAGTGGAGGGGCACTGATTAATATTCGCGGTGAGTTGGTTGGGATAAATACATTGATTGCTACTGGTGGGTTTACCACAGGGAACATTGGGATCGGTTTTGCTATTCCAAGCAATACAGCGAATGCTTTACTTCCCCAACTGATTGAAAATGGAGAGATTGTTCGCGGTTGGCTTGGAATCTCAATGGAAAAGGTTTCTCATGAATTAGCTGAAAAGCTGAATTTGGACTCCACACAAGGTGTACTTGTTGAGGCTGTTGGACCGGATAGTCCTGCAGAAAAAGGTGGAATTAGACACGGGGATGTTATCGTTGAATTTAACGGAAAACCTGTCCAAGGGTCATCTGACTTGATGTTCACTGTCGCTGAAACTGCTGTCGGGACTTCTGTAAAAATTAAAGTGGTACGTAACCAAAAAGAAAAAGTACTTAAGGTGAAATTAGAAAGACGGACTGAAGAAGCCGTAGCAAGTCTAAGAAATCCTGTTGAATCTGCACCTGAAATGATTGAACCCGAAGAGTTACCAGAAACAGAACCATTTGCTGGCATGCAGACACAAAAATTAACCCCTGAACTTGCAAGACGTTACGGTTATAATAACGAAAAAGGTGTTATCGTCGTAAACGTTGAAGAAGATAGTCCAGCAGCGGATAATGGTATTCAAGTAGGATATCTGATTAAGGAAATTGATTATATTACTATAGAGGATTTGGCAGATTACAGGAAGGTTGTCAAAGAATTAGAAAATAAGGGTGAAGAACTGGCTCTTGTATATGTTAAAAGCCCTAACGGTAGTGTGAATTACCTTACATTGAAAATAAATTCTAATGGGACCGAGGATAACCGGTAATTTGATGATATTTATCACAGATAATTCAGGAATGGAACTGTCCGTAAATTAAATTCAACTGGCTAACTTGAGAATTAGAATTTCTCTTGTGAATAACCTTCATATTCGGAATTCTGTAATTATAAGACTTGAGGGATAGCGTTTTTTGTGATATACTTCAAAAAATGCTATCCTTCATCTTTTAAGAGGTTATGTTTGATGAAAGGGCAACGGGTTATTTGGCCGAGTCGTGCCAATGTTGATATTGAAGAATTTGAACTGCCAACAATTCCAGATGACGAGGTCTTGGTGGCGAGTGAATGTACACTCATTAGTCCAGGGACAGAACGTGCATTTTTATTGGGACTTCCAAACGCACGGGGTCGGTATCCTTCACGTCCAGGATATAGTAATATTGGTAAGGTCATTGAAGTAGGTAAAGATGTGAATCAAGATTTGGTAGGTAAACGTTTTGCCTCAACACATGGACATACAAGCCATTTTATTGCGAATCCGGGTCATTTACTAAAGATAGAATCAACTGATGTACCTGCAGAAGAAGTTGTCTTTTACAATCTTAGTGCTATAGCCTTACAAGGTGTTCGAAAAGCACGGATTGAATTGGGTGAATCTACATTAGTCATTGGACAAGGGCTTATTGGTTTACTTGCATTACAACTTTCTAAGCTGAGTGGAGCAGTGCCAGTAATTGCTGCAGATTTAACCGATAGTAGACTTGAATTATCTAAAGAAATCGGGGCAGATTATACATTGAATCCTGAAGACAATGACTTCCCAAAACAGTTAGCCGCTGCAACCATGAATAAAGGTCCTATAGTGGTAATTGAGGCAACTGGACATCCGGATGCAATTACAACTGCAATGCATGCAGCGGGTCGGGGAGCAAGAGTGGTCTTGTTAGCCAGTACACGTGGTGAGACCCCAAATGTCAATTTTTATCGAGATGTACATAAGAAGGGTCTTATTCTATACGGGGCACATAACTCTATTCGTCCACGGCAAGAATCATCAGCGAATTTTTGGACAAGTGAAGATGATTGTCGGTTAATGATATCACTTATCAGTGAAGAACGTTTTAATGTTACACCTCTGATTAGCCACCGTTTTTCTGGACAAGATGCACCGGAAGCATATCAACTGTTGATGGAATGGAATCCTGGATTACTGGGTGTTGTTCTTCAATGGAACAATGAAATTTAACAATAATACCACCAATCTAAAAGGTGATAGATGGCACGCGAATATCCAATTGAAAACGTACGCAATATAGGTATTGCAGCACATATTGATGCAGGCAAAACAACCACAACTGAACGGATCCTCTTCTATACAGGCAAAAAACATAAACTCGGTACTGTAGATGAAGGTACAGCGGAAATGGATTGGATGGTTCAGGAACGTGAACGCGGTGTTACAATCACTGCTGCGGCAACAACCTGTTTCTGGCAAGACCACGCAATTCACCTGATTGATACCCCTGGACATGTTGATTTTACCGTTGAGGTAGAAAGATCACTTCGTGTTTTAGATGGTGTAATCGCCTTATTCTGTGCTGTCGGTGGTGTTGAACCACAATCAGAAACAGTGTGGAATCAAGCTGAACGTTACCAGATTCCGCGTATAGCGTTCGTTAATAAGATGGATCGGGTCGGGGCAAATTTTACTCGCGTACTTGAGATGATGGAAGATCGGTTTGAAACAAACCCTGTCCCTTTGCAGATTCCTCTCGGTGAGGGACGTGACTTTGCTGGCGTAGTTGACCTCATCACATTGAAAGCCATACATTGGAATGAAACCGATCAAGGTAAGACTTTTGAAGAGGTAGATATACCTACTGAATATGAAGACAATGCTAACGCTGCCCGTGAATCTCTTGTTGAAAGTATAGCATCTGAAAATGACAGTCTACTGGAAAAATATCTTGATGGTAGCGAAATTTCAGATCAAGAACTTGTCACTGGTATCCGTAGTGCTACGCTACATGGGAGTATCATCCCAATCCTATGTGGGAGTTCACTAAAGAATCAAGGTGTCCAGCCTCTACTTGACGCTGTTATTAATTTTCTACCCTCTCCTGTTGATGTGCCACCGATTGAAGGTGAAAAACCGATCATTTCAAAATCAAAATCCTCCAAACGAAAAAAGTCTACCGATAATTCTGATAGTTCCGAAATAGTACTACGTCATGCCGACGATACTGAACCCTTTTCTGCGTTAGCCTTCAAGGTGGCAAGTCATGATACCGTAGATAAGCTTGTATACTGTCGGGTGTATTCGGGTACACTCAAACGTGGAGAAGTTGTCTATAATGTGGCAACAGAAAAACAGGAACGTGTTAATCGTATCCTACAAATGCACGCAAATAAAGAGGCAAGTTGTGATGCTGCGTATGCAGGTGACATTGTCGCGCTGGTTGGCATGCGAACCACGAAAACGGGGCATACATTATCTGATGTACAACATCCACTCCTGTTAGAGTCGATAGAATTTCCTCCACCGGTAATATCTGTTGCCATTGAACCTGAACGCGCAAGTGATACTGATGCGTTGGAGGAAACACTCGAAAAACTGATGGACGAAGATCCAACCTTTACAGTCGGTATTGATAAAGAAACAGGGCAACGTATTATCTCAGGTATGGGTGAACTACACTTAGAAATCCTCACAGACCGTATGATTCGGGAATTTGGAGTGAATGCGCGTGTAAGTAAATTACAGGTTGCATATCGCGAGACAATCAGTGGTAGTGCCGAAGGACGTGGTACGCATATCCATAAAACTGAGGAAGAGGGTATTTACGGAGATGTTATACTGACTGTCGAACCTTTGGAACGGGATGTAGGGTTTCAATTTGAGGATAGAACGGATGAAACGCAAATTCCACGGCAGTTTATTCCACCGATTGAAGGTGCAATTGAGGGTGCCATGGGAAATGGAGCACTCATGGGTTATGCTCTGCAGGATATAAAGGTGACACTTACGGGTGGTTCCACACATCCGACCGATGGTTCGGAGGTGGCGTATGAGGGGGCAGCTGTAAGTGCATTTGAAAGTGCTATTCGGAAGGCGAAGCCGCTCCTACTCGAACCGATTATGCAAATCCACATTACTGTTCCAGATGAACATGTTGGAAAGGTAATCGGTGATCTGAATTCTCGCAGAGCACAGATAAATGAGACTACCTCTGAAGACGCAAATAACATTATTAATGCTATTATCCCACTTGCAGAAACTTTTCAGTATACTACCCGTCTACGTTCTATGACCCAGGGACGCGGGGCATTTACCTTAGAATTCTCACACTATGATGTCGCGCCTTCATCTATCACTGCATCTGGGATATCATAATCAAGATTCACTAAAGACTTCCATTCCAGCAGAACCGTCAGCAATTTTCCGTATCTGCTTTTCAAATCCTGGTGGTGAAAGTGTCCATGTAATCCATAACGGTTCATCACCTGTGTTAACAAACCGATGTTCAACGTTGGGTGGCAGATAAATGACGGTGCCGGGCTTTAAATCCGCTTCTTCACCATCAACATAAGCCTTTCCCTCCCCACCATAGACAAAGATTATCTCTTCTGCTTCACTATGTGAGTGCATAGGGATCTCACTATGTGGATCAATCTCCTCTAATCCCATAGCGAAATTTTCAGTATTACGGGTTTTCGGTTCAATAAGTGTGTATAGTGTGCGAGGTGCATCACCTTCAATTCTGACGACTTCGGCATCTTCTTTGTGGTAGATGTATTTCATAATTGTTTCCTTCTTATAGTGGATTTCACAAGTAATACCATTTCTATTTATTATTATTTCATTTCCGTCTGAAGGTATGAAACGGGAAGACACAAACTGACAGTTTTGCTACAAAAAGAGAGTTATTCATTTAGAAATGGTATTATTTATATTCGGAGCGGTTCCAAACCGTTCCTACCCGGTTTATTGGATGATGTTTATATGTCATAATATTTCTTAGAAATGGAATTATATTATATTCGGTATATTTTCAAACCGCTCCATAGATGTCAATTTAGGGAAATTAACCTAAATTTCAGTACCAAAGCTGCGGAATGTATAAGGTCAGCTAAGCAAACCAATATGAAAAGAGACTGGCATCTCTTAATTGAAACTTTAACCTGACTTCTTTACCTTGCAAGGCTTTGAGAGAATGTTGAAATTCTACAATGGTGTCGACGGAATCTACTACAATATGATTTGACGTATAATTTTCCAATGGTGTGCCAATATCATCTGTAACTGCAACTTTTACATACCCTTGACTGGCATCAACGTTAAGGTGTAAATCATTACCTGTCAATGTCAACGGTTTCGTTAACAACATTCCTTCTTCTTGATCTGCGTTTAGGGATACGAACCCATCTCGACGTAATGTGGCAAGACCTAACATGGATTGATACTTTCGTTCAACCTGTTTGAATTTGCTTCCTGTATGCGGTCCATTTACACCCCCGTAATACAGGTAAATCTGGTCGTTGTAGATGATGAAATTCTGACTGATACGAGTCATTCCATCCTCCCAACTATCCTTCTCTCCAAGAGTTAAGAAGGTCTGTCGATCTAAGACTCTCTGCCATTTTATTCCGTCACGACTCATAGCCAATGATGTGTCAATTGTACCGTCGACTCTTTCACGGTAAATCCAAATCATACCGAGATAAATACCTTCGTAGATATTTATCGGCATACCATAAATCTGAGTCCCACCTTCATCGATTTCATCACATTCGAGCACAAGTTTAGGTTCACTGAAGTGGATACAATCAATACTTTCTGCCCGTGCAGTTTTCCGACCACCAGCACCGAATCGACCAAACACTACATATTTTTCTATGTTTGGATCCCATACCAAAGATTGGGTTGAATCACTTCCAAGTGGAATGACGGGATTGTCTTCATAGTTAGTCCAATTTACACCATCAGGTGAAAACGACATCCACATTCCATCCCCATCTCCCTGTCCCCAAATCGTGCGTCCATTGTGTTGAATAAAGACATCAATTCCACCGTGTTCCCAGTAAAAACCCTTATAACGTCGGTCAGGATCAGATTCATTATGATCATATAGCACAGCCATCCCTTCACAGTTTGTCCGTCCAACATCAATTAGATTGTTCTCAGTACTTCCATTGAAATCGACTTGATTCAGTGTAGGTTTTTCCCAGTGAATTCCATCAGTTGAAGTCGCATATCCGAGGAGCGTGATATTTCCGAGTGCCTGACGATTGCGTACCTGCACCATACCCTCCACATAAGGTCCGGTGAGATACCACATCTTAAATAACTTATCCTGTGGATCGTATAGAGTTGTGCCATATAGGGATGCCAAACTTTCCCAAGGGTTTTCACCTTGTAATATTGGATTCTCAGAGTGACGCTCAGGTTGGTGCATTTTACGATAGAGTCCTTCAATCCGAGTGATATCATGTAAGTCTAAGAAGAGATAGCGATGTTCCATAAGAAGTCCTCCTGAGTTGGATAGGATATATTACTGAGTATTTCATAAATAATACAGGACAAGAACAACGAACGCCTAAAATTATAGTGAACATTGAAAATAATAACACAAAATCCCTGTAGGAGCGATCTCCGAATCGCGATTTAACTCAGTGATAGTCGGGAATCGGGATTCCCTCCTACATCTCAAAATGTACCATTAATACGATACAATTGAGAATCAGCGACCGTATTGTTTCATCACTTGCTTCAATTGATCCAATGGAATTGCAGGCATTGTCCGACCACCACGACCTGTTGTTGTGGTTGCCATTGTCATAGAGTTAATAATCGCTTCCTCTGTTGCTTCAATTACTGCTTGAAAAAGTGTACTCAACTGCCAATTGACAACCATATCAATCTTGAATGTGCCGTTATCAGTACTTCGTGGAAAGACGTTTGCGGTTGAAAATGCAATCACAAATTCCCCGCTACCATCTGTACTGGGTGTTCCTGTTCGAGCTAAACCATGTGTCGCACGAATAGCCAACTGTTTCAATTGTCGGTGCGTTAAAGGTGCATCAGTTGCTATTACAATTATAAACGATCCATCTCTACCCGGTTTTAATTGTTTATCTTCTAACGCAGTTCCCACAGGAACACCGTCTATGCGTAATTGATGACGTCTTCCCCCATTTGAGTTCACCAGCACACCGACTTTCCATCCCCCTCTGTTCTGCGGAAGCACGCGTGACGCGGTACCGATTCCTGCCTTGAATCCATAACATCGCATCCCTGTACCACCACCGACACAACCCTCAACTACAGGACCTGATTCTGCCTTTTGTATTGCTTCAATTGCGTGTTTCGGTTTTACATGAAGTCCACTAATATCGTTCAATCCACCATCATAACATTCGGCAACAATAGGTAGGATGATGTTATCATCTGGATATCGGTCTACAATATATCGAACAACACCATCGTGGACAGCACCCACACTAAGTGTATTTGTAAGTAAAATAGGTGACTCAATCCATCCTGCTTGGTTGATACGTGCTATTCCAGTAGCTTCTCCATTGCCATGGATAGTATGTGCTGCACCAAAAAGACGTGCCTTCCAAATATCATCATGTGGAAGAATTGCGGTAACCCCTGTACGAACTGAATCTCCTTCGTGTAAAGTGACATGCCCCACTTTAACCCCTGGAATATCGGTAATAGCATTGTGTTCACCCGTAGGGAGTGAACCGATAATAATTCCAAGTTCACGGGCTCGTACACGTGAGGGATCTATTTCTTGTGAAGTAGAGAGAATAGGGAACTGTACACATAATACAATGATCGTCAGATAAAATATAATGTAATATCGAGGAGCGTAATAGACCATAGTTAGTTATTCAGCCTTAGTAAATTACCCTGAGTAGGATGTAAGAGAATTGAAACTGAGAATCCCTAAATTCTACTATAACGTGTCTAATATTATCATAGAGAATTCACGTAAATTAGCACTAATTCTATGTGTGAATATCAAGCTGCTTCCTATAGATTTCGCGAATATGATTAAAGATAGCAATATAAGTTTGTGACCGATAATCTGGATAAGTCCATTCCCATGCTTGGAATGTCTTTTTGTAAAAACGGAGGGTCATTTCAGCGAAAATACCATCACGAAGATAAATACGGTGGGCGTGATCTTTTGTTGAGGCAAGGATTAACTTTGCCAGACAGACATACCCGATATCTAAATTTACTCTACGGTGATGTGTGTTTTCATGAATAAATACCTGTTCGACATTATTTGTAAAGAGTTTTCTATCCGCTAACGCACCAGCATCCATCAAATTTTCAAAACTGATAAATTGTCTTTGTATTTCTTTTCCCATCTCTGCTTCATAATATGTTGTACTGTTAAATGGCATCAGTTCACTGGTATAGTCAATTTCCCCTAATTCTTCTGTAAGGTGTTGATAAACGGTGGGTAATAATGATGGTTCAGAGGTTAATACTGCGATAATTGTTTTAACAGGATGATGTTCGATTAAGATTCCCATAATGTAAGTTTCAGTAAGGTGTTTTAATTGAATGTATTAAACCTTTATTGAAAATGAACATCTAAAATAGTTAGTAATTTTTGAATTATACACAATTATTCACATTTCTGATTTACCCCCAGTTTTTGCCTATGAATATTAAATGAGATTTTTGTTGTGTTATGAGAGGAAATGAATAACTCAACTAATATGTATTTGATTAGATACCATCACAAATCTGAAAAAACGGATCAAGAAAGATACCGGGTTCCCAAGTATTTTCAAGCACCCGTTTTATCACATAGATAATAGAATACGATTTTGTTTTACTTGTATTATAGCTTTTTGCCCATTTATCCGCAGCTTTCTCAAAATGGAGGAAACAGATACCATAACTTACACATCCGATAAACCATAACAGTGCAATGCGTGCTTGTTCTTTGCGTTTTAGACGCAAATGTCGAAATCCAAAAAGCGTTTTTACATCTCGGAAACTCTCTTCTATCTGCATCCGTCTTTTATAGGTCAGATAGAGTTGGGCATTCACCAAACAGTTTGAAACAAGGTAAAGCGGTTCTTTATGTTGTGGATCTTTGAAAACATAAAGGTTCAACCTGAGTTTCTCTGTACTGTGATAAAGTATATTCGGATAAGTTCCGGTTTGTTGGAGCGTTTCCAGCTTGATGCGTTGTCCATTGTCGTAGAAACAACTGTTTTTACAAACCCGTATTACAAACTCAATGCCACATTCCATAAAAGGTTTCATAAGGTGTTTTGTGCGTGCGAACC
>PYJD01000003.1 GCA_003635315.1 Candidatus Poribacteria bacterium
TATTGTTAAAATCAAAAATAAATTTACATTGTTTTCTGTTTTTGTGATAATAGTTATATTATGAGATATTCACAAGATTTACGAAAACGCGTTCTTGATTTCATAGCAACTGGTGGAAGTAAAGCAGAAGCTTCCCGTAGATTTCAAGTTTCACGCCGTTGTATCTATAACTGGTTAGACGCAGCAGATCCTTTTAGTTACGAGAAACCGGGGCCTCGTAAACCTTATCGTCTTGATCCAGAAGCACTCGCTGAACATGTCAAAGAGTTCCCAGACAGCACTCAGAAGGAACGCGCTGCACATTTTGGTGTGTCGCAGCGGTGTATCTGCTATGGTCTGAAGAAGATCGGATGCACGCGAAAAAAAAGACTTTCACCTACAAGGAACAATGTCCTATAAAACAGGAGGAATATCAAACTGAACTTCAGGCAGCACTTCAAAACGGAAAAACACCTGTCTATGTTGACGAAAGCGGTTTTCGCACAGAAAGTGTTCGCCAGTTCGCTTATGCGCCAAGAGGAGTTTGCGTCTCGGATAAAATCTCAAGCAATCGGTATAGATGCACAACGCTCATTGCTGCACAGATGCAGGGGCGTATCACAGTCCCCGTCCTTTTTGAAGGTGCTTGTGATACGCTTGCCTTCAATGCGTGGCTTGAGAACGTGTTGTGTCCGCTACTTGACACATCACATGTTGTCATATTGGATAATGCTTCCTTCCATAAAAGTCAACAAACAGAGACATTGATTACTGGTTGCGGTGCGAGTTTATTATTCTTACCACCATATTCGCCCGAACTCAATCCTATTGAAAGAGATTTTGCCAACATAAAGCGTAAATGGGAATACAATGCCGAAGCGTCAATCGATCAAATCATAAAAATGTATAAGTAATTATGATTTCTACTATAATAGTAATAATTATTAACGATAGATTTTCCTACTACAAGAGGGTTGTAATATGTTAGGCGAACGACTAAAAAGATTTAGATTAGCACGCGGAATGACCATTACCCAATTGTGTGCTGCAATAGATCATTTAGTTAGTAACACAAGTTTGTCTAAGTATGAAAGAGGAATTGCACAACCATCAGTAAAAGTACTTAACCGTATCGCTGCTACCTATGGAATTAAGTCAGCACAATTATGGGGAGAACCCACTTGTAAAGTGGAATCAATTGCCTTTCGAAAAAGATCTAAGTTAGGGGTAAGAGAAGAGAATCAGATAAAAGCTTTTGTAGCAGAAGAGGTGGAGAAACGGGTTTGGCTACTGGAACAATTCCCTGAACAGAACACCTTTGATCTTCCAATTCGTGGAATTAAAATTAATAAATTGATTGATACTGAAGAAGCAGCCTACAAACTACGAAAAACCTTGAACTTGGGAATTGATCCAATAGGTAATCTCACAAGTGTTCTTGAAGATCAAGGTGTTTTTATTATTGAGGTTAAGGCAAGCGAAGGTTTTGATGGCATTTCTTCAATAGTTAATTATGACGACAAGAATCACACTACAGTAGCAATCGCAATACGAGCAGGTATACCAGCGGACAGTCAAAGACTTACCTTAACACATGAAGTTGGACATCTCATCTTAGATATACAGGATGGAGTTGATCATGAAAAGGTGGCTAATCGATTCGGGGCAGCTTTTCTGGCTCCGGCTGATCAGTTCCATAAGGATGTTGGTAAAAAGCGGAACAATGTCAAAATAGAGGAACTTTGCTATCTTAAGGAAAAGTATGGCATGAGTATACAGGCAATACTATATCGACTTAAAGATCTGAGAATAATCACCAATTCCTATTACAAGGAGTGGTGTATTAGCATAAATAAATTAGGTTGGAAAAAACATGAACCGGTTGAACTCCAACCAGAAAAACCATACCGTTTCCATCAGCAAATATGCTATGCACTCTCGGAAAATTTGATTACGAAAAAAGAATCTACTTATTTGTTCAATCAAACTGGACAAACTTCACCAGAAATAACCGATAATATCCGATACAGATTCTTAGAAAAAACGAAGAAAGAAAGAGACCGTATTCTAAGTAAGCAAGCAAAGGAAATGTCAGAATTCTATGAAAACGATATAGAGTGGCGGGAATGGGAAGGAGCATTTATTGAGTCCGAAAATTCCTAATCCACGACGGGGAGAAGTTTGGGATATAAACTTCGATCCAACCATTGGCACAGAAATCAAGAAAACTCGTCCCGCTGTCGTATTAAATATCAATAGTATCAGACACCTGAAAATTAGATTGGTTGCACCAATTACAAGTTGGAACAATCAATATTCAAACAAGATTTGGGTCGTAGAGATTAAACCCGATGCAGCTAATGGTTTGAGTCACGTATCAGGAGTTGACACAATGCAAATGAAAGGTGTTGATACAACACGGTTCTTAAATAAACGTGGTAGACTCAAAGCAACGGATATGGATGAGATAAATGCTGCAATTGTTGCAATTATAGATTTTGTTTAACTTCATTGATTTAGCACATATAGATCCATGGAGCCAGCATCCCTCAGTTCGTATTAGACACTTGATTCAAGATATACCTTATCTGTGAAATCTGTGATTTAGTCCCTATTAATTTTAGTTAACAAATTGTGAAAATCAATTATCTTCGGCTTTAGCCTTTAAATCGTAAAGGATATTGACTGCATCTAAGGGAGTCATCTGGGAGAGTTCTAACTTACGAATCTCTTCTACGAGAGGGTGGGTTTTAGGTGTGAACAGAGCCATCTGAAGCGAATCACTCTGGATGGTTTTCCGCGTAACTCTGCGTTTAGGACGGGGCATCGTCGGATTTTCTTTATTTGAAGCGGAGGAATCAGCATCCGCTTCAACACTGATATTATGTTGTTCAAGTACTTCAAGAATTTCCTGAGCACGAGATATGACTACCTGTGGTAAACCTGCCAACCGAGCAACATGAATACCATAACTCTGGTCCGCACCACCAGGAACAACTTTTCTAAGGAACGTTACCTTCTCTCCATCTTCGTGAACAGCGACATTGTAGTTTTTTGCACGTTTATACTTACTTGCCAGTTCAACCAACTCATGATAATGGGTTGCAAATAATGTCTTAGCCCCCATTTTCTTGTCATCTAACAGATACTCAGAAACCGCCCAAGCAATACTCAGACCATCAAATGTACTTGTACCCCGTCCAACTTCATCTAAAATCACAAGACTCTTACTGGTTGCATTATTAAGAATATTCGCCGTTTCGTTCATCTCGACCAGAAAAGTACTCTGTCCCATCACAAGATTATCTGATGCCCCAACACGGGTGAAGATTCTATCTACCAAACCGATTTTCGCAGCAGATGCAGGCACAAAACAACCTATTTGAGACATCAAAACAATCAGCGCAGTTTGTCTTAGATATGTGCTTTTCCCGCTCATATTTGGACCCGTGATAATATGCAGCTGTTCCTCAGCACAGTTTAGCAACGTATCGTTCGGCACAAAACCTTCTTGTATGAATAGCTGTTCAACGACAGGGTGGCGTCCATCTCGTATGATGATCTCATCATTGTTTTCCACGGTAGGTTTAACATAGTCATATTTAGATGCACAATAGGCGAAGTTAGCGATTACATCTACCATCGCAATGATAGCAGAGATCTTCTGGATTATCTCTGTAGATTTCGCCACTTCATCCCGTATTTCACAGAAAAGATCATACTCAAGCGTCTGTATACGATCTTCGGCATTCAACACCTTCGCTTCCTGCTCTTTAAGTTCAGGTGTAATAAATCGTTCTGAGTTACGCAATGTCTGCTTACGAATATAATGTTCGGGCACCATATTAAGATTCGGTTTTGTCACTTCAATATAATAGCCAAATACTTGGTTAAACCCAATCTTTAGAGATGTGATCCCACTGCGTTTTCGTTCATCCTCCTGTAGTGCCGCCATCCATTCTCTACCTTGTCCAACTATTTCCCGTAATTCATCCAGTTCTGCATTATACCCATCACTTATAACGCCACCCTCGCGAATTGTCGCGGGTGGGTTCGGATGTATGCCACGTTCTATCAATTCAACCAATTCCATCATGGGATTTAACTCCCCATTTAGAGTGGTTAATAATGAGGATTGACAGTTCTGAAGTTGATCTTTAATAGCAGGAATGAGGTGAAGTGAGTCTTTCAGGAAATGTAGGTCACGTCCGTTAACAGACCCCAGACTAATACGGGTAATAAGCCGTTCCATATCGCTCATTTGCCCCAACGCTTCCCGCAATTCTTCTTGTAGGCTTATCTGTGTTTTAAGTTCGTCTACCGCTTCTAAACGTTCATGAATATCATTCACATCAAGCAGAGGTTGTAATAAGCATTGTCTTAACTTCCGTCCACCCATTGATGTCATCGTTTGATCAAGCACTTCGAGTAACGTGCCGCTCGTAGTTCCATCTCGGATTGAGGTGGTCAATTCCAGATTACGTTGTGTATCAGCATCCAAGACCATGTATTCCGATAATGTATAGGTCTGAAGCGATAGAATGTGTTCTACTTCTTGCTTCTGTGTCTCGTGTAAGTAATAGATCAATGCTCCCGCTGCACAAATTGCAACAGAGAGATGTTCACACCCGAAACCATCAAGTGAGATAGTTTTAAAGTGTTCTAAAAGTTCAGTCCGTGCTGAATCAAAATCGT
Organism: Candidatus Poribacteria bacterium; assembly: GCA_003635315.1. Classification (GTDB taxonomy): domain Bacteria; phylum Poribacteria; class WGA-4E; order WGA-4E; family WGA-3G; genus MSPOR6. Next base: position 4,675 of record PYJD01000003.1, read on the forward strand.
ATCGCCAGTCAGGTAGGAAATTAACAACCGATTTCAGTTCAATCTTTAACTGTTCAACCAATTTGTCTTCCTGAAAGGATTCTGTTAACAGACACTCTTTTGGTGAAAAACGGTTTATCTCTGCCCAAAGGCGTGAAAAGTCTGTGAGTTCTGTCACCTGAAATTCACCTGTGGATAGATCCGCAACAGCAATACCGTATATATCTTTATCCTGATAAATAGAGAGAATGTAATTATTCGTCTTATGTTCAAGAGCTTTTGGGTCAGTGACAGTCCCAGGCGTAACGATTCGGACAACATCGCGTTTAACAAGCCGATTCTCATCTCTCGCAACTTTGGCATCTTCTGTCTGATCTAAAATGGCTACTTTATGTCCAGCAGAAACTAATTTATATAGGTAGGAATCAAGTGCATGGTGTGGAATACCTGCCATTGGCGGGGGAGGTGTTTTTTGGTTTTTATGACTTCTCGTAGTCAGTGCTATTTCAAGGAGTTTGGAGATTAATTCTGCATCCTCATAGAATGCTTCATAGAAATCCCCTACTCTACATAAAAGGATTGAATCTTCATGCTGTTTCTTTACCTGTCTGTAAAGCTCCATCATGGATAGATCCGACTGTTTTGAACTGGACATGGGAGTTGTCTGCACACCGACGTAAAATTATAGGTATTTATTGGTTAATAAATTACCATAGATAGACACCTCTGTCAATTGATTATGGGTATCAACTCAGAGGTATCCAATTATCGAATAAAGATACATTCTGATAAAGGATGTAACGGAATTTAAATCGTCACGGTAAATTTTCTACTGATCCTGATCGGGTGTTTATTATGCAGGGTGTTGTTGAATAATCTTTTGAAATATCATTGTTGGGAAATTTGTATCGGGAGCAGATTCTGATGTATCCGTTTCTGGTGATGGTGATTGATGATGTTGTTTTGAGATTGGGTACGAACAGGAATAAGGGTAAAACTGAACAATCGGAAGTTTCAGGCTTATCTGAATGATAAGGAATTGGGATAGTGTCGGTTGAAAGTAAACCCCAAGCCTAAGAAAGAGATATGACTTGAGGTTTGCAACGTCAGATTGAAGGATGATTATTTTTTTGGCTCATTTGACTGTGGTTTTGGCGAATCAGATGAATTGGGTGTTTGTGGCTGATGTTCTGGTTTAGATGGTTTAGGTTTAGGAATAGGTCTCGCCTCAGATGGAGGTTTAGGCATTGTCCATGACTGCCTTTCATATCTACGACTCTCTTTGGTATTGTGGGTTTTGGTTTTGGTTTGTCGGTTTTTCTTTGGCATAATTTTATCCTCCCTTTAATTTTAGGATACCACGAAATAAAAATACCGAAAATACAAGTATGCCAATTATAAATGACAATATGGAAAAGTATATTAGTATGCCTCCAACTGTACCTGATTTACTATACTGTGTACGTGCTGTTTCAATATTTCTCAGGTAATAGTCTGCATTGAATTTGCTTTGTTTATACAAACTATCTCTAACAAATACATAAGAAATTATATTACTAATAATTGATAAAACAAAAGGTGCATAACTATATAACATATATTTGGAATTATTGACAGTCTTCCAGTCTATGTAAGCGGTCATTAATATCAATATAGCTCCAGAGAAATATCTCATAGTTCTATTAAGCTCTACATTGTTGCTGAGCAGACTATCAAATATATTCTTTTCCTCAAAGAGATATTGTTCGCGTCTCTCTTTTCGTATTTCTTCTATATCTTGTATTTCTTCTGGATTTGGCATAGTCGTAATAATCCTATTGCTATATTACCACAAATATATACAACAGTCAATGTCGTTCATAATATCATCAGAGGCATTCAATTTTCGAATATAGATAGATTCTGATATAGGTTTCTTCTGTAGAGACGATCTCCGAATTGCGACGAAAAACACAAATAGTCGAGAAACGGAGTTCCCTCCTACAGAAGAGTATCTGATAGAACGGGATGCTTATAGAAAACGTAACAGACCGTTGTTTAAAGTACCGTAGAGACTGGATGTTATGTTCCATCCTGAATCTTTATGTAGAAATTAGATGCATTTAATAAATTAGAGATCAAAATTAGATATTACTACTGTTAGGTATCAAAAACTTGACATATTTTTTGAAATAAGCTTATAATAAGACACGCGGCAAATTATCGATAGGTTACAACACTATTGACAATCAAAATAACTGCTATTATATTGGGAGAATCCCATGAGAAAAAATCTTATATTTTCAATGTTTCTCATTCTATCCTTAGTATTCATCACTTCTATGTATGTATCCGCAGTAGAAGTGACCAAGGTTTCAGCATACGGAAAAGGAAAGCAAGTTTGGTTTGAAGCGGAACATTTCGACGAACGAGATTCAGATGATGTTTACAAAACAGGCAAAGGAGAAGGGGCAAAGGATCCCACTGATGGTGCGTATGGTGATATAGTTACAAACGCAGGGGGAAAAGGTTGGATCTTATATAGATTTGATATCAGTCTTGCTGATGGAAAAGCAGGCGACTGGCGGTTCATTGGTCGTCTCATCAATCCAAGTAATCATTCCGATTGGTTGTGGGTTCTTGGAGATGATGGTAATACAATCCCAAAAGCAGAACCAGCTTTTGTTCGACCTGACGACATTATCTTTGAAGAAAATGCCCCAGAATGGGTATGGATGAGAACGGGGGACTTCGGAAAAGATGGGGGTACAATCAACAAATTAAAAGACGGTGAGAACGTCATGATGATCTGGACTCGTCAGAGTTCAAATATGGTTCAATATGATGTGTTTTGCTGGTCAAGTGATTTGGAGTATGAACCCACAGATGAAGACTATGATAACGCTGAAGAAGCTTCATTACCTGTGAATCCGAAAGGTCTACTTACCACGACATGGGGTCAGCTTAAGAATCGGTAGATGTGGTTGATTCTAATTCTGCCTGACATTCGGCACAGTGACCGATTATCTCGTTGCGAAAGCGGACAGGTTTAAAATTATGAGCATCGCAAACCGCCTTTTGCAATGCATCGATCTCAGGCTCTTTAAATTCCACAATTTGACCACAACGAAGACAAATTAAGTGGGCATGCTCTTTGAGTGAATGGATGCTTTCGTACCGAGTATTCTTATGAGCATCTATAAATTCTGTGAGCAGTCCACTTTTTACAAGCAGCGGCAATGTCCGATAGATTGTGGGTCGTGAAACATCATAGCCGTTCCTACGCATCTGAACAAGAAGATCCTCTGTCTGAAAATGTCCCGGATACGCAAATACCTCGCGCAGAATCTCCATACGTTTTTCCGTTAAACGTAATCCAGTACTCTTAAGAAAATCTTCAAATTGCTGTTCAAACTCGTCATCACGAGTCGATTCTTCAGTTGATTCCATAATTAATCTATTTCAATTTTCTGGGTTTACTCACTTTAGAACTTTACATTATCACAAAGAAGACATGTCCAAAAAGGTTAAGCTACTACCGGGTTTTACAATCTCATGTTTAACTGCTAATCTGTGGAATTGTTTCAAACCTTCAATCGCTGATTCATCTAAATCATAATGAATATGTCGTTCCAAATACTCTCTACAGAGTGATTCAGAAAACGGCAGTTTTTTAGATTCAATACTGACAATTTCAGGTATCTTTTTAATACCTTTTTCTTTAGCTTCTAAGAGTAATTTAGGCACATTTCCAAGTTCTATTTCCCCTCTTGCCACCCAACAAGCATAAACAAATGGCAATCCTGTCAAGTCATGCCACTCAGTCCCAAGATCAATACTATATTCTGTTGCACCAAGGTGTTTTAACGCAGCGTCACCAATCAACAGTACTGCATCAGTATCAATCTTAGTCGGGTCAATTGAGGGTTCACAGGAAGTAAAGGTCGGTAAACTGTTATATTTTTCTGCAAACAAAATCTTCAAGAGTGCAATAGATGATCTTGAACTCGTATCTAAGGCGATGCTTTTTATATCTGCTATCGGTACACTACTATATAATTGTATGCTAAGGACAGCATCTCTGGAAATTATTCCAATGTGTGGAATAATTCTATAGTCTGCTCCGATGCTGTTTGCTCGAAAATACTCTACTATCGGAATCAACCCAACATCTAATTCACCATTACTTAATTGTGTGGCTAAACGACTCGGCACCTCTACACTTAGAAGAATATCATCGGATGCAATATCTCCATTCAGCAGCGGATATATTAGGGGTTTGGTATTCAAAAACGACACCGCACCGACCCTTATGCGGCTTTTCTGTACCACCTATTTCCCTCACGGACTATTTCGTTATACAATGTATCACGTTCAACGGGTATATATCCTGCTTCTTCAATAAGTTGTGTGAGTGAATCTACAGACACTGCCTCTGGTGTATCTGCCCCCGCCATGTGTGTAATCTTCTCTTCTGTAACAGTGCCATCTATATCATCAGCCCCAAATCGCAGGGCAACTTGGGCAGTCTTTAACCCTGTCATTATCCAATAAACTTTAATATGTGGCATGTTATCGAGCAGAAGCCGCGATACAGCAATGTTTCGAAGATCTGTTAAACCCGTAGTTGAAGGCAAATACGCCATACGGGTATTCGCTGGATGGAATGCAAGTGGAATAAAGGTGACGAACCCGCCAGATTTATCTTGTTGTTCTCTTAAACGTATAAGATGATCAACTCTATCCTCATTAGTTTCAAGATGACCATAGAGCATCGTAGCGTTTGTTGCTATCCCAAGACGATGTGCGATTTCGTGAACTTCAAGCCATCCCTCTGCACTGAGTTTACCCGGACATATTTTCTCTCGAGTCTCTTCCGCAAATATCTCTGCACCACCACCCGGTAACGAATCTAAACCCGATTCACGCAGTTGTGTCAGTACTTCTTCTATAGACATTTTAAATATACGAGAAAAATGATGTATTTCAACAGCAGTAAAAAACTTTAGATGCACATCCGGCATCCGTTCCTTTAAGCCACGAATTATATCAAGGTAGTATTCAAAGGGTAATTTCGGGTGTAAACCGCCAACACTATGGATTTCTGTGCATCCATGTTCTATGGAATACATGGCTTTGTCTAAAAATTCATCCACACTCATTTCCCATGCACCTTCAGTTTCCATGTTCTTACGAGCGAAGGCACAAAAATGACACCGCGCATGCAAAATACACACATTTGAATAATCTATGTGCTGGTTGATATTATAGTAGGCTACATTCCCGTTAAGACGTTCTCGCACAAGGTTTGCAATGAAACCTACTCCAGTGATATCAGGACTTTCATAAAGTGTGACACCTTCATCAAAGGAAAGTCGTTCTTCCGCTTGAACTTTTTCGTAGATTGGTGCTAAATTTGTATCCGTAAATAGGTTATATTTGTCCATTATTTCCCTATAAATCTATTTCTAAAAACTACTTGACTGTTATCTTTACTATGAGTATTATAGCATAAATACTATGAAGATTCCAGAAAACTTACAAAGAGGATAATCTTAAATCATGTCTAAACTCGGATTAATTCACTATAACTACGCGGGGAAATCATTAGAGGATTTTCTTAAATTTACAAGCGAAACAGGTTTCGGTTACGTAGAACTTGGACTCGGGGATGTTTGGAACGCAGATACAGATCCAGAAAAAAATGCTGAAGACGTTAGAAAATTATTAGAATCCTATGGACTCCAAGCCTCTGCCCTCTCTGCAGGAAACGACTTTGTCGTATTAGAGGAAGATGCTATAACAGCACAAGTTGAACGTATGGAACGGATTGCAGGTTTGGCAAAACGCGTCGGCACTTCTGTTCTACGTACTGAGGGTGGCGCGATGAAAGATTCTGTCCCAGAAAACCGGTGGGTCGAAGCTATGGCTGGATGTCTAAAAAGATGCTTGGAATTCGCTGAAAAAGATGACGTGTATTTAGCTGTTGATAACCACGGACTTGTCACCAACGACGGTGATTTACAAGTAGAACTATTTGAAACTGTTGGGTCGAAGCATGTCGGCGCAAATATGGATACAATGAACTATCGTTGGGCAGGACACGATTTAGAAACAGTCGGAAGATTCTATGAAATCATCGCACCTTATACACTGCACACACATCTAAAAGATGGAACAGGTTCACGTGGAGATTACAAAGGTGAGGCACTGGGTGAAGGTGAAATCGATCTTGCTAAAGCCATAAAATGTTTAAGAGATGCTGGTTACGAAGGTGTCTGGTGTTGTGAATATGAAGGACGAGAAAACGACGGAACTGGACAACGTAAGAGTTTTAAATGGATGCAAGAAAACCTTTAGTAATGTATCAATTACAATAATATCCTGTGTAAGTATAATAAACGCTGAGATTATATCTCGGCGTTTATTATTAATTATCTTACAACAAATAAGAATGCATAAACCTTCTCAAATTATTACGCTAACAACCGATTTCGGTACAAGTGATGTTTATGTCGGTGTCATGAAAGGTGTTATCCTAAACATAAATCCTAATGCCAAAATTGTAGATATTACACATTCCATTACACCACAGAATATACGCGAAGCAGCATTTACCATAAACGCTGCATACCGCTTCTTCCCTAAAGGTACAATCCATGTAATCGTAGTTGACCCGGGTGTTGGGAGTGATCGACAAGCAATTGTCTTTCATACTGATACATCCTACTTTGTATGTCCGAATAATGGTGTGTTAAGTTATCTTCTACAGGACAATGAAAGTGAGAAAAAACCACTCGCTGAAGCTGTAGTCATCCAAAATCCAGATTACTTATTACCACGAGTTTGCAATACATTTCACGGTAGAGATATATTCGCACCAGTTGCCGCGCATCTATCACTCGGTATTACACCTGATAGGATAGGACAACCGAAAACAGATCTTGTAAGACTCACTATTCCCGCTCTTGAAATCACAGAAAATACACTAACAGGAGAGATTATTAATGTGGATAGTTTTGGAAATTTGATAACAAATATCTCAGAAAATGTGCTTACATCATTTCTGTTATCTTCTACATCAGAGATGGAAGGAATAAGAGAACTTGACAGGCATGTAGAAGTTGTAGATTTTGAAATCTCGGTTGGAACTACCAGTATCAATAGATTAAATAGCACTTATACGGAGTCACAAGCAGGGACATTGTTAGCCATCATAAGTAGTTTCGGACTGGTAGAAATCGCGGTGAATATGGGAAACGCTTCATCCTATTTAGGTTTAAAAATCGGTGATAAAGTTATGGTACACAAGAAGGTGTAAAGGTAGAGATGACCAGCAGCATTCTTATAAGAAAAAAGCACAGGTTGATCATAATACTCATAAACTTCTATTATTTCGAGCTTCCCTAACTCAGGAATATCAAGTATTTGTAACATCAATATGAGCTTTTAAACCTGTGTCGATACGGTAACACACGCCATAAACCGTATATAATTCCCAATACAGAAATTATCCAGAATCCGTACACACCTATTTTTGCTACGGTCACACTGCGTATCTCCTCCTGAGAAAGATGATACCCACGTTCAATACCCGCTGGAGTTTCTCCAGCAATACCATAGAACTCAATTAAATCCCCTTGCATTCTATCCTTCACGTATGATTCTTCAAGTGTATTATAAAACAGAAATGGCACCACAGGATAATACCATGCAATCCCCAGAAAAACTGATATGAGGAAATAAGAAATGACTGTAAATACTTTCTTCATAGTTATCTCCTAAATCTCAGAGTTCGGCAAGCAACTTTTTCATATAAGGTCAAGCTACAATAAAGAGATATTATCATTTAGAAATGCTATTAGATCCAATAGTCATAAATTGAACATTTAATCCTAATATAGAGACAACCGAATAGGGTGCAAAAACAGACATTTAATCCTAAATACCCTGACAAAAAATCGTGAAAATGTTGAATTTTTCCATGCGTCGAACAGTGACGATAAAGGGTAAAAAGTTACACTTTTTGACACATTCTGTGTCATTGAAAATGGTGCAAATTACCCCTGTAACCCCTGTCATAGACTGACTTTACTCCACTTTAAATTGACTTTATAAGAATTTGCAAAAAGTGTGATTTTGTGTTTTTCTTGTCCTTGCAAATTTTGACAATTCCTATCTGCATAATAAAGCTGAAATTTTGACATAAAGCTCTTTTGTAATTAGGGTTGTATTTAGGATCGTTTTTATAGATTTTCATTATTTATTTTCTTATTATATACTTCTCATTAAGGCTATGATTTTGAAGTAGGATCTACTCATATTATGGTAGAATATACAATTTATTCTACATACTGACTTGTAGGAGGGAATTTCAATTCCCGATTCTCAAAGGGTTTGATCGCGATTCGGAGATCGAATCAACGGTATGAATGCCTTATTGGCATTCCCCGCCTACAAGTAATGTGTATAATTATGTCAATATTTCACCATATCTAAACATATTTAATCAATTTTGCTTTGTAATATTATATATGTTAACCTAAAAGATACTAACTTGGGTTGTTTACGCTGAAATAGATACCCATCCCACCTGTATCCAAATTGCTTGGTTTTTTAGTTAACAAAGGTATGTATTTTATATACAATATAATATTATATCAATTTATTACTATTATGACAACTATTTTTTAGCAATTGTCATTCTATTTTATACTTTAGTTGTTAATTGTTTTGGTTTTCTTCATTAAATTTTATTATTAGTTGGATATATGTGTTTTGAGCATAAGTCATCAATCACATATTTTCAGTATTTTGTTTATCCTTGTGGGGACTGATAATGCCAGAAGGTCAAGTTGTTCAAAAGACGGAAACACTCGCCACAGTAGAATCACTGCAGGCGGATTTCAAAGCACTTGGGATTAAAGAGGGAATGATTTTACTCGTTCATTCATCCTTGAGTGCAATGGGATGGGTCTGTGGGGGTGCCGTTGCTGTCATCATCGCGCTTCAGGAGGTCTTGGGAGAAACGGGAACGCTTGTGATGCCGACCCACTCAACCGACCTCAGCGATCCGAGCCAATGGAAAAATCCACCTGTTCCTGAAACATGGTGGCAGACAATTCGCGATACGATGCCTGCCTATGATCCCGATATAACACCTACCCGTTCAATGGGCAAAATTGCCGAAACCTACCGAAAACAAAACGGAGTTCTCCGCAGTGCACATCCACAAAGTTCCTTTTGTGCCCGTGGTCCTCAAGCATCATCCATCGTAAATAATCATGCATTAGCTTATGGTTTTGGTGAACACTCACCACTTGCCAAAATCTATGACTTGCATGGTTCCGTTCTGCTCCTCGGTGTGGGGCACTCAAGCAATACATCCATACATCTTGCGGAATACCGAGCGGACTTCCCAACCAAACGTGTCGTTCGGGAGGGGGCACCGATTTCACAAGCAGGTTCAAGGATATGGACTACCTTTGAAGATATTGATGTAGATGATTCAGATTTCGATCGTCTCGGTGAGGACTTTTTGCGTTCTGAAGCAGGAAAAATGGTTCAATATGGAAAAGTAGGCATCGCGAATTGCCAACTCATGCCGCAACGCACTATTGTAGACTTTGCTGTCAATTGGTTTGAGAAAAATAGGGTGTAAGTGTGTCTACTGATCGTGGTATAAGACATTGTAAAGTAGGACATTTCTTCATATAGATTACGTTGTAGAATCTTGATTGATAAAGGCATGTTTTGTGTGAAGTGAGTCTTTTAACCTGGAGAGAATCTCCAACACTTTATCCAATTGCGGTGGGTGCTCGGGACTAAGGAGATAGGTGAGAGTCTGCGGACTGAGATTTGTCCATGCAACAAGTTCTTCAATTCCGCCTTGTGCTTCTGCAATATCTTTCATGGAAAGTAATAGTATCTCAATGTTGCCCTCTCTATCAAAATCTTGGAGTGCAGCTTCAAGATAACCTTTCGCAAATTCTGGTTGCGCCAAGTCTTTAAGAAGATAATCTTTAAAAGGGGTTGTGCATTGCTGAAGTTTAATATCTATATTCAATGTTTCTTATACTTTACATAAGAACTATGTACTTAGGTCTTGCTATAGTTTTCAATGGGTTCAACACCGGACTATAGAAAGATAGAAATAACAAGATGACATTGTTAGAGGTCTTTAATATCTTGCCACGATGAAAAGCCCATTATCTAACACAATTACATTTAGACGATATGAAAATAATGATGAAAATTGAATTATGAAGATTTAATAACAAGCATCGTTCAAATACGAATAATCAATGCTATAAGACAGTAATTAGTAGGACAATTTCGCCAAATGCTATAGCAATATCGTGTAGATATCGTCCATTTATAATAGACTTACCGAAAGACTTCATCAAGTCGCCAAACGAGATTAAGTGCCTCTGACCAACCTGTTTTGGCAAAAAGGTCTAATAGATTCAGCAGGCTTTCCAAACAATCTTCGTCGTCCCTGACCAAATCCCGATGGTCCGCAAGGACAATCTCAACTAATTTTACAACATCCTCAACTGCCAGTGGCTCAAGATTGTAACCAAAACGTTCGCTTGATGTTGCTACATCACCAGCTAAAATTATAACTTTCTTAGGATCGAAATTGAGAAAATTGGTCAATAGTTTTATAAAATGGTGTGCTGTCGGTGCAAACATAAGACCGTTTTCGCTATCATTTGCAAAATCCACTATCTGTTGCATTAATGGGTAGACTTCATTGAAAATTAGACAATGTATGTCTTTATCTTCATTTTCTTCAGCCGGTTTGGTATCATTGTTATCCTTATGTGGGAATGTAAAGTAAAGACTTGTAATAATTTGGTCAAGAACTGAGTAAGTATTTCGCAATTCTTGTTCAACTTTTTCAGTTCTCTGTTCCTTAAATGTAGAACCTAACGCATTCATTGCAGGAATAATTGCTGTAACTATACTATTGAGTAAGCTAATTGCACGTATTAGATTATCTTGAAAATCTGTATCTTTAGCACGTCTTGGATCAATATAACCCTTAATAATCTTTTCTACAAAGCGGGTAAGGAGATTGGCATATTTAACTGGATCATTCAAGTATTCTTCATCAATTGTGGATAATGCCCAGTGATTTTGTCGTACAATGGCTAAACCTATTATAAGAAAACTAAACGGATCATAAGTGCCCATTTTCTGTTGTGGTAAGGGAGTTTTCTTAAGAATTTTTGACATAACCTGTACTGTATTTTCGTCATTATCTGTTGTTGGTTGTAATACATGAGTTAATGCAGAATAAAGACATTCTTGAACGATAAGATTACTTTCAATTTCAGCTCTCCTGTTAATAATTGCCCAGAACCTATTGGGTTCTTTTTTATAGATATTTGGTAAATACATTGCAGTAATCATTCTAACAGAAGGAACTTTATCGTCTGCTAACTTTTCAATTATGTATAATAATTCCAGATCATGTTTGTAAAAGAATATTCTCAGCAGTCCTTCAACAGCATAGTGTCGTGGTTGCGATGAATAACCTGGGGAATCGAAAGTATCATCTTTTTCTTTAGCCGGATCAGGCAACTTGTGTGAAGCCCCTTCAAGGAGTATACTACGACATAATTCAAGAGAATCTTCGTCAAGATTAACGGATAGTCTACCGAGTATTGCGGCAGACTCTGTTAACTTTCGCCAAAGTATATTTACCAACTCATCATCAGTATTTATTTTACCTTTTAAATTCTTATGGACTTCCCGTAACTTCGGAAGTATTAACCCTGCATCTTCTTGTGTTGGTTCTCTGTTCCGCCATTCAGTAATGAAATCTTCAAGGGAATCGGAAAAATCTTTTAATTTCTTATTTTCAGGTGTTGTTGTATCAACTCCTTTCTCTCTCAGCCATTTTTCTTCAGTTACTGTTTCAGAGTGAATAATAGGACTATCTGGTGAACGATTTTCAGGTAGATTGTTTTCTCGGTCCATATTTTCGCGAATTTGCTTTCCTTCACTGGTTGAAAGTAGATCAGGTGGTATTTGTGCAAGAAACAGATTCCTTTGATCCTCCAAATGTCTGACGAGATTCTCGTCAGTAGTCTCCAAAGGAAGTCCTACAAGATTTTCTTCAATCTGACGAAGTTGTTTAGGAGTGAATTCATAAGCAGCATTTTTTAAGAAAAGTCCGTATTCGTAAGTAACTTCATGATGTTGTAGTACCGGTTTTGCCAAGCATAGCTCAAAAAGACGCGGTGCGAAAACATTGGGAAACTGGGATCCTGTTTTTAAAAGTCTTTTCCAGAAGAAAGCAGCTATTACATGGTCAATGAATTCCTCAAGTAGATTATCGAGAAGTGCGTGTTTTTCTATATCTGCGGCTAATTCTGAAATGTATTCAAACAGGAAATCCACCATTTCAATTGGTTCATCGGTAGAACTTCGGGAATCCCAAATATGACTATAGTCTTGCACAAAATTTGCTGTCTTTCCATTAAAATCAAAAGGATTATTTAATTCTTCTATTGTCATATCCTCTCTGGAAAACCTAAGAATATGTTCTTTAGCAATGATGTAGTTCAAACATCGGATTGCGGCTCGTGTTGCATAGATAGGTTTTTCTTGCAGAAATTGAGGGAAATGCTTAACCAAACGATATTGACACATGCCAAAATCTTGGCTCCGATAGGTAGTTATAGGTAAAATTTGTCCGCCGCGTCGTGTCTCTCCCTCACTGTCAAATTGGTGTGAAAAAGTAGTAAAATATATTGAAATGGCAAATTCTGGGTCATGTCTAAATATACTGTCAACATTGTCAGTCAACCAAGATAGAAATCCGATTGGGAAATTCTCTTCACTTGTCAGTTGTAAAACTTTTTGTAGTAATGCATATGATTCTTCAATATTCGTATGATATGTTTTTGCAACAAGTGGTACTGCCCACCGTCCTCCAAACCGATTATACCAGTCGTCCGTTTTCGATTCTCTCTCTTGCCAAACCCATTCAAGCAATCGACGGCCAATACGTCCACAAGTATCTATTACATCTGGGTCTGTTGTTTTCTCAAGTATATCTGTTGTTAGATTTGCCAAATCCCAAGCAAAGTCAACGTTCAGATACTCCGATACTTGTTCACAGAAGTCAATCCAAGGTTTTTCACGTTTTATTTGTAGGGTCTGTAGTGCCTGAAAGAGTCTTGTTATTGCCTCCTCAGCAATAGGTTCTCTGTTCTGAAGTTCTTGTATCAGTGGTTTCAGTTGTTCAATTTCTCGTGCTTCATTTGCAATTACGCTTGTCGGGATCAAACGCGCGACGAGGCGCAGGTGTACAGACTGCTCACTTTGTAAAATATGCCAGAAAACCCGCCAAAAATATCTTGCATCTTCATAATACCAAAGACGTGTAAAAAAATATGTAAGACTTGGTCTGAGAAAGATTGGACGCGAGGGATCTTCTGTGATAAATTCTTCAAGTTGTTTAGGTTCGTCATCATCAATGAGCAAAACGCTTATTGCGTAGTCAAAGAGGATGTTATGAGAAAAAGCGATCCTTTGTCCAGTTGAGGAAACTCTTGCCAATATTTCATCGCTAAGTAGATCGTCCAATGCTGTTTGATTTAAAGATTTACCGATATTGATTTGTCTTATGCTTAATGAACATTGTTTAACCATCTCTCGTGCAATTCCATCAAGAACGGACAAACGGTCAAATTCATTGTCAGCGGACACTATTCGTCTTTGCCAGAATAGGTCAAATAACTGTGCTTCTGAACGTATCTGACTTAAAGAGTTTAAATCCTCATCTGATAAGTTCATTAGTATTTTTTCCAATAGCCAGAGATTGAAAGGATTAGTTAATACTTTCTCTTTGAATTCGTCAGAACCATTGTCGTAAATAGAATTTGGACATCCAATTTGAACTAAAGCTTGTAGTATTTCGTCCTCAGTGAAGGACGGAATTGTGAAGTGCCGACATGATATATCTTTGCTCTGGTATTCTGTATCATCAGAATTACCAAACAAATCTAAAAGTTCTTGCGATTTCATAGCATCATAAGTGCGAACAGTAACTACAACAGTCCAATTTTCTAGCTCCTGAATTGCACGTTTAATTAAGATAAGGAAGTTTTTTCGTTTTCTTTCATCTCTTGCGGCATCAAATCCATCAAACAATAGTATAGCCTTGTTATCAGAAACAGGAACAGATTTTAAACCTTCAATCAGATCACCGCGAAATGATAATCCATCCGACCACTCATTAGTATCACTGTTACCGAGAAGATCAATGGATAGAAGAAGGTGTGGTATATCTTGTGATTGTAAATGGTTGTGAAGTTCTTTAAGTAAGTGCGTTTTTCCAACACCCGGACTCCCAATTACCAAGCCGTTTCCTTGCGATACAAAGTGAAATAAATCAGTTCGTAATTTCTCCCGTTGTATATTAATCTTACTCGTTCCTTGGTTACTACCTGACGTTTTATTTGCATAATCTATCCAATCCATTATATCCTTTGGTGTATTATGTATATTTTCTCCGAAATTGTCCTCAAGTAATTTTTCTATTTCCCGTAACTTTGCCAAAGGAAATCCAGAGATCTCTTTTAATAAATCATTATAATCGAGTATATCATTGTCTATATTAAATGAGAATTTATCTTGGATGATACAATCAAATTTTACGCGATAAGATTTTTGTTTTTCAGTCAAAATATAGATCATGAGACGATCATATTCTTTGTAAAGTTCGGATTTAACAAATTGTGTTAATGTATCTTTTATTTTTTGAGATCTGGGATCAGATGTAATTTGATATGCTGTTTTCGTTTTTTTATCTCCTAAATCTATTGCAGGAAAATTTACTTGTTCCGTTCTATTGAGATTATTTAAATCTGTATATCCAAATATTACGGAAAACAATGGAATGAGCATATCCTCAGATATGCTGTTAATGTCCAGCATGTTCATTGCTGATGCACCTTTTACTTCAACAACAAATCTTGACATCAATGCATTTATTCTATTTAGAGTATCTTGAGTTTTCACTTTAAACTCCTCTATTAAACTATTGATTTTTTAATTAGGATTGCTGACAAAAAGTATCATAGTATTTCTTCTCTAACAACAAATCGTAATTGTTGGGTTAACAACCTCAGGATGTTATAGAAATAAATTTTGACATTACGCCGATCCAGATGCATTTGGTAGATCTGAACGTATAGATTCATAGGGAGTCGGAACATCTAACTCCTCTGCAATTTCATGTATGATATCCGCTAAACCTTGATGCTTACCATCAGTATCGAGATAAAATAAAGTTTCAATACCATAATCTCTCATAATTCTCTCTGCTTTCAATCTAGCTTGTGAAGCCCTGGAATTATCAGATGAGATACTCATAATCGCAAAATGAATACGTTTGTTCCATACCCATAAATCCTTACCCACAATTTCCAGCATTTTGTTGAAATACGGATCGTCCATGCTAAAACCTACAAAAATGACTCTTCGGGTTGCTAAAACTGCCCACAATATTTTTCTATGAAGTGTCCACACTTCTTTAATATTTTCCTGATTACTACCTTCTGTCTTGCTACCTTCTTGAACATACAAACCATAAGTTTCAATATAGTCATTGGAACTTAAAATGATCTTGTCAGGATATTTATAAATTCCATGAAGATGTGCAATCCGTTGCGGTAAATGTGGGTCATTATATCTGGCTAATAAGAATTGATGAATATACCTCGGAGCATCTTGTCCTATTACCAAAGGTTGTTCATCCACCTTAGTGCTCTCTTCTCGATTTAACTGTGCTTCCAGTTTTTTCGCCGACAACGCATCTTCAAGGACAGTATCGTAATTTGTAGTCAAAATCCCTCTTACTGGAAGGTTAACAAGCAGTCTATGGAAATCATCAGAACGTTGGGGTTTTGATTCAAAGATCTCACTCAGTCTATCGTAGTATATGCCAAGATCATCGTTCCTTTTTTCTTTTATGTAAGATTTGATATCTTCAGCATACTCTAACGGTTTCGCTGTTCGCTTTTCTTCGTTCTTTTCAAAGTCCCCACATTGGATAGCTAAACTTTCTAAGTTGGTCAATAGACCATCCCAAGTTACATAGGACAAACGTGCACTACTTCCTGCACCAACTAAAAGCATCGCTTCACCTGATTCAAGAAGTTCAATCAACCGGCTTTTACGCTTTTCATTCTCATCACGTTCTTTAGGTGTAAAAACTTCGGGTAAAATGGTTTCTTGGTTGTTCATATAAAAGCGTAAAATTATGATAAAGTAATCAGTGAAAATGCTATTGTGTTCGTGGCAATCTATTGTTAAAATGTTAACACAATTTAGCGTAGAAGCCAAGAAAATATGGGATGTCGAACAGAACTATTCAGTTTTCAAGTTTTTTAGGTTAAAAGCGGAGAGTCGTGTCCTAGAGGACGTTCCTACAGAAGAATATATATGATCAATAGATGAAACTTTTGGGAGAACTTAATGGCTCTGGTCAAACACATTTTAGTTTTCAAGGTTTTATTCTCCAAATACCACGTTCTGGATTTTCTATTAAACCATCAGCTTGTAGATGTTCCATCGCACGATTGGCATAACGATATAGCTTACTTTCGCTTAGCGTTTCTGCACGTATTCCACCTAAGCCTTCAGAGAGTTCCGCATCTGTTAGATTTAATCGAAAGGTAAGCTCAACCATAAGAGTCATCCTTTCCCATTCCTTCTCTGGCTTACCAAGTATATCAATAATCTTCAGAGCAACACAGACATCAGGACACAACAATGATACCTTGTATTTTCTTCAGATTATGATCCAGCATCATTGTGCCGTGTCCTACCCAATAGTTATGACTTATTTCAAGTCCCATTTTTTGCACCGTCAGCACGGCAATATAGAATGGAAACGGTACATTTAACAATTATCATGCGTTACACCTTTGGAAAGAGTTGATTTACTGCCTGTGTCAGTTCTCTATCTTTCACGAATGTCTTTTGATGCCGTTTCAGAATTGCTGCCTTTATATTCTCTGTGTGATTTGATTTTTTGGAGGGAAGTATTTATTTTGAGGGTTTTACACGACTAATGATTTGAACAGACAGTACGATTGCCCTCTATATCATACAACTTGCTCCTTACTTTAATCTATGATAACATTTTGCAAAAAACCAAGTTATCTTTTTTCTATTAACCACATATGTTATCTAAGATATTGTAAAGTGAGGTTATTTGAATGTCTTGTCCTCGTTGTAAACATGAACACTGTGTCAAAAATGGTAAAGTTGAAGGAAAACAACGACATAAATGTAAGAGTTGCGGGTTCCAATTTACACGACTCACCCCAAAAGGGTATCCACTTCAATTGCGTATTTTATCTGTATTTCTGTATTGCCGTGGGTTGTCAATGAATGCGATTGCTAACATGTTATCTGTATCCACTCCTACTATCTTACGATGGATACGGCAGTTTGGTATGCAACACACACAACCGCCAGAACCACCAGAAGGTGCTGTTGTTGTTTTAGAACTTGATGAGATGTGGCACTATCTAAAAAAAACGAAAGTTGTGGATTTGGAAAGTTTTGTGTCGTGATATAGGAGAACTCATCGATTAGGAATGTGGTGATCGGGATAAAGCAACGTTGAAAAACTACTCAGCAAGTTATCCAAATGACAAGTAAAGTTATATTATACAGACGATTGGCATGCGTATAAAGCTGTTATTCCAGAAAACCTGTTAGTCCAGAGTAAGAAAGAGACACATCGCATTGAGCGTAATAACAACCTTATGCGATATTGGTTTGGCAGATGTAAGCGTAAATCAATCATTGTTTCAAAAAGTGTAGAAATGGTAGACATAACAATTGCCTTGTTCGCCAAATTCAGAGTAAATGGTTCAATCTTTGACATTTTCGAAAAGACACATAACTATCAAATATCATTAGTTAGGGAATACCCTCTTCTAAAGGATAACCTCTTTCCAACTTTTTGTCTTGAAAAATCTTAAAACTGTCCAAACTATTGTATAATTTGATAAAAGTGTTTAATTTAAAAAAAGACATCATAGAGTAATTCCGATGGGTATAAAAGCAATTTCATATGTAGCAACTTAGGTTCAATTAACAGACTGTGACCATAAATAACGGAGGAACAACAATGTACAACAGCTTAAAACATTCTAATTGGTGGCGATATGTTGTAACCTTAATAATTGGCGGATTACTTGTCGCTTTTGGATATTTAATCGGTGATTCTGCGCCGAGTGTAAACGCACAAGAAGGTATAATGAGATTCGGCAGCATTATATGTAACGGACTTACCGTGTCTGACGGGAACCCTGAACATGGCTCGATATGGTTGGGAATTCTTGAAAAACGCCCCACGTTATTACTTTCAGATCATGCTGATTGGAACAAATCAAGTATTCAAGTAAAGATTGAAGTTAGATACGACCAAAAAAGCAAAACTAAAACTGCGATAGTAAGTCTATTGAATGGACATAGCGACGGTTCTCATATAAACTTAGTTGCTGGTACAGGCGAAACTGCGGGTATAGTGATAGGCACTAAAAAACGAACCAATGATGGTATTGGTCTATGGGTTGGTTCTAAAGGCTCAAGACTAACGCTTGAGGGCGATCCGATCCAAACAAGATTTCGGTAAAGTAAAGGAACAAACATGATTAAGCGATTTTTGATAATATTTATGGCATTCTCGCTTTTTGGTTGTGCATATAAGAGCACCAGCGAGATAATGAATTCATGGATGGGATCACATATTTCACAGGTTATTCAAAGATGGGGACCACCTACGCAGATAACAGTGGATGGGGCTGGTGGTAATATTTATATTTGGCGACCACATCCTATGGCACCACCATCGCCCACAATTCAAAAAAGCGGTGTTGTTCGTTGGAATGCCTTACTTCAGCAATATGAATATGTAGAAGAAACATCCCTAAGCAAACCTTAAACGAAACCATCCAGAGAATTGCGGTTGATATTCATAACAAAAGCTACAAGATGTTCTACGTGCGTCCTAATGGTATTATTTACCATTGGCGTGCACAATAGAGCAGGAAATGAACACATTGAAAAAGCATGTTAACTTCCCGCTCGCTGGGAAGTTAAGGTTGAGAATTATCACTTGTCGTGTATGATTATCTAACCACAACTCAGAATAGGAATTAATATGGATCAGAAACTTGAAAAATGGGAAAAATGGCTTAAATCTATCCGTTATGAAGTGATGGATCTTGTCCGTAGTAAACACATCTTCTGGAAATTAGGAGATATTGTAAAAAACAACCCAAAAATTCAGAAGTCGAATTCGTTTTATGAGTTTGCCGGGGATACTTATATTGCCTATAGTGTAATAGGTGTTCGTAGGCAAATCAAACCTCACAGAGATAGTATTTCATTTGTTGGATTGTTGCAGGAAATTGTAGAAATGCCTTGTGTACTTTCACGAGAACGTTTTGTCGCTCTATATGGAAAAGATTCACAATTGGAGGCTAATCACGATTTTGATCAATTCGCCTGCGCGGACGCAGAGCATATTGAACCTAACTGGGTTAAACAGGATTTAGAGAAACTAAAGGGACTCGGACGTGAAGTAAAGAATTTCGCTGACAAACGGATTGCTCACTATGATAAGCAACCGGTAGAAAATATCCCATCGTTCGGTGAGTTAGATGCATGTATAGATTTTCTTGCGGAACTCACAAAGAAATATTGGCTTCTGTTTAAGGGAACATCTATAGAAATGTTGGTAATGCCGATAGTGGATTATTGGGATGAAATATTTCGTCAACCGTGGATACCTCCTGATGCACCTAACAAAATTATCGATCCAGATCCGTTAGGAATGTATTGAAAACGTGGTGTTGGGAAAGAAAAAGGTACGCTTAGAAGACTCACCTACGGGTTGGACATCTATCTAAAATCGCAAGATTATTATTCTATATTGCTTAGTCATTCCCCAGGAATTCACTGTGGTTGCAAACCGCACCTAGGGGTGTGAGAAAGAGGAATTATATCGGTACGAACGATTCGTATTTATGAGATACACTGTCATTAGACTAACTCAATCATCCCACAACTCTATAAACGTCGTTGACTATAGACAATTGCTGATGCCATGTATTTCAACGCAGCATGAATCTGCGGCAACTCCTCAAACCCGTAAGAGATACGAAACTGGTGTTTTCCAATCTCAACCATGTCCCCACTTGGATGGACACAGTGTTGACCCGGAATATAGATCACTTTCGGATGTGGATTCTGTTTAGGTCCATCAATCTCCTCACTTCCAGTTGTTCGGGTTAGCAATCTAAAGAAATCTGATGTAGAATCGGTTGTAATGTTTAAAAGTGTGAGGTAATAATAGAATCCTGCACTCCCGCCACTACACGTTTGAACGTATTCACCGAGTAATTCTTCTATCCAAGTTTTCACCTGTTTTGCTTTTCGTTGATAACCACTATTCACATACTCAATTTGTCTCTCAATACCGTTATCAAGCAAATAACTGGCTATTTCCTGATTGATAAGAGGTGCACTGAAGCCAATATCGCTTGTACGTTGGATAATACTATTGATAAAATCACCCTTAGGTCCAATCATATATCCTATACGTAAACCGGGTGCAAGAATCTTAGACATCGTCCCAATCTCATAAACAATTCCCAAATCATCATAACATAAAGCGGACTCCATAGGTTCAACAGAACTGTCATGTATAAGGTCACGATAGGCATTGTCAAAAAAGATAGGTATTTTACGATTCAATTCACACGATAACTCGGTGGCAATTTCAACTAATTCCCTCTTGCGGTTATTAGAGAGAATAGTACAACTCGGGTTGTTAACGGTCACCACATAGAAAAATCGGATTTCCTCCTTTGCTCTACCTAACCCTTTCAATTTGTTCCTTAATAGATCCGTTTGAATTCCTTCGCTATCTTCGGGAATGGCAATAATCTTGAAACCTTTTCTATCCAGATCATTACAATATATGTAGTACATCGGGTCGGCAGTAAAGACAATACCAGATGGAAGTAAATGCGTAATACTATCCAACAGACTGGTTGCACCATTCGCACCAATCACAATATCATTGTCGTTAAAGATGTCTCGGTTTATACCACCAATTCGATTATCAATATGGTATCTTTTGATGGATTCAATCAGGTTAGGAGAGCCTTGTGCCCCACCATAATTAAGGGATGCACGATATTTCTCTGGGTTGGCAAGCACTGCTTCACAGGCAGTCTGTATCTGTTGACGTGGGATTGTTGTTTCGTTGACATAACCCACCCCAAGATTGATATCATATCCATCGCGAAATCCTACAGCGAAATCGGTCATCATCCTGTTTACGGCAGAGGGTACACTTGAAGCTTTACCGTAATCTGAAAGCGAAACTTCTTGGATCTTCATCTCTTGGGGCAGGGATTCTCCGTCTATAATAGATCCTTCAAGGCAGATTCAAGTGTTTCAAAATGAAATTGGTAGCCACTCGTCTGCGTTTTCTCAGGGAGTACATTCTGGCTGAGTACAACAAAATTAGCAAACTCACCCATCATAATCTTCAATCCGAATGTCGGAACAGGAAAAATCGTCGGTTTTCGGATAACGGATCCAAGTGTTTTTGTAAACTCGATGTTTCTGACAGGTTTGGGAGCTGTTGCATTCAGAGCACCTTGGATTTCCTCATTAACTAATGCATGCATAATAATACCTACTACATCGTCAACATGAATCCACGACATCCATTGATTACCACTTCCCAACTTACCACCAACCCCCATTTTAAAGGGAGGAAGCACCTGCTGCAATAATCCACCACCTAATCCGAGAACAAGACCGATGCGAACCAAGACAACCCGTGTGCCATACTCAACCGCCTTCATCGCTTCTGTTTCCCATTCATGGCAAACTTCAGCAAGATAATCTTTTCCGGGTGGAGATTCTTCTGTAAAAGACTCGTCACCGCTATCCCCATATAATCCGATTGCTGATGCATTAATCAACACATCGGGTTTCGTCTCAGGTGTAAAAGATGAAACAAGGTTTCGCGTCGAAAGAATACGACTGTCCCTTATTCGTCGCTTCTTATCAGCGTTCCATCTTCCTGCTATAGTTTCACCAGCAAGGTGAATAACCGCATTCACATCTGATTTTGCTTCAGATGGAAGTTGTTCTTCTTCCGGTTGCCACGCATGGATTGCATCTACAGATGTTAATTTTGTTTGTGCTTTTTCAGGATTTCGAGAGACAACATTTACTATATAACCTTTTTCCTTAAGGGTTTCACAGACTCTATTTCCGATGAAACCTGTTCCACCTGTAACTAAGACTTTTTTCATCGTTCTGCTCCAATCCTTTTATAGTGAAATCTAAAATATATACACCATAAAAGTAATTCAATGATAGATGTAATTCATTCGTTCCCATAGGTGTCAATTTAAGAAGATCATTCCATTTTGAGCGTCTTTCAGTCCCGTAGGGACGGTATGTTTATAGAGAAAATGTCAATAAAACCTTTTGAGTCCTGTAGGAACGGAATGTGTATACCACACCCCAATTATAAACATTCCGTCCCTACAGGACTCAAGAAAGGTCAGGATAACGACTTGCTATAAACATTCCGTCCCTACGGGACTCATTATGGGTGTATATACCTTTGCTATAAACATTTCGTCCCTATGGGACTAAAGACATCAATATCAGACAATTATAAACCACTAAATTGACACCAATGGATTCCGTCAAACAAATTACTTCTCTTTCGAAAGTTCAGAAATTGTCACTTCTAACTGGCGATAGTCGTCTATCACTGCATCACTAAGTATATCGTTCGTTTCTGATTTATTGTATCCTGCGAACCGAATTGCCTTCATACCTGCATTTTTCGCCCCGACAATATCCGTTCTCACAATATCCCCAATATGAACAGCCTCAGCAGGTTCAGCACCTAACTGTTTTAAAGTGCTATGGTATTGCACAACCTCCGGCTTTGTATATTCACATTCATCAGAAAAAGTAAAAACTGAAAAATATCCTAATATACCATCTCGTTCCATCTGCTTTCGCACATAAGTTCCCGGTGTTAGGGCAGAATCCGATATTATTCCAAGTGGATATGTTTCACTCAGTCTTGCCAACACAGGTTTAATATGCGGAATGAGAACAGGTGGAGATGCTAAAAATGCATTACCCAGACAATCTATAATAGAAGTAATATCTTCGTCTTCAAGCGGTAGATCAAGCGTTCCTGCAAACCTCTGCATACAAGCTTCCACAGAAACCCCTATATGTTCATGCCACCGAGACATCACCAATGAATAGGCATCCTCCATCCCAGACTCTACTTCTTGTAGTTTACATGTATAACCTTTACTCATAAGGTATTTATGACATTCACCGACTCGAATCGCTTGTCTATTCTGCCAATTCTCAAGGGAATCCGCATAGAGTGTTTGCCAAAAATCAAATGTAATCGCTTTAAACATCAAAGCTCCTAATCTTATCAAAAAGTCCAACTCCGAATGATGAATTATTTCGGAGAATTACATATCAATAATGTTGTCAGATATAGGTATTATCCTCTGTTCATTCTATCCTGTACCTACCAACCTGTCAAGCGACAAATCACTACATGAACTGTAGATATCAACCCTTGAAGTCATTCAAAGAAACGGAAATATTAGATATTGGTTGACACTTAGGTAAGTCCAGTCTCCAGCCACATTGTATATCGTAACTCACCTGTCTACAGAGGCAATATTATTTTGAATCAACCCAATTATCCATATAATCCGCATAATCCGTATTTCAGACATATTAACTTAAAAACAGCAACCGATATCTGATAACCAAAAAAAATTGAAGAAAAATAAACTAACTAACAACTAACATAAAACTCAATGGATAATTATAGTGGAATCCGTAATTGTCTTTACACTGCTGTAGCGTAAACTTTCAGTTTGCGCAAATACAACACAAACTAAAAGTTTGTGCTACAGGATATAAGGAGAGGTTTGTTTTCCCATCCAGACCGATAGCAACGTAAAAGTAATTATAAAATCGATTATAATGTAAACCATTCATCTTTCATTCATATTTACTGCTGTAGCTTAAACTTTCAGTTTGCGCAAATACAACACAAACTAAAAGTTTGTGCTACAGGATATGAGGAGAGATTTGTTTGCCCATCCAGACCGATAGCAACGAAATAAAAATAAAATGAAGAAGATATTAATATCTAACAACTAACATGCATAGATTACAAAGCACAAACACAAATAAAGATATTTAAATGATGCTTTTGACATATTCTTATGGGAATAAATTAGGAGAAATAATGATGATTATCTATAAAAACGATCCTAAATACAACATTTTAATTACGTCAAAAAATCAGCATTTTATAACGACAAAAAATGTCAAAATCAAGAACGAAAACAAAAACACAAAATCACTCTTTTTAGAAATTCTTATAAAGTCAATTCAAAGTGGTGTGAAGTCAGTCTACGACAGGCGTCACAGCGGTAATTTACGACAATTTCAATCCTACAGAATGTAGGAAAAAGTGTAACATTTTCCTGTTTTTCGACAATTAGAGTAAGACACCATGAACACGATATTACCATCTGAGAATTTAGGATTAAATGCTGTTTTTGCACCCTATTATTTCTCTCTATTTTAGGATTAAATGTGGAACTAAAGACCTATATAACATACCAATATAAACAATAACGGAATAGATAAAATGTATTGGAAATTTAGAAAACTAAATCGCCTTGGTGTTCTGTGAACTACCTTGAAATATCAACATAATTAGGGTATAATATTTATATGATGGTATATGCGAAGAGGACAAAATAGCCAGGAAACATTATGGCAAGATGGAATCGCAGTATTACATCTACTTATCCAACTGCTCGGTTTATACTGATTTACTTTGGCGTCGGCGTAATTATATTAGGTCTTGTTTTTGCATACTATACGCGCCAAATATCTCGACTAAATACTGAAATTGAAGCACAAATAGAGATTTTTGTTAACCTTGCAGTGGAATTACCGAGTATAGAAGATCGAGCACTGCAAGAACGGTTATTACGAGTCATGAGACAAAAGTTATTTGCGGAAGGCAGGTCTCGACGGTTTTCTTTTATTATTACCGATTCCAACGGAAATATAGAGATTTCACAGGGGATTGACCCCAAATTAGACGAAAAAGTTAACGCAGACAACAGTGTTACGTTAACACAAAACGAACAAGATATAATCACTTCAACATTAGAACGGATGGAAAGTAAGAATCCTCCACGGAAGATTCCTTTCCTAAAAGAAGATAGAAAAATAACAGGATATTTTTACTACGGTGATGTTGCTCCCAGTGAGATGGAACTGCTCCCATTTGCAATCACGGACACCGAGAAAAAACCACAGAAATGGCAGATGTGGAACGATTTCATCACCACTGAAAATGCAACACAACAACAGATCGAACGTGCGAATATCTTTGTGCAAAACACACCTGCATTCGCACCTATTCAAACAACTCCAGAATGGCAAGACGGATACTTTTACTATGAAATAAAATCATTCTTCGGATTATTAGTCACACCCATTCTAACATCGATCATTTTACCACTTTTTGCGTTTGTTTCAATTCTTATATATCGAAGAATCAAAGCCTATGAACACGCGGCTATTTGGGGAGGATTAGCAAAAGAAACAGCACATCAACTAAGTACACCAATTTCTGCTTTACTCGCTTGGACTGAATTATTGGACGAACGAAGTCAGGCTACTGATGATAAAGTCTTGGCTGAACTCTCTACAAACATGCAGAATGACTTAGAACGGCTACAGAAAACGACGACAAGGTTTGGCATGATTGGTACTGAACCTACCAAAACACAAGTCAACCTTAAAGAAGTACTTGAGGAAGTGTTGACATATTTTGAAAAACGACTCCCTCAGATTAGTCGAAGTGTTGATATTACTGTTGCATCCCATGATGTTCCAGAAATATCTGCAAACGCACATTTACTACAATGGGTTTTTGAAAACCTAATACGCAATTCGTTGGATGCAATGTATAAAGAGGTTGGACACATTAAAATTGAACCTCTTTATGATGAACGGCAAAAGAATGTCGTCATTCGATATTCTGACGACGGGTCCGGCATCCCTACTGAGAAGCAACAGACCATCTTTGAACCAGGGATGACGACAAAAACACACGGATGGGGACTCGGTTTAACTATCGTACAACGAATTATTGAAGAGTATCACCACGGGAGTATACGGTTAATTGAAAGTAGTCCACAAGGGACAACCTTCGAAATACGACTGCCGTCATCTCTCCCTTAGTTAGTTTCAAGGAAATAATATGTCACAGAAAACGCATACAATCTTATGGATCGATGATGAAATAGAGGCACTACTTCCACATAGACGTTTGCTTGAAACACGCGGATATGATGTCACTCCCGCAACTAACGGTGAAGATGGAATTGAACTTTTAAAACAGAATGAGAAAGGATACGATGCTATCCTTCTGGACCAAGTCATGCCGGGAATAGACGGCATGGCTACACTTGACTCTATTCGTACAATAAATTCACAAGTACCGGTGATTCTTGTAACACAGACCAGCGATGACCAATTCATTGATGTAGCACTTGGAAAACAGGTGACAGATTTCTTGGTTAAACCTATTGGCGTCGCCCAAATCGCTTCTACTCTTAAACGGGTACTTGAACAACAACAGATCATTAAGACCCAAATACCGGGTCGCTATACGAACGACTTTAATAAGATTAGTACACTAAAGGCATCACAACCCAGTTGGCAAGACTGGATTGATATCTATATCAAATTAGTTGAATGGGATCTACTTTCTGACCGATTAGCAGAACAGGGTTTAGAAGAAACTCACTTTGAACAGAAAAAAGAATGTAATACCGAATTCTCTGATTTTGTTGAAGATAATTATCCGCACTGGGTTAATGGAAGCGAAGATAAGCCTCCATTGTCTGTTGATGTCTTGGACCAACACGTATTGCCACTAATTCAAGACGATGTTCCGCTTTACTTTATTGTGGTTGATTGTTTTCGACTTGATCATTGGTTGGCAATAGAACCGCTGTTATATCCTTATTTTTCAGTTGATAGAAAATACAGTTTTTCCATCTTGCCAAGTGCAACTATGTACGCACGAAATGCCCTATTTAGTGGACTATTCCCGTCTGAATTGGCAAAGGAATACCCGCAATATTGGCAGGAGAAATCTGAAGGAGCTACCAGCACAAACCAGTTTGAACGACAACTCCTTGAAGAGTACTTAAAAAAGAATGGGATCCGGCTTAAACCCGGTGTCCAATATTTCAAGATTTTTGATTTACGCGGAGGAAATGAGTACAAAAAACGGGTTGCAGCTGCTACGCGGGTCAGTTTATCAGCTTTAGTTGTCAACTTCATTGATATATTAACGCATCAACGTTCACAATCTGAAGTATTACAACAACTTGCACCCGATGAATCTGCTTTTAGAGAAGTGGCTCGCTCATGGTTCGCACATTCTGTCCTATTTGATATTTTACGGTCTATATCTGAGCAAGGTATACATGTGGTACTAACCACTGATCACGGGTCGGAATTCTGTAATCGAGCTACGCGCGCATACGGCAATCGCGACACAAGTACAAGCCTCCGCTTTAAAATTGGCAATAATTTAGCATGCGATGATAATCAAGCTGTATATATTTCGAATCCAAAGGAATATAAACTACCAGCAGAAAACGTAAGCAAAGATTATATACTCGCAAAAGACGACTATTATTTCGTCTATCCAAACGAATTTTATAAATACAAGAGGCAGTTTCAGGGTGGGTTCCAACACGGGGGTATTTCTATGGGAGAACTCATAACACCCGTAGTTACTTTAACACCAAAGAACGCGTAAACCCCATCATACCACTTCCAACCTAAAATTGACATTTGGTAACGTAAGACTATGGATATTAAAATTTCTCGTTTACGGAATACGGAACAACGTTCCTACATTAATGGGTTAATCTGGTCTATACCCACCATCTTTTTACAAAACTGCCGCTTCTTAAAATGATTTATGTCATTAACCGAGATGTCTTTAAATAAGACATGATAGGAGGAAACGGTAATAATGGAGAAGGAGATACTTATATCTGATGATGAATATGAAACACGGTGTGCTGTACTTGAAGAAGGAATACTCAATGAAATTCATATTGAACGAAAAGCTGTAAAACCTGTTTTAGGCAACCTATACAAAGGACGCGTTGAGAATGTCCTACCCGGCATGCAAGTCGCATTTGTTGATATAGGTTTAGAACGGCACGCATTTTTACATATTTCTGATCTTAAATATAATAATGGAGATGAAGACGGAAAAGCTGATGATGAGTTACCAACATTAGACATGCAATCTACTACACCCACTAAACCCCGTGGGGGTAGGGGATTCCCATTTCTCATCACAGATCTTATTTCTAAAAATCAGGAACTCCTTGTACAGGTTGGGAAAGAGCCAATTGGAAGTAAAGGGGCACGCGTTACAACGAACATCACACTCCCAGGACGTTATGTTGTTTATCTTCCAAACTCTACAACTATAGGGGTTTCACGTAGAATTGAATCCGCCACTGAACGTGATCGATTGCGAGATATGGCGCAAACCTTGAAGGCTGATGTTGAAGGTGGGTTTATAATACGAACTGCAGCTGAAGGTCTGAGTGAGGAAGAATTCGCTGCTGAAATACGTTACCTAATTAATCAGTGGAAACAAGGGCGTGAACGCGCCAAACGCAAATCCGCTCCCAGTTTAGTAAGCCGGGACGTAAGTTTTACAAATCGAATTGTCCGCGATATGTTTACCAAGGAGGTTAAAACGCTTCTAATTGATTCACAATCAAGTTATCAAGAGACTATCGATTATGTAACTTCTGTCATGCCGAGTTTAAAGGATCGGATTTCACTCTACAATGAAGATACCACCCTTTTTGAAGCATACGGTGTTGAAAAGGAATTGAAAAAAGCATTGAGCGAGAAAATATGGCTCAAATGTGGTGGACATATCATCATACAGCAAACAGAAGCAATGGTTTCAATTGATGTTAACACAGGAAGGTTTGTTGGACAATCTGACCCCGATGACACAATCCTCAGTGCAAATCTTGAAGCCGTGGAAGAGGTGGTACGGCAAATCCAACTGCGGGATTTAGGTGGAATAATCGTAGTTGACTTCATTGATATGGACGAACCTGCACACAGGAAACAGGTATTCAAGCTCCTACAGGAAGCACTGCGCAAAGACAAAGCGCGGACGAACATCCTTCATTTTTCTGATTTGGGTCTGGTTGAAATGACGCGACAACGGACCAGACCAAGTTTGTCAACTTTACTGACGGAACAATGTCCATATTGCGAAGGACACGGCACTATTTTGTCTATCGAAACTGTTGCAATTGGATTGTTCAGGGCAATTAAAGTAGCACACCTGCAAACACGTCAATCAAAACTTCGGATTATCGCGAACGACCACATTATTTCACATCTCAATTCACAGATGTCAGCTAAATTCCGTGAACTCAAACGGTCCTTGAAACTGGAATTGTCGCTCGAACCCGATGCCGATTTGCATCTTGAAGACTATCGTATATTCGCTGCTAACGGTGAAGAGTTGTTTTTAAACTGAGAGTGAAATATGACCTACAAGAATACTATTTAATGCCGTATTCTTATAGTTATGACCATTGAAAAAGATTTGACATTTGATCAAAAATATGGCATTATATATTTGTTTGCATTTAATATGGACGGATAGGTGCGTCCATGCTCCCAACAAGTTTCAGATATATCCAGATGGAGCAGAAATTAGAAAAAGAAGCACCCTTGAACAATGAGGGATTCTACACCTAAAAGGAGTGAATGAAAAATGTACGCTGTATTTGCAAGTGGTGGGAAACAACATCGAGTTGAAGTAGGAAGTCTCATTGATGTAGAGAAATTGGACAATACCGTTGGTGAAACGGTTACGTTTCCTTCCGTTTTATTAGTTGCCGGTGATGATGGACAATTACAAACCGGTAAACCTTACCTTGATAACATGTCAGTTACAGGTGAAGTCGTTCAACAATCTCGAGCCAAAAAAGTTATCGTCTTTAAATCTAAACGTAGAAAAGGGTATAAACGCAAATTGGGTCACCGTCAATCCTTTACACGAATAAAAATTACTGGAATTGGTGACCAGCAGGAGGTAGAATCTGATGGCACATAAAAAAGGTGGCGGGAGTACACGTAATGGTCGTGACAGTATTGGCAAACGACTTGGCGTCAAGAGATTTGCCGGAAATTATGTTACTGCTGGAAGTATCTTAGTACGACAACGTGGAACTCATTTACATGCTGGCACAAACGTAGGTGTTGGTCGGGACTATACACTCTTCTCAAAGATTGATGGTTACGTCTCTTTTGAGAGAAAAGACAAATTCCGCCGTAAGGTGAGCGTATACACAGAACGTCCTGCTCACTAAAGAGCACTTCAAAAAGCCTCACCTCAATGTGGGGCTTTTTTGCTTATTTCTATTCCATTGTCAAAAATTCATCTCTGTTAACAACACTTCTTTAGATTATCTAACCCAACATATAAATACAAAGGAACTACCATGAAAAGGCTAATTCTATTCCTTTTTATACCTATACTATTTGGATGTGGTAATAAGCAAATTAAGATATTAGCAGAAGAAACCATGGACAATGCGCGGACAAGCATTACAATAGCCGAAAAACACGGCGCACGCGATATTGCTGTTAATGAGATCAATGCCGCTGAAGATATGTTATCCAACGCAGAAACCGCACACTTTGCCGGGGATGTTGAAAGAGCATATCGGTTAGCACTACGCGGATATCTTCACGCAAGAATTGCTACTGAAAAATCAATCGCTTCACAACATGAGGAAAATGTTATGGAAGCACGAGCATTATTAGATTATGGTCAAAAAATAACAGAAGAAGTTGTCGAAAAACTGGAGACTTTAAAAGAAGAACTCTCAAATATGAAGAAATAAGGAAAGTGCCAATGCGTGTTTATCTATATTTATTTCTATTAACATGTATACTCTTTTCTGGGTGTTGGTCCGTTAAAATTGATGGTGTTATCTTAGATACACAAATACAAAACGCTCAAGATTCCATTTCTAAAGCAGCCGAATTGGACGCTGAACAGTTAGCATCCGATGAATATAGCCGCGCAATTAAGCTTCTGAAATTTTCTCAACAGGCACAAGAAAGTGGAGATTTCGCTCAGAGCATGGAGTTCGCATATCAGTCTGAACTTGTCGGCTATATCGCTCTGTATCAGGCAAAACAACAGCAATTCCGTCAACAACTCATTTCTACAAAAGAACTGATATATGAAGAACAACTTACACAGAAAGATCTTGAGTTGGATATGGAGAAAACCCGAAATGAGATAAAATCAATTGAAGTTGAACAAGCCTTGCAAAAATTTGAAGAGGAACAGCAAAATGCCGGTTCACTAACAACTGAATTGACACAGACCACAAAAACGCTACGACAGACAGAAATCAGTGTTCCGATTACCGGCACTGAGATTTATGTCCGTATAGCTACACAATTATTTCCAGAAATAATAAATACTCCTGAGTATGAAAAAGTTCAATCCAACATAAAGCTTGCCACATCCCATCTTGAACGGGAAGAATTCACCGAAGCAGAAAAAGTCGCATCCGATGCTCAAACAGAAGCAAATGCACTCTTTGAGCTGGCAATTCTGAAACAAACAGAAGAAAACACTGCCAAAATCGCTGCCCTCATCTCTATCATACGTGTAGAAGTTAAAGCAAAACGTGCGGAAGCATTGAATGCTGCAACACATGCCCCACAACAATTCCAAGAATTGCAAAATCAGTTGGAGAATGCCAACAAATCATTTGAAGAGAATGATTATGAAAAAGCAATGCAAATTGCCACAGCTGCTGAGCCTTCGGCGGATAAAGTAATTTCAACTGCAGAGACATCTGAATATCGACAACGCGCCCAACAAGAACAAGCAGCAAAAGTAAAAAGAGCACAACAAGCTGTTTCTAATCTTAAGACTGCAATAGCGGAACAGACAGAAACGAAAGTACCCCAATTCGCCCCACAATTGTTTGAACTCGCAACAGCTGCTCTAACATCTGCTGAAACCGCGCTTGCTACAAAAGAATACGCTAAGGTTGTTGAAACTGCACAAGCAGGTCAGGATTATTTAAAACGCGCAATTGATAAAACAGAAAATCAAGGATCTGCCCAAGAAGCCCTGGTTGAGGCTGTAAACACAATCCAAAAAGCAACAATAACAGATCTTGAAGAAGGTGTCCTTGTACGGATTAGTGGAAGGTTGTTTGCCACTACCAGCACCCAACTTAATAAGGCTTTTTTCCCAACCTTCATGCAACTTGCATCAGTTCTACAGCAAGATGAACTCAAAGATTATGTTATAAAAATTGAAGGACATAGCGATTCACTTGGTGATGCCAAAACAAACGAAGCGTTGACTGAAAAACGAGCAGATTCAATCAAACAATTCCTTGTTGACAAAGGAAAAATCTCGGTTGATCGTATAACTGCTATCGGTTTAGGCGAATCCAAACCAATAGATAAAAATTCAGAGGCAAAAAACCGCAGGATTGATATTTATATACGCAAACCATAGGCGTCAATTTAAGGAGCTTCCAATCATATTTGCCCGATTTCTCATCCTCTTGTAGGTCGGGTAGAGGAACGAAACCCGACGAATTCCATACGCGGATTCGGCGTTGATTTGGACATGAAACACTTTGATATACTGGAAATGTTGGATTTCACATATGGTTCAACACAACATACCAGGATATGTTATCACTAAATTGATACCTATGGATATTTATATACGCAAACCATAGTGGTATAAAAACACCTTATAATGACACAACGTTAAACCTCTTATATATTTAGCACCGATACAAAGGTGACCAAGTAGTGGCTAAGATTGAAATTGAACCTTATATCGTGCATCAAATCGGTCAAAACTTGTTCGGTGACCGGTATATTATTATCTATGAGAATACCATTCAGTTTCATAACCACTGTTACCATGTACGAACTATTGATGCGACAGACCATCCTCACTATGGATGTTACTATCTACAGGACGCCAATACAAACTTAGCAATGTGGAACGATGAAACCTTCGCACCAATAGGATATTACGGTGTTATTTTTAAACCAGAAACAGGAGATATTATAGCCTGCGAACCGTAATTTTATTCTAATATATAAACAAAAACTACACAGACAATGGAGAAATAAGATGAGGCGAGACACTATCGTCGTTTTAGACTTTGGCTCGCAATATACACAGTTAATAGCACGTCGTATCCGAGAACAACAAATTTACTGTGAGATCCAACCCTATACACTTTCACTTAATGAACTAAAGAATATAGAACCGAAGGGGATTATCCTTTCAGGTGGACCCGCGAGTGTCTATGAGGATAACGCGCCACTAATAGAGCCTTCCGTTTTTAACCTCGGTATACCTATATTAGGTATCTGCTACGGTATGCAGCTTATCGCCTATCTATTAGATGAAGGGAAAGTTCATCCTGCTTCCGAACGTGAGTATGGGAACGCACAACTCCACGTAAACACCGAATCTGACCGTCTATTTAAAGGTCTACCCTCAGACATTACAGCATGGATGAGTCACGGTGATAAGATTGACTGCCTTCCTGCTGGATTTCAGACAATTGCACAAACACAAAATTCGCCTATCGCTGCAATGGTTGACTCTAAAAGGATGTTATACGGATTGCAATTTCATCCTGAAGTAGAACACACACAAGATGCCGACAAAATACTCTATAATTTTGCACGACATATCTGTGAATGTGAATCTAAATGGACAATGGACTCCTTTATAACACAAGCTATATCACAGATTCAAGAAACAGTGAAGGATGAGAGAGTATTGTGTGCAGTCAGTGGTGGAATAGATTCTATGGTTTTAGCAACACTACTTCATCAAGCAATAGGGAGTCAATTGGTTTCTGTTTTTGTTGATAACGGATTACTTCGTCAGAAGGAAGTAGAGCAGGTATTAGAAACCTGTAAGGCGATCGGGATAAATATAGAATTTGTGGATGCTACTGAATCCTTTCTTACAGCATTAACTGGCGTTGTAGACCCTGAACAAAAACGAAAGGTAATTGGTGCTCAATTTATTGAGACCTTTAGATCGAAAGTCAAACAACTTGGTCCTTGTAGGTTTTTGGCACAAGGAACTCTATATCCAGATGTAATAGAAAGTGTTTCAACAAAGGGACCTTCAGCCACGATAAAAACTCACCACAATGTTGGCGGTCTCCCGCCAGATATGCCGTTTGAACTCATCGAACCATTCCGTGAGTTATTCAAGGACGAGGTACGAAAAGTTGGCGCTGAATTGGATGTTCCCTCACACGTACTTGGAAGACATCCGTTCCCCGGACCAGGACTCGCTGTTAGGATTCTGGGTGAGGTCACACCTGAACGGTTAGAAGTCCTACGCTACGCAGATGCGATTTTTATTCAAGAAATCAAAGATGCTGGTCTATACAATGAAATCTGGCAAGCGTTAGTTGTACTTTTACCTGTTAAAAGTGTCGGTGTGATGGGGGATGAACGTACCTACGAAAACGCGGTTGCACTACGAGCTGTTACAAGTAGTGATGCAATGACTGCCGATTGGGCAAGAATACCGGATGATGTGTTAGCGAAAATCTCTACACGCATCATTAACGAAGTAAAAGGTATTAATCGCGTTGTATACGATATCAGTTCAAAACCACCCAGTACCATTGAGTGGGAGTAAATCGGGTGAAAGTCCGAAGCTATCAGGATGTATTAGATAGAATCCTTCCCGCTATAGAAAAATCTGAACTTTTAACAATTTGCCACTATTCTGATTCAACGCCAACACCCGCCAACGCTTTATCTTATCCTTTATGCTCCATACGATATGCATCTAAACAATCCAATTCCCTTTAGTGTATGT
The DNA here is from genome assembly GCA_003635315.1 of Candidatus Poribacteria bacterium. GTDB lineage: Bacteria > Poribacteria > WGA-4E > WGA-4E > WGA-3G > MSPOR6. The sequence goes on from PYJD01000003.1 coordinate 39,779, forward strand.
ATCTGCTGGTATTCATGGTGACGAACCTGCAGGGGTGGAGTGTGCTATTCGTCTTATACAGCAACTTTCCGATAATCAGCAATACAAATACTGGGATTTCTTATTAGATACGTATAACTGGATGATCTCCCCTTGTGATAACCCTTATGGATATGAACGAGACACACGTGAAAACGCCGTAGGACTTGACCTAAACCGTATGTTTGAAACACCCGAACAAACAAAAGAAACAGAATTTATCGTTGAATCTATAAGACGAATTCCACAACAAAAACACATAAATAGTCATGCGGGGAGCAATCGGTTAGCAATCACGCTTGCACTGGATCTCCATGAGGATATGGATAGTGCTGGGTTTTACTTGTGGGAACGACGAAGAACTTATCATAAGCCAATCGGTGATGCTATCGTAGCTAAGGTCAACTCAGTATGTAATATAAATCGGTCATCCATCATAGAAGGACATCACAATGATAATGGGGTGATAACCTTACTGGATCAAATTACATCAAAGGGTTGGACACGCGGAAGATATTTAGCAGAGCATGAAAACACCCCATGTCTCATCCTTGAAACACCTACCCGTTTAGATTGGAACACGCGTGTCAAAGCACATATGGTGGCTATCCAAGCTGCAATTGATATGTTATATGTCAATCCGTTGTAAACTGAATTATGATGCATTGTGGTAAACCGCCGCAGCAGCACTCACAGCAGTTCCTGCTTTGACACCATACCCATACTCAATCAGAAGTTTCTCAATAGCGTTCAGTACCAGAAGCACATTCTGTTCGTTTGCTGCATCACCCATAAGACCTATACGCCATGCTTTTCCAGCGAAAATGCCTAATCCACCCCCTATTTCAATACTATAGTCTTGTAGTAGTCTCTTGCGTAAGGTAGCATCGTCAATTCCGTCTGGGATTCGTAGTGTAGTTAGCATCGGAAGGCGATAGTCTTCAGTCGCTGCAGGTTCAAGACCTATGGCTTCTGCTCCTGCAATTAATGCATCCGCATTCAGTTCATGTCGTTTATATCGTTCTGATAGTCCTTCCTCCTGTATAATACGGAGTGCTTCTCTTAAGGCATAAATTAGGGACATTGATACAGTATGGTGATATTTACGCGTATCACCTGTCCAGTATTCTTCAAGCAGTGTTACATCCAGATAAAAACTTTGGATTCTTGTCTTACGTTTCCGAATCGCATCCACAACCCTATCACTAAAACTAACAGGGGAAAGTCCTGGTGGACCGGCAAGACATTTCTGTGTACAACTGTAGGCAATGTCAATACCACGTTCATCAACATCAACAGGTTGTCCACCAAGTGATGTCACACAATCCGCCAAGAACAATGCATCGTATCTATGTGCAATGTCGATAATATCTTCTAACGGTTGCAGAATACCAGTTGATGTTTCACCATGTACAATGGCAATCAACTTAGGACTTACTTTTTCGCAGGCTTCAGCAATCTGTTCAGGTTTAATTATTTCTCCCCATTCTGCCTCAATAGGTGTGACGACTGCACCACATCGTTCTGCTATATCTGCTATCCTACCGCCAAAATAACCATTAATTCCAACCATGACAGCATCACCGGGTTCTATAATATTTGCGAGTGATGCTTCCATTCCTGATGTACCGGTACCTGAGACTGGAAAGGTAAGTTTATTCTTTGTTCCATAGACTTCGCGGAGTAGTTCTACCGTATTATTCATTATCTGCACAAAGTCAACGTCCAAATAGCCCAGCATAGGAGTTGTCATTGCTTTAAGTACACGAGGGTTCGCTATGGTCGGTCCTGGACCAAGTAGTATCCGTGGTGGTACTTTTAATTCATCATACATATTGTTATTTCCTTTATAATTCCATACCATTCCTAATTTCGTTATCTACATTACCATTTCGGTTGAAACAAAGTCAATTACACAGAAAATCTGAAATCCGTTAGGAACGGAATGAACAACAACATAATAATGCAATGTAAACAGTTTCCGTAGAGATATTATATTATCTGATTTAACATAATCCAGAATATTTCTTAATGTTCATTAGGAGTGTTATGTACGCTTAAGTATACATGCCACTCCTTTGTAAGGGAGTAGCATTTTCATTATTCTTTAAATATAATACGCCTAATACCATTTCTATTGATTATAGTCTCATTACAGGCTGTTAGGAATGAAACGGGGAATCACAGACTGGTAGTCTATACTACAAAAAAGAGGCATTTTCTTTTTAGAAATGGTATAAGATGCAATGGTATAGGGACAGATATAATATCTGTCCCTATAAATTAAACCGTCCTTTTGGCTAAGGTTATTCGTTACCACCCTCTTGAGTTTGGCGTAGAGGAATATTCTTAGACTTCATGTAATCTTGGATTACCTGAATTTGACGGAGACAATAGTTAATAGCTCCTTCCACTTGGTTGTCAGATGGAACTAAAGTAGCATACTTCTTAGGTAAATAGTTGAAGTATTCCAAGGCATCGTAGTAATAGTCTATTTCCTTATCAGCAAGCATCGTATAGGCATCGCCTATCTTACCATGAGATAGATCGCCATACTTCGTAGTTGGATATTCGTTGATAATAGCCTTGAATTGTTCAACAGAAGCTAAAATAGCATCCTTGTTACCAGACTTTTGAGCCTTTCCGTAGGAATCCATTGCTTGCTTATACTCATTGAGTGCAAGTACACCTGAAGTTTCATTCAGGAACCCTTCGGCAGTACTCTTTGACTCTGCGTCGAGTCCAGGAACACTTAAGGCTCGTTTATAACTTGCAATCGCCTCACGGAAAAGACGAATTTGTTCATCAGCTGGTAATCCCGGCTCTAAAGCAGCATTATAGTGCTTATTGCCTATGTTAATAAAGGCTTCACCAGCAAACGTACTATTACTATATTCAGCTACAAGTGTCTCATTTACTGTAAACAACTTGTCAAGATATGCTGCCTCTGCATCCGCATCACCTGCATCTCTTGCTGTTTCAGAAAGAGATTGGTAACAGGTTGCAATGGCGTATAAGGATTCAGGGGCTTTTTCATGTGATTTGTTCACTTCCCTGACCTTATCATATTCTTCTATAGCTTTGGTAAACTGCTCAGTGATGTAATATGACTCTCCTGCCTGGTATTGCCATAGTGCAGCATCTTTTGCATTCCGATAACGACTAACAAGATCCTTAAAGGCATTAGCAGAAGCATCAAAATAAGCCACCGCTTGAGTGGACATCTCTTCATCAATTCCTACCTGCATACGACCAAGGTCAAAATTAGCAGAAGCTAAATAGGTAAGTGCCGTTTCCACATTCCCCGTCAAATCGTTTGAGGCAGGAAATACACCTGCATCAGCATATTTAACAAACTCTTTCAGTGGATCAAGAGCAAGTATCAATTCTTGTCTGCGTTTGATACCGATCCCTACAGAGTAATAAATTTGCCCCGATTGGAATAGTGAATTTTGCACATACGGGATGACAGTCTGTTTATCCGCTTTTTCAACTGGCGTTGCAAGTTTACTTACTTCAAAGAAAGCTCCGGCAGCCATTCCACTGGTGTCAATATAAGGTTTGAGATCAGACCCAGCTTCATTAGAGAATACTGAACGTGCTTTATCAGAATAGAGAAATCCTAAGTTATATTGTGCCGCAACTTTCTGAGAAACAGTTGCACTTTCACTTGCCTTAAGGCTCTCTACTGAGCTTTCCGCTTCAGCAATAGCTTCGTCCAACCGTCCTAATTTAACGTATAAATCGGAACGACGGATGCTGGCATCTGCCACCATTGAAGCGACACCTGTGTTCTGTTCTGAACCATGGTTCGCTATCAAGTTCTGGAACACTTCTAACGCTTTATCAAGTTCATTAAGTTTATCTTGATAGATGAGACCTGACCGATAGTAAGATTGAGCTTTCACAACATTATCTGCCAACTGAATGGCATTTTGATAACTTACCAAAGCATCATCATATAACTTAAGATGTTCATCTTGGGCAAATCCCATTGCAAAATAGGAACGTCCCCGTAGATCATCATCTTCAGTATTTGCAATGATATATTGATACTCTTTGACAGCCGATGCATAATCGCCTACATTACTATGTAATTCAGCAAGACGAGAGTGGGCTTGAGAAATAAGATTCTTTCGATTCTCATCTTCAGTTTGTCCTTCAAGGGCAGTGACTTTCATGAAAGCACTAATGGCTGCTTTTGTATCTTTCAATCCCAATTTCGCCAAACCAAGTGTATAACCTGAACTGATAAGATTGTCAACATTATCAGTCATCTCTGCGACTTTTTCAGCAGCAGTCGCTGCATTCGTATACCCGAGATTTGCGGCATCAGCATCTTCAGCTTTCTGTGCTATTTGATAATAACAAACAGCAGCTTGATATTGTGCGCTTGGTGCGATTTCACTGTCTGGGAAATTTTCAACAAACTGTTGATAGGCTGCAAGAGCTTCCTGATAGCGTTCTTTACTATAATAGGTATGTCCTATTTTTAGTTGTGAACGGACACGAGCATTTTCTGGCGCTCCTGGATTATCAATGATTCTTTGCAATCCAGCAATCAAACCTTCGACATTATCTGGGTCAGTGTTTTCAAGAGCAGAAGCTTTAATCAAATCAATCTGACCGAGTGTTCGAAGGACTAATTCGTCGCTACTATCTGCGAATTGCTCACTGGCTGCGTCGGCAGTCTGCTGAACCAGAGACCATTTAGATGTATCACCATGTTTTTGCGCTGCATCTTGATAGACCAATGCTAAACCGTAATAAGCTTCAATAGCATTTGGACTATCACCATATTCTGAAATTACAGAGTTAAAAGCAGTAATTGCATTGTCTGCAAGTTCAACCTTCTCAGAAGAAGCATGGTAGTAACAGAGACCAACAAGGTAAAGTGCGTCATCAGCATATTCACCTGTTGGGTTACCATCCACAACAGTTTGATATTGTGCAGCTGCCTCTTCAAAACGCTTTTCAGCCCGTAGTAAGTCAGCAAGTTTAATCTCTGCTAATGAGAGATTGTCTCTATCGGTAAGTTTCGGCAATATTGAATCATAGTATGATATCGCTTGCGCTTTATCTCCCTGCCGTACATAACTGTTAGCAGTTAGAAGGAGTGCGCGCTCATGATAATCACTGGATTCAGGAATCATAGCGTAACGTTGTCGTGCCATATCCCAGTCACCCAACATTTCGTGGGAAAGCGCTTCATTCATAAGACAGGCTTCAACTTGTGGCACACGTTCTGGAAAATCTTGGTACCGTCCTTCATTAATTCCTGGAAGGAAGGCTTCATCAGAGAACATATTGACTGCATCTTGGTATGCAGCAACAGAATTACCGAGGTATTCAGTATTAAAATTCTCTGTGGAATCTCCATCTTGATATCCTTCTGGTTTCGCAGCTTCAAAATAGGAGCGACCTTCAAAGAATTTGCCCATCAACTTCACAAGATGGAACTTAGGAAGTGGACGATAATCCCATAGCTTTGCGTATTCTTCGGCAGCTTCCAAATACAGTTTAAAGTCATCCCGTTTCATATCAGCGAATCGGAGTTGTACTTCTGCTGCAAGAATATCAAAGTCGTTATCATTCTTGTTTTTCTCAATAAATTCGTGTGCGACTTTCTCCATATCATCTTTACGATCTAAATCGTTTAGTGTCCAAATTGCACCATATAAAGCATGTGGAGCAACAGGATTTTCTGGAAAGTCGTCTACTGTTTGTTGATACCAAGTCAGAGCAAGCTCAAGAGTCGCATTCGACTCTTCCATCATACCGGTGTCACGCTGGTTAGTTCCGAGACTATAATATGCTTCAGCAATTTGGTAAGATGCATATGGGGTGAATTCAAGTGCACCACCATCACTTTCACTTTTCTCATGTTCAATGACGGATTCATAGGCAGGAATAGCGTCATTCCAATTCTCCAATTTGAAATGACTATCAGCTATACCAAGTTTCGCATCACCAATGAATGAACTCTCAGGATACTCTTCCAATAGTTTCGTATATGCAATAATAGCGTTTTCATAGTCCGTTTGATCGTAGTAAGTTTGCCCTATAGCGGACTGAATTTCAGATTGCAGATCTCTATCAGCCGTATTCTGAAGAGCCAATTCGTAGTTAACACGAGCATTGTCATAGTCTTTCTGCTTGGCATAAATTGCACCTTGGTCAAAATAGGCAGCAGTTACGAAATGGTGTTCTGGGAACTGTGTGATAAAGTTAGTATAACGACTAATAGCTTCATCGTGTCTATCCAATTGATTCAAACAGTATGCAGCTTTATACATTGCTTCTGCCTGCAATTCTGTGAAGTTTTTGAATTCTTCGGTTGCGAATTTATCAAATTCTGGATACGCACTTTCATAGTTATTTTCATCAAGGAAAGATTGAGCTATGAGTAGTTGCGCATCGTCTTTGAATTCAGAGTTCGGAAAACCTACAAGAATACTATTGAAGGCAGTTCGAGAACTTTCGTAGTTCCCTAACTTGTAATTCAATTGTCCTATAGCATACCAAGCATTCTCTACCCGAAGACTATTCGGAAAATTAGAAATCAATTGTTGGAATTTTGCCTCTGCAAGTTCATATTGTTCAGTCCGATAAAGAATATGACCCCAGAGATAGGTTAAACCTTCTTGATGCTTTGCGACTGTAGCGGTTGGTGCGACATTTTCGATATATTGAAGTGCAGTCTCAAAGTGGTTAACATCCCCTGTTTGTTCAGCAAGACGTGAATGGCAGACTGCAATTTGGAAATTCGCGAGTGTTGTGAAATCCTTATCAATTACTTCTGTTTTCACACCCCGCTTTTTCGATTCTTCAAGTGCCTCAGTATACTTTTCAATCGACCCTTCATAATCCCCTTGATCATATAACTCTTTGGCAGTTATATAGAGTTGTTCCACTTTCTTGGAACTACCCATCATAAAGGGAGATAGGAGTGCGACGACCAAGGCAATACCACCGATAATGCCCAAAATTCTTGGATTCATTACATTCTCCTTTAGATATTATTATAAAACAACGCGGGTATAATTGAGACATGTGTCAACCCGCCGATTCGTCTATGTGATAGAATAACCATTCCTCACATCTGGTTCAAAAATGCCCTGAGCACGTCAAAGCAGTTGAATAAATGTCTGGTGAATAAATTATGTTACAAATTACTTAAGACATGAAGTCCTGGAATTGTGAGTATTTCAGAAGGCACGTGCATTACCTTCGCAACAAAACCGGATAACTTACGATTCTTTGGCTGGATGTTTTCAGAAAAAGCAACAACCTGACTTTCTAATGGTCGTGCTGTATAACTATCATCTTGTAAAGGTGATTTTCTACTCAAGATATCTGGTTCTGTATAAACAGTGAGTTCTGATTCAGAAGCATCACTGGGAACAGAACGATCATTACTGATATGCATTACAATTATATGACCACCCGTTTCAGTTGTTACCGGATCAGATAGTGTCCAATAACCATCTTTCTGCATATTTTCAGTAAGTATCGGTGAACTAACTTCACCCCGTGCATTTCGTTTGGTTCTACGTTCGTTTTGGATATCCTGTAGAAATTCAGTCTGATCCTCAACAGGCGTTGGATTTGCAGTAACTGCTTGATTATGAACTTCCTGTTGATAGTTGATAAACGGTAACATGTTGTGATTTGCCAAATGCATAGTCACAAAGCCTACTATCATTATAGACAGGAATACACCCATTGGAAGAACATTCCTTCTTATAAAACTATATCTATCAAAATATTGACGGAGTTGCGTCAATATATACCACACATGTTGTGTCGCAGATGCTATAAAACGTTGGTTCAGACTTGTTGGTCCTCTGCTATCAATCCGTTGTTGTAATTCTACCTCAAACTGTTGAAAATAGGTGTCTGAAACCTCTGGTTGAACATAGAAACCAACAACAAGATCCCGTGTCTTTTTGATGGCATCTAATTCATGATGACACATTGAGCATGATTTTAGATGTAGTTCAACATTCTGTTTATCTTCTGTTGATAACGTAGCATCTATGTAGTCTGATAGCAATTGTTGTACGGTGTTACATTTCAGTTTCATTGTTTGTGTTGGTTCTTAGCTATTACTGATATTAGAACCACTCCTCAAATTAAGTAACACTTAATGAATTTCCGCTATATCACAATGTATCGGAGTTGGCATCAACGTAGGGTTTTAATAAGACCCGAAGTTGCTTACGTGCGTAGTGTAGCCGTGATCTGACTGTACCTTCTGAACAATTTAGTATAGATGCTATTTCTGGGTGTGTCAGTCCTTCTAATTCATGAAGAATAACTACCATACGGTGCTTTAGTGATAGACTATTAACCGCTTTTGTTACCCAGTGCCGCAATTCAGCTTTTTCAGCCAAAATTTGGGGATCATTACGAACATCTATTAGTATTTCGGATTCGTCATCTTTTTCAAGAGAAGATTCCCGACGCCGTTTTCGCATCTTTACATAATTAAGTGCTTGATTGACGGCTATCTTATATACCCATGTTTCAAATGCTGCCTCCTGCCGAAAAGTGTGAATTGACTGATAGACCTTTATAAAGGTTTCTTGCATGACATCATTCGCATCTTCATGGTTATTGGTAATCTGCAATGCTAAACGATGTACCATCCGTTGGTATTTCTTCACCAACGGAGCTAATGCTGTTTCATCACCTTCACGAAGATGATCAATAAGCAAGGCTTCAGTTCTTTCCACAAAAACTACTCCTTCGGCATTTGTTATGTATAGACAACACAATCTTAAAAACCGTTCAATCTAATTAGACAATTATAGCATATATTGATTAATTGTCTATTAAAAATTGTTATATATCAGAAACATTTTTATAGTTTCTGTTGGTGAACATCGGTTTTCAGTTAATCGTATGAATAGCGTTTTTCAGGAATTTTGTCGGAACCAAGATAGGTAGGATTTTAGGATGGTAGTTCTAATGTGCAAATAAAAAAGGACAATGTATCTAAGACACACTGTCCTTTTTTATCGAAATAGTCAGAAATTTACTCTTTAGCTTTTGTGACAAAGGTAATACTGACTTCGGCTTCGTTCCCAGCACCGTCTGTTACTGTACCTGCAATTTTATATTCGGTTTCGTTGCTGAGTTCTTGTCCGGCGTTCCCTGTAAGGGTAATCTTGTTATCTGAAGCTTCAGATGTCCAACCGACATCATCATCGCCATCCATGAGCATTAAATCTCCAGAGACTGGTTCATTGAAGGTGACCTCAATACCATCTTCAAACACTTTTGCTGGGTCAACATCTTCAGCACCGTCTTTAGGACTACTGGCTGTAACTTCTGGAGCGGTTTCATCTGCGGCAACCACTGTATAGTTCAGTGTATGGCTTCCGTCACCGTTTGTCCAACTGAGGTTGAGTGCAAGTGCACCAGGTGTAAAGGGACCAGAGATGGTACGAGATTTACCTGATCCGGCAACTGTACCGGCACTGGCTGTTACGTCACCAGGATTGTTGTCGAATGTAACGGTAATGCTACCATTTGCTGCGAGATCACCACTTGCAGGTGAAGCACTTACAAACGCTGCGGCGACTTCTTCTTCTTCATCATCATCTCCACCACAACCAACAATGTAAACGGCAAGCAATGCAGCCATGACTATTGCCAAGGATCTAAAATAAAGTTTCATGAGTAGGTAACTCCTTAATTAAGGTTTTTCAGAATGTTATGTACTTGTCAATCAAGCACAATATTAATTAAAGTGTAATTATAGATGGAATTTCCGTGTCGTTAGTTATTATTTTCGACAGAAGTATAGGAAATATACCATCAAATCTAAGTTTGGTCAAGTAATCTTCAGACTATTTCGTGTGCCTTCCTCCAATATCTTCAGAGGATAGACGTTGCTTTGAGAATAAAACTTCTTCGGAACTAATGCCTTATTTCATTCTATTATCGACTTATTTCAGTTCCGAAAGTCAACACCCAAACTCTATACCTTTAAGTTTAGCAAAAAGTGCAAAAACTGTAAAGGTAAAAAATACGTATTTTTTTCACTATTTAATATTACAAAAACTTAAGGATTTTGTAAAGTGAAAAATCACTTAATTTGAATTTGCTACAAAATACCATAAACGTAGAACATAGTCAAGTCTAAATTGTAGCATCAATATCACCATTTTGCAAATTTGAAGACATGGGATCTTCCTGATTCTCAAAAAGAATGATCTGTTCCGCTCCAGAACCTATATTTTCCTTTTGTAAACTGTCAGGATTCTTTAACATATCAACAACTGTGTCAAGCTGATCTGGTAAAAATGCTATCGCACCTGTCTTTACAAGTTGATCGGTTCCATCACTTCGCTCTTTTCCTGGACCCCATTGACATGCAAAGACAGTTCTATCCTGTAATTCAGCATATCTTGCAGCATGCATTGCTCCACCGTCTTTAGATGTTTCAATAACAACTGTTGCCATTGACAATCCACTAATAATACGATTACGCATAACCAAATTAGCCGGGGTTGGTGGGGTTGGAAATGGATGTTCCGAAAAAAGACATCCTTTTTCATATATACTCACTGCAAGTTCATGATTCTCAGGTGGGAAGATTGATGAAAAATCTGCTGCTACAACACCAACTGTTTTGCCGTTTACACCTAATGCACCATAATGTGCATTAGCATCTACACCATTTGCAAGACCACTTACGATTGTAAAACCTGACTGCGACAAACGGATAGCAAGGTCAAGTGTAACATCAATTGCTTCTGCTGTGGGTTTTGAACTCCCTACAATTGCCACAGTATTTTCGTTTACTTCAGATAATTCTCCTACTCGACAGAGTACAATTGGTGCATCTGGCACTGACTTAAGGAGTGTCGGATATTCATTATCATCACGAAAAAGTACAGTAATCCCATGTCCGGTAAGTTCTTCCAATTTCTTCTGTAAATCAGTAAACTTCTTTCTGACTGTAAGGATCCGTGATGCTAAGATTGGATTAAAGTGTGGAAGTTGTGCTATTTCATGTAATTCTGCTTCGAAAATATGTTCCACACTACCAAAACGGGCTAACAAACGGTTAATACGAACTGACCCGATTCCATCAACTGAAGCAAGAGCAAACAAGTACTCGCGTTCTCTTTTTTTATCCGTATGTATCATATCTATTGTAGAAGTAGTATCTCTATTAATATTATAGTATGGTTTCATAGGGAAACCATAAGCATGATGTATACAATTCAAGGTCTCGATGATTAAGTATAACACATTTATATCTAATATACAACAATTAGTGATACGGCAAATGAATCAAGTACAACACCTTATAACATTTGACACTTATACCTAATTTAAGGTATCCTATAAGTCATGATTACAGTAGGAGAAGAGTATGGCAGAACAACCTGTAAACATTCTTGAAACAGAAGCGTTAAGTCGACACTACGGTGGTGTTATAGCCTTATCAAAAGTAAATCTGGAAGTCCGTTCAGGTCAAATCTCCAGTCTAATCGGTCCAAACGGTGCTGGCAAAACAACACTATTTAACTGTGTAACCGGATTAGATAAACCTACAATTGGCAAAGTCCGTTTTTCTGGTAGATATATAACGGGTTTACGTCCAGATGAGGTGACAGGACTGGGAATCGCCAGAACGTTCCAAAACATTAGATTATTTAGTGAATTGACTGTCTTAGACAATGTAAAAATAGGAAGACACCCTCGTACTTCAAGCTCATTTCTTGGTTCAGTGTTAAGGACTGCAAGACAAAAACAGGAAGAGAAGGAAATTATAGATGCTGCTATGGAAATGCTTAATTTTGTTGGATTAGGGGATATTAGCGAACAGAAAGCTGGGAATCTATCCTACGGTGACCAACGACGTGTTGAAATCGCAAGAGCATTAGCAACCCAACCAACCTTGCTTCTCTTAGATGAACCCGCTGCAGGAATGAATCCACAAGAAACGCAAGAACTTATTGATTTGATATATACTATACGCGAGCAAGGAATTTCTGTGCTACTCATTGAACACGACATGAAATTGGTCATGAAAATTTCTGATTGGGTTTCGGTCTTAGATCATGGCGAGAAAATTAGTACCGGTATACCTGCTGATGTACAAAATGATGAACGGGTAATTGCTGCCTACTTAGGAACATCTGATGATGCTTAAACTCAATGATATTCATACATATTACGGAAACATACGTGCCGTTCGCGGAATCTCAATCGAGGTTAATGCAGGTGAAAAAGTGTGTATGATTGGCGCAAATGGCGCTGGTAAATCAACAACACTCATGACAATTTCAGGAGTTAATGCTCCTGTAGAGGGTAGTATTGAATTTGAAGGAGAGGATATTACAACTACCTCAGCAGAACAACGCGTTACATTTGGAATTTCACAAGTGCCTGAAGGACGACTTATTTTTCCTGATATGACTGTCCTCGAAAACCTTGAACTTGGGGCTTACATTAGAAAAGATACAGCTGAAATGAAATCCGATTTGGAAAAAATCTTCGGATATTTTCCTGTTCTTGCTGAACGTAGGAGACAGAGAGGTGGGAGTCTCAGCGGAGGGGAACAGCAGATGTTAGCTATCGGACGATCCTTAATGTCTAATCCCAGACTTCTGCTTTTGGATGAACCTTCTTTAGGACTCGCACCCCTAATCGTTAAACAAATTTTTGAGATTATTGAACAAATTAATGAGGAGGGTACAACAATCTTATTGGTTGAACAGAATGCACAACTTGCTTTGAATGTTACAGACAGAGGTTATGTTATGGAAACAGGTGAAATAACGATTGATGGAACCTCTTCCGACCTATTAGCTGATGAGCGAGTTAGACAAGCTTACCTTGGGGAATAAAATAGATGTTTCCGACCTTAATTAATTTTGGCACAATTGGTTCCACGCCTATAGGGATTCATAGTTACGGTGTCATGTTGGCTACATCTTTTATAGTTTGCAGCATCATGTTACAACGCGAATTGAACCGTAGGGGGTTCCAAGGTGACGTTGCACCAACACTGGTCGCTGTCGGTGCTATTGGCGGAGTAATCGGAGCAAAAATATATTTTGTATTACAGGATTTTAATATACAGTGGGAAGAATTATTCTCACCCAGTGGATTGGTTTGGTATGGCGGTCTATTTGGGGGAACGGCTACGATAATATGGTTTATTCATAGATCTCCAAACCCTTTCTTACCAACAATTGATGCTATCGGTCCACTTCTTTTACTTGGCTACGGTATCGGACGGATCGGATGCCTACTTGCAGGTGATGGGGATTATGGTCCACCCACCGATGTACCGTGGGCAATGTCGTTCCCAAACGGTACTGTACCTACCACAGAACTTGTTCATCCTACCCCAATCTATGAAACCCTCATGTCATTTATATGTTTCGGTGTTCTTTGGTCACAGCGCGATAAATACGCCTCAATTGAAGGACTAATTTTCGGGGCAAGTATTATGTTAGTCGGGGTGGAAAGATTTATTGCAGAATTTTGGCGTTTAACACCACGGGTTTTTCCTGATTCATCTTCATTGTCATGGTTAACATCACCACAAGTTGTGAGTATAATTCTAATCTGTTTTGGAATTCTCTTTATGGTGTGGATGTATAAACGTCCAAGGGGTGAAGTGGAAGTTCCAACTCCTGTTTCAGAACCTGAAACAAAAAGTGATGGACAAAGGACGCAAAGAAGAAGACGGAGACGGTAAGTTATCGGATAGAATTTCCCGGATGTGTACATAAGAATTCAAACTGTCACACTAAAAATTCGCGTCATTCACGCACCTGACCATCCCCATATATAATATACTTATAACTCGTCAATCCTTCCAATCCCATCGGACCGCGGGAGTGAAGTTTTTGTGTACTAATTCCTACCTCAGCACCCAATCCAAATTCATAGCCATCGGTGAATACAGTACTGGCGTTGACATAAACGGCTGCAGAATCAACCTCTTTTAAAAACCGTTCCGCGGCAGAATAACTTTCTGTAATGATTGCATCAGAATGATGTGACCCATACATCTCAATATGGTCAATGGCAGTATCCATACTATCAACAACCCGAATTGATAGAATATAATCAAGGTATTCTGTCCGCCAATCCTCTTCGGTTGCAGGTTTTGCCGATGAAACGATTTGTTGGGTCCGTTCACATCCCCGAATTTCTACATCCTCACGCTGTAGGTTATCGCAGATGTCAGGCAGGTAATTTTCCGCAACAGCTTCGTGAACTAATAGTGTCTCTACAGCATTACAGACAGCGACTTTATATCCCACTTTTGCATTCATACAAAGTTTGTTAGCCATATCAAGGTCGGCAGCTTCATCCACATATATATGACAGATACCGTCTGCATGACCGAGTACTGGCACAGCAGATTCCCTCATCAATTTCTGTACGAATTCATTACTGCCACGAGGAATAACGAGATCTACATAGTCAGGTAAGTTGATTAGTTCATAAACCGCTTGACGGTCAATGGTATCAACGAATTGTATTGCATCCGGCACACCTTCTTTAGCTGCGGTATCCCCAAGAATATCTGCAAGAATCGTATTAGAATGAATTGCTTCAGAACCACCTCGAAGGATAACACCGTTACCCGATTTTATGCACAGTGCTGATACCTCTACAGTTACATCTGGTCGTGATTCATATATCACACCCACAACACCTATAGGAACACGTACAGTCCCGATTCTGAGTCGGTTGGGACGTTCGCCCATGCTGATTACTTCACCAATCGGATCTGGTAACGCCGCAACCTGACGAAGGTTGTCAGCCATTCGATCAATTTTCTTATCATCCAGCAGTAGCCGCTGCATCAGAGGTTTAGGCACTCCTGTTTTTTCCCCGTTTTCCAAGTCAATTTGATTCACTGCCTGAATTTCTCTTCTTGACTTAAGCAGGTTTTCAGCCATTGCTAAGAGTGTATTATTTCGTAAATCGGCAGAACTCCGAGACAAAACACGCATAGCGGATTTTGCTTTTCGTGCTTTCGATTGGATCATGTTCTGAATGTTTTCGTTCATAATGTCCTTTATCAATTGCCTGTAGAAGGCATTACTCCAGTTCTTTTCCCGTATGTTTATGATTTAGGTTAAGTAAAACTTGCAACAATTCTGTAGGAATTACCACCAACGCACTTGATTCATTTTGTAATGCTTCTTTGGCTTCAGTGATAGTTTCATCCCATCAGAACAGATACTCATCTTAATCTTTATCATTGGATAATTATAGCATAAATAGGTATCGTTAGCAAATTATACAAGGTATTCGCGTGTCTGTCAAAGTTGACTCTATTCAACTGTTATGGTATACTGGTTTTAGTATAATTGACACAATACCACGGAATAATATCGTGGCTATAATGGAATTGTAAAGGAGTCCAAATGAAGGTTACAGTCAAGTACTTTGCTGTATGTCATGAGATGTTAAATAGATCCGAAGAAGAGATGGAACTTCCTGAAGATGCCACTGTAAGAACTATATTAAAAAGACTTGAGGAAGAATGGCCCGAAATCGCTGAATTTTATGAAGTGATGCAAATGTCTGTGAATTGGGAGTATGCAACTGAAGACACTGAACTTTCAGAAGGTGATGAAGTAGCATTAATTCCACCTGTTACCGGAGGAACAGATGTTTAAGATCACTTCAGATGTTATTACCGGGGAAGAAGTTCGAGAAGCGGTTGAAGCCCCAGATGCCGGAGCAGTCGTTCTATTTTTTGGTACAGTTCGCAATAACACAGATGGAAGAGCTGTGTCCTTCTTGGAGTATGAGGCATACCCCCCAATGGCAGAAAAAAAGATGGCAGAAATATCAGAAGAAATAGCCAAAAAATGGGGTATTGATCGCGTCGCGATGATTCACCGTGTAGGTAAGTTAGAAATCGGTGAAGTAAGTGTTGCAGTAGCAGTTGCTTCTCCACATCGAAAAGATGGTTTTGAAGCGTGTCAATACGCTATGAACCGTCTTAAACAGATTGTCCCTATTTGGAAACGTGAAGTATGGGCTGATGGAGAAACCGAATGGGTAAAACCGGATGCTGTCTTTTTTGAAGAATTACCCGAGAAAAAGTAGACTGTTATTTATCAGTTGTCAAAGAATAAATTAAAGACAGAATTTTTCAACAAACTTATTAAATATATCACTCCCAAGATCAAACTGATCTAACGCCATCCATTCATCAACTGTATGTGCTTGTAAAATACTTCCTGGACCGATAATAACCGTATCCATGTAATTGGAAAAACATGCCGCGTCGGTACTGTATGCGACTGTATGCGGTTTTGTATCACCTGTAATTTCAAGTGCAGCTTGGATAATTTCCGCATCTGGTGATGTACGTACTGGTCCAGCATTAATAAATAGATCAAAATCCAACTCGTACTTCTCTGCGGATTCACGTGCCTTATTAATCCATAGTTCCGCATCATCTCCAGGCATTGGACGGTAGTTTATAGTACAGACACTCTCAGGGGAGGTTATATTGGCAGTACATCCACCATCGTTGATGGTGATATTCCAGTCCGTAAAAGGTGGTGTAAATTCTGTATTGAAATATTTGGTGTCCGTGGTTAATTCCTGATAGATATCTCTCATTTCTGAGAGAAATGGAATTAACTTTAAGGTAGCATTATCACCTTCACCCGTACTACTATGTGCAGCACGACCGTGTGCAGTAACTGAAAATCGTACTGCCCCCTTGTGTGCATAAACAGCTTTCAATTCAGTAGGTTCACCGACTACCCCGTACTGTGGGAATCCATATTTTTTGAACATTTCTGACTTTGCTGCAACGGCTCTTGCCCCAAAATAACCTACCTCTTCGTCAGCAGTTATCACAACATAAAGAGGGACATCTAATTGGGATGGTGAATACCGGGATGCAACCTCAATCATACAAGAAACGCTCCCTTTCATATCGCAACTACCACGTCCATACATTCTACCATCAATAATTCGCGCTTCAAAAGGATTTTCTGACCATCCCACTGCAGGAACAGTGTCTATGTGTCCGAGTAGGGCAAGTCCCCGTTCACCAGAATTGCGTCCCTTTCTGCCTATCAGATTGACTTTAAGGACACCTGCCGGATCGGTATATTCCACCCGTTCCACTTCACAGTCAATGGACTCTAACACTTCAGTAAGGTAATCCATTACCTCAACGTTGGTTTTATAACTTACAGTGTCATACGCGATGAGAGTCTTCGTCAATTCTATTGCATTCATAGTGTTGTATTCTACAAATTAGTACGAAGTATGTCAATTCTTTTTTATATCATTCGTTTCTGATTTATATTGACACTTATTAGACATTTTATTAATATACAGAGTATAAGAATATGATTTAGTAAACACCAGTCTTCAGAGGTTTTCTTGCAATATAAAAATAATTTCTATTCAACACTTTTTAACTTAGCGTTCACGTGTATGCTCCTGACAATACCATTCATGGCTGGATGTAGTGGAAAGACAATCGAAACTGAAAGTTCTGACCTGCCAGACATATCTGGTACAATTAAAGAAATTGACGATCATGGAAACGCAGTTACAGATATATCTATCCAAACATTTACAAAAAACGGATGGAAACTTGGCGATAATCTTCAAGTGGTTTTTTCAACAGGACAGAAGATCACTATCAAATATGTTGAGAATTACAGCGATGTGCCAGATGGTGATTATTTAGGTAGATTTTCTACTACTTCAGGTCAATTTAAGATTGCTATTAACAACGGAAATCTTGCGGGTGCTTTGAAATTGAAGGTTCCTACGCAAATAGGTATTACAAAGTAGCGTTTGTTCTATAGTAAAACCTATAATTAGTAAGACACTTCTGTAGGAGGGAATTCTGATCTTTTCCATCCCATGGAATTGAATATAATTAGAAACTATCTTCTGTAGGAGCGACCTCCTGGTCGCGACCTGGAGATTGATCCAGCAGAATCTCCACCTTCAATGAGACAGTATATTTTAGAAACAGTATTATTTTACTTGACACAAATTTACTTGTGATTTAGTGTGTAATAAATCGAAGGAAGCAAATATGTAAGGTAGAACTTCACCTGCGACTACAAGCAGATGATCGAGGTTATATACAGATGGGAATTCTAACGACAGATCAGCGAAAGCAGTGGAAGACAGAGGGTTACCTCGTTTTGAAAAATGTCCTCTCGTCTGAAGAAGTACAAGCCTTGACAGCAACAGTAGATGAAATGGACGCGGTGTTTCGAAAAGGTGAGAACGTAACTGCCGAATCTGTTTTCGATAAGCGGAATGTAATGGAAGATAATGACATTTTCGTTAACCTGATGGATCACCCGGTAACATTTCCGATCGTACGTGAGTTGTTAGGCGATTACATACAGTTGAGTATGTCCGAGGTTATCGTCCGTCCCCCCAATCCGAAAGACCAAGGGTTTCTGCATACCGACGGTGGACAAGCGATGCGAACTATTCGGGTCAGCAGATCAAGTTCACCACTGCAAGTCAAAATCCACTATTTCTTGACAGATCTTGAACATCCAGACAGTGGGAACTTCACCGTTGTACCGGGCAGCCACAATCGGACTTTTCCAGCAACGGGAGTCAAGGACGGACCCTATATACCTGAAGCCGTCCAGTTATGCGTGAACACAGGAGATGCAGCCTTTTTTCCACACGCTTTATGGCACGGTGTTGTCGCAAACCGGTCAGACCAACCACGAAAGACATTGATCTATTGCTACAGCCACCAGTGCTTCCGTCCCTTCGACTACGAAAAAGCAACACCAGAACTTATGGAGAGATGCACACCGCGCCAACGTCGATTAATTGGAGACATCGGTGATTGGAAACACGGTTCCTACTTCTATTCTCCAGGTGATCAAGAAAAAATCATCGATGGGTTAGAGGAAGAGGAAGTTTAGTTAGTCGATTTCAACGACGACATTTTTTCTTCAACGGTGCCCGGAAACGTACCAGCGATGTATGGACATTTTTCGCGTTCAGAACTGGATGTCTCAATGTCCTTGTCACTCTCAACTTAGGCTTCGTAAAGATATTTATGCTTACTCTCAATTACTTACCTTGTGAAGTAGTCAAAGATCTATTCTCAGTGTAAACCCTTTGCCCACTACAAACAGACTGGTTCGAAGCAGTGTGATTTATCGCACGTTGATAAATTGCTGAATTAATAAATTAATCTTCATCAAACCGCTCCATAGACGTCAATTTAGGGATTCCCTACGAGGACATGTAATTATGGAAATTGACACCTATATTTGGCAGTGTTGCGTTAGGAATACAGAGTCATTCAATTGTCGATGTTTGCTCCTAAAAGAGTGAGTGCTTCTTTAGGTCTTGCTGCAAAATAGCGGAACGCAGTAGCTATTTCTGTGTTCCCAGAAGTTCGAAATAGGCTAATGGTTGCATTTCGTAAGGCACACATCACCTGAGGTATGTTGCCACACCGGACTTGAGACGCATCCTCATCAAACAAGACATCCCGAGTGCGGTGCGACAGATTCTCTATCGACCAATGTCCACGACGGAGCGTGAGAATCCGTTTTGCTGACCCACACTCAGGCGTTAGACTTGTTATGCCATATTGCGTCATCGTGCTCTTCTTCCCAGTTCGGGTATGTTTCCGTTCTGTCTTGTATTGGTAAACTTGAGCAAGCCCCGGCCACGCAACATATTCTGTATCTATCAGGATTGTGCTTGTCGTCATCGTCCGTGTTTGGATCCACCCATTCTCTTTTTCAGATGTGGTGTAAGTATCTGTATGGGCACCCTGTTCCTTATGTATCT
>PYJD01000004.1 GCA_003635315.1 Candidatus Poribacteria bacterium
TATTGTTAAAATCAAAAATAAATTTACATTGTTTTCTGTTTTTGTGATAATAGTTATATTATGAGATATTCACAAGATTTACGAAAACGCGTTCTTGATTTCATAGCAACTGGTGGAAGTAAAGCAGAAGCTTCCCGTAGATTTCAAGTTTCACGCCGTTGTATCTATAACTGGTTAGACGCAGCAGATCCTTTTAGTTACGAGAAACCGGGGCCTCGTAAACCTTATCGTCTTGATCCAGAAGCACTCGCTGAACATGTCAAAGAGTTCCCAGACAGCACTCAGAAGGAACGCGCTGCACATTTTGGTGTGTCGCAGCGGTGTATCTGCTATGGTCTGAAGAAGATCGGATGCACGCGAAAAAAAAGACTTTCACCTACAAGGAACAATGTCCTATAAAACAGGAGGAATATCAAACTGAACTTCAGGCAGCACTTCAAAACGGAAAAACACCTGTCTATGTTGATGAAAGCGGTTTTCGCACAGAAAGTGTTCGCCAGTTCGCTTATGCGCCAAGAGGAGTTTGCGTCTCGGATAAAATCTCAAGCAATCGGTATAGATGCACAACGCTCATTGCTGCACAGATGCAGGGGCGTATCACAGTCCCCGTCCTTTTTGAAGGTGCTTGTGATACGCTTGCCTTCAATGCGTGGCTTGAGAACGTGTTGTGTCCGCTACTTGACACATCACATGTTGTCATATTGGATAATGCTTCCTTCCATAAAAGTCAACAAACAGAGACATTGATTACTGGTTGCGGTGCGAGTTTATTATTCTTACCACCATATTCGCCCGAACTCAATCCTATTGAAAGAGATTTTGCCAACATAAAGCGTAAATGGGAATACAATGCCGAAGCGTCAATCGATCAAATCATAAAAATGTATAAGTAATTATGATTTCTACTAATAAATCTATCCTTATAATTCAAGCTACTGAATATGCGCATATCAAGAATTAGCTTAATACTTGCCAAATAGGTTGTGCTCCTTCGACCCCTACAAGTTTTTGCTCTAAACCACCATGGAAATAGGTTAGTTGATTAGGATTTATACCAAGTTGATGGAGTATGGTAGCATGCAGGTGTCGAACATGAAACGGATCTGTAACTGCTGCACTACCAAGTTCATCAGTTTCCCCGACACTAATTCCACCTTTAATACCTCCACCCGACATCCACATTGTGAATCCGTATGAATTATGATCTCTACCTGTTCCTTTGGCATATTCAGCAGTAGGTTGTCGTCCAAACTCACCACCCCATACAACCAGGGTCTCATCAAGTAGTCCGCGTTGTTTCAGATCTTTGAGTAATCCTGCAATAGGTTTGTCAGTAGATTTAGCATGTTTGTTGTGGTTTCTTTCAATATCTCCATGTGCATCCCAATTATCATCATTATGTGCTCCACCTGAATATATTTGAATGAAACGAACACCCCGTTCAACAAGTCTTCTGGCAAGAATACATTTTGTTCCGAAATCCTCTGTTTCTTTTTCATCCATACCATACAGCTCTTTGATATATTCCGGTTCATCGGACAAATCCACTGCTTCAGGAGCAGTAGATTGCATTTTGTATGCTAATTCATAACTGGATATTCTGGCTGCTAAATCAGTATTGTCAGTATGTTTGGATAAATGTGTTGTATTGAATTCTCTGAGACAGTCGAGTAATCTGCGTTGTTCAGGATCGCTCATATCATTGGGTCTGTCTAAGTTTAAAATTGGTGTGCCAGTGGAACGAAAAACTGTTCCTTGATAAACAGCAGGCATATATCCACTACTCCAGTTTTTTGCGCCACTTATCGGACCACCAGTTCTGTCAAGCATTACAACATATCCTGGAAGATTCTCATTTTCACTACCAAGACCATAATTTACCCATGACCCTAATGATGGATGACCACTAATTACGCGTCCTGCATTCATCATTAGCATGGCAGATCCATGCAGGGGTGAATCTGCTGTCATTGACTTAATAAATGCTATATCATCAACACAAGTGGCAACATTAGGAAATAAATCAGAGATCCATTGTCCGGACTCACCATACTGTTTGAAATTCCATTTTGGTCCGACAATTCTACCTTTCGATTTTTCACCACCTCTCCCTTTTGTCTTAACATCAACTGTCTGATCATTAAGTTGGAATAACTTTGGCTTGTAATCGAAGGTATCCACATGACTTGGTCCACCATACATAAACAGGAAAATGACACGTTTAGCTTTTGGAGTAAAATGAGTCGGTTTAGGTGCGAGTGGATTAATGTAAGGTGTAATACTATCCGCAGCAACAGCTTGTGACGATAAGAAACCGTCTGTCGATAACAGACCAGTTAATGCAACAGAAGCAAACCCACCTGCAATAGTGCCAAGGAATTCACGACGTGTTTGACCACAGAATTCTCTTGTTGTATTTTCTCTATTCTTCAACTTAGATCCATTGTCCATAATGTAATCTCCAGTAATGAGGATTCAATTAGGAAATCAAGTATCAATTAATCCAAATATACAAATTCATTTAGGTTTAACGCTAATAATGCAAATCTGTTGAGTGCCACTTCAGGACTCAGGTTTTCATATTCTTGTAGTTCATTTATGAATTTTAATGCGCGTTTTGTTTCAGATGTATCGGGTTCGCGGCATAACACCATCCTTAATCCAAACTGCACTTGATCTTCAACGGTAACCCCACCTTCCCATCGCATTCTATTAGCAAAAGCAACAGCTTGTTCATTGTAGAATTTACTGTTTAACATTGTTAATGATTGCGTTGGTACAGTTGTTGAAAAACGTACAGGACAGGTAGAGTCAGTATCTGCTTGATCGAATTGATTAAGGATAGGTACAAGAAGTGATCGTTTGACTTTTACATATACACTTCTTCTGTTAGCCTCATCTGGTGGTGATTTCCCCCATGCATTGCCTGGTCTTGATGCAGTTGCCAACACTTCTTCTGGAACATCTGTAAAGACACTACGTCCACCCATTTTTAGGTTTAAATTTCCAGTAACTAAGAGAACTGTATCTCTTATTTCTTCAGCAGTTAAACGTCTCATATTGAACCTCCAAAAAGTATCATTATTTGCATCATGTTGGAGGTAGTCTGGTTTCTTTTGTGATGACATCTGGTATGTATTAGATGACATAATTAATTTATGTAGCGTCTTTATTCGCCAACCAGATGATATAAATTCAGATGCAAGCCAGTCCAACAATTCTGGATGTGTTGGTTGTGTTCCTAACTTGCCAAAATCATTTGTAGACCTAACTATACCACGACCAAAATGGTAATGCCAGATACGATTCACCATCACACGTGCTGTCAAAGGATTCTCATCACTCGCTATCCACTCAGCAATGACACGGCGTTTTCCCGATGATTTTGCCCCCTTTACTTTTGGTGCGATATTCACATCGGGTGGATTAAGAGAGGATGGGAATGCAGGTTTTACTACACGACCTAAGAGATGTGGATTACCACGTCGGAGGATGTGAGTTGGTGTTTGTTCACCTTCAGATATTGCCAAAGCTTGGTGGTCATATGGAATACGGTGTCGACGGCTTTCATCCTGCTGCTTTCTTAGTTTATTATACGCTTCAACCAAATTCTTTAATGATTCATTTGACTCAATCTTCTCTTTATGTGTATTCAATAATTTCCCAAAGTTTATAGAAGTCGTAGTAGACAATGGTTGCTTTTCAAAGTTTGTTCCAGACCAAAGGATTGAAAGTTTCGGTTTATCCAAGTCCTTATTTATATATTCAATTCTAACTGATACCTTACCAGAATTAAGTGGGACTTCTAATTCCCTCTGACCTATGAGATCCGCTACTTTATACCCATCTATTATGAGTCTACATGAACCTTGCAAATCTATATGGAATGTATATGTTGAATCCTCTGGAACTGTCAATATCCCATTAAAGACCAATCCAATATATCTCTTTCTACTTGCAGGAGAAAGTGTGATTAGGTTACTGAATATCTTTCCTTCCGCTATATAATCAAGACTTTCAAGATTATCTGGATTATCTTCCTTTGGTATATGATAAAACCGATATGTTAGGTCCATTATAGGTGACTGTTGTACTTCAGGGGCAATTGGGATTTCTATATGTTTAGATAGTTCGATTTTTATGTTTTCTTGTAATGGATAAAGCTGATTTTGAAACTGTTCTTCTGCTAATTGTTTTTCAAGAAGCTGTTTATCCCGTTCAGCTTGCTGTTCAGGTGTTCCAATGTCAGCAAGTGTACCTCGGTTATGGGGTATGATATCGTGGAAAAAAGCCAGAAAACTGTAATAATCACTTGTCGAAATTGGATCTATCTTATGATCATGACATCGAGCACATCCAATGGTCATTCCTAACATTACTTGACCTGTAGTTGATACAATGTCATCTAAATAATCATACTTAGCAAGTTTCCGATCAGCAGGTTCATCATCCCATACACCAAGTCGATGGTATCCTGTAGCAATTATTGAATCAGTTGTTACTGTGTCAAGTTCATCTCCTGCAAGTTGTTCTATGACGAATTCATTGTACGGTTTATCTGTATTAAATGCTTTTATGACATAGTCTCGATACCTCCATACATAAGGTTTATCAGAATCACGTTCATATCCATTAGTCTCAGCATAACGGACAAGATCGAGCCAGTGACGTCCCCATTTCTCTCCATAACGTGGTGATTTCATGAGTTTATCTAAGAGTTGTCCATAGGAGTCAGACTCGTTATTATTTATGAACGCTGCTATTGCATCTGGCGTGGGTGGTAACCCTGTAAGATCGTAATATACCCTACGTATGAGTGATAATTTGTTGGCAGGTGGTGCAGGTGAAAAACCATTAGATTCGAGCGTTGATAGGATAAACGCATCAATTGGATTCTTAACCCATTCATTATCAATTACTTCAGGAATTGATGGACGTTCTAATGGTTTATATGCCCAATATGTATTTGAGGACTGTATAAAAGGCTGATTCTTGGTTGAATGTGTAGGGTAAGGTATACCAATTTTTATCCAATCATAAAGTATTTGGAGTAATGAGTCATCTAATTTTCCATCTGGTGGCATTTGTGCATTGTCTTGTCCATAACCAACCATCTCCAATATGAAGCTTTCATCTGGTATTTCAAGATTGACTGCAGGACCATAATTCCCTCCAATCAAAATGTTATCCCTACTTGTCAATTCAAGTCCACCTTCTATCTCTTTTTCTGCACTATGACATTTAAGACAATGGGTTTCCAGTAAGGGTTTTACTTTCGTTTTATAAAAAGTGATCTTTTCCTCTTCTCCTATCTCATTAGCGTTGGTATTGAATATTAATAGGAAAATGGAAAGAAAAAGTATAAAACAAATACAGAGATGATTTTGTTCTTCCATATTCTACTCCGTGATCTACTTATATATGGAATTGTTCTTTCTAACTTAACAGTACAACTGTAGTATAGTTACAAATGCTATTCAATTTAGTATGAAAATGCAATTCTTTGAGATATTTAATTGCATAGAATTGCCTTATAATATCATAATTGGGAAGTAATTGTTATGAAATATGTAATATTCGATAACAACCAGAATATTTAGATGACTGATCATACTTAAAAAAATGTAGAATTATACATACTAAATGGAATATGGAATAAATTTCGTGTTTTTACCTAATGGAACACTGAAATGAACTTCTATAAACATCATATTCAGATTCACGTCATATTTTATTATCTACAATCATTTAAAATACATTTCAGATTAACTGTTCAGAAGGGGCATCAACTATTCGCAGTCTACTCAGTTTAAAAAAGTACGTAAAACGATACAAATACCCCATCATATTCAGCTTTATCCTTGTTCTTTGCACAAATGGACTTCTATTGATTAGTCCTAAAATTCTTCAAGTTGTATTTGATGAATTAGAGGTAGCCTTTAGAGATCCGAACGAAACCATTTCTATTGGTCGGATATTCTTTTTTGCTATCTTAATTTTTGGGGTAGCCTTATTTGGTGGAATTCTTCGTTTCCTCCAGAGACGTACTATTCAAGGTGTGGCTCGTAAAACAGAATTTCTCCTCCGTGCTGACTTCTTTCAGCATCTTCAAAAACTCTCCGCATCATATTATGATAATGTCCGTACTGGTGATTTGATGACACGGGCAACAAATGATTTAAATGCGATTAGAATGGTCCTTAGTAATGCAATTATGTCTATTGCTGATGCAACTGTATTCTTTGGATTGGCTCTTATTATAATGCTACATATTGATACAAGTCTAACATTGATTGCTTTGTTGCCATATCCAGTTCTTGGGTTAATAGTTAGATTACTTGGAAAACGTCTCTATTTACATTATGAATCAATCCAAGAGGCATTTTCATCACTAAATACCAAAGTGCAAGAAAACTTATCAGGTGTCCGCGTCGTAAAAGCCTACACCCTTGAAGACAGTGAGATAGAACATTTTCAAGAACTGAATCAAGACTTCGTAATTAGAAATTATAAACAAATTCGTCTAAGGAACTTTTTCTTTGTTTTATTTCGTTTTTTTCCAGGTATAAGCGTTGCAGTACTCTTATGGATGGGTGGAGTTCATGTAATCGAAGAAATAATTACTTTAGGAGAATTTGTTGCCTTTAATGCCTACCTTCTAATGCTCGTACGACCCATGTTTATGTTAGGTTTCATTGTAGATACTTTCGAACGTGGTGCTGCATCAATGGATCGAATTAATGCTATTTTAAATGAAGAACCTGAAATTTATGACGGAGATTCTGTTAGATGGAATATGAAAGAGATAAAAGGTGAAATTATTTTTAAAGATCTAAATTTTGCTTATAACGGTGGACCGCCGGTATTAAAAAATATAAATCTGAAAATTCCACAAGGTACAACACTTGCAATAGTGGGAAGTACAGGTTCAGGAAAATCGACACTTGTTAATCTAATTCCACGTATCCGACAAGCTGAGCGTGGAACAATCTTTATTGATGGAGTAGATATTCAAGATATTCCATTAAACACACTTCGATCCAATACCGGTTTTGTAGAACAAGAACCGTTCCTATTTTCAGATTATTTACGTAATAATATTGCTTATGGTGTTGATACGCCAAACGATGAAGAAATACGAGATGCTGCACACACATCTGACTTACTATCTCAAATAAATGAATTCCCTGATGGGTTTCAAACCCTACTTGGTGAACGTGGAATGACTATCTCGGGAGGACAACGTCAACGAAGTGCACTTGCACGTGCTATCCTGATTAGACCGAAAATATTAATTCTGGATGATGCATTTGCAAATGTAGATACACAAACTGAAGATGTAATTCTTAGTAGATTAAGTGAAATTATGAAGGAACGGACAACTATAATCATTTCTCACAGGATTTCCACTGTAAAATCTGCTGATTACATAATCGTATTAGATGATGGGAGTATAGTTGAATCTGGCACTCATGAAAGACTACTGGCTTTAGATGGAATCTATACAGGAATGTATGAAACACAACTACTACGCGATGAATTAGAAGAACTATAAAGGAATTGAATTATGTTTGGTATGGGAACTCAACTCTATGAATATAGCGAAGAGGAACAGGACCTTGGTAAAGTATATGACAGGGTTCTCATGAAACGACTTCTTGCATATTTAGGACCATATAGATGGAAACTCGTCCTTATAGGGTTCTTAATGGTTGGTAGTACACTTTCTCAATTGGTTGGTCCTTATCTGATGCAAATCGCTATAGACAAACATATTGTTCCTGGACAAGTAAACGGTTTAAGTTTGATTGCAGCTTTTCTAATCTCAGCTTTAGTAGGAGAGTTTATATTTGTATATTTTCAAGAAAACCAGATGCAGATGATTGGACAACATGTCATGCGAGATTTACGACATACGCTCTTTACACATTTACAAAAGTTGGATGTACAGTATTTTGATAAGAATCCAGTGGGAAGACTTATGACCCGAGTTATGGGTGATGTTCATGTACTCAATGAGTTATTTTCTTCAGGGGTAATTACTGTTTTTGCCAACCTATTGAATATCATTGGTATTATGGTGGTAATGCTGCTATTTAATTGGAAATTGGCTTTGGTAACATTTACGGTATTACCAATTATCTTTGTTGCTACACTAATATATCAAATATATTCTCGAAGAGCATTTAGAGAACAACGTAAACAACTTGCCAGAATCAATGCATTCCTTCAAGAAAATATCGTTGGTATGACAACAATGAAGCTATTTGCTCAAGAAACACGGAGTTACCATCGATTCAATGAAAGAAATAGACGATTCTTAGCAGCAAATCTTAGAAGTATATTTTATTATTCAATCTTTTTTCCATTAATTGAAGTGACGGCATCATTAGCAACTGCTGTCATAATATGGTATGGTGGTGGACAGCTTATTCAAAATGCTTTAACATTTGGTGTGTTGGTGGCTTTTATCCGATATGCCGAACGTTTTTTTTGGCCTATAAGGGAACTCAGTGAAAAATACACTATTTTTCAAAATGCTATGGCTTCTTCTGAGCGTATATTCCAACTACTTGATACTGAACCATCCATTGTATCCACAGGAGAAAATAAGAATATAAAGGAATTGAAAGGGGATATAGAATTTCGTAATGTATGGTTTGCATATAATGACGACGATTATGTATTAAAAGATGTTTCTTTCACAGTAAAACCTGGCGAAAAAGTCGCTCTTGTAGGACATACAGGTGCAGGTAAATCATCAATTATAAATCTATTGTGTAGATTCTATGATATTAACAAAGGACAGATATTAATTGATGGTGTCGACATTCAACATATGAGTATTGAGGAATTGCGTGGAGCGATCAGTATAGTTCAACAGAACATATTCTTATTTTCTGATACAATTGAAAGAAATATAAGCTTAGGTGATACATCAATCACTTCAGAACATGTTCATAGTGCCTCAAAGTATGTCAACTTGGATAGGTTCGTAGAAAAGATGCCCGATGCCTACTATACAGAGATTAAGGAAGATGGTGGTGGATTGTCTGTTGGCCAAAAACAGTTGGTTGCTTTTGCTCGTGCCTTAGCATCTGATCCGAGTATCTTGATTCTGGATGAGGCTACCTCAAGCGTGGATACAGAAACTGAAATTCTAATTGAGCAAGCACTGAATCGGCTAATGGAAAAACGCACATCTGTTGTGATAGCTCATCGTCTATCAACTATTCAAAATGCGGATAAGATAATTGTCCTGCATAGAGGTGAGATACGTGAGTCTGGTACACATAACGAGTTACTCCAAAAGGGAGGGATATATCACAGATTGTATCAATTACAATACAAAGGACAAGAACAGAATTAACATCATAAATGACTTTTTATTTAGATATTATACATCTCAATTTTTTCTTTTCATCTATTGCAAAGTATTTGATAGAATTCTCTAAACACTCTTTAGAAAAATGTTGTCCATATTCATTTATAAAATCAACTACTATACTTTGATCGATCTTTGATATTTCTCGCAATAACCATCCGACTGCAGTTTTTGCAAATCGTTCTTCTCTTTTAATGAGAATGGCATTTGATTCTAAGATCAATTGTGTAAATTGACTTTCTTTGTTGATATTTGTAAAAGCAACAACAGAACATCTTGCTTGCCAAACATTCTCAGCAGTATTCCATTTTGATATGACTTTAGCACATTCCATCCCATTAGCTTTTATTAAGTTTCTCAATACACGTGTACATAGCCAATCACATACACTCCAATCATAGATGTATCCTTTTTCAAAAATAGATTCTAATCTTGAAAGTAAGTATTTATAATCAATTTTATTATAGAGATATAACTGTAGGAAGAGAATACCTGCAAATTTATCTTCGGCATAATCCTCTTCAAAGAACGATAGTGCCAAGTCTAACTGTTCCTCAAGGCAAAGTTGTTCAAGCTTTTCTTCACTGTACCATTCTTTTAATTCATTTCGTATTATCGGAAGTTCAACTCCTCTATATTTGGTATTATGTTTAATATAATTCTCAAACCATAACTTCCTTTCTATATTAGCATGTTTATCTAAACGGTTTTTAAGTGTTTCTTTTAGCATGAAATTTTCCTTAAAGTAATGATCTAAAATTAAACAATACCTTCGCCATTTTTGAATGCTTCAGTTGAATGAGTACATACTGTTGATCTACCATTTCTCTGGGATATTGTATGATTCTATGAATAAAAATAACTTCAGGTTTTCGTTGAAGTATTTTTAATTACCATTTAACCTGTTTTGACAATAGGCACAATCTAACAGAATGTGCTACAAAACACAATCTAACAGAATGTGCTACAAAACGCAATCTAACAGAATGTGCTACAAAACACAATCTAACAGAATGTGCTACAAAACACAATCTAACAGAATGTGCTACAAAACGCACAATCTAACAGAATGTGCTACAACGCACAATCTAACAGAATGTGCTACAAAACACAATCTAACAGAATGTACTACAAAACACAATCTAACAGAATGTCTATTATTGGTGAAGGTATTGATTAAAGACATATAGTATAAAATAGATCCATTTGGGACTAATGCCATACTATATAAGTTGGTATTTTTAGCACTAAACCAATTAAGCTCCATACACAACCAAGTGTGTAATCCCCTAATATTAAACCTAAAAAGAAGGGAAGTGCTTGCCGATATAATTTAACTCCGCCAATTTTCAGAATTGTTGCTTTAGCCAACCAACTTAAGAATATAGTAAACCATAATCGCCCCATCCCTGTACCACTAATGAGAACATAACCACCGGGATGCAATGGCCACCATAAGAATCGAGTCTTCATTATCATTAGGAATATGGTAAACAGAAAACTCGTTCCAATTACTCCAAGTTCAGGGACAGCAGTATCACGCGGATTTACGAGCCAGGTTTGTAATCGATTGAAGGTCTCCCACCCCATGTATACTATCCATCCACGTGCTTTACTTCCTGCCCCCATATCATATAAAACATGTAAATATGCCCAAAAGGTAATTATTATGCCACCGACAATTGCGAGAATCATCCCTATGAGTAATTGTCGATACCCAATTCTGCTCCGTTCTGCTAATCGAAAGGCTTCCAATTCGCTGGGTGTTGGATGTGCTCTGAAACACCTTACGAATGGATATAGGAATGTTAGTCCTGTAAGATTACCCAATCCTAATCTACGTGTACCAAGTCCTAATACCATTGTACGTCCAGGGTCAACAAGTATAAGTTGATGCAATGGTGGTCCAATTTCTGCTCTAATTCGAGTAATTCCTATGATCATAGGAAAGTAAAGTATGAAAAATAAACTAATTGCCCAAAAAGTCATACCCATTTGATAACAAAAGAAAAATAAGAATAATAAACCAACAACAAACAATCCTGTAGCGGATCTGTATCTCATTGGTTCCCTTGAATCATCTGGAAGAGATTGTCCAATTTTTGGAGACATACCAAAGACTTTACGTATGATACCACCGTAATATCGTCTTCCCATCCACAATGGAATGCACCCAAAGGCAATCCACGCACCAGTCTGTTGTTCAAGACCATAGATATTTCTGGCACCTATCATATCTGTAACGATTAACTGGATTCGAGATAGTAGCCAGAAAAACCAGCATGAGAATGACAGATCAAGCGGTGTAAAGAACATCAAACCTATACTGAATGGGTAGAACGAAATGTGAATTGAACCCATTGCACTCCACGGTTTAGAGCTGAATTGTCCAAGGTTCTTATTCCTGATAGGTAAAGAGGGAATTTCAGGAAATAGGAAACTTAATCCATTCAGTAGTTCTGCACTTCCTGCAATTGCAAAGCCAAGCCACATCCATGGTGAACTAAAGAATCGTTTGGGATTGGTTGTTAGCGCTAAAGGTAACTGAACAATAGGATAATTTAGCCGTTCATTTTCAGTCCACTGTTTACGTAGGAATATGGTTACAGCTAAGAGAGTAAGCCAAAGGGCAATAACAAAAGCAGACCACGCAAGTACTGGAGGAATCCATGCATTAAATGTATCAGGATTGTATAGGGATGAATCTCCATTGTAAAATCCTTCAAGTATACGAGGATTCTTGACAGCAATCCAATTTGGCAAGTTATTTCCAAATAGAGATAACCATTCATTTTCTGGGGTTGCATATTGAAATGTGTGAGCAAGGACAGGTATTAGGTACCCCATCATAGTATGTCCGCTGAGAGTTGATACCATTACAACCATTACATATATGGTTTGTAGGTCTGCCTCGGACATTGCTAATTGAGGAATGAATTTTTGGAATAGAAGATTGAGTAAAACAAAAACAAGTAATGTAAATACAGCATTAAAGAACAGAGATGCAATAGTCAACTGTGTTGAGTGCCACACTTCTGTACCCATTAAACACCAATAACTATTGAAGCCGACCAGAAGTAATCCTATTAATAGAATATGTGGCTTAACACTTTGTTGTGTTCTCTTAGCCATTTGCACCTCTACTTATATGATGTAATGCATCTTGCAGGACTTTTTCGTTATCATATTCTGTAATTACATCTCCATGTACTGATTCGCTGGTTATAGATCTGAGTTCTCTACAAAGAATCGGTAGAGCGCGAACTACGTTATCAACAATTGTTATACTTGCTTGTTTTGCTGTACGAGACAAAGGATTCAGATCAATTGTTATAACCTGCTTTCCCATTTTTCTTAATGCTTCACATCTGTCCCCATCTTCAAGAGGAACGAATACAACATCAGCTTTTAAAATTCCGTTTGGATTAACATACCTACGATTAGAATCAATATAGTCAAGTTCTGCGTTTTTTGTAGGCATTAGT
This sequence comes from Candidatus Poribacteria bacterium, assembly GCA_003635315.1. Classification (GTDB taxonomy): domain Bacteria; phylum Poribacteria; class WGA-4E; order WGA-4E; family WGA-3G; genus MSPOR6. Next base: position 12,871 of record PYJD01000004.1, read on the forward strand.
ACATCCAAGGCACCATTGTCTAATAAATGTTCATAGATTCTTTGTTCTCTACCATCTTCTGTATGGAATATGTTGACTTCAAGTGGTGCCTTGAGTAGTTCGGACAATTCTACCAATCCATCTGGAACTAAAGCTGCAACATTTCCATTCACTGATATTACAGGATTGATAGCGAGTTTAAGCATCACTGATGCGGCCTGAATTGCATGGGTAGCAAAGGCATGTGTTTTTTCTCCGATAAGATAATCAAAGGCTTCTCCGCGTCCATGTGCAATAAGACCATGAACAGAAGTTATTCCAATTTCAACACCTTTGACAATCTGATCCCGTAAACTTAAAGACAAATATCGAGGGTGGGTTTTGGGGACGTCACTCACTATTAATTCACCAATGGAATTTTAGAATATTATATATACACAGTAATAGGATTTCAAGATTATTAGCAATGTTAACTGATATATACATTGGTCTAATATTGACACATTGAAATATTGGAATTAGGATGGACAATTATTAGATAATTTGACTGTTATTACATTTTCTGTTACAATAGCGAAAATAAATGTATTAGATTTGAATGTATTCAAACTAAAATACGGAAAAACTATATAATAAAGAGAGTAGACAATGTGTTTTAGAGATAAATTCTATTAAGGATAGTTTAGGGGAGAAGAAAATTGAAAGATAAAGATAGGGAAAAGGAAAAGAGTTCATCTGAGGAAATATCCCATCCTCCCGATAATGTGCCAGATTCTACTATTCAAAATTCAGCTTCTCATAACCAATTACTTTATCAGTCTCTTGATACTACGATTCAACAACGTTTAAATGAGTTTAGGAGTCACTTTGCAGAGACTCAATCCAATTCAACTAATAGACTATTATTTATAATTTGTATAGCATTATTACTATTTATTATTCTAATTCCAGTGGTTGTCGTATTTACAGGTTATCTTGTATATAACGAAATTGAAGAAGTTAAGAAATCTGCAATAATATATGCAAAGAACGCTGAACAGGAAGCAATTAAAGCAGAAGACCATTCGAAACAAGCAGAAGTATACCTAACTGAAATTGAAAAATATCATAAACGGTTAGGTGTCATAGTAGGTGAATTAACAAGTAAAGATTTTAATAATCCGAATAAAGTTGAAATTATCAATAATTCAATTCAAGATATAAAGAATAATCCAGAATTTTCCAGAGAGGAGAAAGCTATAATTGAAGTCTATAAATTACAAAATGATGGGAATATTATACAAGCAATTGAAAAGTGGAGATCTATAGCGAATGCTGCAACGGGTGAAAATAGTGAATTGGTATCACGAGCCTTTTTCTCTATTGGATATTTACATTCACTACAGGAAGAAAATGATCAAGCTCTTTCAGCCTATGATGAAGCAATCAAGTTAAATCCAAATTTCGTTGATGTGTATATCAGTCGTGGGATAATTAATCATAGACTTGGTAATTTCAAAGAATCTTTAATAGATTTTGATACTGTAATTCGTTTGGAACCGGAGCTCTCAGAAGCCTACATCAACCGAGGAACAGTGAGAAGATCTATGGGGAATTACAAAGAGGCTATCGAAGATTATAATAAGGCAATCCATCTTGATCCGAATTCACCAAATGCATTAACTCAAAGAGGTATTGCAAGGAGTTCGCAGAAAAAGTATGAAATAGCGATTTTAGATTTTGATGAGGCGATACGATTGGATTCAGAGTATATTGATGCCTATGTGAATCGTGGTTCAGCAAAGAGAGCATTAGGAATGAAAGTCGAAGGAAAAGAAGATATTGATTTTGCTCTTGAATTATCTAAACAACAATAATATAAGGAATAGGATTAGAGCGGTTTACCAAAACATAACATGTAGCCATTGTTATCTTTAAGTTCAAATGCACGTAAATTATCATCTGTATTGGCAATATGTTCATGGAATTCAACGCCACGTGATTGATATTCCTCATATAGTATATCTGGATCTGCAACCCATATAAATGCATCCCATAATGCCCATTCATGTCTGGTATGATTTGGTATTGGATGTATATATTCTGTGATAGCTTTGAGTAGTAATCGAATACTATCTCTACTAATGATTCCAAAAAATGGATCAGGATCATCTTCTGGATAAACGAAATCTGTCTTGAAACCGAGTTTTTCATTATAGAATTTTAAGGTTTCAGATAGATTATCTACAATGAAGAATGGTGCGATTTCAGTAAGTGTGGTTGTCTTTTCCATAAGGATTCTCCAGTAATACTATAATAGATAATGTAACTATTTTATGGTTAGTAAGGTTTCATAGCAAGCCGCAAAATTACTTTAAATCAAAAGGAAATACTATGTCAATTCTACGTTGGGGAATTATCGGCTGTGGTAATGTTGCGGAACATAAAGGTGGTCCTCCCCTATATACTGTGGGAGATTCAGAATTAATTGCAGTCATGCGTCGTGATCGTTTTGAAGCAGAATCCTTCGCTGAAAGACATGGCGCAAAGAGATACTATACAGATATTGACAATTTACTATCCGATGATGATATAAATGCAATATATATTGCAACACCTCCATATCTCCATTGTCATCAGACTATCCGCGCAGCCCAATCTGGCAAACATGTTCTATGTGAAAAACCAATGGCTATGAATGTTGAAGAGTGTGAAAAAATGATAGATGCATGTGAGGATTCAGGTGTGACATTAATGGTTGCATATTATCGTAACCATTATCCAAATATAGAAAAGATGAAACATATGATGAATGACGGTAGAATTGGAGATGTTGTCTTGGCACGTGTGAGTTGTACTTCATACTATAATCCTAATCGAGCAGATTTGAAGAATTGGCGGATAGATCCGAAGATTAGTGGTGGTGGAGTTTTAATGGATATTGGTAGTCATCGGATAAGCTTATTGGATTTTCTAATGGATGGAATAGACACTGTGAAGGGTTTTGCAGAAACGGTTCAAACGGCATTACCGGTTGATGATTCCTCAGTTTTCACACTCAGATTCCATAACGGTACACATGCAGTGGCAAATATCAACTGGAATGTAGGGGTTTCTAACGATGAGATTGAAGTCTATGGAACAGAAGGTCGTCTAATATGTTCACCATTAAATACAGGAAACCTTACAGTTGAAGATAACTCTGATGGTATTGTAGATATGTCCCAGGAACCTTTACCTTATACACATACTGGTCTTGTACGTGATTTTGTAAATCATCTTAGGACAGGTGAACCGATTCGTTGTTCAGGAGAATCGGGATTAAATACTAATAGGGTTATCCAAGAGATTATGTTATCGTAATTTCCATATAATGGATTAATTGTTTATTCTTTTTGTTTCTAAATTTACCCACTCACCGTACCCTCTTGGCATTTCATCTGGTGGAAGCAATCCATTTTCCTCTCGCCATCTGAGTAAAGGATGCGTTCTGTTTTCTTGAGGAAGTTTGACATTTTCTCCATAGGCTGCAGATTCAAAGATTCCCATCATCATCTCAATGATATGTCGTCCTTCCTTTCCGCTACAGGTATGTTCTCTACCTTCATCTAAAGCATTTACATAATCTTCTACGAACCAATAATCGTCCTGAGACGCGTTACTTTTTGGATTGTAATGATCAGGGAAGACAAGATCTAACGATTCCCATTTGTCATTATTTCCATCTGGTAAGTAATGTGGTGTAGGTAATAGCCATGCACCAGCACTTTTCCAAAATAATCTTCCTTCAGTACCGAATAATTCCATTGAATAAGCATTTGTATCCATTGTATTAAAGCGATGTTGAAGCAATGTGCCAGTGACATTTCCTTCATATTGGAGAGTAGCAGTGATATATTCACCTGCGATTGTCCCCATACCACTTGGTGATGGCACAACATCTTCTGGTGTAATCGATTTGCCACCGGAGGTTAGATGTGCTGCTACACTAACACATTTTTTCCCAAAATGTAGCATGTTATTCAACATATGCGTGCCAATATTCATCAACCCATAACCACCATAGTAACCTTTTCCACTACCATACATATACCGTAATTCACCAATTTTACCTTCGTTATATGCACGAGAGATGGCTTGCATAGATGAACCTACTCTCCCTTGATGATGTACAGCAACTTGAACACCTTTTTCTTCAGACTTTCTTATGACATCATCAGCTTGTAATAGGTCAATACACATCGGTTTTTCAACTTCAATGTGTACACCATGTTCCAACACACGCATACAAAGATCATAATGGAATTCTGTACCTGTTGGGATGGCAACAATATCCGGTGAAGTATCCTTGATCATTACATCTAAATCGGCATATCTTGTTGATACACCTACTTCATCACCTAATGTATTTCTTCGTTCCTCAACTAAATCACAGAGAGCGACAATCTCTGTGCGTGGATGTGCATGATAAGCACGCGCTGCAGCAGTACCTCTTCCTCTACAACCTAAAATTGCTACTCTGTATGTCTTCATTGGTATAATCCTTGTATATGGAAACTCTTATCAGTATTTCTTAATTGTAATAATACCATTTCTATTAATTTTTGTACCATTACATATTGTTAGATATGAAGTGGAATGTGGCACAAACTGGAAAGTTTATGCTACAAGAGAGACATTATATATCAGAAATGGTATAACTATATCAAATTCAGATAATAAAGTCAATTTTTGGAAATTATGAACTTAACAGTTATATCTTAGGGTTGATTTGTATAGACGCCAATGAATGTCTAAGTAAATATTTACTTCCGGTGTGAAAGATAAGCGGACAAAGCTGAATCAAACGGCGTTGTGGTATCAATCTGAACATAATCTATCTGGCTGGAACCGCAACCACGTCTGTAATTTTGTATGAATTGGTTTAACCCATTTAGATAATCGGTCTTCAGAGTATCAGCTTGTGTGGAGAGAGTTTGTCCATTTTCCATGTCACGAAAAATGACGGAGCCATTGTATGGAAAGTTTAATTCTGCATTATCAAGTAGATGGAATACAATGACTTCATGCTTCTGATGTCGTAGATGCTTCAATGCAGAGATGACTTGTGTAGGTTCATCAAGTAAATCAGAGATGACTATAACTAAACCCCGTCTAACAATCCGTTTTGCCAGTTCATGAAATAGACTGCTTAATTGGGTTTCTTGTCCAGGTGTAGCACTTTCTAAAGTATTCATAATAGCCCGAAGGTGTTTGGCAGTACCTCTGGGAGGTATATACTCTGTAATATCTGTATCAAAAAGTGCTAACCCAACTGAATCTCGTTGTTTTAGCATAAGGTATGCAAGTGAAGCAGTAAGGTAACAACCATATTCAAACTTGGTAATAGATGTATCCGTATGTTTGAAATTCATTGATGCACTTGTATCCAGTAGAATATATGCTCTTAAATTAGTTTCCTCCTCAAATTTTTTGATATAATATCTATCAGATTTTCCAAATACCTTCCAGTCAATATATTTAATCTCATCACCTGGCATATATTGTCTATGTTCAGCAAACTCAACACTGAATCCTTGATAAGGACTCTTGTGTAACCCAGTTACAAATCCTTCTACGACAAGGCGTGCAACAAGTTCCATTCCACCTATTCTTGATAATGTTACAGGATCTAAGTATTTATGAGTAGTTTGCATATCTTATACCATTTCTATTAATTTTTGTTCCATTAGTAATTGCCATAGATGAAGTGTTGTGTGGCACAAACTAAAAGTTTATGCTACAAAAAAGAGTCGTGATATATCAGAAATGGTATTATTATTGAGATAGGATTAAAAGAAAACTCGTCCATAAGTGCCTATGGACGAGTTTATAGAGTATTTGTTACATACCCATTTGATCTATCATAATGAATGTTTGAATTAGTTGTTGAAAATCACCAAGAGTGATTAATAGGTTACCACCAATTCCACCATCTTCAACTTTTCCAGAAATACCGATACTATATGTTTCAGGAATCCCCATTAACATACCTGAGACCATTTCCATTTCAGCTGCACCTTGTGGTATAGCCTTTGCTACTAAATTCATGACACTTTTGATTATATTAAGTGGAGATAAACCGATGAATAAGTTATTTTCAGTGCCTAACTTCTCAATTAGGTTCTGATAACTTTGGTTTTCTCCAACATTTTCAACTAATTGTGTCTTTATATCTAATGCATTTTTTATCTGTTCAGGAGAACCCCCAGCGAAATAGAGGAAACCATCTGAAATAGCATATGCCATTTGCCATTCCTGGGGTAGAAGGGGATGCATTTCTGGTGGAACGTCTACAAAAGCTGATCCGAAATTAGGGAATATTATACTATTAATCTCAACTCCATTATGAACTAAAGGCGTACCTTCATAAACCCCATCATAGATTGCCATCTGTGGAGAATCACCCATTGCAGTTTTCATAATATCCATATTCTTTTCAAGATTTGTCATAAGGTGTTCTTTAAAGTATGTTCCAACTACAGCTTCATCTTCTATTCCAACAATAGAAATATAATCAGGGATGATGCTATCCTTAATAATCATTGAAAAACTCCATTCATTTTTCAATGCTTCATTAACAGATTCAAGCTGTTTTGTGACTTCATTTAAATGTTCAGATAGAGTAGGATCATTATCAGATGATTCTTCAATAAACATATTCATCCAAGATAAGGAGATTCTTGTTAGGAATTTTGCATCACCTTGAAAACTTCCATTAATAAAAGTATTATTGGGTAGGTCATTCAACAAGGTTAAATCCTTTGGAATGAATTCATTAAATGTGTCTTGTATTTTTGAATCAGCCTTGAATTTTAGGAATGGAGATAATTGTACATCAGTACCATCAATTTGAAGTGTTGCCATAAATGACTTTGAAGATTTAACTATTTCCATGAATTGATCTATTGATAATTGAACTGCAAGGCTTGAATTAGCCGATGATGGGTCGCTTTCAAGAGTATCGATAAAGGACTCAACTTCCATTTCAAATAATTCTATAAATGGTTCAATTATAGATTCAAGATTGAAATATACAGATAACTGATCAAATCCATCTAAAACATTTGCTATGAAAGAAGTATAATCGGGATGATTGACAATTGTGGGTACAGTTCCTTTAGAAATATCAATGACATTTTCACAGACATCGGCAAGTTGTGAAAATATAAGTATATTGTCAATGATAAGAAAACTCCCACTTTCATCTGCAGTTGTCCAATATGAGACCCCATTATATGATTTCGGTTCACCACCATCAGCTTCTGCTTCTATTACTTCTATCATTGCATCAGGGTCGGTCAAATGGACAGCAGCTGAAATATAAAATGGGTCCAAACTGTTGAAAAAGACAGCAAAATCCTGTTCAATATCTAATCCAATTTCTTCCAACTCGGATAAACTGGCAAAACCGGCACCAAAGGATTCCGCGAGGATTTGTGCGAGTAATTCTGGAGAAACTCCAATTTGTGGAACCAACATTAATGCGGCATCATTTATTTTTTTATCTAATTCCTTCAGGCTGGGACAATAAATGACTCCTAATGAATTGTCAGGAATTAAGTTCAACACACTGTCTTTAGCAACAGTCTGAACAGCCTGATCAGCATTTCTTGGTTCAGAAATCTTTTCATCTGATATCTGTGCTATGGAGGGGAGGTTTACACTCACTACAAATAGAAGTAGCGTTATAATGATTGCGATTGGATGTAGTGTGAAATGTAATTTCTTTTTCATTTTATTTCTCCTTGGGAGATGATCGAAGACATTCCGTCTTATGGATTGTCATCACTGATTTTTTGTTATTAATTGTTCTAATTCTTGAATTTCGGCTAAAGATGTCAATACACTAATTTCAACTTCGTAATGTCGTCGACCACCAGGTTCGATATGTTGTAATGTTCCTTGTTCTCTTTCTTCTGCTCTACCGGCAACTTTACAGTTTGATGGTTCCAATCCCATAACATAGGATCCTTGACCACACAATTTCCATTGAATAAAATGGGGAAATTGGGTTTTATGGTATCTAACTGCAATACCGATCCCTTGTTCATTATTAAATCTACGATTTATTAGTGCTACACGAATATGGTTATCAACATCTGGTTCCATTTCGTGAAAGTAAACTTGTTCCTGTGCATCAACTGATGGTGGTTCACCGATATTATAGTTATTTAGGTTATTTTTTGCAGGTTCATCTCTGGGTGTTACTTGTGTTGAAGGAGATATTAGCTCACTTCCATCTGCAAGGATTGGGTATCCGACGTTTATATGGAAAAGATACATATGTGGACATTCCTTATATCCTAAGTTTTCAACGATATCTTCAATGTGAATCTTTTTTGAACCTAATTCTGTCCAAATTCGCCGCGTACGACACAAGTGTTCTCCTAAGGCAGAAGTTTCAGTAACTTTACCTTGAACCCATAAGATATATCTATCGCCTTCCCATCTACTATCAACCCATACATTTTTTGCTGGTATGTGAGATACTCTACCATGTAATCCAAGCTCTTCATCCTTGTCTGTATTTGGGGGACCTGCTTGTGTCATTCCGCATGTGGTTAATAAACCCCCATAGAAACCGCGTAACCACCCAGTTCCACTTGGTTCATAAAAGGATGCTTCTACATCACTTGTACTGGACCGCCAACATAAAGGAATACCATTATAATCGGCAAAGGAGATATCCATACCACGATTTGGTAGAACAGTGAAATTTAAACCTGATCCAGTTCTGAAACCGATAGCATCAGTTCCTTTTTCATTTCCATTTGATAGTTGATAACACTTGGCATCGGCGACTTGTGAGATGTCACCTATGTGGTGAAGTAGTTGAATTCTATTATATGCTTCACCGAAAATATTAATCAATTAACCTTCTCCTTCATCTGTTGAATTCTGTATGTATTGTAAAGTCATTATAGCATAAATATCTCAAGTATTACAAGCAGGATATATGAGGAGGGAACGTAAATAAATGTCCCTCGTAAGGTCTAATACTCAGTTCTAAGTCTGTCTGCAGCCTGATGGATAGCCCTTAATTTGTCTACTGCTATTTCTATTGTGTTAACGGGTCGATCAGCAAAAGTACCAAAACCACAATCTGGATTGAGGTAAATTTGTTCAGGATTCCTATGTTTCAATACGGATTTTACTTTATCAACTATAAATACAACAGTTTCAACATCCGTTGTTCTTGGATCAACCACCCCTAAACCAATTTCTTTGTCTGGTGGTAGTTCAGATAAGACATCAATACTACCTGCTCGTTCTGTAGCATATTCCAATACGAATTGTTTTATTTTCATTTGACTGAAATATGGAATTAGAAGGTCATAAGAACCGCGGAGCAGTACATCTTCTTGCTGACTCCAATTTCCTCTACACACATGCAAAGCAGTCTTGATCTTATCATCGAATCCTTCAACAACACGATTAATTAGTTCTACAGCAAAGTTAAGTTCTTCTTCAGGACTACTTTTCTCAGAAAGCGCTGCACACATAAATGTATGGGTTTCATGTGGACCTGTAAAAGCAACTTCTGTCAAGACGGGTTCATCAAATTGTACATAGTCACATCCAGCGTTTTCTAACTCCTGTAGTTCCTGTCGTAATATATTGACAACATCATTTCCTAACGATTCTTTATCTGGGTAGAAGTCATAGGATAACTTTTTAACCCACATAGACCGTGTGAGTAGATATGGTCCAGGTAGGGTGACTTTTATCGGTTTAGAGGTATGTTGTTTTAGGAATAAAAAGTCATTCAATACAAGGGGTGTTGTACGTTTTAATTTACCATCGACCACAGGATTCTTTAGAGCAAAAGCAGGTACATCAAGTGCATTTAGCAATTGTTCAAATGCAGCTTTATCCTCAACATAATCCAGCATTTCTGCCAGAGTCATCAACCGAATTCCATCAATACAACCCGTAATAAAAGAATAGAAATTATCTCTTCGTTGTTCTCCATCACTGACGATATCTACACCATTATCTTCCTGTATTTTTAGACAATCTAATACAGCATCATTAGCGATAGCATTAAAATCTTGGTCATTTATACGACCTTTTCCTTTATTTCTTAGCGCGCGTGACACAATCTTTGAACGTGGCATACTTCCAACTACGGTAACTGGAAATTGGGGTAAGTTGTTCATTAATGATATACCTTTCGTAAAATAAACTATAAAATATTACTTACATCAGTTTGATATGAAATATCTTACATGATGTAAGTGAGGGTGTTTTATAAATGTAGAATATCCCTATAAAACCGATATTTCAGTGTTCTTTGTTTTCATCTGTTCGATAATGTGTAACAATTATAGGTGTCAAATTCAGGATAACTCCCCTATCAGAATGGTGATTAAGAGTGTATATAATGGGAACTAATTACATAGAATTCGTATGACAATTTTAGATTTTTATTGGTTTATTATGTATCACATATGTTATATGTTTATACCTATATAGCTAAAAATGTTACACTTTTTCCTACATTTTGTAGGATTATGAAAACGGGTGTCCGCCCTGTCACAGTCTATGTTCGTCCTTGTTTTTTTAGAATAGTAAGAATTCTTAAATTGTGTGATTTTGTGTCGTTCTTCTTTTTTTTGGAGCGTATCCGATACAGACATTTGTAATACATTTTCTAAATAATAATATCTCATTATTGTAACATAAACTGTTAGGGTGTACCTTATTAGATGACATCCCCATAAACCGTCTATGCAGCTTTTTTTCTCAGAAATGGTATAGGTGATATTGTTTATGTTTTTAAGATTATTTTGAATGCATTGGATAGTCATTAGAAAGCTCTTGTATTTATGTAAAAAGTTACGAAATCGTAACTTTTTTCTGTCACGCCTAATTTAGTATTGCGGCTGTGATGTTAGTATTGGTCAGTGTTTACAAACAATTTACGAATTTGTGTAAAATATTAAAAAAAGTTCTCTTGATTGACTCCTTATACCAGTTCTAAATGACAAGTTTCTTTATTTTTGAATGAACTGTCAGTTTGTGCTTTCTCCGTTTTATTCCTAACACCTGTAATGAGGCAATAATTAATAGAAATGGTATTAGATCTCATAGTAAAAGATTTAACTTTTAATCCTAATATATGACAACTTAATAAAGGTGCAAAAACGGACTATTAATCCTAAATTCCCAGATGATAAATCGTGAAAATGTTATATTTCTCCATGTGACGAGAAGTGATGAAAAAAGGGAAAAAGTTACACTTTTTGACACATTCTGTGTCATTGAAATTGGCGTAAATTACCCCTCTAACCCCTGTCATAGACTGACTTTACTCCACTTTGAATTGACTTTATAAGAATTTCCAAAAAGTGTGATTTTGTGTTTTTTTTATCCTTGCAGAATTTGACAACTCCAACCTGCATATTACCAGCAAAGATTGGGTGTTTTTTAATATTAAGACTGTTTTGTATTTAGGATCGTTATTGTAAATAGTCATTATATATTTCTCTAATTTTATGCTTAAAAAATTCTCTTTATAGATACCTTAGTTCTTAATTGCCGATTTGGTTTGTGTTGTATTATTGTCATTTGTATAACGGAGTAATTCATTCTTTAATCTATTGTTTTATCTGATATTATATATTAGCATGAGTAGTTTATTTATTCTCTATATGTTATTGTAACGTATGTTTACTATTCTGTCAACTCTATTTCATATATGTGATGTATGATTATTTATATTTCTTCAAATTATTTTTTCAATCATATCTTGACTTGCTGTGTTGTAGTGTAAACTTCAACAATTTGTTCATATTTCTGAGGTGAGTTGGAAGTTCTGTTAGAGAATAATGGTTGTCTATATGCATTTTTCATTAGAGGGTAGGTTTTTAAGACACTCCTACTCTTCAATTATCTTTTCAAGAATTATGATAATTGCGGTAGTTTCGCCAAATGCTGCAGCTGGTTGAACGATGTTACATAATCGCCATCCTTCTTTTCCTTCTTCATTGAGAGTGCTTTCCAGTTCTGGAATGCTTCTTGATTTAAACCCCCATCCCTTCTGACTAAGTCTTATTGTCTTATATTCATACTTTTGCATTTTATATTCCGTTTTGGATTATGTTGTGTAGGGTCGTTTGTCAATATAATAGACCAGATGTCCTTCATTTTTGCTAAAACCAATTGCGTTATAGAATGATTCTTCACAGTTTTCTACTATGTAACCAGTGATGAATGTTGCTCCCATTTTTTCTAATTCACTAATGAGGACTTTTCCTAATTTATATCCAACCTGTTCTTCATCAGCTTCAATCAGTGATCCGTTGTTGTATTTTTGTATTCCACCTTGATACTGTATATCTATAGAAAATTCCATAATATGTGCAGAGAGTCCATCAAAAGTTGCACGTGCAAGACCGATAAGTTTTGTTTCCATATAAGCGGCAATTATGAGATGTGGATGATCCAATATTCGCGATGCAACCTCTTTTCCAAATCCAACTTCACATATATTGTTTTTTTCGTAGAAAGTGAATAGTTCATCAGGGGAGATGTTTGGGTTGACAATGATGTTCATTGTGTCTTTATTTGTTGTAGGTTTATCCATATTTAGGTTTATCCATATTGTTGTTAATTATCCGATTAATTATATGTGAAATAATATTAAACTGTATCAACTGAATAGCTAAAGTGTCTTATAATAGTCGCGTATTTTATACGATATTAATTGTCTTCTTTCTTTCAAAAACTCTTCATAATTATCTGCAGTATTGTATTCCATTCCATCAGGAATACATTAGGATTTCAAATTTTCATGTAATTGATCTGAATCAGTAATACCACCTAAACGCAATTTCCCATTTTGGCATTGTTGAATTACTTCAGAAAAGTAAATGTTTGGAGGTTTTACACTAATTGCAATGTTAATTTCACTCTGCATGACGACATAGTTAGCAATCTGATTTTAGCTGCTTTTCGTAAGACCATGATTTTGAAGATACTTCTTTGGAAACACATGGTGGATATTAGACTGACCTTCAAGGAGAACTTGCACTGTTAAATCCTTTGAAAGAAATCCTTTGTCATTTGCCTTAATAAGACTATCAAGTGTTTACCATTTATATAATGGTATAGGAATTGATACGAATATTAGAACATAGATTTCCGACCACATGTTTATATAACGGGTTACGACACGATGATAGTATTGAATCGTTAAATGAAATGATCTATGATGTTTCTGAGTTTATACAATATCAGAAAATTGTAATATCAGAATATTTGCCAACAATAGAATCACATGTTTCATGTGTCTCTACACAGTCTTTTGAAACTACCAATTACCCCAATTGATACGGTATTTTCGTAAGTGGATTTTTGTATGACAGTTATGTTTTACACGTCTATGTCTTTCCAAAACATTTAAGGTTTTAATTAATTGTTGATGCGTTAATCCTGTATTATCAATTAAATAGTCGTATTTCCGTTGTTTACCATCATATAAACACTCTAACACAAGGTGTTCATTATTATCTTGTTGGTATTGTTCTTTATTGAAATGTTCTCCTAAAATTCGTTTCATACTTCGTTTTGAAGGGCGTTTGGGGGCAACTTCCTTTCTAATTTATCAAGTAATATGATTTCATTTCTAAGTCCAAAAAGTCCTAATATAAAATATAGCATAATATCTCCTTTGAGTTTTAGTTTATAGTTTATAGTTTAATGTAAGTTTTGCCTCTCCCCGCAAGATGTTTCATCTAAAGTAGTAGTCTGTCCACTCTAATATTACCGATATAGGTGTTTTAATCGGATGCGGGTATCCTCTTTTGTAAATTGTCAATCTACTTGCTTCGCTTCACTATTACACATATTCAGTTCTTTACGTTCCGAATCTGTCAATGCGACTCTATATTTCTTGCTCAAAATACTGTATCTCCAAAAACTACTAAGGAACAGTATAAAAGAAATGATATTGTCTGGTCAAGTATTCGAAAAAAAGAAAACTATAATATTAAAATGGACTATCCAATAGCCACAATTTGGCTGGAGTCGCCAGCAAATCCACCCACAATATGAACAGTTTGGGCAAAACAATTGGAGTTGGTTGCGATGATAGAGTGCGGAGTTCTTCAGGTATTAAGGGCAAAATTGGGTTGTCAACCGGGTGTGGAATGATAACATTTAGGGGAGTGATGCTGCTTAAAGTAGGGAGAATTGATTTTGTAGAAAACCCAGTGATTGGGTTAGGTAGATGATTGAATATTTCTTTAGAAATGTTCGTCAAATCTGCAAATGTTGAATTCTTAATATTCTCAGGAGTTTTATAAATGCCATCATCTTTATTTAATATGTCTGCAAGTTGTTTTCCTAAAGATTTCCCCGTTAGTTCATCGGTAAAGAGATTTGTAAAGGTTATAGATAGTTTGCATGAATTTTCCAATTGTCTTTGCTGAATTGACAAGTTTGTATTAGGTGAGTTTTCCAATTGTTTTTGCAGCTTCTGGTGTCGACTTTCTATAATTGTTAACTGATCCGTATTACATTTTTCATACATAACTTTCCACATTTTCACGGTTGCACTACACAAGGAACACTTAATAAACCAACACCAGAACTAAAGTTATACCATTTCAATTAATTTTTGTCCTATTACAAATTGTTAGAAATGAAGCGGAATATTGCACAAACTGGAAAGTTTATGCTACAAGAGTCACATTATATATCAGAAATGGTATTACATCAATAATTTACGAGTGTGTTAAATCAGATTTGGATTAATTATTGGGTATTTCCAGACAGGCTATCTCTTCACCGAGTATATTTTGGTTATAGAATTTTGTTCATATCAATTGGTAATCCTGCGTTTCGCATTTCTTGCCCAAGTTTAAATTTCCAATCGTTAGCACTATCCATAGGTACATAGACTAATTTAGGAATATATGATGGTAATTCAATACCTTCTTTATACAGAAGACATACTCGGTTAGGATCCAGTTTACCAATGAAATAACCAAGTTCAAAGATGACGTTCTGGTGTGCTCGTGGTTTGAGTTGGCGTCCTGCTTCATCTTTAAAAGCGCCAACATCGTCAGGCGTCAACAATGCAATTGCAAACTCTGTGTCATCAGAATATTTTTCGAGATTTTCAATAGCCGTTAAACCGTTAGTTGTTTGTACATCAAGAACAGTTGCCCTTAAACCCAAGTTCTCTACAAACTTAGCAACAGTTGTTATAGCTTCCTCGTCGTTTCCATGGGAGATGAAAACTTTACTCTGAGTTTTCGTATTCACAATCTTTCCTCTATTTTACGGTGACAGAAAGAAGCATGAAAACACCCGTTCATAATCAGTGGAAACTTAATATCGTGTTGAATTATAACACTAATTTATTGAAAGTGTCAAACCCATAGGTGTCAACTTAAGGAATTTTCAAATGCAGAAAATCTCCTCAGTCCCGTAGGGATGGAATGTGTATAGAGAAAATGTCAATACAACCTTTTGAGTTCCGTGAATCAACACCAAATACGCGTTTGGTATTTGTCGGGAACGGAATGTGTATACCCCAACCCCATTATAAACATTCCGTCCCTACCAAATCAACGCCAAATGCGCGTGTGGCATTTGTCGGGACTCAATATGTAGGTATACACTCTTGCTATAAACATTTCGTCCCAATGGGACTCAAGAAAGGTCAGGATAACAGATTGCTATAAACATTCTGTCCCTACAGGACTCAAGAAAGGTCAGGATAACGGCTGCTATAAACATATCGTCCCTACGGGACTGAGGAGGCATTCTGCACTAAAAAATACCCTAAGTTGACACCTATGGTTTTCCTTAAAATGACACCTGTGGATAGTTTCCAAACCGTACCTACCGTCGTAGTATAAGTAGAATTTATCGAATCAAACAATTTCTTCCTTAAAATGTACAATTAACATTATTTTACTAATATCTACACTAAATTATACGTATATCTACACTAATGCTTGTGTCTTGTGTTAGTGTATTTGTCACTGGGGATGCCGTTAGTGTCTCCTGCCATAGTTTTTCTAATACTTCGTCATCCGCATCGGAGGAGACATATAATGTCCCACTTATCTCTTTGAATCCACTATGTCCCTCCTTCTCTGTACCTAAGAACACAAAGATATTATCAATCTGTCCACTTAATGATATTTCTAATTCATCAATTTCAATTTTTTGCTGGGATGCTCTAATCTGAAACCCCATTGCTAAACATGAACCAAGTGCCCCAAGGACATACTCAACTGCACTGGGGGCAGCATCACGTACATCGAAACTTGCGGGTTGTCCGACTGACCATGAATGATTTCTACAAAATACCTTGACTTGTAATCCACCATCCCAATGAATGCGCGTCTGCCATCGGTAATCACGTGCTTGTTTAAAAGCAATATCGGTATCTTGTTCATCTTCACCTCGTTGGACAAAGTATCTATTGAATTCAGGGACAGACCTCCACCCGAGGTAAGGATTTTTTGTCATTCTACACCATGCAGGTAGGTCTTCTTTTACACTTATCTCGGTACTTCTAATTTCAAGTACTTCACCATCTGGCACTTGCTCCATTGATTTCCGTATTAGTAGAAGCAAACCAGAACCACAATCAAGGTTTCCACCTTCACAAATATGTGGTGTCTGCAGTGAGTCTGGGGCAATTAAGTCTTCTTCACGCATAAATTGTTTGATCCTGTTATGATTTTATTCTTTTAAGAAGTCTACATCCCCTCGCCATCCAAGTAATTGAGTGGACTTTCGACAATGTAATCTCCTGAATCTTCAAGAAACTGTTGGACGAGAAAGACGTGTCCGGCACCGATAATCAACAGAATGCGATCGTCGGCGGATTCGGTGATGCGCGTCAGATTCACAAAGATTTTGAGATTTCGAGTATACCACAAACGTCCAACCCAATTGGCTCCTGGGTACTGATCAGCGAGTCCAACACGCGCCATCCGCAAATACTCTTGATGGTCAGCGCGTATGCCTTCAGACTGATTGAGTCTTCTGTACATGTCGGTTATCGGTTCGTATTTCTCAGGTTCAATCCATATTGTGCCATCTGAATCCTTCGTAACCTTCCCTTCAGCCGTAGAAGGTTGTCCCATGAGATGCTCCTGATTGTGTTCTTTTGCGAACTTGCCGGGACTTACCAAATCCCAATCAAAATCCTTTGGGAAAAACCCATCGGGTTCCTCAGAATAGTTTCGGAAATAATCCACACAGTATACCTTTGAATGACCCATCTGCTTGGCTAACCGGAACCCGATCTGGTCACTTTCATGGCGTTTGAGTTCATAGGCTTCTTTGAGATAGTCTTGATAGGTTGCGTTGGTCTCAGCGGTTCGTGAGAAATCTATCTCAAAAGCCATTTTGGTAGGTTTAAATTCTGTGAGTTGTTTTACCAATTGCTCAATCTCGCTCTGACGTTTTGGAGCGAGGACATCATCCATTTTATAATTTGTTCCATCCATTCCTGGATTTGCCAGATGGCTACTACCCAGAATCATAATTATCGGTTTCGTTTGGTGCTTCATCAAGTGATCTCCTCTGTTTTTAGGTTTTTGAGTGGATTTTCGATGATATAGTCTCCCAATTCCTCAAGGAACTGTTGCACCAAATAAACATATCCAGCACCGATAATTAACAGAATCCAATTATCGACGGATTTAGTGATACGTGTTATATACATAAAAAATAGCGTTTGCGTTTAGGAATGAGTACATCATCCGTTTTAGAATTGATTGTTTCCAGTCTGGTAATTGTAAAATGGCAACTACCGAGAATCATGACTGTCGTTTTTTTGATTTGCTTGTTTGTTTCTTTAGATGCATCTGTTTGATTGAAGGGTAATAAGCGGTAGGAGTAAGCTAAATTTTCTAATTATATATAGATAACCCTCCCTATAGATAAGTTTTTATATGACTTGTAAACTGCAGTTAGACAAACTATACCAAGAAGGGAGGGAAACCTTATGCTTATAATTGAGATTCAACTGATCCCAATTGGATATTTCTGCATCTGACAGCAGAAACTCCTTTTCCCTTCTTCAATAAGTAATAGAAGAACCACCAGTTGTAAGAAATTCAACTGCTTTTGCTCCACCAACAATTACAGCCCCATCAACTAAGTTATTTTCATCAAGATTCCGCTTTTTGAAGCAGGGGGAACATACCCAAATAGTACCACCGACTTCAACAAAGTCATCCATTAGTTGTTTTAAGGGTGCAAAACCATCTTCATGAATATCATCTGAATACCCAGTCTGACATAGGTTTACACCTTCAGTACTGAGAAAAATAACGGTTTCAATACCAGATGCCACAGAAGCATTTGCTACGACAAAACCTACAGTAGCTTTATCTGTATTGTCTTGTGCGTGCGTAATGCTAATCATTAACTTCGACATTAAGAAGCATCTCCTTTTTTAATAAGAAAATAGGCATTATCTTCTCCGAAACAATCTTGGAGAAGTTCATTGCCTATCATATTACACCATGCAGCTATATCCACAGGAGCACCTGGGTCAGTTGCATGCACTTGTACGACTTGTCCTGGATCCAAAGATCTCATTGATTTCAGAAGTGCAATGATGAGATCCCCACACCCAATATCACCAAAATCGTATTCGGCATCTGGGGTGATACCAGGAAGAATTAAATTATTTGACATACTTCAAGCATATCATATCAAAGCCATTTTGTCAACTTTCACATAATGTTGTGTTTCGTACCTTAACCCATAGGTGTCAACTTAAGGGAAGACAACCTTCGTAAACCCAGATCTGGTAGATGCGGTTTGGAACCGCATCGGATCTTAAGTAGCTACAGTAAATACCACAAAACCCTCTTAAGTCTTGTGGGCACGGAAACCACTTATAGAAATCCTCCCATTGCCAGAAGATTGCGAAGAAACCCGGTTCGGTTCCAAACCGAACCTACCATTTATGGGAAAAGGTGCTAAATTGACACCTATGGGGTTACGTACCTTAACCAACCTACAAACCACATTTAATGGTTTGGAGAGAATAAAGATTCTATCAATGAGTGTAGTTAACGTTCTAACCAACCGGGAAGAGAAATAGTCTCAGATAATTTCCAAGCAGTATAGAATAAGGATGATGTCCATCGAACAGATTCCTTTGATCTGTCTGTTGTAAAGTCGATTAATTCCTGACTTGGAGCATTAAGTTTCTCATAGTCTCCGACTAATTCATAAACTCTATCAACAAGACTGAATCCATCTTGTATTTGCTTGGTTATTGCTGGTAATAGTTCTTCCACATGTTTGATACTTTGATTTTTAACCAGTTCAGAAGGTTTAAACTTAAGGATTTCAATGGAAGAATCTACTTTTTCGTGAATACCTTTATGAAGGATTGAACCATCCTTTTGAGCAATCCCATTAAAGTTTACAGTTAAATGTAAAGGCTGACACATATCTTGAGCGTAATGTGCAAGAAAACCGGCATATAGATAACATTTATACTGAATCATTGGGTTATCAGGCCATTTTCTATATTCTGCGAATGCTATTGCAAGCCTTTCTGTCCATTCTGCAAGTGCATAAGGGAGAAATCCTACCTTACTTGGTTCAAGATTTAATTCTGCACAGAGCTTAATGAATGCATCTCTATTTTCGGGGATAGGATTATCCTTAATAAGTTCAAGATCAAAGTAATGTTCTCCATGTTCAGCTATCCGAGCATTCACCATATTACGGTTTTTTGATACATCAGGATCGTATGCACAATGTGCAATCATCTTCTCAGCATTGGTAGACCTAAAGAATTCAGGCATTTCATTCGGTAAAGCTTTTACTGCGGCTTGCGTGAGGATGTCATGACCTCCACTCCACCAGGTAAAAGCAGGTGTTGTAACAATTAAAAACAGAAGTAAAGCTATTGAATATATACGTTTCATATTAATCCTTTTAATATAGAACCTTACCAAGCATTATCGTTAACATTGATATAAATAATATATGCGACTAACGTGAATAAGATAGTATTATTCTAATGTAAGGTAATCTTCAGAATCTATATCCTGCCATTGAAACTGAAGTTCAGATGTTTCATGAGGTTTGAATGGAACAGTAACTGAGTCAACAGTAGGACCAATTATATCGATCTTATTCATATCTGCAGTCCCATAGCCTAATTCAGTAGCATAATGGAATAAACCTATATCTAATGGTTCAAAACCCATAGCCTTAGAAGTTACAGCATCCGCTGCAAAAACATCGCCACTTGAAACTGCAATACCAAGTTGAACAGAATTTGTACCACCTGGACCGTTTCCTTGCAATCCCAATGTTCCGTCAACAACAGCGATATCAGGTTTGAGATAGCGTGAGAGTCTAAGCAAGTTAATGTTTAGTGTTTGTGCTTCTCGAGGTAATTCTCTATCAGCATGACTGAGATAACCGTGCATTTTAATCCGATCATCTTTATGAATTGTACCCATTATCATATTTTTCATTGCAAGCGTAACCACACCAGCATCATGTGTTTTGGCAATAGCGATGGAAATAGTACATGGACATTCCAGAACGGTTTTTGGCATACGTACAGTTTCTTCAGAACGTCCAGCGAGAAACACTTTAGTTTCTTCCCATTCAGTTTCAGTATGTAAATCGATTAATTTTATAGGTATGTCGTATTCTGCTTGAAGGGCTTCATAACCAAATACTTGGAATGCTTCACCAGAAAAGGATTCATTTGCTCCTTCAGCAATAATAGCTTCTTTTGGTGGATTGGGTGTACTTAGAAGGAAATCCAAAGTTCCACGTATTGCATCTACATGAGATGATGCGAGTTGGTTAGTGTTTGATAAGAAATTCGGTTTTAATAATACCTGATCTTGTATTCTGGGTGTAATGTCATCTCGAATATTATCTAATGATTGGTAAACATTAGATCTTCTTCTTCCGGTCTTTGCTAAACCAACCTTCGTAGTATTACTCATAATTTGATACTCCTCTGAAATTTTGTTAAATTATTCATACATCAGACGCAATTTCTGTAATAGCAATCTCCGAGACACAATGTATTTTAGGAACAATCGGGAATCGGAGTTCCCTCCTACAAAGAGACTTAGATTTATACTGATAATCGGGAATCGGAGTTCCCTCCTACAAAGAGAATTACACAAAATCACTGAAGCAGCGATATCCGAGACATAATGTACGTTAGGAACAATCGGGAATCGGAGTTCCCTCCTACAAAGAGAATTACACAAAATCACTGAAGCAGCGATATCCGAGACATAATGTACGTTAGGAACAATCGGGAATCGGAGTTCCCTCCTACAAAGAGAATTATAGTTATAGTGAACATTGAGAATAATAACACAAAATCACTGAAGCAGCGATATCCGAGACATAATGTACGTTAGGAACAATCGGGAATCGGAGTTCCCTCCTACAAAGAGAATTACACAAAATCCCTGTAGCAGCGATATCCGAGACACAATGTACGTTAGAAACAATCGGGAATCGGAGTTCCCTCCTACAAAGAGAATTATACTTATTATCAGCTCATGTTAATATTGTTCTTAGAAATCCATTATGTTTATCTAATAGATTGATTGCATCTGCTCTGTTAATTCCTTTATCAATCATAACTATTGCTGTTTTTGCACTCCCTTCAGCCAATTCTAAAGTCTCTTGAGCGACTTGTAAATCAACACCAGTAATTGATTGCACAATACGTATACTTCTTTGAATTAGTTTTGAATTTGATGCCTGAACGTCTACCATTAAATTATTATATACTTTACCAATTTTCACCATTGAAATTGTTGTAAGCATATTTAGAATCAGTTTTGTTGCAGTACCAGCCTTTAACCTTGTAGAGCCAGTGATTATTTCAGGACCGACGATGGGTGTGATGAAGTGATTAACATATTCTTTCAAATCATCTGTTGGTGGTACACAACTGAGTAGTATTGTTTTTGCTTTGAGAGAATATGCTTCTTTTAATGCGCCGAGAACGAAGGGAGTTCTACCACTTGCTGCAATACCTATTATAACATCGTTGGATGATATGTTAAATTCTCTTAGAGTATTTGCTCCATTTTCGGATTTATCTTCTGCTCCTTCAATAGATTTTCGTAGAGCTTTATCACCTCCAGCGATGATACCTTGTACCATATCTGGATCCGTACTAAAAGTGGGTGGACATTCAGATGCATCTAACACACCAAGTCGACCACTTGTTCCAGCACCAATATAGAACAGTCGACCCTTATTATTAAATGCTTCAACAATCATCTCTATAGCCATAACAATCGCATCTGATTCAGATGCCACAGCATCAATAGCGACTTTATCCTCTTGATTGAAGATATTGACAATCTCAGGAATAGTTTTTATATCTATATTTATGGATATTGAGTTTTGTTGTTCGGTAATCAAGAGTTTTATTCTAATTGGCGTAAGTATTCTTATAGAAATATGATTTTGCTAACAATATTGCTCCATAAACAGGATCATTTTTTGGAAATAATACAGATATATTACCCATTTTATCATAAATCTTATTTTTCAGATTTTCAGAAAATAGCGGTTGATGAATTAGATTTCCCCCATTCAGGACAATATTAATTGTATCTTGAAACGAAGCTTGTTTTATCACTGATTCAATTGCACACACCAGTTCATCTGTAGCAGTTTCGATGATCCCAATTGCGGTGCTGTCACCATTCTTCATTCCTTCAAATACGATTTTTGATAGTTGTGCAATTTCATCTCGATCTGCTGCATGTACCCACCGAATCAATTGTTTTGGATCATTTAGATTAAGTTCTGTAAGAAATAATTCGGTTAAAATAGTTGATGGTTTTCGGTTGTCCGTTGCTTTTGCGATAGCTTGTAATCCTTTGATTGCTATATCGTATCCACTACCTTCATCTCCGATGAGGTAACCCCACCCTCCAGCTCGAAATTCATTTGCATGTGAATCAATTCCGTAGACGATTGATCCTGTACCTGAGATAACAATTATCCCTTCGGGTTTACCTATTCCACCAACTAATGCGATATGTGCGTCGTGAGTAAGGATTCTCTGTGTTGTGATTTCCATATTATCACAGATTTCATTGATAACCTTCCTATCATCATCACGACCTAATCCTGCCATCCCTATACATATAACAATGTTATTATTTGTAGTCTCTATTTGGGAAGTAAGAGATTCTATAATATACTTTAATACCTGATGTGTAATTTCAACCCCTACGACATGGTAGTTAGAGGGTCCATCCAATATATTAGCAATTTTTTCACCATCAATAGTGGTTAATAGTCCAACAGTTTTTGTTCCACCACCATCAATACCTATGAGATAGTTCATTTTAAGAATAATATAGTTTTAGGACTTACTTAATAATCCTTCCTTTGATGCAGAATCGGTAGAACCGTAGAGGGTTGGAATTATTGTAATTACGTAAACTTTGTATATGTATAGAAAGCGTTTTATGTTGACATATCTGAGTGAATAAGTTACATTAATTTATCATAGATTAAACGATAAAAGCAATCATTTTATCAGTCTGGGAGTTAAAAGATGCTACGTAAATTTTATATTTTTGTTTTAATATTGATCTCAATATATTTTTTAGGTTGTTCGAATGATTCAAAAACAGTTGAATGGCAACAGATTGATAGTGGAACGGAAGAGCATTTATTCAGTGTCTATTTTTTAGATAAGAAAAATGGGTGGATATCTGGAGATGATGGTCTTGTCTTATCATCTTCAGATAGAGGAAATACTTGGAATCAACTTGGAAATAAGAATGGGTTGACAGATACATTAACACGAGTCATGTTTTTAACTCCAAAGAACGGTTGGCTTGTAAGTAGAGGAAAAATACATTATAGCAGTAGTGGTGGAACTACATGGGGAATCCAACATAGGATTCGTTCTGGTTCGGCTAAACCTCCAGGTATATTAGATTTACATTTTGTAAATCCTGCTGAAGGTTGGGCAGTTGGTGGAACCAATGAAAAAGGGGTTTCAACTATCCTGCATACAGAGAATGGTGGTACGAAATGGGAGAAAGTAGTTAATCCTTCTGACAAACACCTATGGGGTGTGTATTTTGTGGATTCAAGTTATGGATGGGTTGTTGGAGAGATGGGTGAGATTTTACATACAAGAGATAGTGGAAAACAGTGGATTCGCCAGATTAGTGGTGTTGAACAACCATTATTTAAAGTTCATTTTACAGATTTGTTAAATGGTTGGATAGTTGGAACAAATGGATTAATTATTCATACCATTGATGGAGGTAATACTTGGATGCATCAACCATCAAATATCAAGCAGAGCTTACGTGATGTTTTCTTTCTAAATGAACAGGTTGGGTGGGCAATTGGCGAAGAAGGATTGATATTACACACGATGGATGGTGGTAAGGAGTGGAACCTATATCCTTCACCAACAACCCAAAACCTTCAAGATATATTTTTTCTCAATAATACAGGGTGGATCGTAGGAGAAAAGGGTACAATTCTCATGGGCAGATAAAGAATGAAATCGTATTGTGTAATCAATAGGTAACAACGCATGAAAGGATATATAGATTGATATTTCAATATTTTAGAAAGCCACTTCAATATGTTACAGTATATAGGATATTCATCTCGGCTATTCTGATGAGTATTTTCTTTTTTGGATGTGAGAGGATACAACAAGTCGTAACTCCAGTTGATTTAGAACCTGCAGTACTTGATACAGTTAAAATTGGTTTTATCTATAGTCCTCCAGATCCAGGAACAACACTTAATGGTGCTGAGATAGGTGTTGCGATTGCGAATCGGAATGGTGGTATTAATGGAACCCCGATAGAACTTCTTATAAGAGATGATAATAGAGATCCAGTATTTAGTGTAAAACAGGCAGAAGATCTAATAAGTAAGGGTGTACTTGCAATTGTGGGACCGGACTACTCTGATGTAGCAGTGGAGGTGAGTATGATTGCTCAAGAACACATGATTCCGCTATTGACGACCTATCCGACGAATCCAAAAGTTACAGAAGGTGGAGATTTTACGTTTATGGGTGCATATACAGATCCGTATCAGGCAAAAATCATTGCGAATTTTGCCATTAAGGAACTGAGTGCAAAGAACGCCGCTGTCCTTACAGAAACAGGAAACACTTATTCAGAAGGACTGTCAAAGGTTTTTGTTGAGAGCTTTGTTGACCAAGGAGGTACAGTTGCTACACATCAATTTTATGCGACTGGTGCTACAGATTTTACTGATCAGTTATTGGCAATAGATGCAGTTGATCCTGCTGTTGATATGATCTTTTTGCCAGGTTTAGGATCTGAATTCCCGTTGGCAGTGAAACAAGCAAGTTCTACCGACTTTAATATCTCTGCGACATTTCTTGGGGGTGATGGTTGGGATCGACCAGACCTATTTGAAATTGGCGGAACGGCAGTTGAAGGGAGTTTCTTTACAAATCACTTCTCAGCAGGTGGTCAACACAGTGAATCAGGACGTGTATTTTTTGATGCCTATATTGATCGTTATAGTATTCCACCAGACGGTCCGGCTGCACTCGGATATGATGCTGTTACCATTGTAATTGAAGCGATGCGTCGTACAAAGGATAACGATCCTGTTGCAATTCGCGATCAGATTATGGCAACTCAGGATTATGAAGGAGCGACTCATTTATCTCATTTTGATGCGAATCGACATGCAATTAAGAGTCTTGTTATCAACACTGTAAAAGATGGGGAGATACGATTCCATCAATTTCTTGCCCCCGAAGAGTAATCTCCAATACCTTTTAATTCGGAGACCGATCCGATTTGAAGTTTTTCGATATTACCGAATTAGTTGTTCTGAACTTATACCATTTCTAATGGTTCGGTTACAAACCAAACCTACCATGTTTGGGAAAGTGCTAAGTTGACAACTATGGTTCGGTTACAAACCGAACCTACCATGTTTGGGAAAGGTGCTAAGTTGAAACCTATGGGTTCGGTTACAAACCGAACCTATCATGTTTGGGAAAGGTGCTAAGTTGACGCCTATGGGTTCGGTTACAAACCGAACCTACCGGGTTGGGTGAAAAGTGGGATAATTCCACATATCAAATAAAAGGGTAAAATCTACAGTAGTTTAAATACCCAGGTTGACAAACAAGCTACAAGAACTAAAATAAGTATCCAATTTCGTGCCTTATTTGATAAACTTTCCCAAACGTATTTAGACTTATTTGGAAAGAGAGCTACACTCAACGCAAGAGCAATTAATAGAAAAGCAAAAGGATTGAACATATAGGCTTGCATGAAATTCCCTTGCGTTATGGATAGACATGCCCGTGTCATTCCACACCCAGGACACGGGATATTCGTAATTGTATGGAATAGACAGGGAATCAATGAGACCTGTTCAGGAATCACCCCAACCCAAGCAGAATAAATTCCAACCATAATCAATCCAAATACAAAAACACGGGATAAATTCTTATGGTTAACCATCCGATGTGTCCCCATATAGTTTATTTATCTGGTACTGTTGTATTGCTAAAGATGCTATTCCAACCCCAAAAATCGCTAATAAAACACATATAATTGGTAGGTTATGATCATGTAATATATCGTTATTATTTTGTACTTCATTAATTCCACAAGCCATCTTGTATTCATAGTATATTCCAAAAATGCCACAAGTGAGAATTGAGAATATTAACCATAACCAAAAAGAGTAGTCATTTCTACCTAACCAAACATTTAGGGTGTCCATCTGTTTGTATTGCCAATAGAGACTATATATTCCACAAGTAATGATTGATAGGATTACTCCAGATAAAATACTCCGTCTGCCATCAGCTTCAGGATACGGATATTGATTTAGCATTTTAAATTCCTTCTAATTGAATTATTTATTTTACATTCTACCCAGTCATTTTCTACAACGATTCGGATTATTTTAGTAATGACTGGTATGATTTGAAAACTATTGCCGTGGTAATTGTACAGTGTCTGGTACAATTATATCACCGGCAATTATCTTTTCTTTAATATTTTCGATTTGGTTTATAATATTATTCGTCAGGCTTAATTGATTGTGTTCATCTAAAGTATAATCAACCCCACCTCCTTCTATACCAATAAAACGTATACCTGGCATGTACATACCGTTCACTGTTTCATGTATGATTGTCTGTACAGAGGATGATATCTCTTTAACCATACTTGTTAATACAATTCCGGGTGCAAGATGATTTCCATTTGAATCAACCCAAATGATATATTTCATTTTTTCTTGTGCTGCTTCAAGTACACCTTGTCCTGATCCTCCTGCAGCCACATATATAATATCAACTCCACTATCATATAGAGTTAATGCAATCTCTTTTGCTTTATCCGGTTGAATAAACCCCGTAACATCATCACTTATATACTTGACAATTACCTCAATATCCTGATTTATTTCATGAATACCGGCGATATAACCTGCTTCAAATTCACGTATTAATGGAACATCAACACCACCAATGAAACCAATTTTATTGGACTTAGTCTTCAAAGCTGCAATGGATCCAACCAGAAAAGATCCTTCGTTTGATTTATAGTTAACAGAAGCGACATTTGGTAAATCAATAACTACATCAAAGATAGCAAATTTCACATTAGGAAATTTTGGAGCTACTGATTCAAGAATCGATCCCATCTGATATCCTGCGGTCAAGACAAGATCAGAAGTTTGAGCTGCTTCACTTAATATCATTTCTGTGGCAATAGGATCATTTTCTAAACCGTTTAATTCTGTAAGTTTAATCCCAATTTCATTCTTAGCTTTCTGTACTCCAATGTGAAATTCCGTACAGTATGCAGCCAAGCCTACACAGTCGTTTGGATACACCATCGTAACATTAAGGGAATCGAGTTCTTCTTGTGATATTTCATCAATTGTAACTATATTCTGAACTTTTTCACAACCACCTATGATAGTTAATCCTAATCCAATCAATAAAAATAATGTAATAATCCGTGTTGTATTCATTTTCGCTCCAATATATAATGTTATACCATTTCTATTTATGATTATCTCATTACCTGCTGTTAGGAATGAAACATGGAAGACACAAACTGAAAGTTTGTGGTACAAAAAAGTGAGAGTTTGTCAATTAGAAATGGTATTATTTATGAATATAAAATATTGCATTTTTCATTAAGAAAAATATAGAAAAAAATTAGCATCTTGAATAATTATAAATGTGGGTGCATGTTAGTCGATTGAGTAAATTATAAGTAGCATTGTTGGTAAATGTGATAAGGGTTTGTGGTATATACTCTGTAAATGACGCGTCCAGAAAAATCGACCATGTCTCTCATTCTGTCGGAAACTGCAGGGTTGGTGATGTACTGTAGTGCAGATTGTCGAGAAATCCAAATTGTTTCTAAACTTTCTTCACTGGTTTCTAATTCACCTGAGAGATAATCTCCCAGAAACCCAAACATCACTTTTGTTGGTGATTTTATATTTGAGTAAATACCCACCAACGAACCGATTGATGCATTAACCCCGGTTTCTTCTTGTACTTCTCGGATCAATGCATGAATGATATCCTCACCTTCTTCGACCTGTCCACCAGGGAATTCCCATCCGCGACGAGGACTTTTAATCAGTAGTATGTTTCCATCCGGATGATTGATTAGTCCTGAAACAGCAACAATATGAGCAGGATGGTTCATTGTAGTTCCTCAAATAGATAGAGAAAGTATATATAGTATAGAAAATTGTTAGGATAAATATATACTTGAAGATTATATACCAATTGCGTATCCATCGCGTCTTGGATCTGCGCCACCCATGAATGTACCCTCTTCAATATCAAATGCGATGCCGTGTCCACCTCCAACAGTTGCAGTCCAATCAGGTAATACCTCTACATCGTGTTCTCTTGCAATCAATGCTTCCCGGACAGATAGTGGAATCCGTGCTTCCATAGCCACATGTGTCCCCGGATTGATGAGACGAATCCGTGGTGCTTCAATGGCAGCCTGAATATTCATACCGTGTTCAATTAGGTTTAAAACCATCTGGAGAGTTGTCTGTAGGATTCCGTGACTACCAGGAGTGCCGATAGCTGCAAAAGGTTTATCATTCTTCCATACCTGACATGGTGCCATACACATCTCAATTTGTTTATGTGGACCAATAACATTAGGACTATCAGGTTCTCTATCAAACCAGTTCATAAAATTATTTAAGAACATACCGGTATTTCCAAGTATTGTACCTGAACCAAATGGTTGTCCAAGACTTTGTGTTACAGCTACAATATTCCCTTCAGCATCTGCAGTATCAAAATGAGTTGTACACTCTGTTGTCCAATCATCGGGGATTATTTCTCCAGGTAGTTTATCTTTAGTCCAACGTTCTCCACCACTAATAGCAGCAGTTTCAGGAATTCTTTTTCTAAGTGATTGAGCATGATCTTTAGAAAGGAGTTTTTGAATTGGCGGGTTAGGTCTTGGTGCATATTCAGCACGATCCGCACTCGCGAGTTTAATTGCTTCAATGAGTAGATGTAAGTATTCTGGTGTATTATGTCCAAGAGTTCTGAGGTCGTCGTTTTCAAGAATATTGAAAGTCTCAAGATATTGAAATCCTGAACAGGGAGGTGGAGGGCAGAAGATTTTATAATCTTTGTATTCAATAGATAATGGCTCTTGCCATTCTACCTTAAAATCAGAAAGATCTTCTTCAGTGATTAAACCATTATTTTCCTTAGAAAACCTTACAATTTCCTTTGCTATTTCGCCCTTATAAAAGACCTCAGTTCCACCTTCAGCAATCTTTCTAAATGTATTAGCTAAATCCTTTTGTATTAGAATTTCACCGGGTTTAGGAGTTCTCCCTCGTGAAGCAATGACATTTTCAGCAATCTTAGAGAAATAGGGTTGTGCCCCTGCAATAAAATCAGCATTCTTTACAGTTACAGCATAACCGTTTTCAGCCAATTCAATTGCTGGTGTGAATACATCTGAAATGTCCATACTACCGTAGCGTTCCAATAAGGCAAGCCATCCCCCACAACCACCTGGAACCATTCCAGATCGGATACCAATCTTCTGGGAATCTTCTGTTGGAAAGGCATCAAGGGTTGCATTATATGGAGCAGTTGCTAAATAATCTATGACATGGTGTGTCTTATCCTTAGCACTATAGATCAGCATATAACCGTTCCCTGCTATTCCGGACATATAGGGTTCAACTACATTTAGACTGGATGCAACGGCAACAGCAGCATCAAATGCATTTCCCCCAGCAAGAAGCATTCGAACACCTGCCAGACTTGCGAGTGGATGAGCACTCGTAACCATACCACGTGTACCCGTTACAGTAGACCGATGTGTTAAACCATGTGATGGGAATGCCATAATTAACTCCTATTCATTACTTTTAATAGATGATTCCACCTTAATAACCATAACAATCTTCTTTCGTTTATGTTATGTTGATATAGTCTCTTGTCATCAAACTCAATAACAGGGATAATTTCTTTATATTCAGTAAATATACCCATATTCTTTGTAATGTTAATTTCTTCAATAGTAATATATGGTAATTTAGATTTGATTTTTTCAATTACTAATTTTGCTTTATCACAGAGATCACAATCTGGTTTTGTATAAAACCGAAGGTTTATCAGTTCAGTTTTCAACAGGATACCTGCAGTAGCGGAATAAGGGTCAATCGTGAACAGAATTGATCTTCAATAAGTGATGATTTTTATTCAACAAAGGATATGGGTGGATATTAAGAACGATCCTTACATGAGTTTAGCATAAGGACGCAAATTTTTCACTGATTTTTCACATGAACTAATATATTAGTTATGATAGAATCAGTATCAACATAGGGTATTATTTGCATGAATTATTGCGTAATTAATGGAGATATGAAAGGAGAGGAAATTATGAGACTTGCACAATATGGTATTTCACATGACCATGCTTCTGGGAAAGCGCGTGTCATGAAAGAGAGTAACGAAATAGAGTTTGCAGGTGTATATGAACCATCATCTGATGTAAGAGAGAGTATTGGTAAGAGTGATATATATGATGGAGTTCATTGGTTTGAATCAAAAGAAGAAATGCTTAATGATGATTCTATAATTGGAATTGCTGCACAAGGACGTGTATCTCAGAATCTAACATTTGCTCGTGAGATTTTGGAACATGGGAAGCATGTCTGGTTTGACAAACCTGCTGGAGATAATCTTGATGAATTTCGGGAAGTATTAGAACTTGCTAAAGAAAACGATCTATTCGTGCAACTCGGTTATATGTTTAGATATAATGCAGGGTTTCAGTTTATACTTGATTGGGTAAATTCAGGTAAACTTGGTGATATTTTCTCAGTCCGTGGAAGAATCTCCTCCGGACCATCGAATGAAAGTCATTGGAAACGGTGGGATTCTCTTGGTGAACATTCAGGAGGCATAATGTTTATACTTGCTTGTCATCTAACTGATATTATTGTGGCGTTGTTAGGTCGTCCAACCTATGTAACACCATTTAGTAGACATGATGGCAATGATGTACCTTGGTATAGAAATAATACAGCAGCAGTATTTGAGTATCCGAGAGCTTTGGCAATTCTTGAATCGACTTCATTGGAGGTAGATTCAGGAAAAGCAAGAAGGTTAGAAGTCTATGGAACTCGTGGTAGTGCTATCCTTGAACCCCTTGAACCCCCATCGTTACGGTTATGTTTGGATACTGATCGTGATGGGTATGTTAAGGGATGGCAGAGTGTTCCGGTTGAACCCCGCCCAAGATATGTAGAAAGTCTGCGTGCATTTGTTGCTGATATACGTGGTGAGAAGACCCCTGATCGTTCACTGGAACATGAATATATTGTGCAGGAGACTGTATTAAGGGCAGCAGGGATAATGTAGTTTGAAATGTAATCCCTTTTGATAGTAGGTTCGATTTGAGAACCGAACCTACATTCTAATATTGTGGCAGCCTTATGTAAGGATATCCCGTACAACATGACCGTGTACGTCTGTAAGTCTGAAATCTCTACCTTGGAAACGGTAAGTCAATTTTTCATGATCTATACCTAATAGATGTAACATAGTGGCATGGAAATCATGGACATGAACGATGTTTTCAACAGCGTTATACCCTAATTCATCAGTATTTCCATAACTGATACCACCTTGTATACCACCACCTGCCATCCACATAGAGAATCCTTTAATGTGATGATCACGTCCACTTCCTTGAGCCATAGGTGTTCTACCAAACTCACCACCCCATATAACTAAGGTATCATCTAACATCCCACGTTGTTTTAGATCATTAACCAATGCAGCGGTTGCTTTATCAACATATCCAGCGGTTGTTTTTATTGCATTCTGAATTCCACCATGATGATCCCAACCCCGATGATATAGTTGGATGAAACGCACACCACGTTCGGCTAATCTCCTTGCGAGCAAACAGTTTGATGCATACGACCCATCCCCGGGTTTAGCACCATACATATCAAGTATATCCTGTGGTTCATCAGAAACATCAGTTAATTCTGGTACACTTGTTTGCATACGGAATGCCATCTCATATTGGTTAATACGTGTGGCAATTGTAGGATCATCGACAGTTTCATTGAGTATGTTATTTAATGATTGAACAGTGCCTACAACATCCTTCTGCTGTTCGTTAGAAACACCATTAGGATTGGAAACATAATGAACGGGATCGCCCGTGGAATGGAATTGTACACCTTGAAACTGTCCTGGTAGGAATCCACTATGCCATTGTCTATTTGCTATGGGTTGATCTTGTCCACCCCCCGATGAAACGAGAACAACATACCCGGGTAGGTTTTCATTTTCACTACCGAGTCCATAAAGCAGCCATGAACCCATGCTGGGTCTGCCAGATATTGCTGTACCAGTATTCATGAATGTGTGTGCAGGATCATGGTTTATTTGTTCTGTTCGTAATGAACGAATAATACATATATCATCTGCAAGGCTGCCAATATGTGGAAATGCAGAACTCATTTCCTGTCCTGATTCACCATATTTCTTGAATTCATGTGTTGGACCGAGACATTTGAGTGCGTTGGCTTGTCCTTGTAGTTGTGCAATTGGTTGTCCTTTAGTGTATGACATAGGCATCGGTTGTCCATGCATTTCAGCAAGTTTAGGTTTGTAATCCAATGTCTCTAAATGTGATGGACCGCCTGCCATACAAAGATGTATAACTCTTTTGGCTTTTGGAATAATATGGGGTTCAGTTATAATTCCTTGCCACCGTTCAATTTTTGGAGCAGCACTTAATAGTGATGGGGAAAGTAAAGAAGCAAGTGCTAACGAACCAATTCCGCGCACGGATTTTCCTAAGAATGTACGTCTTGTTAGTTGAAGTTTTATTTTATCATTAATATCTAATGACATACTTAATGCCTCCCTTTCATACATATCTCAAATAAGTAAACTATGTGATCTTCACAATTAAAATTGCTTAGGTGGACTGTTTTTTAATTGGAAGAGTTTAACTGAAATTTCTAATTTCTATTCCAAATTAAGATTTCATTTATACTTATCGGAATCCATTTACAACAAACTTAATTATCTGGTATATTGGCCATTGAAAAATGAAGTATATTAGCCATACGAATCCAAAAATCAATATAAAAAATCCAATGAATGCACCTACAGGATTTTTCTTTAACTTTGAAGCAAAATCCTCATCATCTATATCAAGGTTGTCATTTTTTATCCGAATCGCAACATTTGATCCCAACCATAAACCTGCTAATATTGATATTATTAATGTTAGTCTAAAAAATCCACGTTTCCAATTAATATTGTTATCTTTGTCACCGGTAGAATCATTAGAAAATTCGTAATAGATTCCGGTACCTATACCAATAATTACTAAAATAATTGCAAGAAATAATAAGTACTTCGCCACTATATTGAAAATCCTTCTACCTGTATCATAGTCTAATAACTCTATAGAATATTATGCTAACTTGGATCTGCGATTACGTATTATAATTAGTATTACATAAGGAATCCATATCAAAATAATTGGTAATATTACAGTTAATAATATGTCAAACATGATTGATGAAGAATCAATAACAAAACGCACTTTCATAATATCTTCTTTAGGTTGGAAATAATCACGGAGAAATAAATGGAAAAATAGTATATGTCTGATTGAGGAGATGAATAAGACAATTGATATTATTACCGTAAACCAAAAATATACAGTTAGTAGCTTAATTGATCTCATTATTACTATCTCTAAGAGGTGTATTGAATCTGTAATTGAAACCTAAGCTTCTATACTTGGATTTCCTGTAATTCTATAACTATATTGAATCTACTTGTCAGACGAAAAATACGAGAAAAAATCAATATCGAGTAATTGTTTCATGAAGATTTAATATCACACGTGCTACGGAAGTCCACGCAGCATGCTCTGTGGCATCAATCCCTTGTACTTGTGGAGATTCACCCGTAGATATTAGTAGATTTGCTGATTCTGGATTCTGAGTATATTCCAGTTTGTGCTTTTCAAACATACCGCTAATCAATTCTAATTCGTTTGGATTCGGTAATCGCGATAGTGATTGTTTATATGCCCAATTTATACGATCCTCAGAGGATTCTCCACCCTCCGTAATAATTCGAGCTGCATACATTCGAGCTGCTTCAACATAGGTCGGATCATTAAGTAATGTAAGTGCTTGCATTGGGGTATTAGATGAAGCACGTTCAGCAGTACATTCTTGTCTACTTGGAGCATCAAATGCCATCATACTTGGATGTAGGAAGGTACGTTGCCAATGTGTGTATAGACCCCGACGATATTGACTCTCACCCTTATCATGAACATATTTACGTTTTGGGAAGTTCAGGTTAGAGTAATATCCTACTGGTTGATATGGTCTGACACTTGGACCACCGATTTTATCTTCAAGTAGACCACTAAGTAATAATGCATTGTCTCTAACGATTTCTGCATCTAAACGCCAGTTAGATTGACGTGCGATCAGTCGATTGTATGGATCTTTTTCCTGTAAAATGTCATTGGTTTTTGAAGATTGACGGTATGCATTTGAAGAAACAATTAGTTTTACCATATGCTTGACATTCCATCCACTATCCATAAATTCAACTGCTAACCAATCAAGAAGATCAGAATGAACAGGTGATTCACCTTGTGCCCCAAGATCATCAAGGACACGAGAAATACCGGTACCAAAATAGAGTGCCCAAAGACGATTCACAAATGTACGCGCAGTTAAAGGATTCTGCCTTGAAACAACCCATTTTGCGAGATCCAGACGTGTTGACCGTCTATTTTTTATACCGAGATCTCCCATGAATTCAGGAATCATAGGATCAACAATCTCCCCTGAATCATCCAACCAATTACCTCTTGGGAGAATACGTGTACTTCGAGGCTGAACAGAAACAGTTGTAAGAGAATATGGACTTTGTGCCCTTATTTCGCCCTTCCTTTTTTCTAATGAAGCAATCTCATTGCGAATTCCTTCGAGGGCAGGAGCGATTTTCTTATAGTAATCTTCAATCTGTTTTCTTTGGTTTGTTGTTCTAACGAATGAATCAACCTGAATTGCATCAATGACAGCTGGATCATGTGAGTTTTTTGTAACGAAACCGAGAGTCGTAGTAATGCCTGCGATATCCCAATACGCTTTTCCACCGAATTGTGTAAATGCCATTCCATTTAAGACACTTCCTGACTTAAGACCAACGATTTCTGGATCAACTTCAAGACGGATCCATTCACCAAGTTTTGGAAGTTCTCCCATCGGTTTATGTGCAGGGGTGTCACTACCAATTTCTCCATAGGTAATTTTATCTTCACCCCAGAATGCCCGATGTTCCCAATTACCGTCATTCCATTGAAGCATAATAGTTTTGGGAGGGTTTTCAGGATCTAACCAGACATAAGCAAACAGTTTGTCACCCTCATTTAGCGTGAATTTCCTATTCGCGTTATGGAAGCTATGTTGAACAAGTTGGTCAGGATTTGCTGTTTGTAGACGTGAATATTTCTTACTGTAGACAGGTGCTTCAGTTTTTTCAACGAAATTCCACTTGCCTTCAGTTCTTCCGCCATTAGATTGTATATCGTCAACCCAAGCAAAATCTGCAGGATCAGTTGAGGAAAGAAGAGGTCTGATTTCATCTTCCCATTTTTTCTGTTCGGACTGAAGTCCTGGTGAAGATAAATCAAAAACCTTGCGTAGTCTGATTAATTCATCATCAATCTCATCTAATTCAGATTGTTGTTCCGGAGTAGGTAGCATCACAACTGGATCCCACTTGCTTCCACCACGATATACCCCTGGACCTTCAACATCAGCAAAGAATGCTGCAAAACTATAGAAATCTTTAGCAGTATATGGATCAAATTTATGGTCGTGGCATTGTGCACAACCGAGTGTTGCTCCCAACCAGACAGATGCGGTAGTTCTCACTCGGTCAGCGGCATATATTGCAAGATATTCTTTGGCTTGTGCGCCACCTTCTGCAGTAGTTTGTATGAGTCTATTGTAACCAGAAGCAACCTTTTGTTCCAGTGTAGCGTTAGGTAGTAGATCTCCTGCTAAGTTCTCAATAGTAAATTGGTCAAATGGCATATTCTCATTGAATGCTTTAATTACATAATCTCTATAGGGCCATACACTTACATTTTCATCGGAATGGTATCCACTTGTATCAGCGTATCGTACAAGATCTAACCAGTAGATTGCCATTTTTTCTCCAAACTGTGGTTTTGTCAGTAGACGATTAACCAATTCCTCATAGGCTTCAGGTCGTTCATCCCTCATAAATTGTTCTACTTCTCCTGAGGGAGGTAATAATCCAGTTAGATCAAAATATAATCTTCTGATGAGAGTTCGCTTATCAGCTTGAGTTGCTGGGGTGAGTGCTTCTTTTTCTAAATTACTGAGAATAAAGCTATCAATAGGATTGTGTATCCAATCAGTATTTTGTACTTCTGGAGGATTAATTTGTTGAGGAGGATTGTATGCCCAATGTTCTTCCCATTCCGCACCTTCTGCAATCCACTGGATAATAGTATCAATCTGTTCTTGTGTAGGTTGTCTATTCTGTGATTGTGGTGGCATTCTTGTATCAAGATCTTCATGTGTAATTCGTATTACCAATTCACTGTTATCTGGTTCACCAGGAACAATAATTGGATAACCGCTTGGTTCAGAGAATGCCCCTTCTTTTATGTCAAGTCGTAGGTCTGCTTGTCGGGTAGCAGGATCAGGACCATGACAAGCGAAACATTTATCAGATAAAATTGGTAGAACGTCTCTGTCAAATTTTATTTCTTTGGCATTAACAACATCAACATATAGTGTAAGTAACAGAAATATTAAAGTGATTAGGCATAAGGCACTCCATAACTGGAAATAAGAAGATAACATAGTTTCTTTTTTACGACGAAACATTTGTACAACTCCTCCTCAGAAGTTAAGACAAGGACTGTTGAAACTGATTATTAGTCTATACGGGGTAATTTATCATAAAAATCGAATATGTTCAATTCAAAACTGGTTCTGTGAAAAAATGAGCAGAATGTAGAATCACTTTTAGTGTATTTAATTTTGATTTACTGTATACTATTACTCATCAAGAATTAAAAAATTCGTTAGTATTAATTACTATGAATCGGAGAGGGGTCATATGATTAGAATATACAGTTGGAAACCTTTGGCAATTGCAGTAATATTGACCTTTGCGTTATGTATAGGTATATTATACTTAAGTAAATGGGATGTAGATAGGTTTACTAATTCATTGGGAGAGGTAGATCCGAATTCATTAAAACAACATCAACGAATTAGTAATCAACCTAAAGACAAGCCTAATGAGAATCCTATACTTACAAATACTAAAGATGGTATAGAAGAATCTATCACTTCTGAGACTGAGGATAGTGATACTGAATCTGTTGAGAATGTTAAGGAGGCATTGTCGGAAGACTCCTTAAATGAAACTTCCGATAATCTGGCAGATCAAGAAGCAGCGATAGACGAATTCTTGGCATATCTTGATGAACTTGAACAGAAGGAATTTGATGCGATTCTTGAGAATCTCGATTTTACAAATTTAGATCAAGAGAGTAATGAG
Source organism: Candidatus Poribacteria bacterium (assembly GCA_003635315.1). Taxonomy (GTDB): domain Bacteria; phylum Poribacteria; class WGA-4E; order WGA-4E; family WGA-3G; genus MSPOR6. The sequence goes on from PYJD01000004.1 coordinate 51,062, forward strand.
ACTGAGAATGAGACAGAATCGGAAGATATCGGAACTGGAATAGATCAAGCATCTGCACAACAAGAAGAGCAAGATCAACAAGAAGAGGATGATGATATTGAAGATATGAATCCAAGTAGAATGGTTGTTGATATGATCGAATCTGGTGTAGCATCCCTTGATAGTCTAATTTACCTTATGGAAGAATCTTCAGAAACTATGCCTGAAGTAGTTCGAGATAGGTTTGAACCGGTATTGGGAACACTTCGCACAATGCAAGTGAATGGTGGTCGTGTAGTAGTTCACCGTCCATCAGAAGATCCCAGCGACTGGATGCTATTATTCATCAACCCAAATCGCACTTCCCGTTCTACAAGATTTCCAATTAGATCACGTGGAGATGGTAGGGTTGAGTTTGTCCCAGTTAACCCAAGGGATCGATATATTATAATTGATGAAAGAAATTCCACTATCATTGATTAACAATGATCAATTAGAGATTTCATATTTACACATTAACTAAAATATCGCTTCTAATCTAACTGTTGTATCTCCTTACTTACACTACACATGAAAAGAGAAGATTTTATAAAAAATGGAACATGGCAATACATTCACCAATTCAATTGGTATGCAGTTCGTAAAAGTAGAAGCGGGAAGTTTCATGATGGGTTCAAAAAAAGCTAACCTTCCCGATGAAATTATAGCCGAGAAAGAATATCTTCGCGATGGGGATTGGGATGAACACCCCGTGCATCAAGTAACCATTAGCAATCCACTTTATGTAGGTATTTATCAGGTAACAAACCTTCAATACGAAGAATTTCAAAATGAACACAAAGATTTACGCGGAAAATTGGGATTCTCGAATGAAGATGATGAAGCTGTGGTGTTTGTAGATTGGTATGATGCAAATAATTTCTGTAAATGGTTGTCTGATAAAGAGGGTAAAACGTATCGATTGCCTATGGAGGCAGAATGGGAATATGTATGTAGAGCAGGAACAACTACACACTATCATACAGGAGATACATTACCAATAGAGTTTCATAAGAACATTGGTGAGAGTTGGTATCCTGATAATGCACGTAGTCGTGGGGCAGAAGAAATAATGCCACTGCATGTAGGTAAAACTACCCCTAATGCATGGGGTATATATGATATGCATGGTAATGTTGAGGAGTGGTGTCAAGATTGGTACGGACCGTATGAATCAAAGTCTCAAGTGGACCCGGTTGGTCGAGATGAGGGTTTATATCGCGTTACTCGCGGTGGAAGTCATTCTACATTGCTCTGCTATTTACGTTCTGCTAATCGGATGGGAGCAGTGCCAGAAGATAAGAGTTGGTATATAGGTTTTAGGGTTGTCTGTGGTGAATTGTCAGAGAAATCAACAATTCTTCCTGTTTCGAAAGTGGGTACATGGGGACTAAATGTCAAACAGGTGGATGTTACGACAAATACTACTCAGAGTGATGCAAATACTCCGTTATTTGAAAAGCCGATTTCATTTGTAAAAATACCTGAAGGATCTAATGGACCGCTTTTCTCTTCACATAACCATGTACCAGCAATTGTTGAGTGTCCGAATGGAGACATGTTTGCTGCTTGGTATTCATGTGTTACCGAACGTGGTCGAGAGTTAACGTTAGCGGCGAGTCGTTTACGTCATGGAGAATCTGAATGGGAGGAAGCAGAACCGTTTTGGGGTCCACCGGATAGAAACAATCATGCCACCTCCCTTTGGCGTAATGAAAAAGGTCGTATTTACCATTTTAATGGTCTTTCTGCAGCAGCCACGTGGGGACCTTTAGCATTAATTATGCGATATTCAGAAGATAATTGTGCTACGTGGTGTAAACCACGTTTTATTTCACCGGAGCATCAATTACGTCATATGCCAATAGCATCAGTTTTTCGTAGACAGGACGGTTCGATCTTACTTGCTTGTGATGCAGTAACAGGTGGTAATGGGGGTACTGCGATATGGATAAGTGATGATGATGGTGAAAGTTGGTATGATCCTGGTGCGGGACAACCTATACCTGATTTTGCTTCTGGTAAGAGTGGGGGATGGATTGCAGGTATTCATGCGGCTGTAGTGGAATTGTCGGATGGACGGCTTATGGCATTTGGTAGGGGTGATAGCATTGATGGACGAATGCCAAAAAGTGTATCTGATGATGGTGGGAAAACATGGCAATACAATGCCAGTCAATTTCCTGCTGTTTCTGGAGGGCAGAGATGTGTATTCTTGAGGTTACAGGAAGGACCAATCTTACTAATCTCCTTTACAGGGAGTAGAAAAACCCCTGAAACTATGTCTATAGTTGATGAATCTGGAAATGAACGGCTTGTAACAGGTATGTTTAGTGCTCTCTCTTATGATGATGGAGATAGTTGGTCCCATATTCGTCTAATTTCGGATGATGGACCTGACCGGGAATTTGAAACTATGGATGGACGTCCATTTATAATGGGACTTAATACTTCTGAACCGGGTGGGTATCTTGCTATATGCCAAGGACAGAATGGTATCATACACTTGATTTCGAGTAAACTACATTACCGTTTTAACTATGCTTGGTTATGTGAAACACCTCCATCTAAAGTGAGAAAATAATATGAAACTTCCTTTTTTAGAACAGGAAATAGATGTAAGAACAGATTTACGAGAGAGTAATGACATATTGGATGATTCTTTAGCATTGAAGGAACGGATGGCAGAAGATGGTTATCTCTTAATTCGAGAATTGCATGATAAAGATGAAGTCCTTGCAGCTCGTAGAGTAATATTAGAAAATTTAGATTCTAAGGGAATGCTGCTACCTGACGCACCGCTAATCGATGGGATTTACAATCCTGATTATCCTGAACCAACTTCCACTGGCTCAATGGGGAATAAACATCTCACAAAACTACCAGAATTCAAAGCTGTCGTTGAGGGTGACCCGGTAATGAGTTTCTTTAATGATTTTCTTGGAGGAGAAGCTCGTACATTTGATTTTAAATGGTTACGTACTGCTGGTCCAGGATCCGGATCACATATACATTATGACATAGTATTTATGGGTAGGGGCACAAAAGAATTATATAGTTGTTGGACACCTTTTGGTGATGTTTCATTGGATATGGGACCGATAGTGTTTTGTCTTGGATCCGATCGATTTGAAAAGGTTAGAAAGACCTACGGTCAGTCTGATGTTGACCGTGACCTAATTGAGGGACATTTTAGTCATAAACCCCTTGATGTTATAGAGAAATTTGGTGGACATTGGGCAACAACATCATTTTCTGTTGGGGATGTCATAATCTTTAGCATGTTTTTAATGCATGCCTCTCTTGTAAATACCTCGAATAAAATAAGGATTACTGCGGATACTCGTTATCAATTAGCGTCTGAACCGATTGACGAACGATGGATTGGTGAAAATCCTAAAGGTCATTATTCTTGGAAACAGAAGGATGCGAAAATTGAACCTTTAGAAGAATCAAGACGAAGGTGGGGTGTTTAATTGATTGAATATAGAAGAGTGGATAAGGATCTGAATTATAGTCGTATAGGAATTTGGATATATAGCAATAAATTCTCCGTCAATATGTCTATTCTTATCTTGGTGGCTTTACTGATAAATGTTATTGCCTATGGAGATAATGTTGAAACCGCTGGAGAAGGGTTATGTGAGGTATACTTTAGGGATGAAATGATTAGTAGGACTTTACCATTGGATAAACGACTCATATTAAAACTGAATTCTGCCACAGTAAGTATAGATGCTGCTCTATATGATCTTGATTCTACTCCCATCGCAATTGCTCTGATTGATGCACATAAAAGAAATGTAAAAGTACGGATTGTAATAGAGAATGATAATGTTGGTGAAGACGAGATTAAGCTTCTTAAACATGCTGGTATTCAGGTGAAAGACGATGGAGAAAATAAAGGTTTGATGCATCATAAGTTTTTTATCATTGATGGACGTTATGTGTGGACAGGTTCATATAACACGACATTCAATGGTGCGTATAGAAATAACAATAATGTGTTATGGATAGAATCTAAAAAACTTGCTGCTAATTTCACACAAGAATTCCGTGAGATGTATATACTAAATCAGTTTGGTAAATCCTCTGATATTGAAATCCAATTCCCAATAATAATACTTGAGGATGGTACTGAAATTAGGTCATACTTTTCTCCAGAGAATGATACGATAACACCTCTACTTAATGAAATAGAATCCGCGCAAAAATCGATCCATTTTATGGCATTCTCATTTACTCATGATAAATTGGGTAATGCCATGCGGGAAAAATATAGGCAAGGTGTAGTTGTTAAGGGTGTTTTTGATGAAAGTGGTCTTAATCGATATTCGGAGTATCAAATAATGGAGAGAGATGGTCTATCGGTTACTGTGGATAGAACTCGTGGTGCAATGCATCACAAAGTGATCGTAATTGATGAAAAAACTGTGATTACTGGTTCATATAATTTCTCTAAGAGTGCTGAAATACGTAATACTGAAAACCTATTGATTATTAAAGGGAATAAGAAGATTGCCCAAGCATATATAGATGAATTTTACCGTCTACAGTTCCCTTTTATCAGGAGATAATTACAGTAGTATAAATTCCACCAATAGTTCTCCTCCTATTCATACAAATCTATGAATCAAGATTCAAATTTTAGTGAACCTGTTGAACCATCGAAGCATCGGAAATCACGATTTGTTCCTTTCTGCCTTCTCATAATTATTGCCGTAGCAATAGGCATCGGTATAAGATACTATAGGAACATACCACAGACACTGACAGAAACGGGTACATGGCAAGTGTATTTCAACGATGTGGGTAAAGGGAATATTTCCATTTCATTGGAAGAACGACTCATAGATAAGCTAAAGATTGCCTCTGTACGTATTGATGCAGCATTGTATGATCTTGACTCTCAACCTATTGCAGATGCTTTAATTAAAGCACATCAACAAAATGTTAAGGTACGTATCTTTGCAGAAAACGATAATGTTGATGAGGAGGAATTTCAAAAGCTAAAGGCATCAGGAATACCTGTATTAGATGATGGTGATAATGAAGGCTTAATGCATCATAAATTTTTTGTAATAGACGAACGTTATGTATGGACAGGTTCATACAATCTTACATATAGGGGAGCAAATAAGAATAACAATAACGTTGTTTGGATAGATTCACCTCCACTTGCTATGAATTACAGCCAAGAGTTTCGTGAATTGTTTGTTTTAGCAGAATATGATCGATCATCCGATCCGAATGTGCCTTTCCCTCGGATTATGCTGAATGATGGGACAGAGATTCTTACATATTTTGCCCCTGATAATGATACAATTTCACCTCTATTGAAAGAAATTGAATCAGCAACAAGTTCAATTGTTTTCATGGCATTTTCGTTTACCCATGATGAATTAGGCAAGGCGATGCAGGAGCAGTACAAAATGGGTATTGCTGTGAATGGTATATTTGATGCCAACCAGAAGAAGAGTAATAGGGGATATTCGGAATTTGATAGTATGAAAAAAGCGGGATTATCAGTGAGATTGGATAAAGAGGAAGGAGCTATGCATCACAAGGTGATAATAATTGATGAAGAAACGGTGATTACCGGTTCATATAATTTCTCAAAGAATGCAGAAACAAGGAACAGTGAGAACTTATTAATTATCAAGGGGAACAAGGAAATTGCTAGTGCCTACCTTGATGAGTTTAATCGAATAAAATAGGATTCTGAGGGAAGGTGAAGTTAAATCTAAGGAGATTAGGATAAAATTATATATCTACTTGGATTCCTGTCTTTCTCCAAGTTTAACCGTATGGTTCTGAACACGACCATCTCTACGTATTTTTAGTATTATATCTGTTCTTGGTGTTGTAGTTCCTACCCTTCTGAGAAGCTCAAAGTAGTGTCTGATTGGATCATTATTAAATTCGAGAATAATATCTCTTGGTAAGAGTCCGCTTTTTTGTGCAGGACTGTCTTGAATGACTCGTGTAATGAAAACCCCAAGGTCATTTGTTTCTATGTCGACACCAAGCCATCCCCTGGAGACTTTACCATTTTTTATTATCTCATCAGCGACTGACTTAACAGTTTCTATTGGTAATGCGAAAGTAATTTCTTGTGTTTTCATCAACTGAATTGGGGGTTGTAGGAACGTCATATCAGTTTGTTCAGTTAGAATAGCGAGAATCATTCCCACCACTTCACCAGAAGTATTTATAACTGCTCCACCACTATTTCCAGGAGATATAGGTACATTAATCTTAATTAATTCATCGCAAGGATGTTCAGGTAAATACTCACAACCACTAACGATTCCAAAAGAAACAATGGGATGATCCCCATGTGTGCTTCCGATTGTAAAAACAAAGGATCCAATATCCAATTTTTTGGAATCACCTTGTTTTACTCTTTCTGGCAATTCATCATCGACTTTTAATACAACTAAATCAGTTAATTTATCCATTCCAATAACTTTGGCGGTAACCTTTTGATCATTGTGATAAACGACCTCAATTTTATTTGGTGAAAAACTGAATGTTGTTGTAGCAATGTATCCATTCTTATCTAATAGAATACCTGAACTAATGTCTTGTTGAAGCATCGTAATATTTCCAACATTCCTTGACAATACGTTTTTGGAAGTTCGAGTAGCTAATACTTTAACAACAGCAGGACGTGCTGTATTAATAACTTTTTTGAATTCCTTTTCAAAGAGTTGTAGGAAATTATCTTCTGCTTCAGTTGGTAAGACTATTAAGAAAAGAACAAGAAACATACATAGATATGTATGAATTAGATTGTTATTTATTAGGTTAGTCTTGAGTGGATGTAATACTTTATTATTAAACATTGCTATCCTGATCCATTATTTTCGGAGTGGTTTATTATAATCCTCCACCTGTGATAGGTGTAGAATAACTTACCTGTTTTAAGACATATCTACGCTGCATTGGTTTCCCAGATACAGTGTTTGAAAAAATTGAAGAACCAATTCCTGAAGGTGTAATGCTATTCCGAAGAGTTGGAGTATTTATTCTTTGTCTTGAACCTTCGACAAAAACTGAAGACGTTTTATCATCTACCATTTTTTCTGTTTGTGTTAGTGAATCGAACTGAGTATTATCCTTATTTTCTATATTGAATTGATATAAGAATATACCCGTGATTACCAATAACATAACCAATCCACCGCTAAGTGTCCATTTTGGGGTAATAAATTGCGTGTTCAATCGCTGCCAGAATGATAGCCTTACGGGTTGTTCTTGGATCAATTGCTGTTGTAGGGTTGATAAGAAATCAGGTGAGGGTTGCTCCTGTGGGAGTTGGTGTAACTCAGAAACAGATTCGCGGAAGAGTTCGTATTCCTTCTGACACGCTTCACAATTATCAAGATGTTCATTGAAGATTTGCAAAGACTGGTAATCAAGCGTATCTTCTAAATGTGAAGAGAAGTTTTCCTCAATCTGTAGGCAGTTCATATTGTCTCCATGTATGGCTTAAGTTTGTTTTTCAACATAATTCGTGCTCGATTGATTCGAGATTTTGTCGTTCCACTTCTTAGTTCAAGTATTTTTCCTATTTCGTCATAACTTAATCCTTGAATATCCCTTAGGATGAGTGGATATCTATATTGTTCAGGTAGTTCAGCAATAGCGTTCTGTATAGTATGATGTAGTTCCTTCCGTTCGATAGCTATCTCGGGCTGTAATGCTGTATCTGCTGGGGCAGTAGCGATAAGATCAATATCTTCTTCATTATCTCCATTGTCGTTATTGTTTGAGGTGACATTATCAACGCGAAATTTATCGCGTCGAGATCTGTTCCGTAAATCATTCTTACATAGATTCTTAGCTATAAAATACATCCATGTTTTAAATTGTGCACGACCAGGTTTGTACCGATCAGCGGCTTTATACATTCGGATAAAGGTCTCTTGTGCTAAGTCTTCAGCGTTATCTCTATCACCTGTAAACTTTGCGATAAAGTTTACTAATGGTTGTTGATGTCTGCGTACCAAAAGAGTGAATGCATTTTCATCACCTTTTTGGAACTGCTGCATTAATTCATCATCTAATTCTGGCATCTGACCCTCCGAAGGTATATCCTCATATACACCGAAATATGAATTCGGTTCCAAATTATTTCAATGCAAGATAATTAGAAAGACATTATTGCTTTTGACTCAACTATTTTCGTTCCCGTGTAAGATTTCAGTATTTTTAAACAGTTATAGATTGTGGTTGTCAATCATCGTCTGTAAAAATTCAATCTGTATTAGCAATTTACCATAGTTTAATATGTCATTTATTAGGGTTAGCACATCTTGACCGATAGACTAATATCGTGTATTATATCTGATATTTTAAGATATTTAGATTAAAAAAACAAGACTGAAACTTGTATAAATCAACAAAGATTACATATTACATGTGTTGAAATTTTATCATTTTGGTGGCGTTAATGTCAAATTTAGTAGATTCTACTATAGTTTGGACAGTTTTAAGATATTTAAAGACAAAACGTAGGAAAGAGGTTATCCTTTTAAAATATAACAATTTTTCGAAAGGATATAACAATGAAACCTCTTTCCTACATATATAAAATGTTATCAGAATATCAGTCGGTCTTCAAGTATAATAACTTCAAACATTTTCAAACAGTCGTAATGGGTTTGATCAATACACCGCATCGTGGAACGATGACACAGATTTATCAATCAACAAGACCTACAACAACATATTGGGCTTTAGCGAAGTTTCTATCTCGTAGCAAATGGTGTCTTGACAAAGTCACATCCGTTCTGACACAACAAGTTCAGAAAG
>PYJD01000005.1 GCA_003635315.1 Candidatus Poribacteria bacterium
ATAAGTGTGAATCAAACAACATATTCTGTCGTTGACAAAGTTGTGCGAACAAAGATGTGTCCTCAACCTGTGAGGCTTGTTGTGATACGCACAAAGCCAAATCCATCTAAAAAGTATAAGTATTTTTGCCTGTTCACATCTGATTTAGAGCTCCCTGTAGCCGATGCCATCACACACTATATAAATAGATGGCAGATTGAAACGGCGTTCCGGGATGTCAAACTGAACTTTGGGTTTGATACATATCAACTCCAAAATCGTGAAAGTTTGAACCGACACGTGCAACTCAGTTTTGTTGCAGCAAGTCTGACACAACTCTGTTGGGTAAACACGATGGATACACCATCAGACAAATCGTCGGAAATGGAGAATGAAGTTCCTGATGTAGAGGCAGTGCTGCAAACGCTCCGTATCCATTGGTATAAACCGGAATATCTAACACGCGGGTTGATGGTTGCTTATTTACAACACTGTATTGAGCAACACTATTTATCTACGAGTAAAGATCCAAAACAAAACTCAACAAAAAATCTAAAAATAGTGGAAGATACGACTTGACCTATGCAAAATGATGTATTTTCAAGATTTTATTGAACTCTTATCGAGTAAAACATAATATTGTGGTAAATAAAGCAATCAGAGGAAAGACTTTATGTCCCATTCTTTACACTTAAAATACTGATTCACATTGAGTTATGAGATTTTACTTGCTATAAGTTCATTCAAAAAATAGTCCAAAATGCTGTGATTTCTAACAGAAAATAAGATAAAAAAAGTGTTTACATGACAATTTTTTTGGCTGTTGAAAGTCCTGACAGGCAAAAACTGTCCAAACTATAGTAGATTCTATATAACCTGCTTTTTATGTTAGATACAATGTAGATTATTTATGGGGGATGTTAATGTTTGATCAAGTGTTACAGAATGTGGAAAAACAGTGTAGAGATGAGAGAATTCCAATGTTGGGACCTGAAAAAGCAGAATTTGTTGCTGATTGTATTGAGAAAGCAAAACCGTCATTAATTGTTGAATGTGGGACAGCTGTAGGATACTCGGGTTTGTGGATTTTGCGGGTCTTAAGAGAAGTTGGCTCTGGACAGTTAATTACAATAGAGATTGATTCCAAAAGGGCTGAGCAAGCACAGTCAAATTTTGAACAAGCTGGTGTAGCAGATCTGGTGGATTCACGTATTGGTGATGCGGAAGAGGTATTAAAAAGTATTGATGCCGAAGTTGATTTTCTTATACTTGACAACAACTTCGACAATTACTACCCTTGTTTTAAAGCAATAGAACCAAAATTGACTAATCCAGCAACAGTATTGGCTGATAATGTTGGTATAGGTGCTGATACTATGGCTGATTATCTTGAGCATGTTCGTACACAATATGAAAGTGAAACACATTGGTTTGATATTGATCTTCCTTGGGTAAAACAGGATGCAATTGAGGTCAGTGTATATCGTCATTAATGGAAAAGCCAATAGGAGATATAATGCAATATAACTTCAAAAGTGTTGCTCGTTTACCTGCACCGGATGATAATGTAGCTATTGCAACGCAAAGATTAGAAACTGGATCTGAAATTAAATACAATGGTGCACAGTTTTCTCTTTCTCATACAGTATTAGAAGGACATAGATTTGCTATTCACCCTATCTCACAAAATAATTCTTTGCTTTCATGGGGATTACCTTTTGGCTATGCTTCCAGTTCAATAAAACCTGGAGATTATGTTTGCAATCAAAAGATGATAGATTCGTTATCAATACGTAACTTAGATATTGAATTGCCGACTCACCCGAATTTTATCGATGAGATTGTTCCGTATAGATTAGATGAAACTTCATTCAATCCAGGCAGGCAAGTTGAGCAACATACTGAGGTACGCAATTTTTTGGGTTATCGCCGCCCAGGGAATAGAGGTGTTGGTACGCGAAATTATATTGTTATTATGGGAACTACGGCTCGTACTTCTGGATTTGTACGAAGACTTGCTGACAGTTGTAAAGATCTTAGTGATGATTATTCAAATATTGATGGAATCGTGGCTGTTACCCATACAGAAGGTGGTGAGGACAAAACCCCGAATAACATTGAACTATTACTTCGTACATTTGCTGGGTTTACAATACATCCGAATATCGGTGCGATCCTCCTTGTCGATTATGGTACTGAATCGGTTACAAATCACATGTTAAAGGATTATATGCTCCATGAAGAATATGAACTTAAGAATGTCTTGCATGAATTCTTCAGAATTGATGGTGGTTTTGATGATAACATTACACGTGGTATTGATACCATAAATGGATGGTTAGAGTCAGTTGATAAAGTCAATCGTACGGAACAATCATTGGAAAATTTGAAGATAGCATTGCAATGTGGTGGCTCAGATGCTTTTTCAGGAGTATCGGGTAATCCATTGGCTGCTTATGTTGCTAAAGAGGTAATCCGATATGGTGGATGTGCGAATCTGGCGGAAACAGATGAGTTAATTGGTGCTGAAGCGTATTTACTTCAGAATGTTCGGGATGTTGCGACTGCACGTAAGTTCCTTAATACGGTTGAGGAATTTAAGGAACGAGTCGGTTGGCATGGGCATTCTGCAGAAGGTAATCCATCAGGTGGGAATAACTACCGTGGACTTTATAATATAGCAATTAAATCCATTGGTGCAGCTATGAAACGGGATCCTGATGTTTGTCTTGACTATGTCATAAGTTATAGTGAATTGATGAAAGAAACAGGATACTATTTTATGGATAGTCCGGGGAACGATTTAGAGAGTATTGCCGGTCAGGTAGCATCTGGTTCCAATATGATATTCTTTGTTACAGGTAATGGATCTATCACAAATTTTCCATTTGTTCCTACAATAAAAATAGTTACCACTACAGACAGATTTAAGATGTTAGAGAAGGACATGGATGTAAATGCAGGTGCGTATCTTGATGGAACACCTATGGAACAACTCGGGAAAGAGATGCTTGATTTGACTGTTGATGTTGCTTCTGGGGAACTATCTGTAGGAGAAAAAGCGGGACACTCACAAGTATCGTTATGGCGGGATTGGAAACAGACGGGACCGGTAGACTTAGTTCCTATGCTTGAAGCATCGGAGATAAAGTCAGGTGACCCAATTTCAATTACTTCAATCCATGAAAAACATCTGGCATCATTAGATTTTACTTTTCGTGCTTATCAAACTACTGATGGAATGCGAAGTGATCAACTTGCGCTGATTTTACCTACAAGTCTATGTTCTGGACAGATAGCACAGATGATTGTACGTAAATGCAATATACAAGGAATTGGAAAAGAACAGGGAATTTCAAGGTTTGTCACACTACCACATACCGAAGGATGTGGTGTATCCAGTGGAAGATCTGAAGAGATATATACACGAACTATGATTGGTCATTTGACGCATCCGTCGGTCTCAATCGGTCTGCTACTTGAACATGGTTGTGAAAAGACACATAATGACCATGTACGTCATGAGATTGAGAATTTGGGTATTTCTCCAGATGATTACGGATGGGCGAGTGTCCAAATGGATGGTGGAATTGACTCTGTCATTGATAAGGTGCAAGTTTGGTTTGAGAAAGAGTTAATGGATAAGCCAACGATGCAGGTTGTTGATGCTGGTTTAGAACATCTGTGTATTGCTATAATGTCTACTGGACAAGTAACGAATCAGGTATCTGAAAAACTCATGCAATTGACACAGATAATTACAACAGCTGGTGGAACAGTCGTCATACCTTCTAATTCAACATTCTTGTCAAAAGTACTATCTAATTCTCCTTCTCTTGCTTATGGACAACGTTTTGAAAAGAAAGGTTTTCATGTTATGGAAGCGCCTACCGACCAACCGACGGAGATTCTGACGGGATTAGCTGCAACTGGTGTTGAAATCGGATTAGTACATATTGAGGGTGCTCCACTTCAATCCCATGCAATGGTGCCACTTTTGCAGGTATCAATCGATTCTACGACACAAGAAAACTATGGATCAGATTTGGATTTAGGTAGTGTTGATATAGAAGAGATGATAGGTTTGATTGTCGAAGTAGCGTCTCGTGAATATGTTCCCAAACTGCATAGTAAAGGAAACATAGATTTTCAGTTGACACGTGGGTTATTAGGTGTTTCTATGTAAATCAACATATCTCCCATACGAGTCTACAAATTCACTCTGATTTCTATTGTGTATGCGTACAATCTTTAAAGTAGAAGTTCTCTGCGACAACGAAACGATCATCAGTTTCAGGTGATCTATAGATTAGATAGAACGAATCAACATTAAACTGGATAGGTGTCCAATCCGTTTGTAATCGTGGCTGTAGTTTGGAGAGTATATGATGTTGAAATTGCCCAACTGAAAGATGTGGCGTAAATCCGTTTGGAAATCTGGCAGTATCATAGTAATCAGGAAGATGGTTGATGAGTGTTTGATGTAATTTCTTGATTTTGTCGTTTGGTTCAGGTGTGAGAAACATTGTGGATGTTTTTTTATGATTGAATGCGTTGAATGTACAGAATGTTACTGTAAATGGTGTAGTCTCTTCGGCAGTCAGTTTTAATATGGGTATTACTTTTGGAAATTCGGATTGTGGTGCAAATGGATACAGCATTGTAATGTGTGGCATCCATCTGATGTAGTTTCTATCATATAATTTACGAATGTCTTGTATGGGTTGTTGAATAGTATCTTGAGGGATTAGTACGACTGCGGTGGTATGTGTTTTGGTAGACATTAGTTATACCATTTCTATAAATGATTCTCTCATGATTAGGTGATATTTATGTCTTGAAATACTACACAAACTGAAAGTTTGTGCTACAATAAAAAGATTTTATTAATGTGACCTTAATTGCCAGAATTGGTATTAGTTGTTTTCTGTTTGTAATTTGAAGAAGTGTGGATTATTATGTTTTGGCACATGCACCACCATCAACAAGGAGTGATGTTCCTGTGATCCATTCTGAATCATCCGATGCGAAGAAAACTGCTGCGCGTCCTATGTCTTTTGGTAAACCTAACCTTCCCATCGGTGTTTTTTCTAATGAGGACTGAATATCTTCTGGTGTGAGGTAATCTTGAATTGCCGTTTCAATATATCCAGGGCAAATTGTATTGACTGTTACACCATGTTTACCCACTTCTAATGCTGTATCTCTTGTCATATTTACGACAGCTGCTTTTGCGGATGCATAGGCTGGACCAGCCCCACCACCGAAGGCATGTATAGATGCAATTTGTATGATTCGCCCATAGTCTGATTTTATGATATATGGCATGGCAAGTTTGGTTGTCATGAATACACCACGTAAATTTACCCCGACAACTCTATCCCAGTCTGCAATAGATATATCTTGTGATTCTCCAGGTATATGTATTCCGGCGTTGTTGACGAGAATATCTATTCCTCCGTAATGTTCTACAGTTTTTCTCATCAGATTTTTTACTTCCGATTCATCTGAAACATCTGTCTGAATGTATATGGAATCTGCACCTAAATTCTGTATTTCTTGTGTGGTCGGTGTTGTAACATCTTTTTCGTGGTATTTGCCTTGAAGAGGTGTTTCTTGTTTATCGGCAATTACTATTTTTGCACCTTCCCGTGCGAATTCTAATGCGATTCCACGTCCTATTCCTGAACTGCCACCTGTGATTATGCTGATACGATTTTTAAGAAGCATTCATTTTATCCAGTAGAAGATACATAATACCATTTCTAATAGAAGTTTTCCATTAACCATGATAAAGAAGATCGGGAATCGGAGTTCAAATCAACGGTATGAATGCCTTATTGGCATTCCCCGCCTACAGAGGCGGTGTGATATAATGGCATATAATCAAATAGAAATGGTATAACATTATATTTTAGAAGAATGAGCGTCCAAGGGAATTACTTGCACCGAATGCATTGTAAGGTACACCTGCAGGTAATGTGTGGAGACCCCAAGTTTCGGTGGTTGCATCATATCCAACACCCATAGATACCGCGGGTTCTCCTATTAGGTTAACCTGGAATGTAAAGTCCTGTCTAACTGTGTCATACGGGGGTTCACGTTTAATTCCAACTCGACTCCATGAGATACGCAAGTTCCAATCATGTAAATTACGGTTCATACTAATCCGCTGTGAGTAAAACTGTCTTTCAATCGGATAATAGATTAGACTGAAATCGAACTCCAGATTTCGGCTTACACGGTATCGCCCATTTGCTGTCATAGAACGTGAAGCTCTGAGAGAAGTATGTCTTTTGCTGAAGGAATTACCAAAACTAACGTACCATTGTTGCCTTGTGTAACGAATATTGGTTCGGATTCCAACCATTTTGAACTGTTCCCCATCATCAGGATGTGGATTTGGATCATGTGTTAGACGAACCGTCATATTGAGGTTACGACTTGGGAGTGGTACAATAGTAAAGTCACTTTCAATTGTTTCATATTTGCGTCTATATAAAGATTCAAACTCTGTGAAATCTGCTGTTAACCGTGTATCGAAATAAAAGATACGATGAGCAGTTTGACTTCTTCGGGTTTTAATTTCAATATTCGTATTGAAGTTATAGGTTAGTCTCTTCCGTTCATAGAAGAAAGTACTGGGACCAAATGGATAGAGTATGCTTTCCTCATCAATTGCAGGTTGGTAATCAAAAGTCAGTGTTGATTGTAATTCATGTCGTAGCTTTCTAACACCTGGAATATAATTGGTTTTATAGATACGAAATAGTGTATTTGTGGCTTGAGATCTAATACTATAAACCCCACGTATTATGTTCCTATTCTTCTCTTGATCTTTATCATGCCATATCATGTTTGTATTTAGTGTGGAATTAATTTTGAGTTCCCGCAAAGGTGTAATTAATAAAGTTGATTGTTTACGCAGGTCAAAACCTAAATCTAAGGTTTGTAGGAATACATTATTCTCATCCCCAAATTTACCACGATATCTTTGTCGATAGAAATTCCCAAATTGAATGTCCATATCAAAGCTTGTGTTTTCAAGTGTTGGAAATGCAAATAGTGATAAAATTGGTTTTTCACTTTTGAGTTTTTCAGATATGGTTACTAAGCGATCATTAGCGGCTTCGAAAACAGGTAATCTGTTGAATCTCATTCGTGAAAAATTCACAGTGAGTTGAGGTAGTTTCTGTAAAGCAGTTGTGCCTTCACCAGAGAAATCCTGGACATGTCGCACCTCAAGTCTTGCGGTTATATCACCGATTGTTTCCGTTGAATATGTGAGATTCCCGTTTTTGTCAATATCTCTGTCACTTGCGGCGGATAAAGCGGATCCGTATGTTAGTATTCCAAATGATTTAAGTGAAGATTCGTTTGGCAGTTGGAAATTCTCTTTATATGAGAGGGCACGCCAATCAGTTCTTCCAATGAAGCTTATGGGGCGTCGTCCAGCTGTACGACTATCCCATGGCGTAAAGAAAGATTGTCTATGCCCCCAACGCATATTCCAACGTCTTCCAATTCTTGTAGCATCTTGTCTACTAAATGAGTATTCGTCAGCACCGTAAAAATAAATATCACCGATATAGCTGCGTTTCTTATCAACCTTAATGAGTCGGAATGATTTTTTCGTTTTTAAAACACGACTATATTCACCGGCATATAGACTTTGTGCTTCAGAAGCGACTTGTCTTGGGTCCTCCCATCGACCACGATAACCATGTTTCTTATAGACTTGAATCTCTTCCTCTTCTTCTTCACCTTCTACACCGTCTCCATTATCTTCTTCAACTTCTAATACCTCTTGTATAGGATCTTCTATATTAGGAGTCTGATCATCAATAACTTGTTCAGGATCTGTAGTCTTATCTTCCTCAGTTTCTTTAGATTCGGGTGTAATATCAGGTGTCAATTCCATTTCATCTGGTATTTCTACATCGTTGGATTCTTCAGGAGTTTCCACCTTGTCATCTATCTCTTCACTATCTTCGTCTTGAGTCTTTACTTCTTCTTCTGTTGTAGCCAATACTTCAGCTTGGAATGTTTCCCAGTTAGCTTCAAAATCTTCGGCTAATTCTTCAAATGTAGGTGTTTCCTCTTTTTTAATTAGTTGAAAAATGTAATTACCTTCATCAGAAAAAACAGGACGATCTTCGGTAATATCTCCTGGGTTTTCCATTCGACCAATAGAGTACTGCCATGACTGGTCCATTTCATTGAGTTGCATACCTTCGCCATCATTTATTTCTGATAGTACGGCTTCAGGAAATTCAGAAGCAAGATCTTCAAAAGTATCTCCAGCGATTGCTCTTTCATGTATTTTTTCGCCTAATTCTCTTATTTTTTCTTGAGTTTCACTACTTGCTTCAATAGCTATATCAATCCTGTAGAGTTTAATTTCGCGTTCACCATAAACATCCAGAATTCGTCCGGCTTTCAGGATATGATATGCCGAATCAGTTCTCAAGAGACTACTAATTTCCCCTTCCTTTAGTGAAAAAGCTGCTTCTTCTAATATTGGGTCAAGCAAAGGAATCCCATCTTTATCGGTTTCACCGCGTGCCAAAAATCCCATATCCCCACCATCATATCGTGTTTCATTGTGATCAGATTCTGATTGTGCGATTGCATTGAAGTCAGCATCTTCCTCATTGAGCTGCTCAATGATAGTCTCTGCCTCTTCTTTTGCCCGATTTGCATCTTCATCCGTAATTGTATATTCTAAAAAGATCTGTTTTAGCCAATATCTATCGTAATCACCCTCAAGTCTATCATATATTTCTTGTGCTTTTTCCTCTAACTTTGTGCGTTGTGCTGGTGTGGCATCTGTAGGAATTGGAATATGTATTTCTCTGAATTGTGTATCTCTGAATCTGTATTTTCCTTCAAAACCATACCCTTGTCCTCTCCGTGCACTTCTGTCGTAAATTAATGCAGCATCATACCGTGGTTGTCGTGCTAATGGTAATACAATACCGATATTTGGACCTTGGTAACTATCGGTTCCAACTCTCACGATGATTTTAGCTATTTTTCCTTTTTTTAGGTCTCGTCGAATAGCGGGGAAATAGAAGAGTGGAATACCGCCGATCCGAAGAACGATATTTTTTGCAATCATTTCTTGATTCATTCGGATAATGACTTCTGATACACTAAAATGGTAGTGTGGATGTTTTAGTGAACAAGTTGTTAGACTACCACCCTTTATATAAGATTTATTGTCCTCAATTTTGAAAATTTCGCTCCCACCGAAATACCAAGGATCGCTAAAGGTGTACCCGTTCCGTGCAATCCCCTTTTTTGTTTCAAGGTTAAAAACAAGGTCATCAGAATATGTTTCCTCTTCACCGACTTTCAGATATACATTTCCTGAAGCACGCATTAGATTATCATTGAAATCTGCCCAAACATGATCCGCGCGAAGAATTACATTATCATACTTAATGAGTGCATCCCCATGGATTTGAACGAAGTTTTCGTGTAAAATAACCTCTTCACCATCACCAATAACAGTGTCCTCTTCAGGCGTCATTGTCTCTGGATCTAAAGTTTTATTGGGAGCAATATCAGCGATCTCTGAATCTTGTTCATCTTCAGTATTCGTACTGTTATCTGCATCAGGTGCAGTTTGTGCTGAATCTTGAGCAGTGATCGGATTGATTGGAGAAAAAACGGATAGTAGTAAAAGTGAGAGAAAAAAGGATATTAGTAAGACTCTTTTTGTTGAGTAATTTTCATTAACAGAATCTACATTCGATTCTGTAAGATATAAAGAAGGTATATCAGTAGACTTACTATTATATTGACGCGTTTTTTTATTATTATTTTGCACAGATATATCAATCACTTAGATTCTGGTGTACTTGTATCAGCGGTTAAAGATGGTACTGCATCAGGTTTAATTTTTATATATGCATTTTCCAGTAATGAGTCAGTATATGCAGTCCATTCTTTTTCGAATAATTGTTGGCGTAAAATACCGACAATTTGCTGTTTTTCCTCAGCAGTTAAGTCGGGAGTGATTCTATCATCTACATGGTAAATATGAATACCGCGTTCTGTTTCAATTGGATCACTATATTTTCCTAAATCAAGCATGCTAATGACTTCACGTTTTTTGGGAGTTAATTCAAGGAGCGTTATAATCCCTAAGTCTCCACCTTTAGTATTCGTCTCCCTATCATCAGAATGTTGTGTAGCAAGTGTCTTGAAATCTTCACCATTTTGTAATTTACTTATAATTTCAACTGACTCTTCACGAGTGTCAATTATTGCAGATTCACTGATAGGATAATCTATAGTCATATACCGAAAAAAGATTTTTTCTTCTGTCCGAGATTCGACCCTAAAAATATGGATACCATCGTCTGATTCAACTGGTTTGCTAATGTTCCCTTGCTCAAGTTTAGAAAGGGTTGTTAGGAATTCATTTGGAAACTTAAGCAATTCTGCTGGTGAAGTTTCAATGATTTCTCCTGCATTTTCGTTAGATGTTATCCGTTGAGCGATTTTTTCAAACTGGGATTTATCCGCATTAATCTCTTCTAATATTTTATTTGCTTTTTCAGAAGCTGCGTTTTTATCTTCTTCAGTTGGTTGAAATGCTATAAAGATGTGACGTAAATGTATTCTTACAGCTTTAGTCGGTAATTGTTCCTGATTTTCTTCAACAAATTTTTGTACGTCACTATCCCGTACCTGTAATCTTGGAATTATCCTTCCCATTACAAGTTTTTCAGTCATTAAATTTCGTTGTATTTGCTCACGAAAAGATTCATAAGTAAGTCCATCTCTGTTTAATAACTTCGTAAATTCTTCATCTGTAGGTATGTTATATTTATTTTTAAAATCCTGTATCTGTTCTTCAATATCTGAATCGGAAACTTGGATTTTTAGTGTTAATGCTGCTTCTAACAAAAGCATTTGACGGATCAATCTATCCAATAATTCACTTCGTTGTTTCTCGGCTTCTTTCTGTGCTTCAACTTCACTGAAACGGTAAACTTGTTGTAGTTCAAATGCTCGTTGACTTACTAATATGTCGAGTCGTCTTTGGGTTATAATATCATCATTGACAAAAGCAATAATTCTATCAATAACACGTGCAGAACTATATGATGTGATATTGATTAGTATAAGGATGAATAGAATAGTATAAATGAGAATCTTTGGTTTCATGATCTAACTCCAGAATATGGTATTTATGCCATTTCCTTGTTTTTGATAACCGTTAAAAATTGAATTTTATTATATGGTTGATCTTCTGTTTTTTATATTCGTTGTCAGAATATTATTCTTTCTTCAAAAAAAATATTATACCATTTCTAACAATACCTTCGTCATTTTTGAATGCTCCAGTTGAATGAGTACATTGTGTTGATCTACCATTGCTCTGTGATATTGTATGATTCTATGAATAATAATAACTCCAGGTTTTCGTTTAAGTATTTTTAATTACCATAGATCCTGTTTTGACAATAGGTAAAATCTAACAGAATGTGCTACAAAACGCACAATCTAACAGAATGTGCTACAAAACGCACAATCTAACAGAATGTCTATTATTGGTGAAGGTATTGTTATAAGAAATCATGTCGTATTACAGTTTTATGTAGAACCTCATCTTCTACTACACAACCTAAAAGTTATGCACAAAAAAGAGACATTTTCATTTAGAAATTGTATTAAAACTCATAGTCGTAAATTGAACATTTAATCCTAATATCCAGACGAATTAATTAGGTGCAAAACAGACTTTTAATCCTAAATTCCCTAATAAAAAATCGTCAAAATATTGATTTACTCCATGCGTCGAAAAACTGCAAAAAGTTACACTTTTTGACACATTGTGTGTCATTGAAATTGGTGTAAATTACCCCTCTAACCTCTGTCATAGACTGACTTTACTCCACTTTAAATTAGATTTATAGAATTTCCAAAAAGTGTGATTTTTTGTCTTTGTTGTCCCTACGGATATTGCATTTTTCAAACTGCATATTAAAGCAGATATTTTGACGTAAAGAGAGTTTTTGTATTTAGGATCGTTTTTATAGATATTCATCATTTATTCTCTAATTATATATTTCCCATAAAAGTTTAATAAAGTAGCTTTTGGTAGTGTTAGTTGTTAGATATAGTTATTTTCTTCATTTAATTTTCAATTACTGAAGATTAATTTATTCAATCGGTATTTTCTTGACGAAATCCAGTGCGGTTCATGAAGATTAATTTAATCATTCGGTAATATCTTGACGAAATCCGAATCAACGGTATGAATGCCATTAAGGCATTCCCCAAATCAACGCCGAATCCACATTTGGAATTCGTCGGGTTACAAACCGCACCTACCGGCGCAGCGGTAAATTAGAATTACCGATTTTAATAATTAAACTTCATCAAACCGCACCTACCGGTTTGGGTGAAAGGTGTTGGTATGTCATAATATTTCTCAGAAAATGAAGACGGGTAGATATAATCGTTCTACCCGTCCTTCTAACGTGATGAAGAATTACTCTTCTGGATTTGTTTCTTCAGGAGATGTTTCCTCAGATTCCTCAGGTGTTTCATCTTCAGGGATCCGGTCGATGAATGTTTTCACCTCAGCCTTTTGTCTGAGAAAAGTAATCCAATTATCCATTAATTCATTACGTTTTTCGCGTTCCACCTTTCTGATAACATCCTTTCTGACACCTTCTTCACTAAAAGGTCTTTGAAAAGCGTCTCTGGCTTCATCCTTACGAAACATCATGTAGTACTTCTGTCCTTGTACTTCGACTTCAATTACAGATGAGTGGATTTCTCCGATTTCTGCGTTGAACGCTGCATCCATAAAAGGTTCAGTACCAGTAGGATATGAGTTTCTACTGATATAGTCGGTATCTCCTGGTGCTGCCGGATTTGCCCCAGGACCTACCAATTCGCCTCTATCAGAGAGTTCTTGTGCTGATACAGCAATGTCTTTTCCAGCTTGTATTTCTGCGAATACTTCATCTGCCCGTTCTTTATCCTGAAGTGTTATACATAGGAGTCTTACCTGTTCTGGACGAACGTATTCTTCCATATTGACATCATAGTATGCTTGATAGTGTTCTTCAGATAGAGTGAGTTTTTGATCAACTTCCTGTTCAGTTAATTTCTCAATCATTAATTCATGAAGATAATCTTTAACTTTCTTCAGAATTTCTGGATCTTCGTTAAGGTTCTGATCTTTTGCAAGACAGAGGATAAGACGACTTTCAGCCATAAGGGTCATATACTCTTCAAGACCCTCTTTATCTTGGTATTGTCTTTGTTTATATTCAGGAAGTTCACTAATTTCTTGCATCATCTCTTCAAGAGTGATTCTCTGTTTTCCTTCCCATTCAAATTCTGCTATCACAGTGCCATCAGCACTAATAGCCTTATCACCACAGCTATATAAAAATGGATGAATAGCCAGTATGGTGAGTAATAAAATTGAAATGCTACTATATTTTTTCATGAATGTCCTCCTTTACAATGTGAAACTATTCATCAGATGGATTTTCTTCATCAGTGTCTTCTGGTTTTGGTGGTGTAGGAATGTTTTCTGGATAGGTTTTGAGTTTTGCTGCAGAAGACATCTCGTCAATCCATTCAAAAATTCGTTCTCGTTTTTTTTCTCTGATAACTTTGCGTTCAATATCAGATTTAACTTCGTCAAACTCCTTCTGGCGATCCGGTTGATGTTCCTCTTTTCTGAAAATGAGATAATATGTTTCATCCTCGACATCAGTTTCAAAAACAGCATCGGTCATTTCACCAATTTCTTGTTCGAAAACAGCTTCAATGAATTCAGACCAATTGGGTGAAGCGGTTTTGGTGAAAAAGTTTGTGTTTCCTGGATCGTCAGCATTCATACCTGGACCATTAGCAAATTTTTTGTCGTCAGAAAGTTCTTTTGCTATAGCAACAATATCTTTACCAGCTTTAATCTGATCCAAAGTTTCATGAGCTAAATCTTCATCATCAAGCGTGATACAAGTAGCCCTCACCCTTGCTTCTTCAATGTATTCGTCCTTATGTTCATCATAATAATCCAGAAGATCTTCTTCACTAAAATGTACTTTTGCATCAACTTCGATTTCAGTAAGTTTTTCGACCATAAGTTGATGTGTATAATCATCCATTTTATTTAGAAAATCTTCAAGTCTATCGAATCCTAAATCTGTAGCTTGTAGAAGTTTGAGTTTTTCATCAATATAGTCTTCTAAGTATTCAGCTTTGCCTTCTTTAGTAGAATAATTTTGCTGTCTATATACAGGTAATTCTGCAATAGCAGCCTCTAATTCAGCCAGAGAGATCTGTTTCATTTCACCGTTCCACTTATACTCAGCGAGGATAATCTGACTATGATGGATCTTTTGTTCATCGGCATTATGATTATCAGATTTTACAAGAGTCCAAGTGAGAAAACAGGTTATAAATAGAGTTACAAGAATAACGATTTTTTTCACTTTAAAGTTCTCCTTTTATAATATATTGATAGATCGATATATGTGATATTAGGTATATGTGTAGTTTGAAACCACACTCACCTTGGTGTGATAGTAGAATTTAGTGATTAAATCACTTTTATTCGCTTAAGTCGAACTCACATTAGCATCAATTATATAAGATGTATAATATAATAGATTTATTCAGTCTTTTCAACAAACATTGTTAAAACGCGTTGCAGTTCTTTTAATAAAGTCCTACCATTTAAATTATCAATTGAGATCATAAGTTGTGCAGGTGGTTTTAGCTGTAAAATTGGATTATTGTGGATAATTTCAACAAACTTAGTTGGGTCAACCTTTGGATTCCTATCATCAAAAGTGACCTTAATTTGTTCATTTCCAGCAACAATGGCGGTTATACCGAGTTTCTGACAGTACTGCTTAATACTTGAGATTTCAAGTAGCATCAAGACCGGTTCGGGTATTTCCCCGTATCGATCTTGTAGTTCGTCAACCAGTTTCTGTTTTTCTGATACGGTTTTTATAGCGGAGATTTTCTTATAGATTGATATTTTTTGTCTGCTTTCAGGTATATAATCATCGGGTATAAATGCCTCAATGGGTAAATTTATACTTGTCTCAATGTCTTCCTCTACCTTTTCACCTTTTAGTTTCTTAACAGCTTCATCGAGTAGTTTACAGTATAGTTCATATCCTACCTTAGTGATATGTCCGTGTTGTTGTGCTCCCAGTATATTGCCAGCGCCTCGAATTTCTAAATCTCTGAGAGCAATTTTGAAACCAGATCCCAGATCAGTAAATTCTTCTATGACTCTGAGTCGTTTTTGTGCACCTTCTGTGATAGGTTTGTCAGGAGGGTAAAATAGATATCCAAAGGCTTGTTCATCGGCACGCCCGACTCTACCGCGTAGTTGATAAAGCTGTGCTAAACCAAAAGCATCGGCACGATTAATCATGATGGTATTAACATTCGGTATGTCTAATCCGGACTCAATTATCATCGTACATACCAGAATATCGTACTTATGACGAACAAATTCTAACATGACATTTTCCAATTCCCGTTCCGGCATCTGACCGTGTGCGACAGCAATTCGTGCGTTTGGAACAAGATCTTGTATGTTTGTTGCAAAACTCCCGATATCTTGTACTCGATTATGAACGAAAAAGACCTGACCATCCCGAGCCAACTCAGTGTTTATTGAATCTTTAATTACTTTCGTGTTGTAAGGAATTACATGGGTTTGTATCGGTAATCTGTTAGCCGGCGGTGTATTTATAATACTAAAATCTCTAATTCCGACAAGTGACATATGTAATGTACGTGGAATCGGAGTAGCTGTCAATGTTAATACATCAACGGTTTCCTTATATTGTTTGATTTTTTCTTTATGTTTAACACCAAAGCGATGCTCTTCATCTACAATTAACAATCCAAGGTTATCAAATGAAACAGTGTCTGAGAGTAAACTATGTGTACCTATGACAATATCAACTGAACCATCCTCAAGTTTCGATTTTACAGTTTGTATCTCTTTTCTGTTACGGAAACGATTTAACATCTCAACTTGGATAGGAAATGAATTAAAACGTTTCTCAAAAGTATCATAATGTTGCAATGCTAATATGGTTGTAGGACACAGAAGTGCTACCTGTTTTTCTGACATGACAGCTTTAAAAGCTGCTCTTAAGGCAACTTCAGTTTTACCGTAGCCAACATCTCCACAGATTAGTCTATCCATAGGACCGATTGCTTCCATATCCGCTTTGACATCTTCAATGGCTTGTAGTTGGTCGTCAGTTTCTTGAAATGGAAAGAGAGCTTCGAATTCCGCTTCCCATGGTACCTCTGTTGGAAAACTAAAACCTTTATTTGCTTGTCGAGTTGCGTATAATTTTAGGAGTTCGCCAGCCATCTCTTCAATTGCAGCTTTTGCACGACCCTTTTTACTTTCCCATGCTTTACCACCAAGGTGATCTAAAACTGGTTTATAGGATTCATCTTTATTACTAACGTATTTCTGTACCAAATCCAGTTGATAAGTAGGGACATATAGTTTATCATCACCTTTGTATTTTAGGATGAGAAAATCCTGTTCCTGTCCATCAATATCCATTCTACGGATACCTTCATATAAGGCAATCCCGTGAGACACATGTACAACAAAATCTCCCGGTTTCATATCAATAAGACTTAATAAAGGAGCACCACTTGTATGTCGTTTTGATGGTATGGCTTTTCGTTGTCGACTTCCAAATATCTCATTCTCAGATATTACAGCGAACTTTTGGGATTCACTGAGAAAACCTTCTGAGATAAAACCAACACTTACCATAATTCCCTCTGGTGGTATATCTCGTTCGATGAGCATTTCATAAACTCGTTTAGCCTGTTGTGGTGTTTCGCAGAAGACGTTAACTAAGAACTTTCTATTTGTCCAGTTTCTGATCTGATCAAAAACCATTTGGTAGTTTCCTCTACCCAGTCCAAGTGGTTTTATGTCGAATTGTAAATCCTCAATTTCCTTCGTAATTTCTTCATCTAAAGAGTTAGCTGATGAATCTTCAATAGTATTAGATGCCAAAGAGAGAGATATCTTCAATAAATTATCAGTTTTTTCTTGGATTGTATCATAAGAAAAGACCAAATTGTCTACAGGAGTCATTAATTTGCCCTCTTCAACTCTCCTATCATATATCTCATTGAGTTGTTCATACATTTGATTAACTTCACGGGCTTGCCACCGAGGTTCAATAATGAGGACAATCAAATCATCAGGTAAGTAATCCGTTAGCATTTCTGTTTCGGGGTATAGCATTGGTAGAAAGGCTTCAATTCCATCAATATTCACTGGAGAATCATCAATTTCAGATATATTCTTTGATTCAATTTTATCTAAGAATGTTTGTATAGTTTGCGTCATATACCGAATAGAATCGATAAACTCCGGTTTATTTGAAACTTCCTTCATCATCGATTCTGTTTCTGCTTTCCAATTTGCTAAAGATATATCTCCTGGACAAATTTCGGACATAGGTGTGATGACAACAGAAGATGCTTGATCTGTTGATACTTGTGATGTTGGGTCAAACAATCTGATTTCGTCGATTTCATCTCCAAAAAAGTCCAAACGAACTGGTGAATCCGATGTAAGTGGGAATATATCAACAATATCACCACGTTGTGCGAATTCTCCTTTTACTTCAACGAGTTCAACTTGTTTGTATCCACTTCGATATAGAAAAGTGATAAAATCTGTATAATCGATTTCATCTCCAATTTGTAATGTGCGACAAGCGGATGATAGCGTTGATTGTAATGGGAGTTTATACGACAAGGCTCGAACAGTGGTAAATACAACACTTTGATCTGGTATCGATTGAGAGTTGGATGCTTGAACGCTATCATTTTTTGATATTAGACTATGGAGACATCGAATCCTTTCAACCGTAATGTTTGTTGATGGAGAAATACCTTCAAAAATAGTGTTTTGCCATCCAGGGAAGAGAAATAGATTTTTCTCTTTTAAGGTAGTATCTTCATTTTTACTTCTAATAGATTCTTGAAATGACTCTACCTCATTCATCACTTGTACTGCTTCACGGTGTGTAGGGAATACATTTAAAATAGTCTTATTTGGGAAGTCTTCAATTAGAGCGGTTAGGAAATATGCTATTGATGCATTGGGAAGACCTCTGATCCAAGGAGGGGATTGTCCATTTTTCAGACATTTAATTAACTTCTGATAATAATCAGTATTTTGTAAAAACTCGATCACAAAGTATTCCTTATCTTATTATTTCTCTTTTTGCCAATTCAGCTACAGTTTTTCCTATTTTCGTATCCGTTTCAATCCTAATAGGCAGATGATGTGAATCATCAGTTAACCAAAGCCGTGATCCCTCTGAAGTTTGTACCAGGAGTGTATTGACTTGTCCTATCCCTTTAACCTTCATGCGTTCACCACGTTTTACATTTAATACTACTTTAACCACCTTTCCTTTACTGATCAATGGAAAGTAGTATGTATTTCCAGGTGCTAATTGTTTACTTCTCAGAAAATAGATCATAGAAAGTTCATCTTGTGTCCCAGTCGATATTTTAAGAACTTTCTTATCCTGTTTTTGTGGTGCTTTTGCATTTGCTTGTGATTTCTTATTATATTCTGCTTCTCCGTCATTGAAGCTAATTTCAACAATTGCACTGTATTTTTTATCTTGAAGTTGATTTCTAAAACGTATAGGTTGTAATTGTTCTAAATTCAGGTATGTATACTGTAAACTTTTAAAACGATAGAAACTTACAAGCGCTCCTGTTTTGGCTATAGAGCTGATATGGTAAATAGGTTTATTTTTTATGAATGTTTTCTTGGTAACATAATCGACTCGTTGTCCTACCGATACCCATCCAATTTTAACTTTATATGTTAATTTTTCTCCAACGATGATAGGGGGATTAGTAATGGATTTAACATCAACAAGAGGTATTTCTTCGTTTTCTTTATTTTCTAAGTTCCCTTCAGGTAGTACATCTGAAAAAGCAAAAAC
Source organism: Candidatus Poribacteria bacterium (assembly GCA_003635315.1). Lineage (GTDB taxonomy): Bacteria > Poribacteria > WGA-4E > WGA-4E > WGA-3G > MSPOR6. The sequence goes on from PYJD01000005.1 coordinate 19,008, forward strand.
TGACCCAATTAATACGAAGAATATAAGCAAGTATCGGGATATCACGTTTTTTCTCCAGATGTTATTATTATAGACATAACAGAACATGTTCCTACCAATAATTCTATTGATAGTAATTGAACCTGAATAGCTTATATTTCTCAGGGATAACATCTTGATGTGTGATGTTAAAATTGGTGTGTAAATATTAGCGCATTCATTCCACTATTACTTAGTTGCATCTGGAGAGAAATTCTTCGATTATTAAAATTCTCTGCTGTTTTTGATGCATCTAATATATTCCAAATATGTATCCCAATACCAGTGATGAGGAAAAGTGTACCCCGAAGCGTGTGGTCTGCTATCCTTGAATCAATTTGATCTCTATCTAAAAAAATATTTGTTTTCTCATCAAAGAAACCCGTTCTAAACTCATTATGTTCTTTGTAATGGAGAGCACGTGCTATATTATAGGATGCTAATGAGAACACACCAATTTCAGCTGATAGGAATATAACTGCCTTTAGGTAGTTATCTGCATAAGCTTGTCCTAACCCCGGCATAGTTGCGGAGAGAATAGTTGCTTTACTTGTGCTTCGAGAAGGATAATATTGATCAGAATGGGTGCGGTACAACGGATAAACAGGATTGTTGATGTCTTTTACTGAATTATCCTGTTTTTTGAGCTTTGTAATATATTTTTGGTATTGAGATTCCTCAGCTGCTAATATCTGCGTATGAAATATTATCTGTGAGATAATAAATAAGAGAATAAGATACTTTTTCACTTTATTCCTTTAATGAGTATCTATTGACAGTCAAACGTTTGCGAATTATACAATTATATTCTATCTAACTCAGAAATTTGTACCAACCTAAATTATACCATTTCTAAATGAATAGTTCTCTTAAATTCACATGTAATTTTATATTCGGTGAATCAACGGTATGAATGCCATTTAGGCATTCACCGGGTTACAAACCGCTCCATAGGTGTCAATTTAGTGATTAAATGTCTTCGTAGTGAATCAATGTAGCATGCGTCTATGGCATGCTGTGGGGTTGATTAGAAGGTGAAATCCTACATTTCCAGTATTTATGCGTCTCATGTCCAAATCAACGCCGAATCCGCGTATGGAATTCGTCCAAATCAACACCGAATCCGCGTGTGGAATTCGGTGGGTTTCGTTCCTCTACCCGACCTACAAGAGGAGTAGAGATCGTCCAAATATGATTGGATGATCCTTAAATTGATGCCTATGGAGCGGTTACAAACCGCTCCTACCAGGTCGGGGACTACAATAGTCTGTGATACATAGATAACGACATTTTTAAAATTTGTCTACAAAAGCAATTATGACATATTTAATTTTTTTGGTAGCAACTTGGGTTATTTTATTAATTTTGGAGCTACTTGAATGTTCTCTGGATCCGTTTGGTATGCCCAATCAAATGTGATTGAATCATCAAACAATTTTCGTACATGCACTTTAGCGAAGTTTCCATCAGGTGTGTAGAACGCGTATATATGTCCTTCTATCGCTTCAACTAAAAGTGTAATATATCCAAATTCAGGGACAGTACTCACATCATCAAAGTGTTCATGGTAACCCAAATCCTGCATAGCAGTGCCATTGTCAGAAAAGAAATATGTAATGTTGACTTCTGTATCTAAGGCAAAATATATATCTGTTGCTCTATCATCCCATGCAATACTTCCTTTTTGTGGATGTGAAAAATCGAATCCACTTCGATCAGGAGCAAGTTGGAAATCATCCAGACTTATATTTCTCCCTTCAGGTCGTGGCGTATCCCATGCATTTTCTGGACTGAGTTCACTTTCATTTCCACTAAAATCATACGCCGAAACTGCATAATAGTATGTTCTACCGTTCCTTACGTCATTATCTGTGTATTCATTTGTACCTACGGGTATATCCGATAAAGAATCAAAATCGACATTATCCTCACTACGCCACACTGTGTATCCATCCAGATCATATTCTCCATTTGGATACCATTCAATTCGGACACTGTTATCACCGGTAATGGTTTTTACGCCTCTCGGTATGGCAGGTGGTTCAAGATCCTGTACTTCATCATCATCAGCAGAACAACCAGCGAGTGTTATAACAAGGATTGTCAGAAGTATATACTTACTTATGTATTTTATTGCTCTTAACATTCTATTTTCTCCAACTTAAATTCATAGTATATCCCTGTATAACGTAACACCATTGAAATGGGTTGACATCCCTATTATACTATCATTAATTTGCCGTATTTGCAAGTGTAAAACGGAAACCAATGTGTAGAAAACCTTTCTTGACTTGTTGGTTTCTATACGTCTTGCCAGACATGAAAAGGTTGTGTTGCCAAACTAACAGTTTATGCTACAAAAAAGAGTCGTGATATATCAGAAATGGTATAAGATTCAGTGGATCCACGTATGGAATTCCTTGGGATGCAAACAGAACATACCGGCAATGAGAAAGTGAATTCAAAAAACCGGGGTCAAAGAAGTAAAACCTTGACACACATAAACCAAACAAGATACCATTAACCCAAACACCCACAAATAGAGACAATCCGCATGAAAAAACCGATAATACCCAACACCCCACTCACCCTTGCGATGATAACCCTCCTGTTACTCAGTACCACACTCCCCGTACGTGCCTTTTTAGAGTATCAGGGATTGAACCCAGATCATAAGATATTAACCAAGATTGTGCATGAACCTTACTGGGACATCGTCTATATTTTCGGTGAAGAATGTCCAGAGTTTAGAAAAGCCGCAGGGAAAGCGTTTGAAGAGGAGATCGTCAAAGCAATCCAAGTCTGGCTGCAACCGCTGCGCAACTTAAACAAAGGAAAACCGATTGTCAACGATTTTCGTTTCCAACAATACGATGAAGTACCACCATTCGAAGTCATGGAAAAAGTAGACCTTATCATAACCGATTACTGTACTGCAGGACGATCAGGTGCGGGGTTAGGAGTTCTGACAGCACCCCGTGTTGGATTGCGTGCAGGAGTGAATTCGGATGCGCGTTTTAATATTTTAGTGCATGAACTGGGACATGCGTTTGGGTTAGGGGATACCTACGTTGGCAGGATTGAAGATGAACCCAGTGTAAATAAAGGCGGATTAAAGCGTACTATCGGTATGCAACCTGCTTCTGTCATGGCAATGTCCATGTTGATCCGTTTCACTGGTAAATCTCTCAGTGAAGACGATGAAAACGGTATCGTCTGGTTATATAAAATCGTCCACGAAGGTTGGGATGACCAGGATTGTCTTTACCCGAACTATCAGTTTGAGGAATCTCCAGATGGATGTGTGCCAAAATGGCCGCTCATCTTTGAAATCAGACAGGGACACGAAACATTTGCTCTTTGGATATTAGACCAAGACCCGAACATTGATGTCAACGCACAGGATGCGTCCGGATTCTCCGCACTCCATTATGCCGCTAAGGACAATCATTCGCAGTTCCTCAATCGTTTGCTCAATCATCGTGACATCAACGTCAACTTGAGAGATGAAACTGGCAGCACGGCACTCTTATGGGGAACAAAGCTGGGATTATACGGTGTGACAGAACGTATCCTGACACATCCTGACATTGATGTTGAGATAGCCGACAACAGTGGCACCACACCATTCCAATTGGCGATGCACGATAAAGAATATCGCATTGTCAATCAAATGTTAGGTGTGATTCATAACACTGCATGGACAGAGGTTAAAGCAGATGCCCTTGCACATCATCAATCCGTTTTTTATCTTCTCCCAGCAAATAAAAAGGATCGCATTTTCCATGTGGGATATGTTGGTACGGTTCCGGGTAATAGATCCCTTTTCGTCGCACACAAAGCCAAGTCTGATGCAATAACAGATTACCTTGACAAAGAGATGGTATTGGTTGGACATAAAGGTGTTGTGGTTGAGGATATTATGGTAAGGCAGGTTGGCAGTTTCCCTCGCACGGATGGCAAGACGGGGAGTCTCCTCTTATCAATCAAAGGTATAGACATGTCCGACTACAAACCGTTAAAACTATCGGAATTCCCTGTTCAAAAAGAGACAACGTTGGAGCTGCTCTCCTACAAAATGGACGATGCGGAGTTGACAGTCTCAGAGAGAAAGGATGCGTTAAATCTACCGTTGCAAGTGCGTACTTGCGAATCCCTGCCAAATACTGATTTGGAGGTAAAGCAGTTGCGGCAGCATCTCTGTGGGACGTTCAACAATGTCTCGGATGGATCGTTATTCTTTGACAATTCGGATGGGTCTTTGATTGGGTTCTACAGAAAGGATTATCCGAATGAGGACATTGATGAAGGATTTCCTTTGGCGGATGTTGTGTCTCAAGAATTGATGCGTGGTATTGATAGACAACCCGTGGAATCGGATGGGAAGTTAGCGACGACCTGGGGTGGTTTGAAGCGGTGGTAATTTGTGTGATAACGAGTATCGTATCGGGTGAGTTTCGGTAGACAATCATCCGGGTTTGGGGAAACCCTCGAAAGAATATTGGTAAGCGACATTCATTGGAATCTATTTTAGCCTTTTTGATAAATAGATTGAAGTTATGATGAAATATTGAGCATCACGACCAACTACTCGAAGTTAATTATTTAAGATCAGAAACCTAAATACGAAATAGCCTTGGTATAACACTGAAAATATTGACAGATGTTTGTCTATATGTTATATTTAATCGTAGCGATAATACAACAATGGAGATGTGATGTCTAATAAGAACAATATACTTCTTACGTTCAGTCAGTTAGGAGTCGGAATCCTGTCAACATTGGTTGGATGTGTTATATATTTCTTTGTTTTTAAGTCCTTAATTTGGTCTATTATAATAAATGAAAATGTATCTCACGGGTTTATTGTTGGATTATTGTTGTTCCTGTCTATAGGACTCACTTATGGAGTCATCATCGTTGGAACGAGCGAAGGTATAAGATTTGTATCGCTCCGATTTGGTGTAAATATACCCTTTAAACCGGTATTTTCTGGTGCTTTTTTAGGTGCACCTGCGGTTGTTGGATTGATTTCACTGCTCAATGTACCTTGGGATGACCTTCAAACAAACAACCTCATCCTTACCATTATTCTTCCTATAATTGAAATTATAGCATATTTATTGTCTTTACCTATCCGAATTTGGTTGCTATTAAATCTACCAGTAGAAATATTGTATATAGTTGCTATACCAATTGGAGCAATTCTTGGATATAGATTATCTAAACTTGACGGTGTTGATGTCAGTGTAGTAGAGTCTTAAAACCAATATGTCTTCATCCTTTCAAACCTGATTGTTGGTTATACGGACATAAGATACTTCTCTTAATTTATAGTGTATAGTATTCATGGATCTCGGAGGTAATGTGTCACGAATGCATTTTGATGATTCCCCGAAAGATGAATGTGGTGTATTTGGTATCTTTGGACACCCTAAAGCTGTAGAATTAACCTACTTAGGTTTACGTGCTTTACAGCATAGAGGCCAAGAGAGTAGTGGCATTGTATCCTCAGATGGTGAAAGATTATCTTTTCATCATGGTATGGGACTTGTTGATGCAGTCTTCTCACAAGATATACTTTCTCAGTTAACAGGTCATATTGCAATAGGACACAATCGTTATTCCACTGCTGGTTCAAGTACACTTGAAAATGCTCAACCATTAGTAAGGAACTATAAAGAGGGACAACTTGCCCTTGGACATAATGGTAATTTAGTAAATGCCATTCCAATCCGTAATCACCTTGAAAAAGCCGGTTCAATTTTTAGTACAAGTTTAGATACTGAGGTTATATTTCATTTAATAGCTCATTCAAGACAGCGAAGTTTAGAGGATCGTATTTTTGACGCGTTTCGCGCAGTTGAAGGTGCATATTCTTTTGTTGTGATGGATAGAGAAACATTGATGGGAGCTCGAGATCCAAGCGGATTTCGTCCATTATGGATTGGTAGACTTGGAGAAGCATTCATCCTTTCATCAGAAACATGTGCACTTGATGTAATTGAAGCTGAACCGATACGGGAAGTAGAACCCGGTGAATTGGTTACTTTTAGATCCATTCATCAAGGTATAGAGTCATACCGTTTTTTACCTAAGAAAACAAACCTATCTCAGTGTATTTTCGAATATATCTATCTTGCACGTCCTGATGGAAACATGTTCGGTCAAGGTGTTAATAGTACACGACGTGAATTCGGAAGACAACTTGCACGAGAACACCCGGTTAAAGGTGACGTTGTCATACCTGTTCCAGATTCTGCAACTATTGCAGCACTTGGTTATGCTGAAGAATCTGGAATACCTTTTGATCTTGGTTTGTCAAGAAACCCTTTTGTTGGACGAACTTTTATGAATCCTACACAAGACATTCGGGAGTTAATGGTTAAGGTAAAGTTAAATCCAATTAGAGAAGTGCTTGATGGTAGGAGGGTAATAATGGTTGACGATTCAATTATGCGGGGAACGAACAGTCGAAAATTAGTTAAGATTGTACGTGAAGGTGGTGCTACAGCAGTTCACCTACGTATAGCCTCCCCTCCCAATAAATATCCCTGTTTCTATGGTGTTGATACGCCTACACGTTCAGAATTAATCGCAAGTGAACACACAATTGAAGAGATACGAAAATATATTCGAGCTGATAGTTTAGGATATGTTAGCATTGAAGGTATGTTGAATTCTGTTAAGTCTCCAGACAATTTCTGTACTGCATGTTTTGATGGAGAATATCCTGTACCCTTGCATGAAGGTGTTCCACGACAATTACCTCTCATCTCAACATATTAGTTTGTATAATTGAAATTACATACAGATGTATTCAATTACATTATAAATTAGTATGATATCGCTATAAGCAATATTAGGTTACGTAGCGGAGAATCAACACAAATCCACCAAAACAAAGGATGAATTCCGTTAAGACCTCTCCTAAACATATACTTGAATTCCCGTATACAATTCGTTGTGATACTTTCCTACCGTGGTTAAGAGATGTATATATATATTCAAATTTACCCCAACTTTCATAACTTTGGAAGGATGAGAAATTGTTGAATCGATCTCCAAGAAGAAGTCGAATACGGACACCAGGAAAAAAGATGCCAATTTCTGGATCGGGTTTGGATAAATTCGTCCGTAATTCTCTTAGTACTACTCAGGGAACATCAACGCTTAAGATCATTCTATTCTATTCCATTCTTGGGATGTTATTGAATTGGATTCTACCTGATTTAATATTATGGTATAGACCTGATTTTGAACCGTATGATGCAAATTATTATGGTACGATTGGTTCGATTGGAATTACAGTTTTCTTGGTAGTATTAAGTCTAATCAAGGGATTAATTCTTCGTAACAATACAAAGCGAAATTAATCCTTACCCATTGATTTGATACATAGAGTTTATCATATAAGAAATTAGAGGAATGAAATGTCAAATAAACAATCCTTGACATATGCAGATGCTGGTGTATCTTTTGATGCGGAATCTAAGGCAATGCATCGGATTTCAGGTCATATTAAATCCACCTATAGAGAAGAGGTAATCAGTGGTTTAGGTAGTTTTGGTGGTTTATTTGCATTGGGATCGTATAATGAACCTATACTTGTTAGTAGTACAGATAGTGTTGGCACTAAGCTAATGGTTGCTTTTCAAGCTGAGAAACATGACACAGTTGGGATTGATATAGTAACACATTGTGGTAACGATATTGTTGTACAAGGTGCAACCCCTCTCTTCTTCTTGGATTACATTGGAATAGGAAAAATGGATCCGGATGTAATTGAACAGATAATTATAGGACTTACAAAGGGGTGTCAAGAAATCGGATGTGCATTGATTAGTGGTGAGACGGCAGAACTTCCAGGATTATATACACCGGGGGAATATGACCTTGTTGGTACAATCGTTGGTGTGGTAGAAAAAGAGGATTTGATTACTGGAAGCAATATTGAACCTGGGGATAAATTGATCGGCTTAAAATCTTCTGGACTTCATACCAATGGATATTCACTTGCAAGACGTATCTTATTTGACCGATGTAATTATACTGTAGATACCTATCTCCCAGACTTGGATTCAACAATTGGCGAGGAATTGCTGATACCTCATAAAAGCTATGTCGAATCTATTCAATTACTACGTCAAAAATGTGAGATTAAGGGGATTGCTCATATTACGGGTGGTGGTTTACCCGGCAATGTAAATCGGATACTGCCTGAAGGATGTCGTGCATCGATTGAAAAGGATAGTTGGGATATTCCAGCTATCTTCTCCATTCTTCAAAGAGAAGGAAATGTTGAAGAATATGAAATGTTCAGAGTTTTCAATATGGGTATTGGCATGGTAATTGTTATCTCAAGGGACACTGTTAATATTGCTTTGGACTACCTTAAGGATCTCGATGAATCCACAATACAGTTAGGAGAAATAATTCCAGGTGAAAAGGGAGTTGAGTTGTGTATGAGTCAATCATAAGTGAGGAATCAATCCAAGAATTGACTGAGATATTTGTAAATACTCCGTTACCTATAATTATGGGGGCAATTGAACAGATAGATGATAATGAGATAGCAGTATTCTTACTAATATTAGATAAGGTAAGTTCTGAAATACCTTCAGATGAATCAGATGTAATACACAAAGCACTAACTCAATCGGAAGATGATAATAGTAGGACGGAGGAAGAAAAAACTCTATCTACTTATGCTCAACAGATCCTCGCGGAACTCCCATTTCCCAAACAGGTAAAGGTTAGTGAGAAAATTGCCGCTACTGAAATGGTAGAATCTGAACATGCAGGAAGAATTTGGAATGACTTTACAGATAAAATAAAAAGTGTTCTTGAAAATACGCTGTTCTTCGGGAGTGGTGCCAAAAACCTTGCTAAGTTATTAGAACAAGTAGATATTGAAAAGCAGAATAAACTAATGGAAGTGCTACAAGACAGAAATCCTGAATTAGCACAAACCGTGGGTGATTATTTATTCACTTTTGAGGATATAGTCGACATTCCAAACGAAGCTGTACTTACAGTATTACAAGTTGTCGAACCAAATACATTAGCAATAGCTCTGCACGATACAACTGAGCCAGTAGTAGAAAAATTCTATGAGAATATGTCTACAGAACAGATTAAGAATGTGGAATCAGAAACCAAAAAACTCAGTTTCGAACAGAAACAAATAAGTAATACTGCTCAGCAATCTATTGTAAATCTATTACGAAATTTTGCTGGAAGAGGAATATTGAAACTAAGATAAGACCTAATAATTCCAACTCAAAACTGTCTGCTGATGTCTTAGCCATCTTAATCATCTTCCAATTTGAATTCAAAAGGAATCCGAACAGCGTATTCAATTGCTTTCCCATTTTCCATTGCGGGAGTAAACTTAAACCGCTTCAAAGCAGCAATAGCAGCTTCCTCAAATCCAAATCCTAAATTTGTCTCAGCTGTAATATCTTTTGCAGTTCCTTCTACAGTAATGATTGCCTTAAGGACTACTTTTCCTTCCTTTTCAGCGCGTCTTGCGTTTTTAGGGTATGTAGGTTCAACAGCAAACTTTGTTACAGGCTCCGTGATACCAGAAGAGGGATCTATCTCAGGTTCAGGTAGATTGGGACCATCTGTTGAAGGTAATTTATTATCTAAATCTGCAAACGGAGTATTCTTCTGAGTGGGTCTCAAAACAGTTGATGGGACTTGAGTAGGTTGTTTTGGTTGTATAGGTCCCTTAAAAGTTCGTTCAGGTAAAGAAACTCTTGGACCAGGATTTACTTCTCCCCCATCAAGTACATCTGTGTTTTCAGAAGAAGGTAGTATAAAATCTCTTGGACCTTTTAGTAGGTCAGAATTTGTAACGACAGTCCGTTTTATGGGTGCTTCTACTTCCTGTTCTTTTGCTTCAAAAGTAATTTTTGGACGTTTATTGACGATGACACGTTTTCTGTCAGGAACATCATTCGGAATAAAAGCTGCTTCTAATCTTTCTGTCTGTGCTTCAATTCTGTCTTTAATATAGAGAGCACCTAAAATTAGGGCAATAGATACATGTAAGCCGATAGAGAAAATCAGAGAAAACGAATTACGACTACCTGTTTTTTGGACAGTTATTGGTGGTGGTTTATTCTCTTTTGCGGCAGCGATCTTACCTTGTTGATTCTCGTCAATGGTAAGTTTTCTTAATTTCGCATTAATCTTAGGTTTCTTTCGTTGAGCCCTACGACCTTGTAATTGTGATACAATATCGGAACTTCTACTCATCTCTTTTCTCCTTAAGTTATCTCGTGATGCGGATAGCGCGCTTACAACACACACTTACCGGAGCTAATGAGTTTGTTATGAATTAGTAAAGTATATAGAGTATTAATAAGTAAATAATGATTCTGATAATATAACGAATTTAAAACTAAACTGATACCAATCTAACCTAATTGGAAAATTAATAAGCATACATTACTATAAGAGCATATTATACCAACAGCTTTCACTTTTGTCAAGGTATTCTTTTCAATAGTTGGTATATACAATTACTTTTTTATCCTCTATCACAGACACATAATAGTAGATTTTAGAGATTTTCACATTAACTTTGTGGTATGAAAGATTCTAATATGGTGAAATATTGACATAATTACACACCTCACTTGTGAATCAACGTCGAATACGCTTTTGGTATTCGTCGGGAGCGATCTCCGAATCGCGATCAAACCCTTTGACAATCGGGAATCGGAATTCAAATCAAGGAATCAACGGTATGAATGCTGTTTAGCATTCACCGTGTATGAATGCCTTATTGGCATTCCCCGCCTACAAGACAGTATGTGGAATTAATTATATAAACTACCATAAGGTATTATGGATTCCACCAGAAGGTCATTTTAGCAACAACAGTCGAATTACGTAGACCTACTGGGTTTGTAGCGTCAGTATCGTAGGTTTGGTTAAAAACAAGATAAAAGTCACTACCAGGACGATAAATAAAATTAACCAGAAAGTTGGTTGTTAAAAGGTTGGTTTCAGTATTCCATTGGGTGTATAGTTTAGCATATAAGTTTGTAGAAAAAGAATAACTGAATCTACCGGAGAATAGATTCGCATGAAACTCGCCAGTTGGTAAGGTGACATGATTGAATTGATATTCACCGTCAATACTTATTCGGATAGTCGGTTTTACAGTGAGATTTACGAAGTATTTGTTAATGTTCCCGTTGTAAAAACTACCCAATTCAAAACCGGTTGTAGCACTTATAGGACGTGTATCACTTGAGGATAACCTTCCACCGAGTGCATCATACTGGTAGTCATCTATAGGTATAATAATCCCGTCACGAATTTCAAAGTCTTCTTCTAATCTCTCAAATTTCCGATTGGCAAAAAACATTATCGAGTCAGCAGATGAAAATGAAGTCCAATGTGTGTATGAAATACTCCATCGTTCAAGTTCATTATCTTGGGTGAGTATGTAATTTATTTCAGGTCCAGACCATATTTCTCTAATACCATATTTTTGTGGTCTTGGTGCCCATCGTGCATCCGCTCTGACATGACGTATACCTTTCTGTCGAACATATCCTACCTCAGGATTAAAATCATCATCAATATCTGTGAGTGAACCACTTACTCGAAAATTATCGTTACGCCATTGCGTTCCGAAATACATGGCATTATCATTTCCATTTATTGATGGTGAGAAGGTACGTGACCACATTGCCCTTATATCAAGTCGATCTGTGGGTCGAAATTCAAAATCAATCCCACCCGCTCGATTGTAACTTCCTGGAGTATCCTTATTTACAGCTATCAATCCGATACGAGATCCTGCTATGGTATCTTTTGTTAACCGAAAGACTGAATAGTTGGTTCTTGGTATATCAATAGTTTCATCATCATCTTCAGTCTCTTCATAATATTCATCCGTTAGGACATTTAGGAATCCAACACCATAAGAACCAACTTTTCCGCTCGCTTTTCCACCGAGTATAATCGGAATAGCCCTTCCTTCGTCTATCCCGATCTGTCTACTGTAAAACAGAAGCATTGGTGGGGGTCTTCGGAAGCTCTGTCTCGGAATTCCAAAATCAAAAAGACCTGCACCCTCTAAAAAGAAGGGTCGTTTTTCAGGGAAGAATAAGCTAAATCGGGTTAAATTCACCTGTTCTTCATCAGCTTCAACTTGCGCGAAATCGGTATTATATGTCAAATCTGCAATTAGATTTGATGTAATGCCATATTTAGCATCGAATCCAAGTTTAAACTCACGAGTCGTTTCCAGTGAGGAATCATCGTCATTTATTTGCGTGATGCCTGGTAGAAGGTAAGGTAAAAATTCCAAGTTCCTTGAAGGGGAAATACCCTCTAAACCAACAAGTGACCCTAAATTTGTAGTACGATATTTTGCTAATCCTCCGAAGGATACGGGTACAGGTGTCCAGACTGTTTCTTCCTGTGTTCGCATCAGTTCGCGACCGACATTTAACCCCCAAATTATAGGATCATTCTTTTTGAATCGAAGTTGACTAAATGGTATACTCAGTTCTGATGTCCATGAAGTATGGTTTATCTTCGATTGACACTCTACAACAGCATCCCAGTCTCCGTTCAGAGTATCCCCATTATTGGTTATTGCTCTATCCTGTATTGCCCCCAAGGCATTGATACGAAAGAAGAAACCGCTACGTTTGTCGTTATATGTATCGAGGAGAACAAAGACGTTATCATTCTCATGTAGATCGCGTGAATCCCTACGCATTTCATTAGCAACAAGCTTATTTATATTAGAATCATAACAGACAAAACCGAAATAGATGTTTTCATCATCGTATAAGATCCTAACATTCATCGGTTCTGAGTTTGGTTCACCTTCATAAGGTTCAGTCTGAATAAATTCGTCAATGATTTCAGCTTTTTGCCAATCTGCTTCGTTTAACTCACCATCAATCTCTATACTCTCGTAAGTACGATACGCTTTGATCTCGTAGTTGTGTGCTTCTGGAATGGCATCATCAACAAGGAAATATAATAAAAGGAAAATTAAGGGAAATGTAAATTTAATTAAACGGAGTGAAAATGATAAAGTATATGACAAACACAACACCTCCTAAGGATGGGAATTAGAGTATGTAATTAGAGACGAATAGGAGGTAAAATAGATTATATAAAATTCATCAAAATGATAAATTAAAATTCGAATGTAAGGGCAATGAAGGGAACGAATGGTAATTGTGCTATTGGCACTTCTTTTGTAAAATCCGCATTGTACCGTACTTGTAGCGAATTTATCCTATTATATACATTCCAGATTTCGAATGTGAAACCTGCTCTGAATCTCTCAAATTGACTGTATGTCCAATGTATGCGTAAATCTAAACGGTGGTAGGGGTCAGTTCTTAATGGATCCCCATATATTGGCAGCCATGATTCTTTCTTGCTAAATGGATTGGTATACATTTCTCTACCGTCTAAAGGTACATACAAGACACCACTCTTATATTGCCACTTTGCTCCAATATCAAGGGTGTGGAATGTATAATTGAGATTAAAAGATAAAACATGAGGTGTGCTAAACATATACTCTCTTTCTTTCTCATAAGGTGTATCTTGACGTTTTGAAATAGTATAAGAATAAGCAATCCATCCTCGTAACACATCCCCCATTTGGTGTTCTAAGGAAAATTCAAAACCTGTAACAGAGCCAATCCGTTGGTTTCTATAACTTCTATCATCTATATCGAAAGAAATCATATCAAGTAGTTGCTTATAATAGGAAGCGACTTCAACTCTTGTTTCATTGGTTAATCTTTTTTCCATAACCAGGACATAATGCTTTGCTAAACTTGGGGAGATTGGATATTTCTTGTCACCAAGTGCGAGTTGATAAAATTGTGGATTCTGTGCGTAATTACCATACTGTAGACTGATGTCTATTGGAAATAATGATAGATTTGGGTTTCCTGCCATATTGGGTCCAAATATCATACCGATTAATGCTCGTGGTTGTAGGGAGAAAGTATCAATCAGATTAAAATATGTTCCTCGTATTCCGAATGTACTATATATGTCTACTATGGATGACGAGTAAATATCCTTAGTTAATTGGCTATATCCTTCCAATCGTTGCATTTTCTCTGAGATGCTTGTATGGATTTTCTCACCATCTTTTTTTAATCTAATGTTATAATCCCAATCACCTTCTTCAAGAGGACGTGAACCTATACTGATGATATTAGATGGTAAAATAGATAATACAAAACCTGATTCTAATAAAGTTATTGGATTTTTTATCCAGTAATGCAGATCTCCTCTCAGTGAATAAATGCTATCTGCGTTTCTATAAAAATAGCCTTCACCATATTCAAGTTCAGAACGTGAGAAAGACCGAGTTAGAGATATGACGGATCGATACTTCTTTTCTTGTTCAGAATAGAGATGAATTCCCTGTGAATCAAAGGGGTTATCAGACCTAAATAGACCACGGAGATCACTATCTGATACCTCATCCGCACCAAAACGGAATATTGCGGAATCATCCGACCCAAATGCATTTATTTCGACTCTGTGTGTCTTGTTGATTTGGTATACCCCTTTTCCTTGATAACTCCAAAACCTTGGCACTTGAACCACAGTATCACTTTCAGTTTCTAACAGACTCGGTAATAAATCGAATAGTGGTCCCATATTACTTCTTCGACCAAATACATAGTAATAACCCCGTTTAGCGATGCTCCCTTCAATAAATGCTTGTGAATAGACAGGATTGAGATTAAGTTTCGCGCCTATAGTCTTTTCTGTCCTACTTCTGGAATAAATATCAATTACAGCTTGGGATTCTGATCCGAATTCAGCACCATAACCGCCAGGATAAACTTCGACCTTTTGAATTACTTCCGCATTGACAGTTGATACGATACCGTAAAGATGATATGGATATCCTAAAGGTAATCTATCGAAATAGTATAAATTGTCCTCTGGACCACCACCACGTACAGATAGGATACCTGCAAAGTCATTTAACACCCCTACACTGGGAAGTAAATCTAAAACTCTTAACGGATCACCCCCACTCCCAACAGCCATGTTTATTGTGGAACCTTCAAGAGTATTTTTAGGTTTCTTCTCTATTTTTTCAGCAGTTACATAGATTGGGGGTAATGTAGTTACATCATCGTCAGTCTCGGATGCTATTATGGACAGATTGATAGATAGCAGTAGGATAATTAAAATTGTGTATAGACAAACTTTAAGGGTAGGAAACACGCATAACACCGTTAGAATTCTGCTGTGATCCCTATGTAAGGGATAATTGGAAGTTGGTTGATAGGACTCTTGGTCTTATAGTCATCTTCATATCTATAATCCAACAGATTCTTTCTATTATACGCGTTTAGAAGTTCAAAGAAGATCCCTAAATCCCAACTATTGAATTGGAATACTTTACTAATACGAATGTCTAACCTATGATACGGAGGTAATCGTTCAGAATTCTTTTCACCATATATGGGTGTATAGATAATTCTTCCAAAATTCCTTGGATCAGGAATACGGATAGCATCAATTACTGGTGTATATGGGTTGCCAGTACGATACTGCCATTTCATTCCAAATTCCCACGTCGGTGTGAGATTATAACTTGCTGCTATAGTGGCAACATGTGTTTGATCAAAGGAATAGTATCGGTACGGTTCATCTATACGATCTCGGCGTTTAGAAAGTGCATAAGCATAGGATAACCAACCAAAGAACTTATCCCCACTTTGATGTCTAAGAAAGACTTCTGTTCCTTGAGCATATCCTACACCTTGATTTAGGAATACAACACTGTCATCTGATGTAACTAACCTAACAAGATCTTTATAGTAGGCAGCCATTTTTATTTCTGTGTCTTGTGATAATTGACGTTTGAGTTCTATGATATAATGACTCGCCTGACTTGACTTCAAATTAGGATTTCCTACACTATTTGATAACTGTGCAGGAATAGGAGTTTGATTATATATTCCATAAGAAAACTGTAATTCAGAACTATTTGGTAATTCGAATTGTAGACTACCCCGTGGTTGTAGTGATAGTTGATCAATTCGATTGAAATAATCTAACCTAATCCCGTATACTACCGAGATAAATGGCAATAGAATATATCTATCTTGAAGGTAGGTTTCTATGCGTTGTCCCCTTATATATTCATCTATATTAATCTTCTCTTGAAAACGTATATCATATTCCACTTCTCCCTCATCAGGTATTCGAGTAAATGTACCAGTCACCTCTCCCGGTTCAAGACCAACGATAAATCCTGATTCTATACGGTGTCTTGGACTTAACTCATAAGTAAGATCCTCTCGTAATGTATAGTTTGGAGCATCAATATTAAGAGAAAGTGAAGGACCAAAATTAACATCGAATAGGAAATTTGATCGGGTGAGAGATAAATACGATGTGAGTTTATCGGTTAGGGTTGACCGAAGATGAAATCCAGCTCCTTCGAAACCGCTTTCAAAGCTGGTGTCTCCTCTAAAATCTTCATCTACATTATTACCATCTAATTTTAATGCGAACTTATCTCCGGAGGCGAATAAATTCAGGAATAGTTGATGTTTTTCACTTAAATCATAACCTGCTTTGAACTGATAATCCCAAAACCGTGGAAAAGCTGTAATCGACCCAGTAGCAAAAGAGAGGGAACCAATAAAGAGATCAATATAACTTCTACGACCTGCTGCGTACCAATATCCTTTTTCTCCAATTTTACCTTGAAGTAGACCTTCTGAATAGAGTAGATTGAGATTTAATTTCCCTCGCAGATTCTCAGGACTATTATTCTGAGAATAAATGTCTATGACAGCCTGGGAATCTACACCGTATTCTGCACCATATCCTCCAGCGTAAACATCAATTCTATCAATGATTTCGGAACTTAATGATGATACAAGTCCTCCAAAATGGTATGGATATCCTACTGGGACACGATCAAAATAGTATAAATTATCTTCATCTGAGCCACCACGTATATATAGTGCACCACTAAAGTCGTTAGCAACACCTATCCCTGGGATGGCAGGTAATGCACGTAAAGCATCTCCAGCAGTTCCCGGTAAACGTGTAATTTCTTTTGATTGGATACTCTTTTTTGTGACTGTTTTTGGTTGCCGTTGTGTAGTAACCTCTATTTTTTCGAGTTCAAATTCCTGAAAATTGACAAATATATTAGGGGTTAGGGTTTTTCCAATCTCAACTACAATGTTTGTTGTCTCGGTTGTATTATAATTGGGATAGGATATAGAGATTGTATATTCTCCTGCAGGGAGTTCTGGTATATTGAACTTGCCGTTTTCATCTGTTTTTACCCGTATTTCGGCTTCAATTATTTCTACTGTAGCACCAACTAAAGGACGATCCGTGATACGGCTTAGAACTGTACCGTCTATTGAACCTGTTTGAGAAAATGCTGTAAATGGAATTAATATTAAAGTAAGTATGTAGATCAGACTCTTCATTATTCAAAACTCACCATTCTTGATATTTGATTTTTCATTACATTTCGTACTTTTAATTATACTATTTATAATCACTTTTTTCCAAAAAATATAAGTGATGATTGAAATTAGAATTCGATTGTCAATCCAATATAGGGTACACGGGGTAATTGCCCACTTTCACCAATCTCTTGTTCTTCAATTTCTATTTTTTCACCTTGTACTTCAAAAGACCCCTCTTCCAGAATGAACTCAATGGTGTTTTTCCGATTATAGACATTTAGTATCTCTAAGAAACCGCCAATCTTTATACCCCAGAAATTCCACTTATGACTTATCCTAAAGTCTAATTTATGGTAGGGAGGAAATCTTGCACTTAACGCCTTATCAAGACTTGAAAATAGTGGATTCAAGCCACGTGTAACAGGATCTTGGATGAGGACGATAGTGCTGAGTGGTGTTTCAGATGTACCACTTAAATATTGCCACTTTACACCTATATCAAAATCAGGTCTAACAGTATAATTTGCTACAACACTGACAATGTGTGTGTTTTTAAAAAGGTAGGGTTGATAAAGAGCGTCTGGGTTTTCTCTACGTTCTGAATGGGTATAGGCATAGGATATCCAACCGAAGAATCTATCTGGAACACGGTGACGTAGGAACATCTCTATACCACCAACAAAACCTGATCCCTGATTAAGATAGTGTTCTACATCATCTTTAGTAATTATTTTCTGAGCATCTTTATAATATGTTGCAAACTTCAACTCAGTTTTATAAGAGATTTCTTGTTCTATCTCCATTATATAGTGACGAGTTACACTGGATTTTAAGTCTGGATTACCATTTTCTGACAATAGTTGAGATAGCTGAGGACTTTGTTCATATTGTCCATAAGCGAAACGTAAATTTGCACCAATCGGAAGTGTTATACTTACACTTCCACGAGGTTGAATAGAAAGTTGTTCTATTAAATCTAAATAATCAAATCTGAGACCTGCTGACATAGACAGGTTTGGGATGGGATCATATCGTGTTTGTAAATAACCTTCAGAACGTTGTAAATCGTGTCCAAATTCATAATCTCTTATTTCCTCACTCTTAAGCTGCGGAACTCCTTCATCGTCATATCTTATTTTCTCTGGGTTCGTTCGTCTTAATTCGTTCAGTGTTTCCTGATCTGATATTTCTTCAAATGATGGGAACATTGCATGTTCACTACTATTTGCTGGACTAAAGGCAAAGAGAAAACCAGGTTCAAGTTGGAGTTTAGGTGTTAATTTGTAAGATACATCCTCACGAATGGTATAAACTGGAACTTCTACCTTTAATAAATACTCAAATGCATCAGTAGATCTGGAAATCACTTCCCCTTCTTCATTTTGCACAATTGTCTCTGAAAAGACCGAATCTAATTCAATATCAAGATAATTCAAGGAACGGGTTAGGGACAGATTAGAATTTAGTTTGTCATTGAATTTTGAATCCAAATGAATACCTTGACCATTAAAACCGTTTTTAAAGAATATTGAGGATTCAAAGGAATCTTCTTGCATACTGAACTCATCTTGTGTTTCCTCTGCTTTAAAATGAAAATGGTCCGTTGCAGCAAACGCATTAAGTGTTAACTCATGATTCTCATTAAGTGGATAGTAGAATTTTAGTTGATAATCTGAAAAATATGGAAATTGCTGTTCTGATCCTGTTTGGGATTCCACAATCGGACCAACGATAAGATCAAAATAACTACGTCTTCCAGATACAGATGCGTATCCTTTTTCTCCAATTTTACTCTCTATCAATCCTTCGGAATAGATAATATTTAGGTTGAATTTTCCATTTAACCGTTCCTGCAGTTCTTCTCGTGCATGTATGTCGATAACCGCTTGTGAATCTAAACCAAATTCAGCACCATATCCTCCTGCATAGATGTCTATTTTCTCAATTGTTTCTGAACTGATCGTAGATATCAATCCACCCCAATGAAAGGGATATCCTAATGGGGTTCTATCAAGATAATAAAGGTTTGAACCCGGTTCGCTTCCCCGAATATACATCACACCAAAAAAATCATTCGGTATACCGATACTTGGTAGTGTTGTCAGACCTTTTAAGGCATCTGTGCCTACACCTGGAATTTTCAGTAATTCACTACCACGAATATCTTTACGGCTAATGGTTGGTGGAACACGTTCCCCGACAACCACGATAGTCTCTAATTCAAAGAAATCACCAAGATACATTTTGACTTGGGTGGTATGTCCTGCAGTCACCTCAACAGTTGTCTTTGTAGGTTTTTGAAATGAGCGATGGATAATTGTGAGTTCATAAGATCCAGGAGGAACACGTGTGAACCAGACTTTTCCCTCAAAATCACTCCTTTGTCTTTCATCTATCTCAGAGATATTAACTTCTGCACCTTCAAGCGGTTTTCCTGTATTTTGGTTATATACTGTTCCTTCGATTGTTCCAGTCTGAGCATAAATTGAGATAGAAGGAATTACCAATACTAAAATGCTAAATACTATTATTTTAGATGTTATCATATTAATTTACTTGTCCTAATGTTTTGACAGTCTAATGTATGTTATTTTTCTATATAAAACGTAGATTTCTTAATTATGTTGACCTATTGTAAAATACACTTTATATGTTGAAGAGGAACTGACGTTGCATTTCAGGTTTATGTGAAATGTCATCATGTTAATCCTAATATGTGGACAAACTAATAAGGTGCAAAAACAGATCTTTAATCCTAAATACCCCGCTAAAAAATCGTGAAAATGTTGATTTTTTCAATTCCAAGAAAAAGTGAAAAAAGTTACACTTTTTGACACATTGTGTGTCATTGAAATTGGTGTAAATTACCCCTCTAACCTCTGTCATAGACTGACTTTACTCCACTTTGAATTTGATTTATAAGAATTTGCAAAAAGTGTAATTTTGTGTTTTTATTGTCCATGCAGAATTTGACAATTTCAACCTGCATATTATAGCTGATTTTTTGACATAAAAGACTTTTTTGTATTTAGGATCGTTTTTATAGTTATTCATCATTTATTCTCTCCTTATTTATTTGTCAAAAAAAGTTATGATTTTGAAGTAGGATCTCCTGTTATCATTTAAATTTCTAAAAACAATTTTGTGTTTTGTAGTATGTATGTTGAACTAATTTGCCACCAAAAAGATTTTATAAATGGGAACATAATCTTTAATGAAATATGCTATTATTCTGTCACGTAGTCTTCCAGTTTGCGTCAGAAAGATGTTCAAACTGGATGTTTGGGTTAAAAAGTAGCTTTTGGTATTGTTAGTTGTTAGCTATAGATATTTTCTTCATTTTATTTTCAATCATCTCATAATGAAGTTATAATTTTCAGAAATGGTATTAGATTTAACCTGCATAAATCATAACGTTATGTTAAAATGTATGAAATTGGATATCAATTATGAAAAACAGTATTCTGACAACCTCCCTTATTTTACTGTCAATTCTCAGTGTAATTGTTCAATATAATTATCGTATAGAATTGGATGCGCGATTAATAGATGCTGAGTCAGATAGCTCCATTTCACACGACCTATTTAATAAGGTCTTACAAAAGCATGTAGATGAAGGACGTGTGGATTATGGTAAATTGAAAGAAAAACCTGATACCTTTGAAACTTATTTAGATCAATTGGCAACTGCAAATCCAAAAATGATGAATTACAACGAACAATTAACCTTCTGGATAAATGCATATAATGCCCTTATAATTAAAGGTGTTATTGACCATTACCCTACAAAAAGTGTACGGAAGGTTAAGTTGTTCAGAGGTTTTTTCTCTCGACTAAAGTTCCAAGTAGCAGAGAAGAATTACACACTCAATCAAATAGAACACGATATCCTACGTGCTGAATTTGTTGATCCCAGGATACATTTTGCCTTGGTATGTGCCTCAATAAGTTGTCCACCTATAGAAGATAAGGTTTTCCTCCCTGAAACAATTGAAGAACAATTGGATGAAGTTACACAGAAATTTATTAATAATCTAGAAAAGGTCAAAATTGACAGAAAAATACGTACAGTCTATATTTCAAAGATATTCAAATGGTATAAGGAAGATTTTACAGAAGGTTACGATGGTGTCCCAGATTTTCTTGCGGATTACCTGCCTCCAGATGATGCAGATTTTGTGTTAGAGGATGATATAAAATTCCATTATTTAGACTATGATTGGTCATTAAATGATATTAAATGAAAGGGAATATTGACTGTGCTAAATAAGGTCAATGTTAAAATAATATGATAAATACCGCTGTTATCGGTTATGGTTATGCTGGACGCGCTTTCCACTCCTATCTTGTGAGTTTAGCAGAGGGATTAAATCTATATGCAATTGCAACTCGGAATGAAGAACGACGTGAAGCTGCAAGAGAAGCATATCCAAACGCAAAAAGTTATGTGACAATAGATGAAGTTATCGCAGATGATGCGATTCGTCTTGTCGTTTTAGCAACGCCACATGATACCCATGCAGAATTAGCGATTAAAGCAATGGACGCTGGTAAGCATGTTGTAACAGATAAAATCATGGCTATGAACACTGCAGAAGCAGATGCTATGATTGATGCAAGTAAACGAAATGATGTTCTCCTAAGTGTCTTTCATAATCGACGATGGGATTGGGATTATCTCACAGTTAAGAAAGTGATTGCAGATGGTCTACTCGGTACACCTTACCTTTTTCAAGTCGCTATCATGCGGTATGGTGCACCCGGTGGATGGCGTGGAGTTAAGAGTCAAAGTGGAGGAATTCTATATGATTGGCCCGCACATTTCGTGGACCAAGCAATACAATTTGGGAATTCACCAGTTGAATCTGTATTCTGTGATATTTTTTATAGTGATAAATGGGATACTGATATAGGGAACTATGGAAACCTGTACATTAATTTTCAGAACGATATCAGATACCAAATTGAGATCGGTAATCTCTCAAAAGCTGATAAGCCTCGTTGGTATGTAGTTGGTGATGAAGGTGGGTTAATCAAATATGGATTAGATCCACAAGAAGGTCCAATGCGAGATGGAGATATAGATGCTGCTGAAGAAGATCCAGAAAATTATGCAAAAGTATGGACAGAAGCAGGAGGAGAAAACAGAGAACTCGTAATTGAAAGTGTACGCGGTTCATGGAAATCGTATTACCAGAACATTGCGGATGTCTTGAACAATGATGCTGAATTGGTAGTCAAACCTGAAGAAATACGCAAAGTTATGCAGGTCTACGATGCAGCTATGGAATCTGCGGAAACTGGCAAGACAGTAAAAATCAATTAACAATCTTCCAACTATATTGTAATATATGTTGTTCAGAATGTGGACATAATGTCCAATTTCTGTTGAAATATACTCCATTATTCAAGGTATAATGGATCATTATAATGGCATAATAATTGCTATTAACTTACAAAACAACTCTGTATACAGGAGTGCAAAATGAAAACTAAGAACTTGATTGCTCTTTTAATAATTCCATTCTTAATGATTGCAACCACTTATTCCTATTCCCATCCTCATCCAGAAGATGATACAGCAAAATATGATAAATTGAATCAACGCGTAATTGCCAGTATTGATAAAGGATTAGAATGGTTGAAAGGTCAACAAGGTGAGGATGGATTATTTGCTGACCATCCTGGAATAACTGCTCTTGCTATAACAGCATTCCTTCGACACCCACAACAGAAGTATTCTGAGGAAAATCACCCTTTTATTTCAAAAGCTATACAACGCCTAATCTCAATGCAGCAAGAAAATGGCGCAATTTATGATATTTCCAAGCAACCGGCATTACCCAATTATAATACATCTATTTCAATTATGGCTCTGTCTTCAACTGGAAATAAGAAGTATAATAGTGTTATAAACAAAGCACAAAAATTCGTAAAAAGTTTACAGATTCAAGATGAAGAAAGTGTCTATTATGGCGGTATCGGTTATGGAAGTCGTGAATCTGTACATGATCTATCTAACCTAAATCTTGCAATCCAAGCATTAAAAGAGAGTGGTGATGATGATCAGGAAGTTTGGAACAGAGCGGTGAAATTTCTCGAACGGACACAGAATCGAAGTGAAAGTAATGATCAGAAATGGGCAGGAAATGATGGTGGTTTTATATATTCTCCTGACGGAGAAAGTAAAGCCGGAGTTGATCAAGCTGGAAGTCCACGTTCGTATGCCAGTATGACCTATGCTGGACTCTTAAGTTTCATATATGCCAATGTTGATAAGAATGACGATCGCGTGAAATCTGCTGTCCAATGGATTGCTAAGCACTTCACTGTTGAAGAAAATTACGGAATGGGGGCACAAGGACTCTACTATAATTATCACACCATGGCTAAGGCTTTACGACTTTATGGGAAAGCTACCATTATAGACACTAAAGGTGTAGAACACGATTGGTATGAAGAACTTGCGGAGAAATTAATTGAAGTTCAAAAACCCAACGGTTCATGGGCTAACGAAGAGAGTCGTTGGATGGAGGCATTGCCTGTCTTAGCTACAAGTTATGCAATTCTTTCTCTTGATACAGCCTATCCAAAATAGTATATACTAACCTTCCTATCAAGGCGGAGATCATTCCGCCTTTTTTATTTATAGTGAACATTGAAAATAATAACACAAAATCCCTGTAGGAGCGATTTCCAAATCGCGATTTAACTCAGTGGTAGTCGGGAATCGGAGTTCCCTCCTACATCTTCATAGGCGTCAATATAGCATCCTTCCCCACCCCGGTAGCTTCGGTTTGAAACCACTCCATAGGCGTCAATTTAAGGATTTTCCAATACAATTGTGTGATTTTTACCTATCTTGTAGGTTGGGTTGAGGCACGAAACCCATAGGTGTCAACTTAATGAAGACAACCCTTGTGATCCCAGACCCGGTAGGTATTGAGTCCCATAGGACGGAATGTTTATAGCAAAAGTGTATACCCCATATTGAGTCCCATAGGGACGGAATGTTTATACTTAGGTTACGGTTTACACATTCCGTTCCTACGGAACTCAAAATTTTGTATCGACATTTTTTCTATAAACATACCGTCCATACAGGACTAAAGAGCATTTCTCAAATTTCAGAAATTCCTTAAATTGACACCTATGGGTTGAGGAACGAAACCCAACATGAAACGCTTTTACATGCAACAAATGTTGTGCTTCACCTACGATTCAACACTACCTACGAGCACATGTAATCACTAAATTGACGCTTATGGGGTTGAGGTATTAAACCCGCCGAATTCCATACGCGGATTCGGCGTTGATTTGGACGAATTCCATACGCGGATTCGGCGTTGATTTGGACGAATTCCATACGCGGATTCGGCGTTGATTTGGACGAATTCCATACGCGGATTCGGCGTTGATTTGAACATGAGACCCGTTTACATAATGGAAGTGTTGGGTTTCACATTTGGTTCAACCCAACCTACAGTGTCAAGCTAACCCATTTACAAAACATGGTAAGTTCGGTGTTGATTTGGTGGTTCAGACAACCTTATTCGAAATCCACGATTCAGATAAAAAATTAATGAAGAAAAATCTATACACGTACATCTAAAGTAACATAAGTGAAAATAAGGTTGTAATCTATTTGCAAATATGTTAAAATATGTTTTCATATAATAGAATATATAAGATATGATGGTTTATTATGTTATGATAAATTATGAAATTAAAACTCAACAAGTAAATTTTGGACAATTCTATATAATCCTATTATTCTACTGGGCTTGTAGCAGATTGACCCAAGAAAACAGTTTTCAAGTTTTTCAAATTTCTAAAAAATCACCTGCTTTTAGTGATTCGCTATAAACACAGTGCCAGACTTACTGCAGGACACTTCAAAATCGGAGATTTAAAAAATCGACTAAAAAAACTTGAAAAACTAAAAATCAAGGATAATACTATTTTTAAATGAAAATGTATATAAGTCTGAAATAAATACAAAAACAGTTATGAACATTGCCGCACAGGGGTTACAGAAATGAAACATATTTATGAAAAAAGATCCGATATCGAAACTATCTCAATTGAATCCAGCACATTCTGGATCAGAAAATATATAGATATATCTCAAAAAGAGATCGTGAGATATACAGTAAAACCTTGTTCAGAAATTCCATTATCTGAAAACCAACAATCGCCAATTAATAATCATAAACTAACAGCTCAAAATTATCAATAAAAAATTAACATATGTGATAATTTGACACAAAAACAGAAATCAGAAAAATAACACAAAAATGAGAAAATTCATAATTGTACTTTCTTTTAAATTAATGAAAATAAACCCAGTCCAGTACTGGTCTTAAAGCTATAATTTTACCGAAAATTAATCCTACAGAATGTAGGAAAAAGTGTAACATTTTCCCGTTTTTCGACAAATTCTAAACTTATGAATCGAAACTTCTGAATGGAGATTGACACCATAAATAAATTAACGTTATAGTAATTAACAATATATCTCTCAAATGTGTATCAATGATAATTTTTGAATTCCATATACTTTCTACAAAAATCAAAGAATTATGTGTAAACAATTTCACGATAACACGTCTAAATGCGTTAATATGAATGACCAATATTTTAAGATGATTATACAGGTCTGTCGTGAGATGATTTACCTATACGCAAATATTCTCATTGGAGATTTCAATGCGATTTCTTGAATGTCTGTCAGTTGGAATTGTAGCTATAAAGTCTAATAAAATGCGATCACTATTAACGATGCTGGGTATCATAATAGGGGTTGCGTCTGTATTAGCAATGATCTCAATCGGTGATGGGGCAAAAGAAATTGTATTACGGGATGCTCAAAAACTCGGTGGTGCGAACCAATTTACAATTTATCGGACTTGGTACAAACAAGTTGGTACACGTTGGGTAAGAATCCGGAGCAGTGAGTATATGCAATATGAAGATGTAATTGCAATTGAAGCTGAATGTCCATCTGTTAGTATTGTTACACCCAGGATTCCTGAATGGAGAGGGGCATTAATTGAGGCAGCTGGTGGAACACAAACTCGAGCTGGGTATAATGGTGTGGATGCTTCATATAAAATTGCTATGGAATGGGATGTACAAGAAGGTCGGTTCATATCTGATGAAGATGTTGAGAATTCTGCAAGTATATGTGTTCTTGGAGATGAGGTTGCAAAATCACTGTTTGGTGATAAGTCCCCTATCGGAGAGGAAATTAAAATAGCCAGAGGTGAAGGAAGGTATGATCGCTGGGGTAGACGTGATAGTAAACGTTATACAGAACGGTTTACGGTTGTTGGCACTCTCGTACCAAGGGGGAGAAGTCTACGTTTTGGGTGGAGTTTTGATAATCTTGTTTTTCTACCAATTTCTACTACCCAAGAACGTTTTACAGGTAATGATAGAATTCAAGACATTGTTGTACATGCCAAATCTCCAGATGTCGTATCTAAAGCAATAGAGGAAGTTAAAGCTGTCATACGGAAACGTCATAGAAACCAAGATGATTTTGTCAGGATATGGGATATGCGTGAGGGTATGGCGCAATTAGAGAAGATTAGCAAAGTTATTAAGATTGCTTTAGGTAGTATTGCCGGCTTCTCATTACTTGTTGGTGGAATCGGCATTATGAATATGATGTTGGTGGCTGTCACTGAAAGAACTCGTGAAATTGGACTTCGAAAGGCACTTGGTGCAACACGATATGACATTATGATCCAATTCCTTATTGAGGCTGTTATAATGTGTGGATTAGGGGGATTGATCGGTATTGTCTTGGGTATTTTTGCGGGTCAAGGTATGGCGCTTCTTGCTGTAAATATCGCAAAAGTCGTTCCTGAATGGCCCTCTGTTGTTTCTACACAATGGGTAATCATATCCATCTCATTCTCTGCATTGATTGGAATTACATTCGGTTTATACCCCGCTATCAAGGCATCATCCCTATCACCTATAGAAGCTCTAAGAACTGATTAATATTTCAGATTTATATTTTACTACTGTACGGTTTGCATTCGAATTCATAATATAAAAACTATAAACCGTTCTATAATAAAATCGTCATAATATAGAATATAACAAAAACCCAATTCTATCAGTTTCTTCCATTTTCTAAACAATAAAATACGTAATTTTCTGAACTTTCCAACTTATTGTTTGTCTAAATAGCCAACCGTTAATATATATATACAATTTCTTAATAGGTATGGACTATGCGATTACTTGAGGGTTTAATTGTTGGAATATCTGCTATACGCGGGAACAAACTTCGTTCATTGTTGACGATGCTCGGTATAATTATTGGGGTTGCCTCAGTTCTGGCTATGATCTCTATAGGTGATGGGGCTAAAGAGATTGTCTTACAAGATGCACAGAAACTTGGTGGGGTTAACCAATTTACCATGTATCGGAGCAGTTACAAACGTGTAGGTAGACGTTGGATGCCAAACAGAAGTAATGAATACTTTGACTATAGCGATGTACTGGCTATAGAAGCTGAATGTCCATCTGTGAAAGTTGTTGTTCCTCGTATCCCAGAATGGGGTGGTGTTCACATACAGACTCAGGATGGTACTGAAGCACGTAGTGGGTATAATGGCGTAAATGCATCCTTCTCTGAAGCGATGGATTGGAAAATTGAGGAAGGTCGTTTTATTTCACTGGAGGATATGGAAAATAAAGCAAAAGTATGTGTTCTCGGTACTGAGGTTGCAGCGAATCTGTTTGGTACCAAATCACCTATTGACAAAGAGATAAAGATTGGAAGAGGTGGGGACCGTTTTGATCGATGGGGTAGAAAGGATCAAGCACGGATTGCCGAGAGGTTTACCGTGGTAGGAACTATGGAACACCGCGGAAGAAGTCTTCGTTTCGGATGGAATTTAGATGATATGGTCTTTCTTCCTATCACTACAACGCAGGAGCGGTTTACTGGGAATGATCGAATTGTGATGTTATCTGTTCATGCAAATACAGTTGATGAAGTCCCCGAGGCAATTGAAGAAGTGAAAGCAGTCTTGCGTAAACGACATAAGAATCAAGACGACTTTTTCAGCCTGAGAGATATGCGGGAAGGTATGGCACAATTAGATAAGATTAGTAAAGTCATAAAAATCGCTTTGGGTAGTATTGCAGGTTTCTCACTGCTGGTTGGTGGAATAGGCATTATGAATATGATGTTGGTGGCTGTATCAGAACGTACTCGTGAAATAGGTCTACGTAAGTCACTCGGGGCAAAACGGTACGATATTTTTATACAGTTCCTAATTGAATCAATTGTCATGTGTACTATCGGTGGTGCTTTAGGAGTTGGTTTAGGGATTTTCTCTGGAGAAGCAATGGCACTATTAGCAGTTAACATCGTTAAATTCGTACCTGAGTGGCCAGCAGTAGTCTCAACACAATGGGTAATTATTTCTGTGTCTTTCTCCGCACTAATTGGAATTTCTTTTGGTTTGTATCCAGCATTGAAGGCTTCTAACCTTTCTCCAATTGAGGCTTTGCGCACTGAATAATAGGTGATTTTATGAATCTATTTGAATGTATTATTTTAGGTATCACGAGTCTTCGACGCAACCCATTACGTTCCAGTCTTACAATTTTGGGTATAGTTGTAGGTGTTGGTTCTGTCGTTAGTATGGTTTCTGTTGGTGATGGCTCTCGTGCAATGGTTCTGCGTGAAATTGAAAGGACTGGTGGAACGAAAATTGTTGAAATCTATCGGGACGAATGGGATAAACAGTCTGGAACACTAAGTAGAGCTGCAGGTGAAGCAGTGAGAGGTAGAGGTCGCTGGAGAAGAAACAGGGCAGAACATTTAGAAACTGATGATGCATACGCATTACTCAGAAGTGCAAGGGGAGTTGTAAATGTAATCGCAGAGGATGATATGGGTGGTTGGAGCGTTAATTACAAGGGGAGAACTAAAGAATCTCGAATTGTAGCATCAACTGCTGGTTACGATAGATCACATAATTGGTATCCATCCTCAGGTAGATTCTTCAGTCAAGATGAAGTTGAAGCCGCAAGTAGTGTGGCAGTGATCGGATCAAAGATCGCAGAAGAGGTATTTATAAACGAGGATCCCGTCGGAAAAGAAATAAAGGCATCACGTCCCTCATATTGGCGCGGGTTCAGTGGATTATATGAAGTTCGGTTGAAGGTCATCGGAGTCATGGAGGAAAAAGGGGATGCCATGGATACCACGGGATGGGATGATAGGTTCATTATTCCAATTACGACGCTTCAAGAAAGATTTAAAGGTCGTCAGGATGTTGAACGTATCCGTGTTGAAGCTGTAAATGTTGATAATATACCTCAAGTGATATCTGATGCAAAAAACATTTTAGGCAGAATACACAACAATACGGGTGAAGAGTATAACTATTGGACGGCTACTGAGGAATTGGCTACTGCAAATAAAGTCGGTTTTGTCATGAAGGCGCTGATGGGTGGTATCGCTGGTATTGCACTAATAGTTGCTGGTATTGGTGTAATGAATATTATGCTTGTATCCGTTACGGATCGCACACGAGAAATTGGTTTACGTAAAGCATTGGGGGCTACGTTCAACGACATTATCACCCAATTTCTAATTGAAGCATCTGTTCTTACTATCACAGGCGGTATATTAGGATCAATCTTAGGTGTTTTTATGGGTAAAGGTACAGCTGCGCTTATCTCAAAATTTGTTTGGGAAGGAAGTGATTGGCCCTCTGTCATTTCACTTCTTACTATGTTTATCGCATTAGTCATTTCCGTTGCAATCGGTGTTTTCTTCGGATTATATCCTGCACATAAAGCTGCCAAATTAACACCTGTTGATGCATTAAGGTCTGATTAACATACATCCAGCATTGAATCATTATTATGATGAGTTGAATTATCGCTTTATTGAAAACTAAGGAGGAATAGGTTTTGAAGAAACTAATTATTACTGTTGCCGTCATTATTGTACTTATAGGTGCAGCTGGGTTTTTCGTTCTGAGTAGAGGTAAAAACGGTACTGATTCTACACTCGCACCAAAAATTGAAATCGTTAAACGCGGTGATTTCCGTAAGACGATACGGGCAACTGGCAATTTAGAACCCTTAAATGATGTTGAGGTTAAATCCAACGTTGAAGGAGAAGTCGTAGACCTACTGGTTGACGACGGAGATCCAGTGCAAGAAGGGGATGTATTAGTAAGACTTGACCCGGAGATATACAGAGAAGAGCAGAAACAAGCGAAGGCAGATGTTGATGCCGCACAAGCACAATTAATGCAGGCTGAATTAAATATCGAACTGAAAAAAGAAAGATTGGATAGTCAGCTAATACAATCAAGAGCTTCCGTAAAAATCGCTCAAGCAAACCTTGAAACAACACAAGCCACAACCCTTACACAACTTAGTTCTGCAGAAACAGATATTCAAACCACCAAGAATCAATTAGACCAAGATAATATTGCATTAGAACAGGCGAAGATAGCAGTCGCACAAGCAGAATTGACTCTTGCTGAATACCAAACCTCACTAACCTCCTCTAAGGTCTCTTTAGATTCTTCAAAGTCTGAATTGGATCGAAACAGTGAATTGTATGATAAAAACTTAGTATCTAAGAAAACTTTAGAAGATACGCAAACACAATATGCTAATGCTGAGTCACAGCATGAAAATGCTAAAAAACGAGTAGAATCACAACAGAAAACTATTGATTCTCAACAACGGACAATTCTCGCACGAAAAACAGCTATTAAAACACGAGAAGCTACGCTAAAAAATCAACAGATCAACCTTAATAATTTAAAGAAAATGCGTATAAAGTCAGAAGAGGAAGTCAAAATACGCTTAGAAAATGCACAAACACAACTTCAAGAACTTGAAGCTACTATATTAAATGAAAAAAGGTTGACTGAACAATCCAAAGTTAGTGCTGATGCTAATCTACTACGAAGGCAAAGTAGTTTGAAGAATCAAGAAGAACGACTTGAATGGACGACAATTACTGCGCCAATGTCAGGTACAGTGACACAACTTGCTATTGAGAAAGGTGAAATTGTTACTTCGGGGAGATCTGCTTTTTCTCAAAGTCCACCAATTATGACAATTGCCGATCTATCACAAATGGTTGTTAAGACTTTTATAAACGAAGTTGATATGGAACGACTGGATGAAGGACAAGATGCTGAAATCAAGATCGATGCTTTTCAGTCAAAGAAATACAATGGCAAAGTCTATGAGATTTCACCAAGTGGACAGCAACAAGATAATATTATCTCTTTTGAAGTTATGATTGAGGTGGTTGATAGCGAAGGAGATATTCGTCCAGGAATGAGTGCCGATGTTGATATCATTACTTATGAAGAAAAGAATGTCCTATTGATACCCATTGATGCAGTTATTTCAAAAACAACTGCAATTGCTTCTGTCCAAGTCGGTAATAACTCTCCATTTAAAGTTGGGAAACCCGTTGCTATGCAGACTATTAGTGAAAAAACATTCAATGGGACTGTCGAAACTTCAGCGAATGGAAATGTCACTATAAATTTGGATAGTTCACAACGAGGTATTACACCAGGACCTGCAACTGTTTCTCTCTTAATTAACGGTGATAAAAAAGCCGATGCAGTTCAAGCACAGGTGACTGTCACACGTGGCAAATACGTAATGATTGATAACGGGAGTCCTAAAGGTATTCAAACTACTATTGAAACTGGTGAGCAAAATGAAACTGATGTAATAGTTAAGAGTGGACTCACCGAAGGGGATCGAATCATCTTACAAGGTAGACAAAGACAACAGGAAGGTGGATGGGGTAGATAGAGTCTAATCTATAATTCTGAAGTGCAATACATCAACACCGTAACCTTTTATGGTTTCGGTGTTGATTTTATTAACCATTACCTACTAACTAACAGTTAAACACAATCTACAATTCAATAACTTGACCATCATAAGCAAGATATGTATTATCAGGTAGATCTATATTCTGTTCTTTACACTGATCTTTGAAATAACGATGGTCAAGTCGATGCATTATATGCGTAAAATAGGTCTCTTTTGTTTGTAATGCTTCACCAATTTCCAATGCTTGTCCCACTGAGAGATGTGTCGGATGTCCAGGATTGAAGCTCAAAGCATCAATTATTAATACCTCTATCCCTCTAAGCAACTCCTGTGAAGATGGCGGTAATACTTTCACATCAGGTAGATACCCAAAGTTGTCTATCCTATACCCGTTTGTATCAACATTTCCGTGTTCTACTGGGATAGGTGTAATGTCAAAATCAAACAATTGGAATCTACCATTTACGACATTTGGAAGCAGATGCCCAACACCACCACCTTGAAAAGTCTCCTTCGTAAACATATAATCATAATTACGTTGTAAGATATCAAGGGTCTGTTCTGGACCATAAATTGGCATATCCATCTGTTGTTTACGACATGGCATTACTATATCGTTTGTACCGCTGATATGGTCTGAATGACAATGTGTAAATATAACTGCATCTATCCATTCAATCTTATTACGATTTATCTGATCCATGAAGTTTGGACCTAAATCAAATTGGAGATTCTTTCCATCCTTTTCAATATGAATAGAGGAACGCGTACGATAGTTTTTTGAACCGACCTGCATGGAATCTGAACAGGTATCACACTCACACTTATATTCAGGAACACCTGTTGAGGTGCCTGAACCCAAAATCGTTATCTTCATTCACAGATAATCCTTTCAAAAGACATGAAAAAATTAAAACCTGAACACTATCAAGTATTAGCAGATTGCCTTGAAGACAAACCTATTACTGTTATCCCTTTATCACGACTAAAGACTGGTATGTGTTCTGTTTATACATCTGGCGTATTACCCAGTTTTTCCGCTGTTGTCATCTTTGATAGATACTGTCCTGACGAACTCATGGGTTTCGGACATGACGTTAATGCAATGTGGAATCTGCTGAAATCTAAACAGGGATGGAGTTGTATCTGTGTAGAAACAGAACATGCTGAATCACTTGGTAATCTTATTAAAAAAACTACTAACTTTTCAGTCCGGTATTATGGTGACATATATCATACGCTTGAACAACCAGTACGGTATATACGTAACGAATCCGTCCGTAAGTTGACATTACAAGATATTAAGATAATTAAGAGAGCACCAAAAGAAATACAAGGAAACGGATATCTAACTATTAAATCAATGTTAACCGATGGAATTGTTGCAGGTGCAATTGTTGACAATCATCTGGTTTCAATCGCTCACACCTATGCTGAGACAAACAGATATACCGACATAGGTGTATACACAATATATCAGTTTAGAACGAAGGGTTTTGCCATTGCTGCTGCGTCACTCGTTTCCAAAGAAATACAAGCAAATGGTAAAATTCCTGTATGGAGTTGTGGTGAAGATAATTATGCGTCTCTAAAAGTTGCACAAAAAATCGGTTTTACGGAAGTTGACCGTCGCATCTACGTTATCCCTGTTCCTACGCCACAATGAAATTTTTTAACCAAGTGCATCGTCTACTTTATTAATTGTCGCAGCCATTAACCGAGCATGTTCCTCCTGCATATTTACATTGAAACCAAACCTTAATGCCCTACCGAGTATAGATAACGTCTCTGGACACATATCACGTGAGTATTCTACATCACCTTTGTATCTTGGGTCTGACCACGGATAACCTGCAGCATTTGGTGAATGTTTAAAGAGAATTGAATCCCAATAGGTGTAAATATGTCTATCTGGGAACCCCTCATTATAGGCAGTTCCTGCACCTAATCCTTCTGCTCTAAGTGCTTCTGTATACTTCTTCGCTAACTCGTCATTATTCACAATGATAGCAGCACTAATACCACATTCACCGCTTGGATCATCTATATGTTGACGTTTATATCCTTTGGGATCATCAGAGAGTTCTGCAATAAATGCCTTCTTTAGCTGTCTTGTATGTCCAAGGATATCATCAAGTTTAGATAACTGAACGCGTGCGATTGCCCCTAAAATTTCTCCTGGACGATAGGTTTGACAAGAGAAAGGTTTATTTTGCCACTCTGAATCACTCATCCACATAGGGAGTCCTGGTTCTGATGCAAACGCAGCTCTTTCATAGGTATCATAATCATCTGAAAAGACCAATCCACCCTCACCACAAGTAATAACCTTAAAGTAGTTCAGACTCCATGCCCCTGCATCACCCCATGTACCGGTATATTTGCCATTATACTGTCCACCCACACATTGACAAGAGTCTTCAACCACCTTCAGTTCGTGTCTATTAGCAATTGCCAATATCTCCTCTATACGACACGGAACACCCTGCATATGTACAGGTATTATTGCCTTTGTATGTGGGGTTATTTTTCTTTCAACATCAGCAGGATCTAAGCCAAGTGAATCATCAATTTCTGCAATCACTGGTATCGCTCCAACACCTACAATAGCGGCGGCAGTAGCAATAAAAGTATACCCAGGTAATATCACCTCATCACCTGGTCCAATCCCTACACCCGTCAGTGCACATATTATTGCAGATGTCCCTGAGTTCACCATCAACGCATGATTAACACCAAGGCGACCTGCAGCTTCCTGTTCAAAAGCAGCTACCTGAGAATTTTCAACAAAACGAAATAATTGTCCACTACGTAAGACTTCCGTAACTGCATCTATTTCACGTTTATCTATTACACTCGGACCGTGCATACCACCAGGAATTGATTCCGCGATTACAGGTGTACCACCATCAATTGCTAAACGATCAGACATCTTTTCCTCCGATTGTCTTAATATATCAGATTTTATGACACTTTAACCCATGCCATTATTTTTGTCAAGATTCAATTGTTATACCTATAAACCTATAAACCAGAGGTATTCAATTGTCGATATTAGTTGGCGTATATTTTTTAGATATCAGATATGGCGTGAGAAGTCACGCCATATCTGATATACTTTACCTCAAAGTTTTATTTTAGCATTATTCTTTGGAGGTAAAAATGACGAATGAAAATCATCGCCACTTATTGAATAAATTAGCAGAAGTTCCTGATAAACGCAACCCTCGTGGAAAACGACATCCGTTATCTGCTATCTTAGGGCTTTCCGTGGTTGCCATGATGTGTGGATATCGCAGTTATAGTGCTATCGCACAATGGGGACGGACTTACCCACCCGATTTTGCTATAGCACTTGGGTTCACTTATCCGAAGACACCTTGTGCTTCAACACTCTATTATTGTTTCAGAGATTTAGACGTTCTCGCTTTAGAAAAAACACTCAGTGAGTGGGCAACTGAAGTGTTCACAGCTATGACTGAAGAAGATATGAAGGCGGTAGCGATAGATGGAAAAACCTTACGTGGAAGTCTCACTCAAGATGCTCAAATCACACATCT
>PYJD01000006.1 GCA_003635315.1 Candidatus Poribacteria bacterium
AGATGTGTGATTTGAGCATCTTGAGTGAGACTTCCACGTAAGGTTTTTCCATCTATCGCTACCGCCTTCATATCTTCTTCAGTCATAGCTGTGAACACTTCAGGTGCCCACTCACTGAGTGTTTTTTCTAAAGCGAGAACGTCTAAATCTCTGAAACAATAATAGAGTGTTGAAGCACAAGGTGTCTTCGGATAAGTGAACCCAAGTGCTATAGCAAAATCGGGTGGGTAAGTCCGTCCCCATTGTGCGATAGCACTATAACTGCGATATCCACACATCATGGCAACCACGGAAAGCCCTAAGATAGCAGATAACGGATGTCGTTTTCCACGAGGGTTGCGTTTATCAGGAACTTCTGCTAATTTATTCAATAAGTGGCGATGATTTTCATTCGTCATTTTACCTCCAAAGAATAATGCTAAAATAAAACTTTGAGGTAAAGTATATCAGATATGGCGTGACTTCTCACGCCATATCTGATATCTAAAAAATATACGCCAACTAATATCGACAATTGAATACCTCTGTATCAGTAGTTTGACAAATAACATGCAGGTGATTATAATAGGAAAAAGGTTAATATATCTGCATCTTCGAATCCTAAATACACATAATTTATACCAATAGAATACTCGTAAGGATTTAGACTATATGTTAGAAGAAGAAAAGCTACAATTTCTGCACCGAACAGAACTTTTTTCAGAGTTGCCGTTAGAAAGGATTAAATCTATATGTGATGTAACACACGAAATCGTTTTCCCCTCAGATCATATACTTTTTGAAGAAGGAGATGATGGAGACTCTCTATATCTACTTGTTTCTGGAGAGATAAGTATCATCAAGGCAGATACAGAGGTATTATCTTTTGATGAGGTGGGTTATTGTTTTGGAGAAGTTGCATTGATTGATGATAAACCCAGAAGTGCAACAATTAAGACCTTATCTCCTACACGATTGTTAAGAATTACAAGAGATGATTTTTTTACTGCATTAGCTCGAGAACCCTTAATTGGTAAAGGCATTTTTCGTGTGTTAAACAACAAGATTCGTCATGACCTTGAAGTACAGATGAGTGCGATTCGTAAGGAAATTGCCCAGGAAGAATCCATACGTCTTGCTGCTGAAGTACAACAGTCTATTTTACCGAACAAGGAGATCGAAAATCCATATATTACTTCAGCAGGATACTGTCAACCAACGAATGATGTAGGTGGGGATTATTATGATTATTTACATCTTCCTGACGAGAAAATCGCTATTTTCATTGGAGATGTGATGGGACATGGTTTCCATTCGGCTATGGTCGCTGCAATGACCAAAAGTTGTATTCAAACACAAATACGTTTTGATGCATCTGTTCCAGAAGTCATGAAAGCTATAAAAAGGGTTACAGAAGAGGATGCCCAAACATTTATCTATATGACTTGTTGTTATGTAGTGATTCATCAAGATAATAAGATTGAGTTTATTAATGCAGGACATCCAGCAATATTGCTTTTCCGTGCAGATAGTGATGAGATAGTTGAATTAGATTCTCAATACACTCCTGTCGGTATTCCCTTACCAATAGAACTAATCCAGTCAGATTATCATAGTCTTATGGAAACTTGGAACACTGGAGATCTACTGGTAATGTATTCAGATGGAATTACTGAAGCAATTAATGGAGATACAGAAATGTACGGTCTTGAAAGATTTAAACAACTGGTATCTCAGAATAAGGGTCTAACACCTGTTGAAATCAAACAGAGGATATTATCGGATCTTAATAGTTTTCAAGACGGAAATATACCGTATGATGACATCACTTTAGTTGTGGCAAAGTTCGGTTAGGTATAATTCACTTACATGAAATGCATAATAACTATAATTTGTTTACTGCATAGTGAATTATATTTTCCATAAGGTCCTTATTCAATGAAACATCCTGCTTTTTATAATTGCATAGACTTGTAATTATATAAAATCCTTTTCCATATTCCCTTATTCCTACAACAAGCTCATTACTATTAGGAATAGTTGCAAGAACTTTATCAGTTTTTTCCCAGTCCACCCATGCATCGTCAACGTAAATTGTCCCAGATTTAACCTTATTAGGACTTGAGAAGATTGTAGATTGTACATTTGTAAGCACAAAGTTTCTATTCGGAGTACTTTCGACACCAGTTAATTCACCATGAAGCCAACCTATACCGCATGGTCTCTTATCGGTGCTGTCTTGTCCTGAAACAATAACAATTCCACCTGCATTAACAAATTTCTTTATCTTATTCTCAGTATCTTTAGGAAGTAATTGTCTACCAAAACTTGAAATCTCCTCATAACCAATCCATAATATATCAGCATCATTTAAGAATTTTAATTTACGGTTTTTAGTTGACTCAAAGACAGTATCGCGTTTACCAACATTCTTAATATTTCGTAAAGCTTGATATTCATAAGTCATTGTGTTTGTATATACATGGGATTGACTCCAGGTGGGAGGTGTACTATTCCCTGATAAAACCAATATCTTGACAGAATTTTCTCCTGCAGTGACCCACATTTTCCCAGCAAGCATATCGCGCACGATCTTTTGAAATTCAATTGTTTTTCCAGTAAATGTACGATCCATCATAGGGTCTATGTGTGTAAAACTCCACCATGATTTTCCACTGGTACCACGATACGCACGCATTTGAAACCAGGTATTATCAATAAAACACATACTATCAATACCATAATGGTCTCTATAGAAGACAATAATAGGCATCCCTTTTTTGACCAATCTAACCATTTTTTGTGGTGATGTTCCTTGCTTATACTGTCCAGTAGCAAAGTTCATTTTAATCTCATTAAGATTACTTTCTCCCTTAACATTATCTTTGACACTGACAACAGCCTGCAATCGCCTTGGATTTACCGATTTGATTTCTCCAAAAACTATATTTGTACAAGCATCCAATACTTCCCGTATAGTATACTCCCTTTCAATGAAACTGAAAGCAGGAGATGTACCTAATGTGATCATCAGAAAAGTCAGAACAAATAAATATCTAAGTCTAAGGTTAATTAGCATGGTTTTCTCCGTAAATGTGTATCAATTGTATATTGTATATTTACTTTATGATACCATATCATAATAGATTCCAACAATGAAATTGTACCTTAATTGTTTTTGATTCAAAAATATATACTACAACCTAAAATATCAAGAACATTGAAGAAGATTTTCATAAAATTACTATTTCAAGTATGGTACTAAAAACAAGAATGTTGAGACTTGTCTCTGATTTTAACCTTAATACAGTATCCTCATCATTGAGTTATATAGGAATTATATTATTTATTTTCTCCCTCCCTTTTGGATATTCAACAATATTCATGAATAGTGGACTCTTTCTTGTATTAATTGGGTGGATTGGTAGAGTAATTAGTGTAGGACGTTTTACATGGATTAAATTTGAATTAAATCTCCCGATATTCATCTTTCTATTATTAAGTATAGTTGCCTGTATATTCGCACCAAACCCATCCAGTAGTAGTTATGGATATTTTTGGAAATTATTACGTGGAATCCTATTATGTTATGCTGTAATACATTCTGGAATAGGAATTCGATACCGTCATGTTTTAATAGTTTTGTTTATTGCCTCAGGATTTTCATCAGCATTAGGTATATGGTATTATCTCAACGATACACGTTTGGGACTTGATTATATGGGTAATGTCGATTTAGTGTATCAGCAAGAACTTGATGAAGCAAACGGTTTTTCTGATAGTTTCAGACATGATTTACGGATGATTAACATACCTTTAACTCAGAAGGCAACAATTTCAACAAAGAACAATCCAAATGAATGGTATATTACTGATACACCTCGAAGTAGAAGATATGTGATTCGAAATACAGAAAGTAAACTCATGGTATTTATGATTGAGCAACGTCTTACGGGTACATTTAAAATGCCCAACGATCTTGGGGCATATCTTGCTCTAAGTCTTCCGTTGGTATTTGGATTCTTTTTAGCAAGCTTTGGAGGAATGGGGAATATTGGAATATCAAAATGGGGATCGTTGGGATTAGGAATAATTGTCATATTAATGTGTATTAATCTTGTATTAACGCTAACCCGCGCCGCTTGGGTTAGTGTGACAATTAGTATAATATGTATTGTTTTATATTTTATTTTTCAATTGTATTTATATACAAAGAATACAGCAAAATCTATAAAGCCTATGATGTTATTTGTTGCAATATTCCTACTTCTAATTGTAGTAATTCCATTCATACTACCCAATCATATAAAATCACGATTAAATAGTATTATTGAAAGACCTACTGGTTATATTGGAGAACGTCCAATTTGGTGGAAAACATCTTTGGAGTTAATTCAGAAATACCCCATAACTGGTATTGGACTGGGTAGATTTCGAAATGAA
The DNA here is from genome assembly GCA_003635315.1 of Candidatus Poribacteria bacterium. GTDB lineage: Bacteria > Poribacteria > WGA-4E > WGA-4E > WGA-3G > MSPOR6. Next base: position 4,423 of record PYJD01000006.1, read on the forward strand.
TATGAACTCAATGGACCCAAAGAACAGTATAATATACCTTATCATGCACATAACATATATCTTCATACCGCAGTCGAACATGGTATACCTTCACTTGTAATATTATTCTGGATAATTACATTAATCGCGAAGAGAGTTTTGCAATTACGAAAGACTCTTGATAACCATGGATATTTTTGGGGTTTTGGGATGTTCATCGGGGGTAGTGGTTTTTTGATTTCGAGTTTAATCTATGGTCTGGTGGATAACATATTGCACCAACGAACGATATTGCTTTTTTGGTTTATTATTGGCATAATCTACTATATACAGATAGTAAGGGACGATGAAAATGAAGAAAAGTTTGAAACCCATTGATATGTCATCAGTGACAACATATCCACTTATAGAAAGGATCAATAAGGTATCAGTGGAGGATTTCGCAGTAATACCGGATAATAAGACTGACATATCATCAATGTTAAACTGTTTACCTAAGATACTCAAAGGAGAAGAATTCTTACAACTTGTTGACAAAATTGTATCTGCATATCGAAAAGAAAGGGCAATCATTGTCATGATGGGAGGACATGTAATAAAGTGTGGATTGTCTCCACTATTAATATCATTAGCGAAGAAGGGAGTGATTACAGGATTTGTATTTAATGGTGCAAGTAGTATTCATGATTTTGAAATTGCACTTATTGGAAAGACATCTGAAGATGTAGCAGTATACCTACAAGACGGCAAATTTGGAATGTGGGAAGAGACTGGTAAATTGATGAATAGTGCAATAAGAGAAGCTGCAGCTGATAAGATTGGAATGGGGGAAGCTTTAGGTAACAAACTTCTTGATATAGATGCTCCATTCAATGAATATAGTCTACTCACTACTGGAATTCAAAATAATATTCCGATTACTGTCCATGTTGCGATCGGAACAGATATAATCCATCAACATCCAACCGCCGATGGTGCTGCAATTGGGAAAGCAAGTTTCACAGATTTTCAATTATTTACACAGTCCATTATAGAATTAGAAGATGGTGGTGTGATTATTAATTTCGGTTCTGCAGTGATTCTACCTGAAGTTTTTTTGAAAGCACTTACTATAGCAAGGAATTTAGGACATAACATTTCCAATTTTACAGCAGTAGATTTTGATATGAATCAACAATACCGAGCATTAGAGAATGTCGTCAGACGACCAACTGAAATGGGAGGAACAGGATATACTTTTACTGGACATCATGAGCTGATGATACCTTTATTATACCATTCAATTCTTAGTAAACTATGATGAACTAAGGTATATGAGAGTTACATTTCAACACAGTGATTAATATAAAAAAGGTAGCAATCTTGAGGATTCCTACCTTGACTCTTTATGGTTTATTAATTACATTATTAATTCGAACGATTTTTACCAATGATGTGCCAATAACGGGTGTACCTATATTCTTCGTATTTTTACAAGATTTTAATTTACTTTTTAATTCTAAGAGTGATGCCTTTGAAGTTTTTAATTCAGATAATACATGTTTATATGTATTGATTCTTAACAGTTGTTTACGTTGATCACAATCCATTTCATTGATAGCATTTAAGAGTTTACGTGATTGAATATTATTCATAATTTACCGCCAATACAGACTTCAAGCTAAATGGAAAAGACCGTCATCAACTCAATTTGTTAATCTCGGGGTATTTCACTATATGAGACAGCAATTGGATCCGCTAAGTTTAGCTCAAGCATGGTCTTAACATACTGATGTTCCGTTGTTGCCTCCTTATCTGACTGTCCTTGAAAGACAGTCTCCAATTCTACAAATTCTCCCAAACCTTCAACAGTGTCCAAGTGAATTCTTGTGTTTTTATACAACCAAAAGGATCTTTCTTTTTTCACTATGATTTTAATACCTAATGAAACGCTCAATAGATCCTTTAGAGGTGTCGGTTCAGGAATCCTACATAATTCGTATATACTGTAACGTGATTCGGTATTATTAGGGCGCTCGTAATAAATCAACCAACCATCATTTGACGATTCAGTTTCCCGTAATTTCAATCTTCCTTTTGGATTATGAAAGTAAGTGTCTTCCTGTAGTATTACTTCTTTATGGGTTGCTTTCAAACCTTGTAATTTAGGAAGTAAGTTATCAATGGAATCATACCGTACTTTAAACTCTAAGTTTTTAGCCATTAATTTATTTTTATAGGTTGATGGGTACTCAAAATAACAATTTATTCAAGATCCATCAACTCGAAATCTAAATCCTCTTCAGTCTGATAACTATTTACACAAGATTTATTACAACGTTCACCATTTGACAGCAAACTGCAGACACGATGTTGTAATCGTAAAGAACTGACGAGACATGTCCGGAGTTGTTCTGAATCAAATCCACGACCAACCAGGTAACTATAACTCCCTCGTCGCATTAAATCTTTTGCCCATTCTTCATCTGATACAATTGAGATGATTTTTACATACGGTTGATACCTTCTAACAAATTCAAATATCCGAGTACGTCGATAACGTGTAAAATCAGCAATTACTAATTTATACTTTCTAATTTTCAGCATTGACACGGCTTCTGCACTTCTTCCAACGGCATCACATTTCAGATTTTCAGATTCAAGCACATCTCGAATTCTATTCTGTAATTCACGGTTATACGAAATAATGATCACATCACCTTTCAATTCAGAAATACCATGATTTTCTTGAATCGTAAGAGGCAGGAGTGCATCGTTCACTGACCAACGCAATCTTCCGCGTGCTTCACGAAAACGTCTATTTGCTTGTTCAAGTTTTTCCTCTATTTCTGGACGTCGTTTTTTCCATCTACGCATATTATGTCAATCCTATGATTATACTGGGAATATAGGAAGTTATAATGTACTAACGAAAAAAGATTGACCAGTTCTTACATTCCCATTAAAGTTAATTACGTAGAATTCTGTAAAAGAATTCACAATCTCATACTTTTATTGAATTTAAATCCCTATACCGATAAATAGTCTTAGTTTTCTATTGTAAAAATTTCCAATGTAATTTAGAATTCTATCAGTCTTTACTTTTGTCAAATACCTAACTATATCACTTAATAGTTAGATATTACTTACAATTCTATACTATATAACTTATCTGAAGAATCCTCTTCTGTTTCATCTATATATTATAGACATATTTGTATCAAAAAAGATAGAAAAAATGCAAAGTAACCCAATTAAATCTCAATTACCTATACCAAAACACTTTGATTCTTCAAGAGTTAGTGAGGTCTGGCGTATTCCGTATCAAGAACGTGTAAACCAAGCACGAGAATGGAAGAAAATCCATGATATTTCTCCTGTATCTGAGGATGTAGTAAAAACATGCTTATTGCTTGTAGATGTTCAGAATACCTTTTGTATCCCCGAATTCGAACTTTTTGTTGCAGGTAGATCTGGAAATGGGGCAGTAGAGGATAATGTCCGGTTGTGTGAATTCATTTATAGAAATCTGAATACTATTTCAAAAATTGTGTGTACATTGGATACACATAGTGCGATGCAGATATTCCATGAGATTTTTTGGGTAGATGAAAAAGGTAATCATCCAATCCCATTACAAACGCTCATTACTCTTGAAGATATTGAAAGTGGTAGGTGGCGAGTGAATCCTGCTGTCAGTGGTAATATAAAAGGACAAATTGATGGATATGCGTGGTTAAGAAACTACGGAGAACACTATGTCAGAACCCTTACCGCCGATGGAAAATATCCTATCACAATTTGGCCTTACCATGCGATGTTGGGAGGAATTGGATATTCCATAGTTTCAGCAGTTGATGAAGTATGTTTCTTTCATGCAATAGCTAAGAGCAGTCAGACACATTATGAGATTAAGGGATTAAATCCACTTACAGAAAACTATTCTGTACTCCGTCCAGAAGTTCTTGAGGATGGAGATGGAAATCGTATCGCACACAAGAATACGGAATTTCTCAAGATGTTCTTAGAATATGATAGATTAATTATTGCTGGTCAAGCCAAAAGCCATTGTGTTGTCTGGACAATAAGTGATCTATTATCAGAAATACAAGAAATAGACGAGGATTTAACAGATAAGATATACCTTGTAGAAGATTTAACATCACCTGTCGTTGTACCAGGTGTGGTGGATTATACAGATTTTGCTGATTTTGCATTTAGTCAATTCCAACAGGCTGGTATGCATATAGTAAAATCTACAGAACCGATCGATAGTTGGTAATGTTTACTGACAGGTGCAGCAGTCATACGATGTAATATTAGGAAATACGAATGCAAGTAAAAAATGTTTCTATGGTTACACATGTACGATTATCGGTAATGATGTTCTTACAGTTTGCGATATGGGGAGCATGGGCGGTCTTGATCGCTGGCCATATGCAGAATCTTGGCTTCTCAGGTAAGCAGCTTAGTTATGTATTCGGTACTACAGCAGTCGGTGCAATCATATCACCATTAATAGCTGGTTGGATAGCTGATAGACTGATGTCTGCCCAATTTTTTGCAGGAATATCTCATATACTCAGCGGCATATGTCTTTTAATAGCTTGGAAACAGACAACCTTCCCAATGCTGTGGTTATTTATTTTTCTTCATGCCATCTTATATATGCCGACAATTGCTTTGACTAATTCTGTAGCCTTTCACAATATGGGTAAGTCAAATGAATTTGGGAATATACGTGTCTTCGGAACCTTAGGTTGGATTGCTGTAAATTGGGGTTTAGGATTTTATCTCAGATATTGGGAAACTCAAGAGACCAATCTACCTCATGTGGGAGATTGTCTGTTATTTGGTGCAATTATCTCATTTATTATGGGAGTATATTGCTTTACACTACCAAACACCCCACCAAGTAAAGAAGCACAGAATCCATACGCATTTCTTGAAGCATTTTCACTTACTAAGAATAGAAATTTTGCTATTCTTCTGATAATATCTTTCGTTGTAGCCATCGAATTACCCTTCTACTATAATCTTACATTTCTATTCTTAACAGAAGTAGAGCATGGGGTTGGTTTAGTTGAAAGTACAGCGACATTTGCTATGAGTCTGGGTCAAGTAGCCGAAGTTGCGCTGATGGTTCTCCTATACCCTTGTCTACGATATTTAGGAATGAGGGTGACAATTTTTTTAGGTATACTTGCGTGGCCGGTAAGATATACCATATTTGCTATTGGTGAACCAGTTTGGTTAGTTATCGGTTCGCAGTCACTACATGGTATCTGTTATTCTTTCTTCTTTGTTGGAGGGATGATTGCTATTGAACGTCTTAGTCCATCAGACATTCGAGCAAGTTCTCAAGCACTCCTTCTATTTTTTACGAATGGACTGGGTATGTTCGTAGGACATATTATAAGTGGTCGATTACATGATTATTTCGCATATCCAGACATTATATTGCCAGATGGTGGTTTGGCAAGTGGTGGTCATGCTTGGGCAAAGATCTTTCTTCTACCAATTATATTGACCATAATAGCTGCGATTCTATTCTTGATACTCTTTAATGAAAGAAAATATCAGGAAGACGCTGATATTTTAGGTAATGACACAGAAGCATCAAATTGAGGTGGATTATGTCTATAGGCAAAACTCTAAATTATGAACCTACTGGTGGAAATTTGGTTGTTTCTGAAATGAAGAATTGGAAGATAGGAACTCCAAATCAAGCAACAACATCCGAACAATATGCTGCGGAAGAATTCCAACGATTGTTCAAACCAGCCATCCAGTTAGCATTACCATTGGAAACTATTGATGAACCTAACAACGATAAGGATCAAGTTACGATAATGTCCCTATCCTCATTAGACGAAGAAGAAATTTCTATTATCGTTGATCAATCATACATTCAAATTAGTGGTGGCTTACCAAGAGGTGTATTGTATGCGGTATACCAATTTCTTGAAGAATTAATTGGTATTCGATTCATAACATCAGACCATACATTTATTCCTGACGATTCAGAGATGCAGATTCCTTGTGGCATCTATACATATAACCCTCCCTTCTCTTTTAGATGGAGCTACTATCGTGAGAATTCAAATTCACCTGAATTTGCAGCAAAACGTAAAGTTAATACTATAACAGACGCTGAGAATCTTGGTGGTAAGACTCAACAGAATCTAATAAATCATTCGTTCCATTTCTTAGTACCATTTAATCTTTATGGTGAAGACCATCCGGAATATTATGCATTACATGAAGGTGAAAGAGATACTGATACTCATGGTGGTGGTCCTCAATTATGTGTAACCAATGCAGATGTTATAGAAATTGCAGCGAATACAGCTATTCAGCACTTAACTGATAATCCCAATATATCTAATATCAGTGTTAGTCAGGCTGATACTGCTCGTTATTGTAGATGTGATACATGTGAGGAACTCAACCAAGCAGAAGATTCCCCTATGGGTTCCCAATTGACATTTGTAAATGCAGTAGCAGAACGAATTGAGAAAGTACATCCAAATGTAAGTGTTGGAACATTGGCATATTGGTACACACGGCAAGCACCCAAGACTGTAAGACCACTACCCAATGTACAAATCCAACTCTGTAGTATTGAATGTTGTACATTTCATGCAATTGACAATCCTGACTGTGAGAAAAACCAAGCCTTTTGTTCAGATACTATTGATTGGGGTAAGATCTGTAATGATATTTGGATTTGGAATTACAATACGAACTTTAGGTGTTATGATTTACCACACCCTAATCTGCGTTGTATTGGGCCAAATGTCAGATATTTTTTAAGGAATAATGCTAAAGGTGTATTTATGCAGGCAAATGGTAATGGTCTAACAGGTGAGTTCTCAGATTTAAGAAACTATCTTATTTCACAGTTAATTTGGAATCCACATTTAAATGAACAAGAGATTCTTAGTGAATTTGTTGAACTCCATTATGAAGATGCAGCATCGGCAATTATGGACTATATTGATTTTCTTCATGACAATGTAGAGACAAAAGGTCTTCATCCAGGAACTTTCCCTTCACCAGCGGATGTAGGTTTAGATGGTGAAAGTTCACGACGTATTTTTGAGTTCTTTGATGAAGCATTAAAACTTGCCCCAAACTCTGAGATAAAGGCACGAGTAGAAAAAGCCTCCATACCAGCCTATAAAGCCATGATTGTAGCAGGAGGTATTGACGGGATTAAACGTCGAAATACTGTTGCTGAATATATAGCGTTGTGTAATCGCTATGGGATGACACATGCTGCTGAACATCAAACTGCGGAAGACTATTTTGAGCAATTACAAGAATAGGAGACGGTGTTTGCACAGTCAATTGTATCTATCCTTGACATCACTACAACCTTAGATTATACTTAATCCACACACCGAAACTGGGAGATAAGACGATGCAGAATAAAATCCAATCTGCTCCGACAATATTCTATCCGGAATCAGATGGTAAACCGATGGCGGAAACAGAAGTACATCGTGATTTGATGATAGATTTCATCCAAATACTAAAAGACTATTTTATCAATGAGGATGTCTGTGTTTCTGGGAATATGTTCATGTATTATGAAGAAGGTGATCCTAAGAAGTCTGTCGCTCCAGATGTGTTTGTTGTGTGTGGAATAGAGAAGAAACAACGACGAATATACCGAATATGGGAGGAAGGTCGATCCCCTGATTTTATTCTTGAGGTTGCAAGTCCAAGTACATTTCCTGATGATATTGGACCTAAGAAAGATCTCTATGAATCGGTACTTAAGGTAAAGGAATATTTCATCTACGACCCGCTTGGACAGGTGGTACCGAGTTTTATTGGGTATCGGTTAATTGATAGTGTGTACCATGAAATTGACTTCGTGGATGGTCGTCTTCTCTCTACCATTTTGGGTTTAGAGTTGGGTGAATATATGGGTGAGTTGAGATTATATGATCCTGAAAAAACTGAATGGTTGAAATCCCGAATAGAACGGGTCCAAGAGGCTGAAATACGTGCTAATAATGCGGAAAACGCACTTGCTAAAGCATTAGCTGAAATTGAACGTCTGAAACGCGATTGATAATAATCACCCGATTATAGAGTTAATTTTTTCCTACCATAACTCCTACCAACAGTATGCTTCATCCTAAATGCATTAAGGAGTGCAAAGATTTATCCAAATTATTAGGATGTTTGAACTTGGTACCCCTCTCTTCCTAATTCTACTTCTTGTAATACCAATTTTCATATTAATTCTTAGAAGTACAAATGTGGTTGCATCTAAGTGGCGAAAGTGGACAACTTTTTTACTCAGATGTGGTGTGCTTTTATGTGCTATTCTTGCCTTAGCTAATCTTCAAGGAAGTGGTAAAGACCAACGGCTTGCTTTAGTTTTCCTATTAGATACTTCTGATAGTATTGCACCATCCGAACTTGAAAATGCTATAGATCACATTAATTCAATTATATTAGGTTTAGAATCGACTGACCAAATTGCAGTAATAGGATTTGCATCTGAGCCAACAGTGTTGAAGAAATTGGTAGAAGTTTCTAATTATGAAAAGCTACAACTTGATCAGTTACAAACATCAGCTGGAAGTAATGGAACAAATATTCTCACTGGTATTGAACGTAGTCTTGAAGTCTTACCAGAAAATTATCATCGTCGGATAGTACTTTTTTCTGATGGAATCCACAACATTGATAATCAAATGATTTTGGATTACATTCCCCTATTTTCGTCAAATGATGTTGAGATTATGACAATGCCACTACATAGTATAATAGACAATGTTAGGGTAGATGAGCTGTTATTACCTGAAAAGGTTCGAAAAGGACAATATTTCGATATAAAGGTAGTAATTGAATCTGATGGGAGTCTTTTAGAGGTGGCTGCTGCCTTATATCATAATGATCAATTCCTAATGGATACACAAATTCCATTAAAATTAGGAAAAACAGTTTTTTCGTTTCAACCACAACAGATTTTCGAAGAAATAATCCATAACTACCAAGTAAAATTAGATATATCTGATGAGATATTGGAGAATAATCAAGCATACGGTGTCGTACAAATTGAGGATAGACCGAATGTATTATATGTCGAAGGTGATTTTGAGGAATCCACATATTTTAAGACTGTAATTGAGGAAAATGGGTTATCCGTAAATGTAGTAACCACCGATCAAATACCGATGGATCTTGTCAGCCTACAATTCTATGATATTTTAATATTGAGTAACACTCCCATAGATGTATTATCGGAGATTCAACTGAATAATCTTGAGACATTTATACGTGATCTTGGTCATGGTTTGATAGTTATTGGTGGTGATCGTGCGTATGGTCCTGGAGGTTATACCGGAACAAAGTTAGAGGAAATACTACCTGTTGAAATGACACCAAAAGAAAAAAAGGAATCTGTTGGGATAGTATTTGCAGTAGACACATCTGGCAGTATGGCGAATTTTGTAGGTTCCCAGAAAAAAATTGAACTTGCTATTGAAGCCATACGCGCAGGAATTCGGAATATGGATACCGAGGATCAGGCAGCAGTTATTGGATTCGATGTAGAACTTCGGAATATCTCTCCGTTAACTACTAACCATAAAGAATTGACTGAGATTGTAGGAAGGTTAAAACCAACAGGAGGAACAAATAAATTAGCAGCGGTGATCGCAGAATCCAAGCTTTATTTAAAAGCATCAACTGCTGAGCGGAAGCACATCATATTACTTTCTGATGGGAAATCGAATGAGGACAATGATGATATTCTACAACAGGCAATGGATTGCTCAGATATAGGCATTGGGATTACAGCAATAGCAATTGGTGATGCAGTCAGAGACCTGCTTGAGAATATTGCTAATACCGGGGATGGACATTATGTGTATGTTGACAATATTCATGAATTACCTAAAGTATTGATGGATGCGGTTCGAGACACCCAAAATTATATTATACAAGAAGAATTTCAACCAGTGATAACTAACACACATAGTCAGTTGTTTGCTGGAATATCGACATTACCTATACTTCATGGATATGTTTCAACCGCAGAAAAACCGTTGGCTCAAATTCACATAACATCCCATGAAAACGAACCTATTCTTGCTGGTTGGAATTACGGTTTTGGGAAAACAGTTGCTTGGACATCAGATGTCAAATCAGCATGGAGCAAAAATTGGATTCAGTGGTCTAATTTTGGTAAGTTCTGGGGACAGGTAATCAACTCAACACTACCTACAACAGATTTAAATGCAGAGTATGATCTGATAGTTTCACATAGGAATGGAAAAGGTGAAGTAATGATAGAAACTACTTCAATCTCAGATAAGTCATTCTTAGTTCAAGTAGCAGGTCCTAATCAGAAAAATCAGATCGTCGAAATGGAGCAGGTCAACTCTAAGCTATTTCAAGGTGAATTCCAAATGACAGATGTCGGATCATATATTGTGACAGGAAAAAAAGAGGGGCATGAGGATATAATAAGAGAATCTATTACGATGTCATATCCTGTAGAATATGCAGATTTTGAAACTAACACTTCATTGTTGAAGTTACTTTCAAAAGAAACAGGTGGTATCTTCAAACCTACAAACTCTCAGATAACAACACCTTCTGGTGTTCCGATCGAAACCGTCAAACCATTTTACATTGGATTAATGATTATTGCAGTCATTATGTTTACTTTAGAAATGATACTCCGTCGTTTTAGCATAGCCAGTGGTTACATTAATGACCTTCGAACCCAATTCCGTAGGAAATCTGATCTCATACCTGAAACATTAATGGTCTTAACCCAAAAAAAGACAGATGGAATTACTATAACTGAAAACAGTGTTCCAATTCGAGTAGAGATAGATTCAGAAAGAGAGGAATCCATAAATTCCGATCGCACTCTGGCAACCCCTTCCCATTCGCAAGCTAATACAATCACCCGTCTTTTGGCTGCGAAGAAAAGATCCGTAAATCAATAGAAAACATAACCTATGTTAGAAAATTTACCTACCTATTCACTATATCAATATATATTCTTGACAGGTAAATCTTTATAGTTTGGACCGTGGACTGTACGGAATACCCGGAGAAGAGGGGTTGGGTAGAGTGTGAACTCAACATTTCCAGTATATATAAAAACGTCTCATGTCCATTCCTAAACGAACCTACCATGTTTGGGACATGTTCTGATTTGGGTAATCTTGACTATAACAAGGGTCTGTTATAGAATAATCAAGTTATTGAATGCAAAGTAATTTTAACTATTTGACATAATTCAGGAGGGAATGATGGCAAAAGTAGGTCTTATTGGTGTGGGTAACATGGGGATGGGGATGGCGAAGAATATCTTGATGAGTGGACATGAACTGACTGTTTACGATTTGAGGACAGAACCTCTTATTGAACTGTCTCAATTAGGTGCTCAAGTAGCAGCTACACCTAAAGAGGTAGGTAAGTCAGCTGATTACATTTTCATCATGGTACTTAATATTGATCAGGTAAAAGCGTTGTTGCTTGCTGACAATGGATTGATAGAAGGATTAGGTATAGGTGATACAGTCATTTGTACTGCAACGATAGGTCGTTCTCAAGTCATTGAGGTATCAGAATTATTGGAAGAAAAAGGCATCCACCTTGTAGACTCACCTGTTAGTGGAGGTGCACCAGGGGCTGCGAATGGAACGCTTACTATGATGGTGGCAACGGATAAAAAAATCTACGATACTACATTACCCATACTTGAAGCAGTTGGTAAAGATATATATCATGTTGGTGAAGAAATTGGCATGGGTCAAACGGTGAAATCGGCACTGGCAGTACTGATTGGATGTAGCTACGCTGGTATATTTGAATCTCTGACGTTGGCAGTTAAAGCGGGGGTTAAACCAGAAATACTTCGTGAGGTAGTTAGTACAAGTGTCGTCGGTAATTTCCTTTTCAAGGATACTACAGAGAATATATTAGAAAGGAACTTTAAGGGACAGAGTAATATCGGTACAATGTATAAAGATTTGAGTCTTGCCAAGAGTATGGCAAGTGATTGTGGTGTTCCATTGTTTGCTACCGGGTCAGCTTTTGAACTTTTTCAAGCAGGAAAAGCAGTGAATCCTGATGAGGATAATTGGACTATAATAAAAATCCTTGAAAATATCGCAGGAATTGAAGTAAAAAGGACAGAATAGGCTATAGATAGTCTAAGAGATAGACATTGAAAGGAAAATATGAAAAAAGTAAAACAAGATGAATCTTGTGTTGATAGTTCACCGAAAATAGGAGTTATTACTGATGGAATTAGTAGAGATTTTGAATATGCCCTTGATACAATGGTTGATACAGGATTAGCGTACGTTGAATTACAATATTTATGGGATAAGCAGATTGGTGAACTGACAGATACAGATGTTAATCGAGTTAAAGGATTGATTAATGAACGTAGATTAAAGGTATCATGTATCTCACACCATAATCTATCTGGTATTCCATTAGAAACCTCTGTTTCCTCAACAGAGTATCGTAATCAACTTGCGACCTTACAACGGTGTATAGAAATAGCTCAAGAACTCGAGAGCAAACTTGTGAGAATCTTTAGCTTTAGGAAGGAGATGGTTCTTTTTGGTGCTGAACCGATAATATCTGAAGGTGCATGGACAACACTCTTAAATAGGTTAGATGAACCGTTACGAATGGCTGATGATGCGGGTATTACTTTGGTCATAGAAACAGCGATTTCAGGGAACATTACATCTGCATTCCTTGCGAGAAAGTTGATTGATGAATTAGATGTAGACCATCTTAAGGTTTTATGGGATCCGTGTAGTTCATTATATTGCACAGAGGTACCATATCCAGATGGGTATGAGATAATCCGAGAACATATTGCTCATATACACCTTAAAGATGGTGTAGTTGATCTTCCTGCTGCTACATTTGACTTTTGTGCGATGGGGAAAGGACAGATGGAAGGATTCTATAGGTCGATCTTAAATGCTTTGAACAAGGATGGATACGAAGGCACAATCTCATTCGAAAGTGTGTATACACCAGAGAATGGTACTCGTGAAGATGGGTTTTGGGAATCGTTACCAGTATTTAAAGAATTGATGGAAATGCTTATCTAAAATAATCATCATTAAATGAATAAAGGGTAGTTTTTTAGGACTACCCTTTATTCATTTAATAATCAATATACAATTATATGACTACTTTTTGCTTTTCAAGTTACCCCATGTGGTAACGAATTTTCCAGCAGCTTCAACGGCAGTACCGACTGCAGGTTCTCTGTATGCAGTTTCTACTTCAGCATTAATACCTGCAAACATTCCCCATCCGCCACCGCGTTCGCTAACTTTGATGAGTAGTAGGTTGTCGCCTTTAACAAGGTTTACAGAGAATGTATCTTGGAAACTTCCAGCGCCACCACGTCCACGGTTTACAGCATTATTATGAACGACTTCACCGTTTAACCAAACTTTGACGGAGTCATCACTACTAACACCCATCATTGCGCCTTCAACTGCTTCAGCAGAGACGAGTGTAATGAGTGCGTAAGATGAAACATCGTTGAAATCCGTGACATCAGTGACCCCTGCTTCAACAAGCATAGCATTGATATCACCATTCTCAGGTAGTTCTGCCAGTGTCCAATCGTAATCACCGACACTATCACCTTCCGCAGCACCATTCTTTGCGACCATTTCTTCGGTTACTTCATCGTCACTGGCAACAGCAAGAGAATCAATATCCGTAGAGTTTGCGCCACCTTGCCCGGATTCAGTTGGTGCGATCATCCAGAGATATTCACCTTCAATATTTACAATGGGAGGTGGAGGTGCTTTATAGACAGCTGTCACATCAGCATCAACACCGACAAACATACTCCATCCGCCACCACGTTCACCGACTTTGACCAATAGTAGATTGTCACCGGTTTTGATGTTGACTTGAAAGGTATCTTGGAAATCACCAGCACCCCGGTTTACTGCATTCTTGAATACTTCTTCACCGTTCAGCCAAACTTTAATTGAATCATCACTGCCGACTCTCATATCAACTTCATTCTGATCAGAACCAGATTCAAGAGTGATTAATGCGTATGAAGAGTGGTCGTTGATATCGCCTTCACCTAAACCTGCAGCAACAACGGCATCATTGACATTATTTCCACCAGTGGCGGCAATTTCACCAAGAGTCCATTCGAGATCACCGACTTTATCACCTTCATTAGCCCCATTGTTTGCTACCATATCTTCTGTAACAGCGCCATCGCTTGCTACGGATAGTGAATCAACGTCAGTAGCAGCTGCCCCACCCTGACCGGCGTCAGTTGGTGCAATCATCCATAGCCAAGGACCAGTTATTTTATCTTGAGCATCAGCGACTTGTGTCACCGAAATGACAAAAAGTGCCATGAGACATGCTAACCCTATTGTAAATAGTTTCCTATTCATGAAATCCTCCAATGAGTTTATATTAGTTATTCTTCTGAGTTGTCCTATCAGAAACATTTGTTTAAAGGTTTGAACCTTCCTTTAAATTGACACAATTCGTTTAGGACAACCTTATCAGTGTAGTACAACAAATATACTACAATTTGTTAAGCACAAAACGTACATTTTCAAAATTTAGTATCAAGATTTACGATAGACAATTTAATAAGACTTCTTAACTTTTCCCCACTGAGTCGTTAATTTAGCTTCGGGTTCAACAGGGAGCCCAGCGAAATTAAGGTTGTAATCAAGATCAGCGTCAAAACCGACAAACATGCTCCAACCGCCGCCGCGCTCACATACTTTCACCATTAGGACGTTACTTCCTCTTTTAAAATCAGCCTTAAATGTATCCTGAAAATCACCGGCACCACGGTTTACAGGGTTTTTATGGACAACATCTTCATTCACCCATATTTTTATTGAATCATCACTACCCGCACGTCCAGTAACATCATTCTGTGCTTTGCTGGATTTGACATTAATTACAGCATAAGAACAATAATCATTGAGATCACCACCAGGACCTAATCCGATCCGAGCCAATGTATCATTTATGTTATTGCCACCGGTAGCAGGGATTTCTCCTTCTGTCCATTCAAAATCATCTTTATATTCTACATTCAGGAACTTTTTGGTTAAGCCTCTTTTCGCAATATCTTCTTCGGTAACCTTTCCATTTGACTGTTCATCAAGACCGTCTTTATCTGTTACAGCAGCTCCACCTGTACCAGCAGGAAATTGAGCTATCATCCACATCCACGGACCCGTTATTTTATCCTGAGCATCGGCTGTGAATACCATCAACGACACACACATGAGGGAGATGAACCCAATTCTATATACATTTTTAAACATTCTACTTTCCTCCATTAGATTACTATACTCAAGTATCACTCTGGAAAGTACAATATACCAAGAAAAACACGAACAATTCCTAACAATAGTTGTCTTAATGTACGCTCATTATAACAATAGTTTTCTAATAATGTACTCCAGAATAAATGTGGTTATGATTGTATTTCATAAAAGTAATTCCCACACTGGATATATGTTTCAATTATACTCATGAATACCTGAGCTTTAATTGACTAATTATCTCAAAAGTACAAAAATTTGTCAACATATTTATCAAACCTAATTTATAATGTGAGTTTCATGAAAGTAAATTGTAATACTATCTTAGAACTTTTCTATAACAACCATGGAATGAAAATATCTTTGTGGACCTTATTCTTTGTAGTCATTACAATAATAACCGATTAGATGGAACTTTGAATTCTCTACACAATAAGAGAACCAGTAATATTGTAAATAGTTATTGTGAATTATATAAATAAGTATGCATATTATACAAAATCTGCTATTCATTCTATTATGAGATATTCAATAGATTTACGCAAGCGTGTCTTAAGTTTCATTGAAACCGGTGGTAGTATAACTGATGCCTCTCGACGTTTTTCTGTATCGCGCTCCATCATTTACAAATGGATTAATGCTGACGATCCTTTCACCTATCAGAAACCAGGTCCTCGTAAACCTCGATCCCTTGATCCTCAGTTACTCAAACAGCATGTCCTTGATTTTCCAGATCATTCCCTTAGAGAACGCGCCTCTTACTTCGGTGTATCTCCTTTTTGTGTTTGGTATGGACTAAAAAACATTGGATACACTTATAAAAAAAGAAATTAGGATATAAGATGTGATGGAGTCCAAGTTAGATACTTAATACCATTTTGAATAATAGTTTTTCCATTAACCGTTGTAAAGATGATCAGGAATCGGAGTTCCCTCCTAAAGAGGTATGAGTTGCCAATTTGTGCGTTTCAACGAATGAACTGAAATTACACTATGTCCACGCTGAGGACTAAATCAACCTGCCATAATGTAAAATACTTGTATTCACAAAACATCAGAAAAAGAGAGTTGATAAAAGTGTCAGTAGAATCCTTAATATTTACCCCTTATTCTCCAAGACATCACCCGTATGAACATGATTTTGTGAATATAAAGAGATACCGAGAATACCATACTGAAAAGACATTTGTAAGAATCATTAAGAATTCTACGATCTTATATAAAACTGAAATTAATTAAAAATAATGTGCAATTACATATTTCTGTATGGTGGTTTATCAATAATTGTCCTGTAATTTCTTAATTATATTTTCGGTAAGATGGGGTAGTGAAGAAGTAGTTACCCCACTGTCAATTTGGGATTGTGTCATCATACCAGGTATAACACAACAGATCGCTGGATGTGCCAAGATGAATTTGAGGGCTGCCTGAGGCAAACTCCAAACCGAATTATTCCCTAACACAGACTTTATCTCCTCAACTCTATCCAAATCGGCAAGTAATTTCTCTTGCGTCCAATTCTTGCGGTAATCATTATCCGCAAACTTAGTATCAGTGGTTATCATTCCTGAGAGTAATCCTGATGAAAGTGGTTGCCGTGCGACAACTGCAATCCCCTTTTCTACTGCCGTGGGTAATACCGTCTTTGCCATTTCTTGGTTTAGTAGATTGTAAGTTAACATAAGTGATGATATACCAGTTTCAGACATTGCCTTCAAAGCTTGTTGTTCATTTCCAAGACATAATCCATAGTACCGTATCTTTCCTTCGGTTTTTAGATTTTCCATAGTTGCGAAGGCTTCATCCCATATATCTGCAGGTGGTGGTGCATGAAATTGGTAAACATCAATTATCTCTCTTTTTAATCTGATTAGACTTCCTTCAATTGCGTTTCTAATATAATCCGGAGAAGCATTATAGGATGGAACTTTATCACCTTGACTCATCCAACCGTCAGAATCCAATTCATACCCCAGTTTGGTAGCAATAACTACTTTGTCTTTTAAATCTGAAAAAGCTTCCCCTAACAACCGTTCGGAACGTCCCCCACCGTATTGGTCAGCGGTATCGTAGAAGGTTACACCATTCTCATAAGCATAAAGGAGCAGATCCACAGCATCTTTTTCATCAACATCTCCCCATTCACGTCCACCAAGTTCCCAAGTTCCCATACCTATTTCTGAAATTGTCAACTCTGTTGTACCAAATTTTTCTGTTTTCATAGTAAATCCATTATTGTGTTATACCATTTCTATTAATTGTTATCTCATTACCGGTTGTTAGATATGGAACGAGGAAAGCACAAACTAACAGTTTATGCTACAAAGAGAGACATTATATATCAGAAATGGTATTATTTAGTTTTAAGATTCTCACGTTATTGAGATATACTGAAAGATTATACCCAAAAGTGGTAATTAAATGAATAAATTTACGCCTTTTTGACTATTCACAATAGTAATATATTAGATACTAATATGTTTAAAATGTTACACTTTTTGACACATTCTGTGTCATTAGTAAAACGGCTGTTCGCCTTGTCACAGTCTGCGTTCATCGGTGTTTTTTTAGAATAGTAACAATTCTTGAATTGTGTGCTTTTGTGTCCTTCTTCTTTTTTATTTTTTATATTTTTTGGAGGAATATCTGATACAGACATTTGTAATACATTTTCTAAATGATAATATCTCATTATTGTAACATAACCTGTTAGGGTGTTAGCTATTAGATGACATCCCCATAAACCATCCATTCGGCTTATTTTCTCAGAAATGGCATAGGTGATGCTGTTGTTGTTTTTAAGATTATTTTGAATGTATTAGATAGTCATTAGAAAGTTTCCTGTTTTTTGTAAAAAGTTACGAAATCGTAACTTTTTTCTGTCACCCCAATTTTAGTATAGTCGCTGTTAGGTCTGTCCCCATCTATGTTTACAGCCAATTTACGAATTTCTGTAAAAAAATGAAAAAAGTGTTCTTGATGTATTCCTTATCTCTGAATTCTCCATTGAGATGTGAGAAAATATTGATATTTGTATAACTGTGTATCTATTTTCTTTAATCATAGTTTAGGTATTAGTATGAGTATTTTATTTATTCTCTATTTGTTATTGTAACGTATGTTTACTATTCTGTCAACTCTTTTTTTATATTTGATGTATGATTATTTATATTTCTTCAATTTATTTTTCCAATTATATCCAGAGTTGCTGCCTTGTGTTGCATACCTCAAGTTAGTGGTAAGTAAGATAGATAAACATTCCGTTCTTACAGGACTCATTGTTCTGTACGATCTTTTTGCTATAAACATTCCGTTCCTACGTAACTCAAGAAAGGTCAGGATAGCGGCTTGCTATAGACATATCGTCCCTACCAAATCAACGCCAAATGCGCCAAATCAAGGAATCAACGGTATGAATGCTATTTAGCATTCCCCCAAATCAACACCGAATCCGCGCATGGAATTCGGTGGGTATGAATGTCATTTAGACATTCCCCGTGTGGCATTTGTCGGGACTAAAAACATCAATATCAGACAACTATAAACCACTAAGTTGACACGTATGGGTTCGGTTACAAACCGAACCTACCGTGGTGGGAAAGGGTGCTAAGTTGACATGTATGGGTTCGGTTACAAACCGAACCTACCGTGGTGGGAAAGGGTGCTAAGTTGACATGTATGGGTTCGGTTACAAACCGAACCTACCGTGGTGGGAAAGGGTGCTAAGTTGACACCTATGCGTTTCGTTCCTCAACCCAACCTACAAGAGGGATAGAGTATGACACTTTAGATTAGACAATTACATTGACAGATCAAACTAATAATTGATACTATAAGATATTCTGAAGGAATCATTTCGCATATTAGATCAACCGAAGTTTCTACTTTACAGAACAATCATGAAGTTTCTATCGCTAATCTTGATTATGGTGAAATATTGACATAATTACACCCCTTACTTGTGAATCAACGTCGAATACGCTTTTGGTATTCGTCGGGAGCGATCTCCGAATCGCGATCAAACCCTATGATAATCGGGAATCGGAATTCCCTCCTACAAGTTAGTATGTAGAATAAATTGTATATTCTACCATAACTATCAGTATTTTTAATTCAAGATGGTGTTTCAATACTTAAAACTTAGGTTGGAAAACTAAGGACAACTATGAAATTACTGGTCACAGGTGGTGCTGGATTTATTGGAACAAATTTTATCAGATACTGGTTGAGAGAGTATTCTGAAGATATACTTATCAATCTTGACCTCCTGACGTATGCAGGTAATCTATCTAATTTAACAGATGTAGTAGTAGCTTACCCTAAGAGATACTCCTTTATCCAAGGTGATATTCTTGATAGTTGTTTAGTTTCACAGCTTTTGAGCAGACATAAACCTGATGTGATTGTGAATTTTGCAGCAGAATCGCATAATAGTCGTGCCATCTTTAATCCTCGTCAATTCTTTGAAACAAATGTAATGGGTACCCAGGTATTATTAGATGCAATTAGAGATAAAGAAACACCTCGATTTCACCATATTTCTACATGTGAGGTATATGGTGAACTATCATTAGATTCTACAGACTCATTTTCTGAAGCATCCCCCTACAAACCGCAAACACCTTATAATGCCTCAAAAGCAGCTGCAGACCATTTGGTAAATTCTTACTTCCATAGTTTCGGTGTTCCTATAACTATTTCAAACTGTTCTAATAATTATGGACCGTACCAACATTTAGAGAAACTGATCCCATTATTTACGACAAATGCAATCCTTGATAAACCGTTGACACTATATAAAAGTAGTCATAATCGTAGAGAATGGTTACATGTAAATGATCACTGTCGTGCAATTGCTGCGGTAATTCATAATGGACAAGTGGGAGAAACATATAATATTGGTAGTGGGGTAGAAAAGAGTATTGAGGAGATTAGTGACCATATATTGGACATATTAGATAAACCACAAACTTTAAAGACCTATGTTCCCGATAGACCGGGACATGATAGTCGATACCTATTAAATTCTGATAAAATACAGCGTGAACTGGGTTGGAAACCTACAGTATCTTTTGAACAGGGTATGATTGAGACAGTTCAATGGTATATTGATCATCAGGATTGGTGGAAAACTATTCAAGAGAATTTTGAAGATCAGATAATAGAGGAAGATAAATGGGAAACAGTATCTCATAAGAAGGGGTGAATCCAATGAAATTGACTGCAGAGCAACTATCAAAATGGAAACAGGATGGAATCATTATAATTCCCAATGTATTTTCAGAAGCAGAGATTATGCCAGCATTGGAAGAGGTAGAAAGAAACGCTTATGACGGGTTAACTTATTCTGAGTATAGGTCAAAATGGAACGACAAATTCGAGGACTTAAAGAGCGAAATTGAAAAGAACGGCACTATGGATCGTCTTGCAGGACCGTTTGGTAAAGCAGTGCATTTTCCTACTGGTCTGTCAGCAGTGGATAACTTGATAGAAAATGTGGATTATCTTGATATTGCGAAACAGTTATTAGCAACTGATGAGATAAGACTTGGTTACGGACAGATTTTTTTGCGTGAGGGTCTCACCGATTCCCGGCATAGTGAGCATCCGTGGCAAGGGTATCATATTGATAATGCGACTAATTCACCACTTCCTCCCCACCCAAACTGGGAAAGATACGGTTATATTCTCACCAGTATATTTCTACACGATATTGATTTAGATGGTGCGCCCATGCTTGTTTGTCCGGGATCTCAGGATAAATTAGATTTATTATGGGAAAAATATCCGGGTAGAGGGGGTGGTCTCAGTATTCCTGATCTTCGTGAATTCAAGGAAATTTCTGAACTTCTACCAGTTGCTGGTAAAGCAGGAGGTGTTTCATACCGTTCAAGTTATATTGTGCATGCTGCTCAACCATTTGCGAATAAGAGTAAACAACGTGCCTTGATGGGGTATCATTTTCATCGGGCAGATAACGATGATTGGTGTAAAACGACTCGACCTATACCTGGATGGTCAAGTCCATTATATATGAATTTTGTTACAAAAACGACTCCTGAGGTAAGACGTGTATTAGGATGGCCTGCTCCGGGTGATGCATACTATACTGATGAGGCATTGAATCGATTGTCACAAGCCTATCCGGGGATTGATCTGAAGCCTTATAGATAGTGTGGGGTTATTTTTGTGGAATAATAGGTGTCAATTTATTGATGACATGTCCTCGTAGGTTTGGTCGAAGCGTTGGTGAAATCCAACATTTCCAGTATATCACAGCGTCTCATGTCCAAATCAACGCCGAATCCGCGTATGGAATTCGTCAAAATCAACGCCGAATCCGCGTATGGAATTCGTCAAAATCAACGCCGAATCCGCGTATGGAATTCGTCGGGTTTCGTTCCTCTACCCGACCTACAAGAGGAGTAGAAATCGTCCAAATATGATTGGAAAATCCTTAAATTGATGCCTATGGTGCGGTTACAAACCGAACCTACCAAGTCAGGGAAATGTGCTAAATTGACACCTATAGTACGGTTCCAAACCGAACCTACCGGATTTGGTATCTTGAGGGTTGTTTTTCATAAATTGATACCTATTGTGGACACCAGGCCATTACTGTGCCAAAACTGGCAAACCTACTGTCTTCTCCGCTTGTTAGAATCCTTGAACCTTGGACAACAATACGTGCGTCTTTACTTGTAACCTTGTAACTTACCGGTGCATCTTTTGCAATCAATGGTTCTCCATTAGCATCAATCAATTTATCTAACCGATAGTGTACCGAACGATGTGCAGGGACATCGAAGTGGCATGAGAAATTTTCCATTGCAGGATCTTCGTAAAGGACTTCTAATTTGCAGCTTGTATTGATATCAGCAGTGTTTGAAATACATATTGATTCGTGAGAGAAGTATCCTCCTCCGTATTGTTCCCAATCTTGTTCTTCAAATGTTAATTTTGGCATATATCCATCTGGAATTATCCATACATAAGCCCCATCTCCATCAGAAGAATAGGACTTCAAGGCGTATAAAATAGAATCAGAATCTTCTATTTCCTCAATAGAAATTACCATAAACCGTGAATATAGTTCAATTCCCTTTGATGGGTTGTGTTCCTTTAGTTGTCCGATTACATTTAAACACAATCTATTTTCATTCACCATCTCAAGATGACTCACGCCTTGCGATGATAGCCAATCTCCAAATGTTTCGTTGAGTAGTGTGGTTAAGATCTCTTTTTCAGAGATTCCAGCTTGTTTGTATTCTCGTATTGTTGCAATTATAATTTGGAAAGTCATCTGATTCTCCTTAAGTCTTGTAGTTATACCATCCATCTTCCTTCAATACCTAATAATGCCGTTAACACCTGTAATAATAGAAGCTTGGGATCATCTCCAACAAACTGTCGATAGGTGTCGATGTAAGAACCGTAATCAGCTGCATATTCTTTAAAGTATGTTTCGTATTTCCATCCATCATCAGTTTTGTGGAAGTTGGAACGTTCTGGATATGGGAGTTTTTGGATTAGTAGTTGCTTGAGTTCTTCTAAGGTTGGTATCCAAGGGTTCTTGGTATTGTCAGGTGTAGGTTGAAGTGCTTGTATAGCAGGGTGACGGCACATCTCAAGATATTTTTGGTAATGTTTCATTACATTTTTTATGTAGAGATTTTGGAAATAATAACATAGAAACCGATCTGTTTCAATAGTTTATGTAGAATAATTATACAGAACGTTTTAGGTAAATGTGTCCAACATATTCTTGCCTCCCATATCTGTATGTAATACCATTTCTATTAATTTTTGTCCCATTAGCTATTGTTAGAAATGAAGCGGAATGTAGCACAAACTGGAAAGTTTATACTACAAGAGAGACTTTATATATCAGAAATGGTATAATATAATGTGTATCAATCTTCAGATGTCAGATTTGAATTATTAAGTACAGATTTTTTGGTAATGTAATGAAACTAAGTTGTCTCCCGGTATCTCTTTACGATGACGTTTTCTCAGGAAAAAGTACGGTTACGGATTGGATTGATCTTGCTGCTGAATTGGGTCTGGATGGTGTTGATTTTAGCATTAAATTCTTTCCAGATCGACGTGAGAAAACAATCAACAAAATTAGGACTACTCTTGAAAGAAGAAAAATAGATGCTTGTATGGTAGCATGTTATTCTGACTTTACCCATCCCGATAAGACAGTGCGATCACAAGAATGGGATAACATAAAATTAGATATAAGATTAGCAAAAGAATTAGGAGCTAAATTTGTGCGAGTGACTGCAGGACAGAATCATCCTGGTATTAAGCGTGAGGATGGAATTCGGTGGGTAACGGAAGGTTTCCGATTTGCTCTTGATGAATCAGAAAAACATGGGGTCACCCTTGCTTATGAGAATCATACTAAGGGTGCACCATGGGATTATTGGGATTTTTCACAACCGTCAGAGATTTTTTTGGAAATCCTTGACGACCTATCAAGCACACCACTCGGAGTCTGTTTTGACACAGCCAATCCTCTTGTTCTCAACGAAGATGTCCTTGATCTTTTTGAAAGAGTATTGGATCGAATTGTAGTGCTACATATATTTGATATGAAGGAAGCAGGTTCATTTGAACCTGTCTGTGTTGGGACAGGAGTATCTCCAATTCCCCAAATTCTCTCACGTCTGAGACAAGAGAGTTACGATGGTTGGTTGAGTATTGAGGAAGCAAGTCGCCAAGGACGAAAAGGATTTGAAGCTTCTGTTGCGTTTGTTAGAAATACGTGGTAGAAGGTATCAACCGCGTGAAGGTTCACTCATCCGTTCCTGTGCTTGTCGAGAAAGTTCTGCGAGATGTCCATCGTTTGCTCTAACCTGTTCCAGATGTATTTGACGTTCAGGAGTTGCTGTATTGACCATGATTTCACTATATTTACGATCAATCCAGAAACGTGCGGAACCTGCTATATAGGCTTGTAGAGCATCCAATTTTTCCTCTGGATACCGTTGGCATAGATTCATAGTAAACATGCGTCTACGTTTCCCACCACCGAATGCTGCGTGTTTTGTATTGTGGTTGAACAGGACGAGATCCCCTGGAGTGGTTTCAAAAACGACAGCAGGTACATCTTTACCGTGTATTTCCCATAATTCCTGACTTTTCCCAACTTGTTGACTAAGCCCATCGGCATAGTTATCACCGAATAGATGACTTCCTGGTATTACACGTAATGCCCCAGAATCGCGAGTTAGCGGATCCAGATAGAAGGCAATTTTAATGTGCATTGGATCTTCTAATTTATGTCCCCCATCAGAATGCCATCCTGTATCCCCTACGTAGAAATTACCGTCGCTGCCCATATAGTTAAAATCATCTCCGAGGAGAGTTTTTGCAATGGTGAGGATGCGTGGATCATCAAGTAAAGAACACAGTTCTTCACTTTGATCAATAAAGGGAACAATACAGGAACGTGCAGTACCTTCGTGGGGTTTCCCGTGGTGTCCACCACCACGTTCTTCCCAGACCGTTTCAAATGCATCCTGAATTGCTTTGATCCTATCTGCCATCAATTGTGGAAAACTGAGATAACCGAATGTCTTGAAAAAGTTAATTTCAGATTCAGTGACTGTATAATCGTGTTGATTCATTTCTGCAACCCCCTATATTCTGAATGAAGGTATCATAACATAAGCATAGTGAATATTGCAAGCGTGTAAAGAAATGATTAGGAGTTATGCAAAAATCTCTTCCTTTCCTGCAGAATTGGTAGGGTGGAAGATTGAAAGTGTGGATGGTGGGTTTCATCTTTCCCTGCGTCCATCCATGCATCATAAACAGTATAATTCAGTTCTCCTACGGGTCAATTGCTATACCTTTTGCAAAATCACTCAATACTGTTGGGGTGGCAGTATCAAATCCAACTATATCCAACATCCCTGCATCATTTGGATCAGCGATAGAGAAGTTTTTTGCTACCATTGCAACAATTGCACATTTTGCAGGACGTTCCATCTCTTGACGGTACATATTTAATGCAGTCTTGGGATGAATGTCCCCATACCATGTTTCGTTATCAGTATAAATTACAAAGGTGTCTACTTCTAACTTTTGTTCCAAAGCATAGAGCATAGGAAGCGCGCAATCTGTGCCACCCATAGGCAAACCAGAAATTGTCTCAATTGCCTTTGGTAAGTTATCATTTACGGTAATAGGAATTGTAATTAAATCATCAGAAAAACCGACTATATAATAATTCGGTTCGGTACGTGCTGTTACTAACGCCATAGCAGCAGATGCCATTCGGGGTGTTAATCCTATACAACCAGCAATGGTACCATACCCCATTGAGCCAGAAATATCAAGTGCCAGCAATGTGTTTTTTCCACTCGGTTGGACATTTTCAAACGCCATATAAAAAGCTGCATCTAAACATTCAACAATTTGTGGAACTGGTTCCCATGTCAATCTTCCTCTGACACCTTTTCCGGATTGATAGGTTATCAATGCCATGAGAATTTGGATTGGATGAATGCGTGATTTTTTAATATTCACTGAATTCAGTCTATCCAGAATGATTTGTACCTCAGGTGTATTAGGTTTTAATAAACCAATTTGTGTCATTTTACTAAGGTTTCGTACAGTTGCTATCAAAGGCATAGATTCTAACATGGCAGCCCATACTTCAGCATTATGCTTCCATTCATTTGGAACCATCTCATGAGTAAATTGGTGTGTATGAATTAGATCGATAGCATTTCCAGATTCTTTCGTGGTTTTTAATTTTTCATATCCATTAAGAAGTGGAGGTAAAGTATTTGTATTACCGTATTTAGTCGTTGCCTTACTTCCATCCGTTAAATCTCTCTGTACTACACGTTCCCGAATATTAAGATCGTTAATCCAACGATAGATACTTCTGTTTTCCCCATAATGGCATTTTGAAAGGACATCGGCATGGCTCCAACCATTACGATATTGGTATTTTAATACTTGATATGCCAATTCACTTTCATCCTTTGTTCTATACCATTGTGAGATTAATCTACGTAGAGATCTTCCCCATCCACGCATTTTATCAATATAACCTACGAAGGTGAATAGGTGAGTTCCGGTACGAACCACATCACAAAAGACTCTTTCAACAGTTGCCTTTGTATCCTTATTTCCATGAGTGAAAGCCAGAGCTAAGGCATAAAGAGCTGGATCGTTTTTGGGTGCACGTCCAGAAATAGAGATTTCTGTGATCCGTTCAACGACTCTTAATCCATCATGAGCTATACATTGCTTGATTGAATTTACATTCCTTTTCGTAAGGTCTTGTTCATTTGCATAGTATGAACCCCCTTCAGAACCTAAAATCAGGAATCGATCTAAATTCGTCCAGATAGAAACAGGATAGGAAAAACCTTTAGCTGAATTCTCAACCTGTTGTTCATCTAAAGGTTGTCGTTGGTGTGGATGTGATTGTGAGTATTTTTGTAGATCACTCATAGTATTAATAATTATCTTGAATGATGGTGATGTGGTGTAACATGAAGATTATAGTAATCGTATTACTTTGTACCGTCCTTACTCCACGATATAGTGCGTTTAGGTCATGTTAATTTATTCCATCAAACGATAAGAAAACTCTGGATAAGAAACGGAATACAGATGCTCTACCACTGAGCTACCACAGGTTTCACATTACATTTCACCTGTAGGCAGGAGTCGAACCTGCGACCTGATAACGCATTCACACGACCCAGAGTTAGAATATTATGAAGGAATATGTCTACAATGTTTCATTTATCTTCAGTAGGATAATTATAATGGGTTAGATATACTATTGTCAACATTGTTTGGATTTTTATATATTAATCTAAAGTGGATATTATCCTTTTTGACATGATAAAGATTATATGGTGGAAATTGTGTTTTTATATTTTATACTAATGCCAATTGAATAGGTGTCATAAATGTAGATGTTATATTATATTCGGAGCGGTTCCAAACCGCTCCTACCGGGTTGGGTAATTGGTGTTGATATGTCATAATATTTCTTAAGTGATGTGTATTGAAATATGTTATGCATAATAGTATAATTTTGGAATGTGATATTGCAATTCTTGTTTAGTTTTTCGACTGTTTGAAATATGGTATTTCATGAAGAAGTTTACCCTCCTAATTTTCTCCATACTCATATTAGGTATTATTTCATACTACTTTTATTCTCGCTTAGTCATTAATCCGACACCAATTCTTGTGAACATTCCCCGATCAATACCCCACGAACATGTTACACCCGAAGGGGAATCCATAGAACACATTCATACCTATGAACTTTCTTTTGATCAGCCGAAATTATATAAGGAGATTCCTACATCAGAAATAGAAAAGAAACATCCAATTCAGCTTGAATGGGAACGGATTGATCTTGATATGATTCGTGATAAGTATCAACCTTTTACAGTATCAGAAATGAAGAGTAAATGGTATCAGGTGTATAGGAATGAATTTGGAACAAGATATCCGACTAAATTAGACAGGGCTTATCCACAAGAAAAATGGCTGAAACAGAATTTAGAATTGGGACAACCATTAGCAGAATACATGGATTATAGAGTGGTCATGCAGCGTAGGATTTATATGGTAAATAGACGTGATTTATGGAGGGTCGTTGGATCAGATAAAAAGGAAGCGATGCGAAATAGCCTACAGTTACCATCGCATATTGATACATGGAGAGAGTATGAAGAGGCTTATCTTAAGTTCTGGATAATTGCTTCATACGAATCCTTGGTAGCAGACAAGATGGAAGTTGTTTCTGCCTATATAGTGAATCAGGAGTTCTTTTCAAAATTCATGGGTGGATGGCTTAGCCGTAAAGAGAAATACGACCTGATGGTGTATGGTGTGATTCCTGATGGGAAAATCATCGTATATTATAAATCAGATGGAGAGATTTTACCACCCCGTATAAAACCCCGTTATTACGAAAGGTATATGGTAGAATTAGATCAAGCACAAAAGAACGTAGATAAGATGATTACTGATCATCAAGATTTTTTTCAATCCAGCAAAAGAGAGAGAAGAAGAACCAAACTTGAGAATCCAGTAGCCTTTTCATTGTTAAAGGAACTTCATTGGGGTGAATATCCTGATGATCTTCAAGCTTTAGAGAGAGCGATTTCTAAACTTGAGAAAATACGGACTGATGGTGAAGAAAAGATATATAAACGGTGAAGTAATCTTCATCATCTACCACCTTTCTATTCTCTTGAAATATCGATATTTTAATGTTAAATTTAAGGATTATTATACCATTTATAAATGAATATGTGTGATAAATGCACATGTTATATTATATACGGAGCGGTTCCAAATCGTTCCATTGGTGTCAATTTAGCTCCTTTCCCAAACTTGGTAGAGTCGGTTTGGAACCGAATGGGACTCCCTATAGGGTATACACTGTTGCTATAAACATTCCGTCCCTACGGGACTCCCTATAGGGTATACACTGTTGCTATAAACATTCCGTCCCTACGGGACTCCCTATAGGGTATACACTGGTGCTATAAACATTCCGTCCCTATGGGACTCAATATGGGGTATACACTGGTGCTATAATCATTTCGTCCCTACGGGACTGGGAGACTTTCTGCATTTGAAAATTCCTTAAATTGACACCTATGGAGCGGTTAATGAAGATTAATTTAATCATTCGGTAATATCTTGACGAAATCCGGTGCGGTTACAAACCGCACCTACCGGCGCAGCGGTAAATTAGAATTACCGATTTTAATAATTAAACTTCATCAAACCGCTCCTACCGGGTTGGATGAATGGTGTTGATATGTCATAATATTTCTTAAAAGTGGCTTACGATAAATGTTCTAACAGTGTGGATAAATCTATCTGGTAATTATATTCATGAGTAAAATAAAAATTCTATCATCAGATGTTGCGAATAAAATCGCTGCAGGCGAGGTAGTAGAACGTCCTGCTTCTGTAGTAAAAGAACTTATTGAGAATGCAATTGACGCGGAGAGTACAAGTATTCGAGTGGAAATTCGTGCGGGTGGTAAAGCACTCATCCGTGTTTCAGATAATGGAATCGGTATGGAACGTGAGGATGCTTTACTTGCTATAGAACGACATGCCACAAGTAAGGTGAGTCAAATTGAAGATCTTGAGAATATTCATACCTTTGGATTTCGAGGTGAAGCATTAGCAAGTATCGCGTCAGTTTCAGAATTTGAGCTTCTCACCCGTACCCCTGATGCAATTCAAGGCACACAGATAAATGTTGATGGTGGCGTATTTCGATCTGTAGAAGAGAGTGGTTGTTCACCCGGGACACATATTTCGATTAGCAATCTTTTCCATAATGTTCCAGCGCGTCTTAAGTTTCTTAAGACAGATACCACAGAGATAAACCATATCACCAATCATGTTACATGGGCAGCATTAGCACATACGAGTATTCATTTTTCTCTTACACATAATACCAAGGTGATTTTAGATGTTCGTGCCTGTGATTCCTATTTGGAACGAACAAGATTATTATATGGTAAAGATTTTGCTGATAATGTAATAGAATTCTCAGAGGAATTACATGATTTCAAAGTATCAGGATTGTTAGGCAAACCAGAATTTACGAAGGCAAATCGTGAATATCAACTCTTTTTCATGAATCAACGTCCGATACGGAGTCAAATGCTGGGAGCGGCAATAAGGGAGGGAGTAAGTGCGACAGTCCAAAAGGATCGGCATGCAGTTGCCATTCTATTTATGACCCTTGAACCTGAGACTGTTGATGTGAATGTCCATCCTGCCAAGACAGAAGTACGGTTCAGAAACGAGAGGACGATCTTTAGTGGAATAGTTAAGGTGTTACGTAGTGTTATCAATCAAGAGAAATTCATACCAAAAATAGACACATCAACTGAGACAATTAATAGAGATACATCTGAAGAGGTACAAACAGATCCATCAGCTGAAATTACCCCATCAACTCAGTCCCAATTCAAACCTACGACTTCACCTGAGAATAGAACTAACCCTATTGACACATCTGAACCGATAGTTGACTCACCCCAAAAAGTAGAACCTATTCCTGTAGATACAAAATCACAAATAGAAGAAACTGAACCTACAAGTACTGAACCCACAAGTAAGGTTTCTGGAACTACAGTTGTTCACCCACAACAATCTATACCAGATGGAGTGAAGCTAAAATTACTTGATTTTGATAATGTTGAACTTAAGACCAATCTATTTAAGACGTATATTGTAGCTGAAGGAGAAGATAGAATTTTCTTTATTGATCAACACGTTGCTGCTGAGCGTGTCCTCTATGAAAGATTTGTCAATCAGTTAAAAAGTGATGGCATCCCCGTACAGGGTTTACTGCTACCTATTACCTTAGAAGTCACTCCGCAACAGATTGGTATACTAAAGACACATGGAGATCTATTCAAGAAAATCGGTTTTGATTTAGAAGACTTTGGTGGTAATACAATTCTGATTCGAGCAATTCCTTCAACACTTCCAACCCGATCAGCCGGACAGACAGTCACAGATCTACTTGATAAACTCCCTGAACAACCCCATTCTGATGTGGAAATTCCCAAGGCAATAGATGATGCTCTGATTACATTATCTTGTCGATCAGCAGTAAAGGCTGGTGACACCTTAGATACAAAAGAGATGATTAATCTAATTCGAGAGCTATCCTATGCCAAACTTCCGTTCAATTGTCCTCATTCCAGACCTATCATTATAGAAATGAGTCGTGATGAATTAGAACGTCGTTTTCATCGTTAATTTTTTGGAAATTAACTCCTGACAGGAGGTTATTTCTATGAGAGTCTGGTATTTATTTCTTGGATTAATTCTGATTATCACATCATCCAACCTTAATCTATCTGCCGAAGATGACATATCCACTGATAGACCGTCTCATCGAATTACGCAACTTGGAGATGGTGTAATTACAGGGAATATAGCCTTCTCGGCAGACGGCACTAAATTCGCGGTACCGACTTCTATAGGCGTACGTATCTATGATGTAAAATCTGATAAGACATTAGCATTTATACAACTCATCAGAATGATAGGTTATTTATCGGATATAGTATTTTCTCCAGATGGGAACACAATCGCTACTAATCAAGGTGAATTGTGGGATGTTCATACGGGTAAATTTAATTTTCAACTAAAAGGACACTCACATAGTGTTTCTTCCGTTGACTTTTCCCCTGATGGAAAAACCATTACTTCAGGAAGTTATGATAATACACTTATAATATGGGATTCCGATACAGGACAATTAATTCAACAGCTCAAAGGACACACGGATGCTGTAACTTCAGTAAAATACTCCCCAGATGGTAAAACACTTGTTTCAACAGGCGAAGATCGCAACATACGACTATGGGATTTTGAAACTGGCGGAGAATTAGGATTGCTCCCAAACAGTACATATAAGTCAATACACTTTTCTCCTGATGGTAATACTATCGCAACAAATAATTGGGGTTCAGTAGAATTATGGGATATACATAAAGAGATTAAGATACGTACTTATAATATTGAAAACCTAAATGTGCTATCACTATCGTATTCACCTGATGGCAATATTATAGCAATAGGCAACAGTGATTATACAGTTAATTTGTTGAATACTCATACAGGAGAGATACAGACAACATTTGGTAATGAAAATGTAGAAATGGCGACATCAGGTGGTTATGGGAACGATTGGTTTGTTCCAGATGATGGTGGTGGTAAACAGCAAGTATTCAGTGTAGGTTATTCACCAGATGGATCTATAATTGCGACAGCAAGTTCAGAAAATACCATACAGTTGTGGGATGCACACACCCATGATCTTCTAACTACCCATACTCTTAGTGGACATATAGATTACGTATCTTCTGTTATGTATTCACCAGATGGGAAAACCATTGTCTCAGGAAGTGTAGACAATTCTGTGCGATTGTGGGATGTTAACACACACCAAGAAATAATGGTTTTGAAGGAGCATACTGATCTTGTATCGTCAGTAGCGTATTCTCCGGATGGTAATAGAATTGCCAGTGGGAGTTCAGATGGGATAGTACTTTTGTGGGATGTACAAACAGGTGAAAGCGTAGGAATGTTGGACGATCATAAGAGTTACGTAACCTCTTTGGCATATTCCCCTGATGGAAAACTCATAGTGACGGGGTGTGGAGATGGTAGCGTTAGGATCTGGGATTCAAACACATATCGTCTGATTGGAATACTCAAAGGACATTATGGAGGTGTTAATTGTGTGGCATTTTCTCCTGATGGTAAAACAATCGCGAGTGGTAGTTGGGATAGTACAGTACGTTTATGGAGTGTAGACGTTAAGGAGCATATCATAACGTTGAGTGGACACACTCACTGTATTATTGCAGTTACGTATTCATCAGATGGAAGGTTGATAGCCACAGGTGGCGTTGACGGAAGTGTTCGGTTGTGGAATAGTAAGACCGGACGTTTCGTCAAGACATAT
The DNA here is from genome assembly GCA_003635315.1 of Candidatus Poribacteria bacterium. Lineage (GTDB taxonomy): Bacteria > Poribacteria > WGA-4E > WGA-4E > WGA-3G > MSPOR6. The sequence goes on from PYJD01000006.1 coordinate 37,246, forward strand.
GAAGAGAGATATATGGGGGATATCTATTCAATTCAATTTTCTTTGAATGACTCTACAATTCTTGTTGGAACATGGGGGTTGACATATATATGGAACATCAGTACAGGAGAGAAAATTGACCAACTCAACGGAGGGGCATTCTTGGCTTTATCTCCGGATGGTAGGACGCTTGGGATGGGAAGTTTCGATAGTAGTATATCTCTGTGGGAGTTAGGTTATACCAATTCTAAATGAATAGGTGTCATAAATAAGCATGTTATATTATATTCGGAGCGGTTCCAAACCGCTCCATAGGCGTCAATTTAGTGAATACATGTCCTCGTAGGGAATCAACGCAGCATGCGCGTATGGCATGCTGCGGGTCGAATCGTAGGTGAAATCAAACATTTCCAGTATATCAAAGCGTCTCATGTCGGGTTTCGTTCCTCTACCCGACCTACAAGAGGGTAGAAATCAATCAAATTTGATTAGAAACTCCTTAAATTGATGCCTACGGAGCGGTTCCAAACCGCTCCTACCGGGTTGGGAGAATCGTGTTGATATGTCATAATAATTCTTAGAAATGGTATTATAATCTCATTACCGACTGTTAGGAATGAAACAGGGAAGACACAAACGGAAAGTTTGTGCTACAAAAAAGAGAGTTTATCAATTAGAAATGGTATTACATTTGGAAATATTATGAGAATATTTCGTATGCTACTAATATTCTTCGTCTTATCTTGCATTTTGCAGTTAAGTGCCGCAAGAGCAGATTACACCACAATGAGATTGCCGAAAGGGGCAGTTAAACGTCTTGGGAAAGGTGTAATTACTGGAAACGTAGCTTTTTCTCCTAATGGTTCACATCTTGCTGTTGGTAGTTCCATCGGTATATGGATTTACGAAATCCGTGAGGATATAGTAGAAGAAATTGATCTTCTTACTGGACATACTGATAGTGTATATACGATAGCCTATTCTAAGGATGGTAGAATACTTGCGTCAGGAAGTTGGGATAATACGATTCGACTGTGGGATGGACAGACAGGTCTACACATTGACACACTAAATGGACATAAAGACAAAGTCAATTGTGTTTTGTTTTCTGAAGATGGAAAAACCCTTGCGAGTGGAAGTATAGATAAGACCGTTAAACTTTGGGACATTGAGACAGGAAGAAACCTTTTGACAACTGTAGACCATACAGACAATATCACCTCAGTTGTTTTGAATAATAAGATCCTTGCCAGTAGTAGTTTGGATAAAACAGTCCGTATGATAGATGTTCAATCAGGAATTCCAATAAGAACATTTAAAAAGCATGAAGTAGGGGTTTCCGGAATTTCTATTTCTCCAGACGGAAACACACTTGCAATTTCAGGAATCAATGGGTTTATACATCTGTGGGATTTAGAGAAAAGTAATTCTTTGATTGCTCTCCCAGGACATACCAGTGGTGTTATCTCTATGATGTATTCCGAAGAAGGAAATAGAATCGTAAGTATGGATAGGAACAATGTGGTACGTTTTTGGAATGGTAAGACAGGACAACATCAGTCTTCATTTAAAATAGACACCGCAATTGGTAAATTTAAGTCGCCAGTATCAGGTCACTCTGCACCTGTTCGTTCTTCAATGACGATTTCTCCAGATGGGAACACAATCGCAAGTGTAACTTTGGACAATATAGTTCGATTATGGAATACAGATACAAAAGAAGTAATTCACCAAATCACTGGACATACAGATATAGTCAACGAAATAGTCTATTCTAAGGTTGAAAATATCCTTGTATCTGGTTATGAAGATGGCACTATGGTTTTGTGGGATATTGAAGCAGAAACCGTTAAGACATACTATGGTCATACAAGTTCTGTGGATTCAGTAGATCTATCAGCAGATGGGAATATGATTGCAACTGGAAGTAATGATTTAACTATACGATTGTGGGATACCCAAACTGAAGAGGAAATCACCACATATAAGGCACATCAAATAAATGTGTATTCAGTAGTTTTTTCTCCTAATGCGAAGAAAGTCGTATCTGGTAGTTACGACAAAACGGTTCGACTGTGGGATATTGATACAAAACGGCAACTTGCTATTTTTAATGGACAAACACAACCCGTTGTATCAGTAGCATTTTCCCCAGATGGTTCGACAGTTGCGAGTGCAAGTTTTGACAATACAATACGTCTATTGGATTCAGACACTCTAACAGAAAAAGCACTACTTAGAGGACATAAAGGGATTGTAACCTGTGTGAAGTTTTCACCAGATAATTCAATAATAGCTTCAGGTGCTTCAGATTCTACAGTTCGTTTATGGGATACCCAAACCTATGAACATAAAACAACACTCATCGGACACACATCAACAGTGACTACACTTGACTATTCTCCTGATGGTAATCTAATAGTTACGGGGAGTTGGGATAAGTCAATTCGTTTTTGGCATGCTGCATCTGGTGACCATCTCACAACATTTACGGGACATAACATAGGTATAACCTCAGTAGCGTTTTCTTCAGATGGGAAAACTATTGCGAGTGGTAGTTATGATGGTACGATACTACTTTGGAAGATACGTTAGTTTATCTGTCCATCTCCTTCTGTATTTATTACTATAGTTTGGACAGTTTTTGCTTGTCAGGACTTTCAACAGCCAAAAAAATTGTCATGTAAACACTTTTTTTATCTTATTTTCTGTTAGAAATCACAGCATTTTGGACTATTTTTTGAATAAAATCTTGAAAATACATCATTTTGCATAGGTCAAGTCGTATCTTCCACTATTTTTAGATTTTTTGTTGAGTTTTGTTTTGGATCTTTACTCGTAGATAAATAGTGTTGCTCAATACAGTGTTGTAAATAAGCAACCATCAACCCGCGTGTTAGATATTCCGGTTTATACCAATGGATACGGAGCGTTTGCAGCACTGCCTCTACATCAGGAACTTCATTCTCCATTTCCGACGATTTGTCTGATGGTGTATCCATCGTGTTTACCCAACAGAGTTGTGTCAGACTTGCTGCAACAAAACTGAGTTGCACGTGTCGGTTCAAACTTTCACGATTTTGGAGTTGATATGTATCAAACCCAAAGTTCAGTTTGACATCCCGGAACGCCGTTTCAATCTGCCATCTATTTATATAGTGTGTGATGGCATCGGCTACAGGGAGCTCTAAATCAGATGTGAACAGGCAAAAATACTTATACTTTTTAGAT
>PYJD01000007.1 GCA_003635315.1 Candidatus Poribacteria bacterium
ACAGCGTATCTCATAAATACTTCAATGACATTCGTATGCAAGCAAGAAGTACAAAACCTAAATAATTTTCGGCATAATGTTCCCAACGAACAACTAAACGACGAAAATCCTCTAACCAACTGAAAAATCTTTCTACTTTGAAACGATGCTTATACCGACGTAAACGCCGACCATCCTGTGTCGCCTGTCTTTTACGATTCTTTTTATGCGGTGCTACCATTTCAACACCACGACTCCTCAAAGACGCATCTAAAGGATCAGAGTCATAGGCTTTGTCCCCTATCAACACTGCGGGGTATTCCGATGTCCAACAGGCATCCAATGCCGGTTCAACTAAACGCACTTCATGACAAGAAGCATCTGTAATCAATACACTCACAGGTCTCCCACTCTTCTCTGTAATCGCTACCAGTTTTGTCCCCTTACCACACTTCGTTTTACCAACACAAGTGCCACCTTTCTTGGCAGGAACAAACTTCGCATCAACACAACACTCACTCACATTTATTTTTTTTCGTTTTTCAAGCATTTCTGTGAGTGCTATTTGGACATTTTCAAGTGTTCCATCCGAAGACCATTGCTGGAAACGACGATGACAGGTTTGATAGGGGGATACTCTTTTGGTAAATCCCGCCAGGGTGCACCTGTTCGCAACACCCAGAGTATACCATCTAACACTTCTCTATTACCACGCCAAGGTCTCCCTGGTTTATTCGAAGGGGGTTCTGGTATTAGTTGTTCGATAACTTCCCATTCCTTATCACTCAATTCCATTCTAATCATCTCCTTACTCATAGTAGAAATATATAGTTTAACAGAGATGATTCTATATTAAAAATAATTTTAAAACAATTGATATTTATGAGATACGCTGTAAATAAATAGTTCTCTTAAATTCATATGTAATACAAAATTCGGTGCGGTTCCAAACCGCACCTACCGGGTTTGGTGGATGATTTCTATATGTCATAATATTTCTTAGAAATGGTATTACCATGTATTCGTAGATGCGTGTTATGCGTCTAAACAAAAAGGCGATTGCACACCAGCTGTACTGCTGACATATGCAATCGCCTCTAAAGTTGAGGCATGAGTATTTTCAAAATAGAATGAACATCCCACGCTATGTTATAAACGGTAATACTTCCTGATCTAACTCTTATTCAATTAATCCGAACTTTTGGCATTCCTGACGCAACTTCTGTTCTACTTTTTTTGCCAATTGACTGATTCGTGGTAGGCTAAGTTTTAACAACTTAGCAATATCACAATTTGACATATCCTCACGAATGCAGGTGAAAACCTGTTGCTCACGGTGAGTCAGTGCTTCAATGAGTTGAGGTAGGACTTTCTCAAAATTGGCGACGGATATCTCCCAAATGAGTCTATCCACAAAACATTCGGCATCGGCATCAGGTGTATTTAAAATAAGGTTTATATCTCTCTGGTCTTCGGCATTTAGTTTCCCGTTGGTATATGAATCCATATAGGATTCGGGGCATTCCCGTGCATAAAGTTTGAGTTCTTTGTGCTTCGCATTTATCAAATTCCCGCAAATCTTTGGACGGATGAAAGTTCCAAAACTGGCACCACTTTCATGTGTAGGATTGAACGTAGGTCCTTTTTCTATCAGCGTTACGGAAGCAATTTGTATCAGATCGTCTCGAAACGCAGGGCGCGATGGTGGCTCAAGTGCGATACAACTTGCACACCGATCCAAATCAGGTAAAAGACCGGTAATTGTCGCGTTGTCCGGTTGGAATTCACCCTTATGTGAGTAAGATGGACATTTTGCCCCTGTCAATTGACATTTCAATTTCATGAGAGACCCTCCCTTTCAAGCGTCTGTCTCCATAGAAATCTTTTAACCTTAACATCAACCTTAAACAGAAAAAGTTAATAGCAAATTGCAAATTTTTTCTATTTTATGCATTTTTTAGGATAATAGATAAGGTTTCTACCATCAAAGAGGTTTCTGCATTAAAGTTTTTTAATCAGTTTAATATCTGTTCCTTGGTAAAGAGGTATTGGAAGTATCACAAATTGAAACTTATTAAGCATACCTTATAAAATAGATGTTTTTCAACAAAAATTAATGGACATTTAGTGGTATTAGGTTTTGCTGAAGAAACATAACTTTCGGAAACGAATGTTCTTTATGGAATGTGCCATCCCGGTGTCGGTTCAGTGCGGAGCGCTTCTATTTCGTATAACTCTTCAACTTTTATCTCCCGACCAAGCTTCGCTGAGAGGAGTGCACCACTCATAATCTCTGTCACTTTCAGACCTACATCGCCATTGCTGATAGGTTGTTCATCGTTACTGCAGGAATTAATGAAATCTCGAAACTTATCTGGGAAGTGTTTATCTGGAAGTTCTAAGGGTGTTTCAACGAGATTCCCTTGATAACGTCTACGGTTGCCTTTGTCATCGGTTTCCCACTCTCCTTTTTCAAGGAAGAGTTTATTGTTGCTGAAAGATCCTTTAGACCCGAAGATAAATATGCCTTGCGGTTGTCCTGCCATATTGCATGACCATCCGTGTTCGTAGGTAAATGACATGCCATTTGTAAATCGGACAAACACGGAAACGAATTCCTCAACGTCGTTTATCTCTTCTCCCGTGTATTCAGGAGGCATACCACGATATGCAATGCCGCTGATAGTTTCAGGTTGTGGTGAACCGAGTAAGTAGATAGAACGATTGATATCATATACACCTGTGTCGTATATTGTGCCTCCACCGCTGTAAGCCGAATTGAGAAACCATTTGCCGAATCCGAACATATCTACATTAGGTCTGCCTCGGAGACGGTAACTGGTCAACCTACCATAATGAACATCACCGATTTTCCCTGATGTAACGTGCTCTCGGATGGCATAACTTGTTGGATCAAGACATGTGCCGCCACTCTGATATGCGAGTTTTACCCCTGCTTTGTCACAGGCATCCCGCATGTTTCTCGCCTCAGTTGCAGTTCGCGCCATCGGTTTCTCACAAAAGACATGCTTTCCAGCATTTGCTGCTGCGACAGTTGGCGCTTCGTGTACAAAAGGTGGTGTAGCCAAACTTACAGCGTCTAAATCGCATTCCTTCAACATTTCATTGAAATCACTATATATTTTGACCCCATCTTTAGCATATTGTTCCCAGCATGCAGCGTTTTCATTCAACCGTTCACGTGCTTCAGTGGAATCAGCTTTTTTTGCCTCTTCCTTAGCAGTGTTTGCCCGACCTTCTGCACCTGAAAGCGTTTCTGCTGCTCTTCTCTGTGCGTTTGCGTCAACTGTATCGCAAACCGCTACAATCTGTGCTTGTTGCGGATGTGCAAGATACCCGTTGACATGTGAACCGGCAATCATACCGCACCCGATTAGTCCTACTTTAATCCGTTTTGACATCATGCTGCTCCTTAGTTTTTAATATTTCACGATATATACAATCATTAACGTTAACAAAGTATATGTGAATTAACACTGAATTCTCTTTCGTTGAGATTTGTCATACCAACCATAGAATTGTTTGTTATTCTTATTATAGATGTTTTGTGATACATGTCAAGAACAGAAGCATTCCCTTGAATCAAAACAACATCTATAAACAAGCTGATATTTCTGTCGGATAAAATGGTATAAAACAGACATTTAATCCTAATATCCAGACAAACTATTAGGGTGCAAAAACAGACCTTTAATCCTAAATTCCCTGATGATAAATCGTGAAAATGTTTAATTTTTCAATTCGTTGAAAAAGTGAAAAAAGTTACACTTTTTGACACATTGTGTGTCATTGAAATTGGTGTAAATTACCCCTCTAACCTCTGTCATAGCCTGAGTTTACTCCACTTTGAATTAACTTTCTAAGAATTTGCAAAAAGTGTGATTTTGTGTTTTTGCTGTCCTTGCGAATTTTGACAATTTCAACCGGTGAATAATGTCGGTTTTTTGACGATATAAATATTTTGTATTTAGGACGTTTTTATAGATAGTCATCATTTATTCTCTAATTATATACTTCCAATAAAAGTTATGGTTTTATGGTAGAATATACAATTTATTCTACATACTGACTTGTAGGCGGGGAATGCCAATAAGGCATTCATACCGTTGATTTGAATTCCGATTCCCGATTATCAAAGGGTTTGATCGCGATTCGGAGATCGCTCCTACAGGGATTTAGTATTTCTTGGTAGTGTTAGTTGTTATATATAGATATTTTCTTCATTTTATTTTCAATTTTTATAAAAAATGTGTGAAATCAGTATTTTTGGTAAGGTATACACAAAAAACAGGTAGTTGACTATCTTTAGATGATGATACCATTTCTAAATATATTCGTGTAACTTCTTGATAATTCCACATAGGTTTGATATTATAAAACTCCGAATATTTTGATATAGGTAATAGAGCGTGTTTACAATTCAGTCAACTTTGACGGAAGAAGAGAAATGGCAATTTGATTTACACGGTTTTCTCGTCTTAAGGAACGTTATTCCACATGGGGAGATCAAAGAAATGTTGGCAATACTGAATCATTGGTTGTCAATTGACGAATCGGAATTACCTGCCCCACTGCGGAGAAGTAGACAAGAGCCGTGTAAGACACACATAGATCACATACAATATGGACATAGGCTTTTTCAGGATCTTGCCATGAATCCCCATATTATGAGGGTTGTGTCCGGATTAACAATGAATGCCCCTCGTCTATTCCATTACAATTTCACGATGATGACTAAGTATGATTCTCCACAAAGTTTTCACCGTGATGATAGCGGTTTTAAGTTCCCATCCGGTTTCAGAAACCCGCATAACGATTATCAGGCTGCATCTGGTCATATCTACTGTAGTCATCTTGCGACGTGGGTTGCATTGGTAGATGTTCCACCAGAAACAGGTTTCTGTCTTGTACCGGGGAGTCATAAATCTCTCTTTCAGACACCTACTAATATACCCGTTAAACACAATCCACCTACATCAATTACCCTTCCTATGCGAGCCGGGGATGTGGCTATTTTCTCAACAAACCTGCTTCACGATGCGAGTCCGTGGACCGAAGATTATCCGCGGATGAATATATTTCAACGATATCAACTGAGTGTTTATTTTAATGAATCTGGTAAGGGTGGATATCCGCTGGACGAACATCGTGATAAAATATCCAATGAACAGTATGAATTAGAATCATTATCAAAAGACATAAAAGCTGCGGTGCGGCATATCCTACCTAATGGAGGTGAGGCGTGAGTTTAAAAGGACAAGTATGTATTATAACTGGCGGTGGTAGTGGAATTGGACGGGATGCTGCCTTAAAGATGGCACACGAAGGAGCAACCGTTGTTATCGTCGGTAGAACTGAATCGAAGTTAGAGAAGGTAAAATCCGAAGGTAGTGGTGCCAGTGGAATAATAGCAAGTTATATACTTGATGTCGCTGACTATGAAGCAGTTCAGGAAATGGTGACGGATGTGGTAGAGAAATATGGACGTATTGATGTGTTGGTTAACAACGCAGGACACAGTTCACACAATCGTCGTATTACCAATGCAACACCAGAAGAGGTGCGATCGGTTGTCGATTCAAACCTTATAGGTACGTTTTTCTGTTCTCAAGCCGTTGTACCTACCATGTTGGAAGCAAAATCGGGAACAATCATCAATATCTCATCATTGGCAGCGATAACGCCTGGACCCCTTGCAGGTTATGCTTATGGGGCAGCAAAGGCAGGTATTATTAATTTCACTGAGTTTCTTAATAATGATTTAATGAATACAGGGATCAGAGCCAGCGTTATTATTCCGGGTGAAGTAGCAACACCGATTTTGGATAATCGTCCTATTCCACCTGATGCAGAAGCACGTACAAAAATGGTGGATGTCGCTGAAACATCTGCTGCTATTCTCCTCATTGCATCCTTACCGCCGCGCACCAACATACCGGAGTTGACAATACGTCCAACTGAACATCGGGATATGGTTGAATTGAAAGATTGACTATTTACCGATTATAAATTGTTGTATCCGGGTAATAACGCGCCCAAGCAAACCAATAGATGTTCACAGCAGGTATACGTTCTAATCTTAAATCTATTGCTTTATGGGATTTTGCTTTTCCAGTAATGAGATTCCACTCTCTTCCTGATAAGTCTTGTGCCATATATCCGCTTTTTGTCATAAATTTTCCCACTTTTCCATCTAATGAACGATTATATACTGCGGTGGCAAATGTCTGTTTATCGTGATAGATTAACAGGGGAACACCGTCAACTGTGTCATTAATTATGGGTGTATCTGAAAATAGTGAAAGCGGATAGGCACGATAGTGTGTTTTCCCTTTGTTATCCTTAACTTGAACACCAATGACAAGCGATTTGTTGGGTAGTCTTTTATCTGTGTATTTGGTTCCACTTACACCTGTGTCTTGGCTCGTGTGATACCTTTCATACAAATCACTTCCGATGTCTTCTCGCATCTCGCCTCTATAGAGAACAGAAAGCACATTTGTATCTGGATAATTATCTTGCCATGTTTTCCATGTGATTTGTGGCATTGAGGCGAGTGGTTTTAGTTTTTTACCTTTCAGTGTACCTTGAATAGCTTCGCCAGTAATGTGTGACCAGAGGGACCGTGTTTGATGGTCATACATTAACAGTGCATCTCGCCACAATTTTCCGCTTACCCCGAAGGTGTATGTTTTCCCATCCAGTTCCCGGCTATACACGATAGCCGTTTTACAGAGTGGTCACCATGTGGTTGCGATCTTCTTTCCACCGACAACATCGTTTACAATTTCATGTCCATTAAGTAGGTAGAGTGAATAAGCGTGACTTTCACCGTTAAAAGTTACCCCTATGACCGGAGCATCGGGGTCCAATTTTGCCACGGTTGCCGGCACAAATATTGGATCTGTAATTGCGGGTATTCCATCATAAGGGAGTAAAGTCCGAATTGGATCGTTGTCGTAATCTGCTGCAATTGCACTGAGAGCAAAAGTGATTAAGAGCGTTAATTTAGGGATGTAGTTTCTTAGGGATTTGCATGTTGTTTTTGTCATTGTCATCATTGCTCAGATAACTAATGCATCATTCGTCAAAACTGTCATCAAATGCAGCATCAAGGAGAATATTGAGTTCAAGGAGTTTTTCCACAATTGGATTTATTTTATTTTTAGGATCAGACTTATTCCACTTAAGATATTTCAAGAGACTGTCAAGACAAACACGGGTTATCGAACATGCAGTTTTCGGGTCCGGTTCGGTAAAAGATAAGTCGGGGGTGAAGTATCGTCCATCCTGTCTAAGATGATAGTAGCCCATATCAAGCCAATCACCGTGAAGATGATGACTTGCAGTTACGATTTCATAGAAATAGTAAGTATCTATTTCTAATGCATTTATAAGATCTTGCAAATCCTTATCGTCAACACGCCAAATGGTATTATCCAACAGTTCTTTTTCCGTGATACCATCCTTTTTAAGCCAAGATAGAATAACACTTCGTATCCATTCTTGATTCGGCACTTGTTGTTTATCTTTATTTTCGATGTCCTGAAGCATTTCCTTTTCAGGTCTGTAGGAAGCTAAAATAAAACTATGAAAGGATTCTTTTTTGGCTTTTGATGTAATGAGGTATTCCATTCTTATTGCAGTCTCAAATATGAGGCGGGAAAAAATATGTACTAATTCTTGCTGATGATTAGAAACATGCATTAGACTCCCTTCGTATAATTTTGTGATCCGTACCATGTGTCCTACAATAATTGCCCTGTTTTTGGTATACCGTTTGTTAGCAGTATTTGCATTTGGCGTTAAAGATATCCCTGCTTTGAGCAAGTACAAGCCCCGCTTCATGATTTCAATAGCGAAATTCAGATATTCGCCAGTAAAATCAAAATCCGGTATCGGTGAATTGACATCGACCCACTTCTCAATTTTTATCAGGTTTTGATTAATTTTATTCATATTACTTACTCTCCATTTTCCAAGCAAATTTGTTCGTTGGAGTTTAGACATCCGCGTTGAATTTTATCAACAAATCAGTGAATGATCTAACAACTTACTGTGCAGTACTCTGCATAGATCTATTTTATGATGTAGGAGTAGGGTTTTTATTAGCAGCGTCTTCTCTCTGTATTAAGATACTATCTGGTCCGGATAAAGCTGGAACCGTTAAAGTCTCCCCTTCTTTGAGCTTGTTGCCGATGTGTATTATGCACTTAAAAATATGTTCATTGATCGCATCATTGTCTTTTTCAATGTTTAACGATTCCGCCATTGGCAGCACAAATTTCTGAAGGACCTCCTTGAAGATAGCATGTTGACTGTGCGTCAATAGTTCTAATAGCAACATGGATCTATCGATGAGTGTATCGGTGTCATCTGGGGAAACGGTTTTTTTCTCTGCCATACCACGCAAAATGACATATCCAACGCTCCACCACATCGGCGCCATAAATCTGGATGTCTCTTCAGACGCGATTTCTTCAAAGTAGGGTTGACACTGTTCAGCAAGATAATGTTCGAAATCAGCTATGTGTTTTTCTGCCCATTTGATGTTAGCTTTATGCTTTCTGTTTTGTGTCATTTGTTTCACTGTATACTGGAATTATCAAAATGGATTTAGGCAGTAGATGTTGTGTCATATTTTTAACGAATGTCTTTACGATTAAGTGTAGTATAACATACTAAATAGGTTTGTGTCTAATATAGAAAAAACGAAAATTATAGTAAACTTTTGAATTAATGGAACATTTTGAGATGTAGGAGGGAACTCCCATTCCGGTCTATCACTGAGTTAAATCGCGATTCGGAAATCGCTCCTACAGGGATTTTGTGTTATTATTTTCAATGTTTACTATAAATATGAAATTTGGTTTTCACAGTTTATTCCACTCAAATTTACAATGGATAGATAGTTGTAAATCTTTTATTGTTATTACTGAAAAACTAATCCTCTATCTGCGGAACTGATTTTGCCCTTTCAGTCATTATTATATTCAGAATTTCATCTGCAATAAAGAGACGATTGCGGCGTTGACCTGTCATTTCTTTTAATATATCTTTTTCAACAAGATAATCTACACCACGTTGAACCGTAGTAAATCCCTCTTTCCATTCTTTTGATAATCCTGATACAGAAACAAGCGGTGTGCTAAACAGATGTTCAATTAACCTATTAACAACTCTTGGCACCCTTGTCCCCGTTATTAACTCTCTATACTGCTCTCTTAAGGATAGGATCTTTTGAATTGTTAGCAACCCATCTCCTGATTGTTCACATATCCCTTTTAAGAAAAATGTAATCCAACTATTCCAATCACCTTGCTGGCTTACATTCAACAGGAGTTCGTAATAAGTATCTCTATGCCGTTCAAAATAATCCGAGATGTATAGGAGTGGTTGAGATAATATCTCTTTTTCCATTAACATAAGAATAATCAGGAGTCTTCCTATTCTTCCATTACCATCAACAAATGGATGGATTGCCTCAAAATGATAATGAACCAATGCACTTTGAATTAAGGGTGGTTCTTTCGCGTTGGAATGGATATACCTTTCCAGGTCTGAAAAACACGTTTTCATCTCAGAAACCGGTGGGGGTACGTAAGTGGCGTCCATCAAAGTACATCCAGGACTGCCAATCCAATTTTGGCTTATACGCATTAATCCCGGAGTCGCATGTTCTCCACGGACGCCACGCATTAAGACTTCATGCATTTCGCAGAGTAATCTTGAGCTTAGGGGCAACTTCTGCATTCTCTTAATTCCAAATTCCATAGCGTTAACATAGTTTGCAAGCTCCTGTACATCAGGCATTTCTGGTGTTTCAGTTTTATCTACTTCAAATAGATAAAGTTGATCTAAGCCAGATTGGATGTTTTCAATTCTGGAACTCATGACCGCTTCCCGTCGGATGAATGGACCAATTAATAAGTGTGGGTTTGGTAATAGTTTTGCTACCCCAGACAATTCTCCCAGTTTTATGTTTGCTTCTGAGAGAAGATTCGCTAATTCCCAATCCAAGTCAATTTGTGGAGGCAATGGATTCGGAACATAACACCAATACGGGTGTTTACCTAAACTGCGAATACAATTACCTGCACTTGAGTTTCTAAAATTTTCGGGATTCATTTTAATTCACTTTACGATAATAAAGATTTTCTTATTATCGTTTAGACCACTTTACGATAATAAGGTTTGTTTTGTTTCTATAAACGTCAATAAGTGTGAATCAGGCACAGAACAGTTCAAATTGTACTGCATTCGGAAAATTAGACCACTATCTTAGACAAGATTGTGATATAATTACAATCTAATTAAAAGGAGAAATCCGATGAAGACCAAACGAAGAAACTTTACACCAGATTTTAAAGTTGAAGTTGTCATTGAGGCTCTGAGTGGTCATACTTCACATGCGGAACTATGTCGAAAACATAACATTAGCGATATTCAACTCTCAAAGTGGAAACGTCAACTTCTGGAAAACGCGGCAACCCTCTTTGAATCTACAGATAAACATACCCAAGTGTCTCAACAGCGGATCACGCAACTCGAACAACTTGTTGATAGGTTGAAGTCGGAATTGGACATCCATCAAAAAGTCTCAACCTTGCTGAAAGGAAAAAGAAGTTTGCCTGAATGACTATGATATTGTGGATATTACTACTCACATTGGACAAGTATTAGAATATTAGTCGTAGATTTTCATATTTTATTTGTAGCTGTAATTGGAAATAGGGGTTAAGGAATTATGTGTGCTCCTGGGTGTTTTTCAGATTCCCTATCGGTCGAGGCAGTTGATTTTGATAACAATTCAGCTCCTTTATATGGATATATAGCCCACCAAGAATCTTATTCAAACTTTCCTTAGCAGTACTATAAAACAAACCGAAGGAGCAAGCCAATTGCCAAAAAAGAACACCTCAGCAGATCCCGTCCAAGCAACACTCCCTTTCCCAACCCAAGACGATGAACAGTTAGATATTTCCACATTGGAAACTTGGTTATTAGATGCCGCAAACACAATCCGCGGCGCAAGCGATGCCCCAAAATTCAAGGATTTCATCCTACCGCTCATCTTCTACAAACGACTCTCCGATGTATTTGATGATGAATTTGATAAACAGATAGCAGAATTTGGCAATGAAGAATCAGCCAGAGAAATCGTCGCAGCAGACCACGAGGATGCACTAAAAGCAGGACGCAACCCAATCGTTCGGTTTTATATCCCTCAGGAGTATAGTTGGGAGGAACTTCGCAATTGTCCTGCTGATGGACATCTGGGGGAGTTTGTCACCGATGCGATGCGTGAAGTTGCACGATTGAACCCACGACTGGAAGGTGTACTAAATGTGCAAGATTTTAACGAAACACAGAGCGGACAACGTACGCTTGATGAGGATAGACTGGAGGCTCTTATTGAGGTGCTAAGTCGGTATCGGCTTGGGCTGCAGGATACAGAACCAGATATCCTCGGTCGCGCTTACGAGTATCTGTTACGAAAATTCGCAGAAGGACAGGGACAAAGTGCAGGTGAGTTCTATACACCGAAAGAGGTCGGTTGGTTGATGGCACATCTCATCAACCCTGAACCTTACACGAAGATCTACGATCCAGCATGCGGGTCCGGTGGGTTGCTAATCAAAGGACGATTGCTATTTGAGCAGACACATCCTGATGAAAAGAGCCAAGCACCTCAAATCTACGGACAAGAACTCACTCCGACAACCTACGCTATGGCAAAGATGAACGCCTTCCTACACGATTTCATCGGTGCGCATATCCAGATAGGGGATACCTTCCGAAATCCAAAGTTTCTCACCGATAACGCTACCTTAAAACGATTTGACTATGTTATGGCAAATCCGATGTGGAATCAGAAGGAATATGATGACGTCTTTTATGATAACGATAGTTGGCAACGATTTACTTCTGACAATCCACCGAGTTCATCTGCGGATTGGGGGTGGGTGCAACACATGCACGCTTCTTTGAAAGATAACGGACGCGCGGCAATTGTGCTGGACACAGGGGCAGTTTCGCGCGGTTCCGGCAGTAAGAATACAAACCGCGAAAGAGACATACGCAAAAAATTCGTTGAAGAAGATCTAATTGAAGGTGTGATTCTCCTACCAGAAAACCTGTTTTATAACACAACTGCACCGGGAATTATCTTGCTGTTGAACCGCAACAAACCTGCGGAACGTAAAGATGAAATCATACTTGTTAATCTCACGAACTATTTTGAGACTCAGAAACCGAAAAATGTCTTAACGGACGATGGGATTGATGCAGCAACTGAAGTTTATCAAGCATGGGAATCGCGTGAGAAATTGAGCCGTGTGATCACACTTGAGGGTGCACAGAAAACCGATTACAACCTGAGTCCGTCTCAGTTTGTTGATGTAGGTGATACAGTTGAACACCGTCCTATGAATGAGATTTTGACTGACTTAACAGAAGCGCGTATCGCTCGCGAAAAAGCGGATAATGCGTTGGATGATGTGTTGACACAACTTGGTTTGAATGGGACATAGATAACCCAACCTCTATGAGAGGTCCCCTAAATCTTGAATTAACAGTATATAGTATGTTACAATAACAATAACGATTTTTTAAAAGGTTATAGAAGGAATTAACTTACATCAAAAACCTGATAGGAGATGAAAATCCATGACAATACTTGATTTAGTACTCAAGGCTTACAATATTGTAGGAACTGGATTTTCTATTGCTGGTGGTATCAACCACGCCATAAAACACTTTTGCAAAACTACAGCAGAGGATCTTTTCAAAAAGTCTTTTGAAAAAGTTGTTAAGCACAACGCATCAAACTTCGCCGATCTGACTGATCCGAAAGAGGTTAAAGTTCATTCCCAAACATTTGACAGAATTATTTCTTCACTCAAAGATGTTGATGAAATCCAATTCACACAATTAAATGGAAGTGAAAAAATAGCAAAAATCACAACGCTTTTTCGTCCTTGCATTATGATTCCATATCATCAATTGACGGATAGAGATATTGACCATAGAATTCGTCCTATTGTAGAAAGTGTCATTGTCGATTTTTTTGCTCAGCTTCCATTCGAACAGGATGCATTCAATCAAATAGTACTTGAATTTCTACAGAAGAACACTGTGGATCAAAAGATCACACATTCTATACTAAGGAATGTTGAGAGAGAAATTGGACATGTGCGGTTAGAGGTGAGTGAACGGTTAACCGAAGATATCCAAGCCATCAAGGATAACACCGAAAAAAATCAGAATGATAATATTGAGATTATGCAATTGACAGGTGCGACTTTAGATGTAGTTCGGGACATTAAATCTCAACTTGATGTAAATACTAATGACTTAATAAAGACTGAAGTTGCAAAAGAACATCAAGAACAAATAGATAACGCTCGAAACTTTCTCAAGAATCATCAACCTAAAACTTCTCTAAAGTTATTACAGGATCTGAAAAAGCGAACGGGCAAAGATGCTTCGGATGATCTAAAGTTTGGCATTCTAACAAATATGGCAGCTGCTCAGTTTGCCCTAAATAACGAAAAAGAAGCTGCAGAATTGCTTCATGAAGCATTTAAGTATGATTCTGAAAACGAAAAAGCACTTTCTAACCGTGCTTTAGCATATCTCATACAAAAAGAAACGGTAAAAGCTGCTGATTACGCCAAACAGACATTGGCTAAGAATGATGAAAATACGGATGCTTATGTAATTCTCATTGGAATTGCTGAAGAGGAAGAAACACTTGACGAAGTAATTGCTAAAGTTCCCGACTATTTGCACGATTCCCCACAAATTGCCTACGCTATCAGCGAATTAGCAAAACAACGTGGGAATTTTGAAGCAGCGAAAAGATGGGGTGAAATCATGGTAGACAAGGGAGACGCTCCTGATTTCAAAGCTGCTTACGCAACTATCTTGATTGAGCAAGTTTTAGAAGATAATCTTGCAGTGGGGACCAGTCAACTATATAAAGCACAAAAGGAACAACTACAACGGGCAATAGAATTACTTACTGAAGCATGGAATAGCATTGCCAATACGGAATTAAGAAATTATAGAGTAGATTGGATCATTAACAGAGGAATTGCACATTTTCACCTTGGAGAACTGAAAAAAGCATCTGAAGACCTTGATTCTGCCTTAGAAATTGAAGGCTTAAATCCAAGTTTGATTAAAAAACGTGCGTTATTATCTTTTGAGTGTGGAGAAATAGCAGAAGCAATTGAATTATTGCAATCAATACAATCCGCACCAGAAGTTCCAGATGCTCCCATTATCCTTGCTAATTTTCTCTTAGCAGATGAACGGTTAGATGAGTCTATTACAATACTTAATGATTTTTTGCAGACAGATTTGACACCAGAACTTAAAGAAAAAGCAATGCTTCTGCTCATTAAAGCATATATTGGTACTGAACGTATTGAAGAGGCAGAGCAAATACTAACACCGATGCTCGAATCATCTCCGACAAGTGTATTAAATCTCATTAATGCTGCTCAAATTTCGAGTAAATTGGGAAAAAAGGACAAGGCTGTTTCTCAACTTAAAAAAGCGTACAATTATGCATTAAATAGCAATGATTTTTTAGAAATAGTGGATTTAGCTTCAGAACTCTTTATCAATAAACAATTCAAAGAAGCTGCTACGTTTTACGAAAAAATTACTGACACAAGCCAGAACTCCCAATTGACACAATGGTTAGTACAAAGCTACTATAATTCCGGCGAATTTGAGAAGGCACTTAAGATATGTCAGAAACTTCGTGATAATTATGGTCCACTTGAAAACATATCCGTGATGGAGGTCGTGATTTATGAGGAAATCGGCGATATGAATCAAGCCGAAACTGTATGTAAAGAGTATATAGAAAAATTTCCAACTGATTACGACATGCAAATCCGTCTTGGTATGATTCTCATCCGATCATCTAAAGAGACTGAGGTGGATAATGTGTTAGATACTTTTTCTGAAATCAAAGACTTTTCATATGTAAATGATCTTTCTTTGCAAGGATGCTTTGAATTAGCTTTGTTACATCAAATGAGATTTCAACATGAAAAAGCACTCAATATAATGTATGAAGTGCGAAGAATGCATTTCCATCAACCCGATGCACACCTTTTATATGTCAAGGTTTTCCTTTCAGTTGAAAAGGAAATTCCTGAAGTGCTAAAACCTACTCAAGTTGAAAAGGATACAGCAGTCAAAATCGACAATTCTGATGAAGACAATTGGTATATCATTGAAAAACGAGAAAATGTAGATCTCAACCGCCATGAATATGATGTGAATCACTCTTTTGCTAAAAAATTAACAGGGAAAAACATCAATGACGAGGTGAGTTTCGGTGAAAAAATGTCCGGTATAAAAACTGGAAAGATCGTTGATATCAAGAGTAAATACGTTCATGCATATCAAGAAACATTAAGAAAATACTCGCATTTGTTTCCATTAGACCAGAACATGGATAATATAAAAATTGACGATTCAGATGGAATCGACGATAAAGAAAGATTTGAAAAAATATTTGAATTGATTAGTAAGAGACAAGATGAAATAAATAAATTTGAAAAACTATATAAAGAAAAAAAACTTACAATCGGTACTTTCACAAAATTCGTCGGAAGTAATAGTTTAGATACATGGGGATCTCTCATGGGTAACCCTGAATTAGGGATTAGATGTAGTATGGGAGATATTCAGGAAAGAAGCAGTATCCTTAACCGACTTAATGAATCCAAACCTAAACTTGTTGTAGACATTATTTCACTAATCACTTTACACAGTTTGGATGCTGCGGATATTGTAGTCAATACGTTTGGAAAACTCTGCATTGCTCAATCGACTATTGATGAATTACTGAGTATTATCAGTGAAAGAGAGGGAATGTGGTTTAATCGCGAGGGAATGGTAGTTGGTAAAAAAGGAAATCGGTATGTAAAACAAATTATCAATCCTGAGGAAATGAAGCAGGGAATAGAATATATAAAAAAGATTGTTCACTGGATTAGGGAGAACTGTGAAGTTGGCGAAGCCACTGTTGGGTCAGAGATGAACCAATTACGCAGGAGGGAACTCAATGACATGCTACAACAGCATTTCCTTGATACTATTATTCTTGCAAGCCAACCCGGACACCTACTTTTCTCGGATGATGGACGACTCAGGCATTATGCAAAAACAAGCCTAAATAACGACGCTGGCACAAACTTTCAAATTGACGGTGTGTGGGCACAAGTTTTATTGGAGCATTGTGTTAAGCAAAATCTCCTTGATAAAGTTGATTACAATGAGATGACGATAAAACTTGTTTGTTCAAATTACTATCACACGCAATTTGATGCCGTTTTGTTAATGGAAGTAGCAAAACGTTCAAATTGGAAACTCTCTGAACCTTACAACAGTTTTGTGCTTGCCTTAGGTAGAGAACGCATGAATCTGCAAACAGCATTAGACGTGGCAGTTGATTTTCTTTATAAACTTTGGGATGAATCAATTTTATTTAGACAAAAAGAATTCTTGACATTGGGTTTATTAACTGGACTTACTTATGGACGGAATGCACACAAAGTATTGAACCGACTTGAAAATTTAATTCAAAATAAGCATAGACATTTTTTGCCCGTCGAAAACAGTATTCTCAAACGAATCGATGAATTCAAACAAATCTATCCTCTCGAAGATAACTTTACGTTTTTGGCAGAAGATGATATTCGTCTTAAAGGAACGCGGGTAGGTATTGAAACTATCCTATACGAATATATTCACAATAGTAAATCACCAGAAGTAATTGCTGAACGCTACTATCATTCACTCACAGTGGAACAGGTTTACGTCACGATCCTATATTATCTTCAAAATCAAGAAAAAGTTGGTACATATTTGGATGATTATATTAAATTTTGCCAAACGGCACGAGAAGAACAGGCGAAAAATCCACCACCCGGAGTTATTCGCCTGCGTGAACTTATAGCAGAAAAGGAAGCAAATTCGTATATACCCGAGCCTACCAATCCAGAAATAGACGCAGCAAGTACTACACAATCCCCAACAGATAATGAATTGGGATAAAATAACGCAATAAGTAGTTTGGGATTGAGGGAAATTTTAGAAAATCGCTCTGTCCCTTAATTTTATTAAGTTTTGGCTTGTTTAATTTAATATTTACATAAAATGGGGCGGTAACCGCCACCCCACTCCATGAAACAGAATTGCTCCACAAAGGAAAGTTGCAATGAATTCTTATGAAAGACATGAACTAAAGGATTACGAAAATGCAAAACTACGAGTTCCATTTGCCTTTGATGAAGAGAGGTTATGCGCCCCTAAGACAGCAGAGAAGGGGAAACATTATTTTTGTCCAGGTTGTCAAGATACAGTGATTCTAAAAAAAGGTGAGGTGAAGGCGGCGCATTTTGCTCATAAGGCAAGTAAAACTTGTAATCAGGAAACGATTGTTCATAAGACTGCCAAAAATCTAATTGTTAAGATGATTTCTGATTGGAAGGCGGGAAAGACTGAGTCACCCAAATTGAGAAGGAAGTGTGGATTTAAATTTGATTTTGGCCTTTATGGTGAGAAAACTTGTGAAGAAACCTGCGATCAACCTATGCCTGATAAAGTAGAGCAAGCGGTTACAGAATATAGGATGTCTAATGGATTTATTGCAGATGTCGCTTTAATGGTTGAAAACGAACCTGCTCTTGCAATAGAAATCAGGGTCACACATGCTGTAGATGAAAATAAGGCACATTCGCTTTCAGTGCCGTTTATTGAATTGGATGGACACACAGTCTTAGAAAAACCTAATCATTTTGATCCAATTCGTGACAACAAATTGAACCCATTTACTTGTAATACATGCAAGCATGCTGAACCCAAATTTGAGGACAAAGTTACCAAGGTTGTCAAGCAAACTCGTATAAAACTCCCTGACCGTGATAGCTGTTACTACCGATATGGAATTGATAAATGCTGGAATTGTCAACGCGAAATTATCTTATATACTTGGCCTGGAGATGACTGGGATACCTCACCCCCTAAGAAAAAACCGATCCCACAAACGATTAAATTTTGTTATTCACGAACTATTGGTCACAAGTATTGGGCTAACACTTGTCCATGCTGCAAGCGGATTCAAGGGGATTTTTTCCTATATGGATCTAATTTGTTTCCTTTTTCCAGAAATGACATGGTGGATTCGCCAGATGCATATCGTCAAGACATGCAAAAGATCGTGTTTTGTGCCAGGTTTAACAGGATGCTTGAAAAAACTAATCCCGCATCTACTCATTGCGTAAAATAATGTCAGATAATCCTCTCGTGAATCTTGAAGGTTTAACAAAACCTGTTAGCGACCTGGGTATAGCTCTAATTGATAAAATAGGGGATGCTACAGGCATACTTTATGAACCTACACGCATCAAACGAAGAGCTAAAGCTGAAGCCAAAGCTGCAATGATTCAAGCTGAAGCCAAAATTGAGATAACCGATCTGCAACAACGCGCAGTACGTCGTTGGATTGAAGAGGAAGTACAACGTCAGGAAAGCATTGAAAACATCATTACAAAATCATTCAACAAGTTAAACGAAGATGCAGATCCTAATGCAATAGAGGACGATTGGATAATCAAATTCTTTGATAAATGTCGATTAGTAACCGATGATAATGTGCAAGATTTATGGGCAAGCATTTTAGCAGGTGAAGCCAATAGTGCGGGATCTTATTCACCTAAGACCTTGACAACTTTAGCAGATATGAACCAAAAAGATTTGATCTTATTTAACACTTTTTGTTCGTTATGCGTCGTGTATTTAGAAAACCCTGATGTATTTCTGAAGTCGCCATCTACTTTTAAAATTAGAACGGCGAGAGTTCCTGTATTAAGAGGCAGTATAACCGATGTGGCTACCCTTACGGGTCGTCCTAATCAGGATATGGATAAATTTGCTCGAAAATCTAAGTCTATATATCAAGAATATGGTTTTGGTGCTGACGAGTTTCAATTATTGTCAGAACATGGACTTATCCTAGATGAAACCTATAGTGCATACTCACATTTTTGGTATAATAACGAACTCTATTTACCTGTGAATCCATCTGCTAATTCCCCATTTAATGAAGAAGATTACCAACAGATTAATATAACAGGATATTGCTTATCTTCCGTTGGGAGAGAGTTATTCCATATCACAAAACGTGACAACCCACCTGAATATCTTAAACATCTAATTGATTTTTTACAAGAATATTACAGTGTAAAAATAGTTAAGATCTCTAAATCGTAGAATTTTACACAACAGATTTTTTAGAAAGAAGAGAAAGCTGATTAAAATGGGTCTTGATGAAAAACACAAACTAAGAATTGATATGAGAATTAGAAAAGCCAGCTATCAGTGATTTTTTATGATTCTTATCGAAGACATACAATGAAAAATATGAATTTACCAGAGCATTGGAAAGTCATACGACTATCGAATCAAGATTTATTCAGTTTTGAAAATGGTATTTGGAAAGGAAAAAAAGCACCATTTGAAGAATGTGCTGTTGTAAGAAACACTAATTTTACCAGTGACGGATACCTTGACTTAACAGACGTAGCAGTCTTACCTATAGAACAAAGGTATTTGGATAAGAAAAAACTGAAATGGGGTGATATTGTTATTGAACGATCTGGAGGCGGTCCTGAGCAACCCGTTGGTAGAGTAGTGTTCTTTAATATTAAAGATGGTATATATTGTTTTAGTAATTTCACAAGTCGGTTGAGAGTAATTGATAAAAACACAATTACCCCTATTTACCTATTTTTCTATCTTCTGTATTTGCATGATTCAGGTCAAACAAGGAAATTGCAAAAACGTACGACAGGGATACGTAACTTAATTTTTGGAGATTACAAAGAATCCGAAATCCCCCTTCCTCCACTCCCCGAACAACGCGCCATTGCCCACATCCTACAAACAATCCAAGAAGCAAAGTTCACCCGAAAACGCGAAATTGAATTAGAACGGGAACGCAAAGCAGCGTTGATGGATTATCTCTTTACACACGGCACGAAAGGTGAACCCCACAAGCAGACGGAAATCGGCGAGATTCCTGAGAGTTGGCAAGTGACAAAGTTGGGTGACTTAGTAAAGTTGAAAAGTGGGGAGTCACGTCCAAAGGATATAAAAAATAAACCCGATTCCGAGCGAACTATTCCAGTATATGGCGGAAATGGCATTTTAGGGTATACAACCAAAAAGTTCAGCGATCAAAGGCTTCTTGTAATTGGACGTGTTGGCGCATATTGCGGTTGTGTCCATATAGCGGAGTGCCCTAATTGGATTACTGATAATGCTTTATATCCAGAGAAATGGTTTTGCAATGAAGTTTCTCTTGATTTTCTTGCAGAACAATTAAGGCACTGTAATTTGAATAAACTTCAAAGGAGAGGAGGACAACCATTGATCACACAGAGCATTCTTCATCAATTCAAAATACCGCTACCCCCACTTTCAGAACAACGCGCGATTGCCGAAATATTACAAAACTTTGAGAATAAAATTGCAGCCCTTGAACGAGAAGTTGAACTCATAGATGAACTCTTCCACGCCATGCTTGAAGAACTGATGACAGGACAACGGTCTGCTGTCCCACTGATTGATACCAAATTGCCGAACTAACAGATGTCCTCGACAACAAACGTGGTCTTGTAAAAATAATATTACATAATGATTGTGTGCTTCCACTTTCGCAACTGAATACCTCTGGTGAGATGTTGTAGTCGGTTGCGATTTTGGGTATGATATGCTAAAATTCCACACAGGATTTTAGTAGACGACCCAATTAACAGCAGAACGCTTGAAATTAATTGAGGATGGGATAGACAGCAAAATGAGATGTTTTGAAACGCGTGGTCCTGTATATCCTGAAGATAACTACGTCGTTGCACGCACAGACGAACTTTCGGATTTTGTCAATCGGTTGGAAAAGGGACGGTATATCGTCCTTTTTGCCCCACGGCAGACAGGAAAAACCACGTTCTTCCGCAGTGCTTTAGATAAGCTCGCAGCCGAGACGTATTTCCCAATTCAGATTGATTTTCAAGCGTCCAACAACCTTGAACCTTTCGAGTTTTATGAAGGCATTTACGACGATATTCGCGAGGAGATAGAGAATGTTTTTCAAAGACGCGGCAGCATGCCTTCTGAAGCTTTAGAGCAACTTTTAGACAACACAAAACTCACCAACCATCTTTCTATGCGAAGGTTTTTTAGGCGACTTTCAGATGTGCTGGAAAATCAGAAGGTTGTCCTGATCATTGACGAATTTGACGGTATCCCCCGGACGGTTGTAAGCGATTTTCTATATACACTCCGCCACATCTACCTCTCCAGAAAGCATCGATCCCCACATACCGTCGGCATCGTCGGGGTCAAGAGTATTACCCAGCTGAACTACGATCGCTCTATTTCTCCCTTCAACATCCAGGATGAGTTCAAATTGCCCAATTTCACCCTGGATCAGGTGCACGAGCTGCTTTCGCAATACACAGAAGAAGTGGGGCAGCCCTTCGATCCCGCGGTTATTGAATCTATTCACAAACAGACTGCTGGACAACCCGTACTCGTCAATCGATTCGCGCAGATCCTTACAGAGGAATTGGACATTGCCAAAAGTGACCCAATCACAATGCAACACTTTTCAAAGGCACATGTCCAACTTCTTCGCGAAGGACATACGAACATTGATCACCTGATAACCAATATCCGTAGGAATCGACGGTTTGAGTCGCTCCTTATGAAAATCGCATCTTATGATGAAGGCACAGAATTCAACCTTTACAATGAACTCATCAATGAACTCGCCACTTATGGTGTCATCGCCGAAGGGGATGACGGTATGTGTGAAATTGTCAATCCGATTTATCACTATTGCATCATACGGGCATTCAAACCGATAGTTAATGGATTGGAGCAGGAATATTTACCAGAAGACAATCGCGCAGGATTTCAGGACTACCTCACACCGGATGGTCAGATTCAGATGGCAGCACTTCTTGACAACTTCCGTGACTTTATTGCACGCGCAGGCTTCAAGATTCTACAAGTGCCAGACACACCCCGAGAATATGTTGGGCAGCACCTTCTCTTTGCCTATCTGGAGCAGTTTGTACAGATTGTGGGTGGGACGTTATATTTAGAAGTACAAACAGGACGCGGCAGAATAGACATCCTTATCCTTCATCATCAAAGAAAATACATCGTTGAAACAAAGATCTGGGGAGGCGAAATACGTTATCAGGCAGGTAAGACACAACTCGCTGCGTACGTTAAACTCGAAAAGGCAGTAGACGGATGCTACGTCGTGTTTGACCATCGTAAAGAGCCAGAACCCCGCGTAGAGACAGAGATACTCGACGGCTCTACAATTCGGAGTTATGTGATTCCAGTAATACAAGAACGTCCATCGACTTGATGGAAGTTGCCTTGACACAGTATCTGCCATATAATCTAATAGTTGAATAAGATGAGTCATATTAGACGGCATCGTTACAATATTCACACTTATCAATTTTTCTTGACAAACGAAATTATCAGTGTTAATATTATTATCACACAGAAAACAATTTGGGTATACAAGCGTAACGCGCTATTGTATCTGTACAACGCTGCAGTTGTAAGAACGTTGGATAGACTGGGGTTATGAAGTATAGAGATGTCATAAAACTTATCGAAGAAGATGGGTGGTATTATACAAAGACACGAGGCAGTCATCGCTATTTTAAGCATCCAACAAAAGTGGGAAAAGTGACAGTTTCAGGTAAAATGGGCAAAGATGTTCCAAAGGGTTTACTCAACCGCATTCTAAAACAAGCAGGACTCAAGTAATGAGGGATAAACGAATGGAATATGTTGTAATTTATGAAAGAGGAGACACCAGTTATGGTGCTTATGTTCCTGATCTCCCAGGATGCTTTGCTGTAGGTGATACATTGGAAGAAGTCCAGACATTAATTGATGAAGCAATCGAATTTCATATTGAAGGATTACAAGAAGACGGTGACGATGTTCCTGAACCCTCTATAAACATCCCTGTTCAGTATGATATTCCATATCTTGGTAAACACAAAGTCATTGAAAACTATGTATATAATGATGATCCTGCTCTTTTTTCTTGTAAGAACTCTGCCGGACAACTCCACCTTGTAGCTGTTGGGAAAAACGATCAACATAAAACATGGCTCCGTGTTGGCATCTCTAATGTACGGTTTAATTATATCCGCTCTGGTGGATTAGAACTACGTAGTGTTTTCACCGATGCTGGGTATGGTACTCTACTGCAGGTAAGAGTGCCACACGACGATTCTATAAAACCTTCACTGGAGGTCATCCATCCCAATGAAATCCCTGAGGACCTACTCCCGCTTCCAGGTGAACGACTCGGTCTAAAAACCGAAACTCTTCCAGCACTCAGCAATGCACAAGAAATAGCTTCATCCAGTGCCCGAGAACTTGTGAATTTTGCCTTCAATTTTGGTGGAATTTTCAGAACAGAAGCACCGGTCGACTTTTTAGGTAATATTCTAACCGGATTACAACAAGTTATTAACAGAATCGGTGCGAAGTGTGTTAATTCAACATCTAAAAAGATACCTGAAGACATCAAAAGCAGTATGGGGATCTCACTATTAGAAGTTGGTGCAGGTTCATTTGAGATTCAACTTGCATCGACAGAGTATGTTGGTATATTGAAAGAGTCTGAACTTGGAAATTCAATAAATGAATTTGTCAAAATCCTGAATTCTGGTTCTAACGAAGACGAACTAAAATCACTCATGGATCAATTTGGACCAAGAGTTGCAAAGGGGTACACTAATTTCCTCAAACCACTGAGTGAATCCGTTATAGACACCAAATTCACTTGGACATCTCCACATCCCGACCGTGGTGGAACAGCAAAACTTACGCAATCCCAAATAATAAATGCGATTGATATTCTTGAGAAAATTCAAGAAGAAACATCTGAAAAAATCACCATACGCGGCACTTTAGTAGGTATCTCTGTCAGAGATAAAACATTTCAGTTAGAAACGTCTGATGATAACTATTATGAAAGAGATTTCTTTAAAGGAAAGATCACGGATGAAGCTTTTGAGACTGAAATCGTTAAGAATGCTACAGTAAACAAGCAATATACTGCAGAAATACAAGGATTCGCTCAAATTGGCGAGACCAAAGATGAAACCAATATTAAATTCAGACTACTTAGTCTCAATAAAAAGTAATCCGACTGCACCTTAGATATAGATATGTCTGAACGTTCCGTAGTCCAAGACCCACTCTTCCAATACGCCAACGAAATCGGCTGGACACAAGTCACCCGCACAGAAGCCATGCAGATGCGGGGAGGAAATACTTCCGCACTTTATTTTCAAGAGACATTAAAATCACAACTCATAAAACTAAACAAAGGAATCATAGACGACTCCAATTGTGCCGACGTAATACGCATACTCAACTTGCTGAAACCCACACTTGAAGGCAATCAGGATGCACTTGCTTGGATACACGGAGAAAAATCAACCTTTGTTGCAAGTGAGAACCGAGAACGTAACGTTACCCTGATAGATTTTGAAAACCCCGACAACAACCAGTTCCATGTCACCGATGAATGGGAACAGCAAGGCACAGTCCACCGCAACCGCGCCGATGTAGTTTTTCTAATAAATGGCATCCCTATAGCAATCGTAGAAGCGAAATCTGTACATAAACGTGACGGATTAGCACTCGGTGTTGAGCAGATACATCGTTATCACAACGAAACACCAGAACTGTTCACAACAGCACAACTCTTTGCTGTCACACAACTCACGGATCTATTCTATAGCGTAACGTGGAACACCAGCAGAAAAAATCTGTTCAACTGGAAAACTGACGAACCGACCGACTATGAACAGAAGATAAAGACATTTTTCGACCGCGACCGGTTGCTCCAGACACTGCAGCAATCCATCGTATTCCAAAGTAGAGATGACCAACTCACCAAAGTTGTGTTGCGTCAACATCAGAACCGTGCCGTGGAAAAGGTAATCGAACGGGTGAACGATCCTGACAAACGACGTGGTCTTGTTTGGCACACACAAGGCAGTGGTAAAACCCTTACAATGATAACGATTGCAGCACAACTCCTGCGTGGCGGAACACAGACAGAAAAACCGACCGTGCTCATGCTTGTTGATCGCAATGAATTAGAAAGCCAACTCTTTAAGAACATCACCGGATACGGCATCACATCGCCGAGAGTTGCACAGAGTAAAGATGATCTGGAAGATATTCTATCCAAAGATTATCGCGGTTTGGTCGTGTCAATGATACATAAGTTCGACAAGAGACCCGCGAACCTTAACACCCGTGAGAGTGTGGTTGTGTTGGTAGACGAAGCACACCGAACAACCGGCGGGGATTTCGGTAATTACCTGATGGGTGCTCTTCCAAATGCGACTTATATCGGATTCACCGGTACACCCATTGATAGTCTGAGCAAAGGTGAAGGCACTTTCAAAGTATTCGGCAGTGATGACGCACAGGGGTATCTCGACAAATACGCAATCACAGAATCTATTGAAGACGGCACAACTGTTAAATTGAATTACATGCTTGCCGCCTCCGATTTACGGGTAGATAGAGATGTATTAGAAAGCGAATTCCTAAACCTCGCAGAAGCAGCAGGCGTTAGCGATCCTGATGAACTAAATGCAATCCTTGACCGTTCTGTTCGGCTAAAGGAGATATTAAAAGCACCTGCACGTATAGAACGAATAGCCGAGTGTGTTGCGGAACACTTTCAAAATACTGTAGAACCGATGGGATTCAAAGCCTTTTTAGTTGCTGTTGACCGCGAAGCATGCGCGTTGTATAAAAAAGCACTTGATAAATACTTACCCGCTGAATACTCGGAAGTCGTCTATTCAGATGACAACCGAGATTCTGAGTTAATGAAATCGTTTCACCGCACATCGGAGCAGGAAAGGGAGGTCCGTAAGCGATTTGTCGATAAGGGTGCACAACCGAAAATACTGATTGTAACACAGAAACTACTCACAGGATTTGATGCACCGATTCTTTATTGCATGTATCTTGATAAACCGATGCGCGACCACGTGTTGTTGCAATCTATTGCGCGTGTCAACCGTCCCTATGAGGATGCGGACGGACTGGTAAAACCTGCCGGATTTATATTGGATTTTGTCGGTATCTTTGAAAACATGCAGAAGGCACTCGCTTTCGATTCTGATGAGGTGGAGAGCGTTATTCGGAATATTGATCTGCTCAAGGAAACATTCACGAGGATGATGTGCGAAGATGCTCAACAGTATTTGCCGTTAGCAACGGGTTCGGACGATAAAGCCAAGGAACAAGCAATTGTACATTTTGAGGATAAGGATGTTCGGGAAACATTTTTCACGTTCTTCAAAACATTGCAAAATCTCTATAACATCTTGTCCCCCGATGCTTTCTTACAGCCGTTTATAGCGGATTATCAGGCACTCACATCTCTTTTTGGACTCATCCGCAACGCATTTTCTACACAACTTTATGTCCACAGGGAGTTGACAAATAAGACACGAAAACTCTTGCAAGATGAAACTGAAGGTGAACTATTTGCATTACCAAACGAGGTATATGAATTGAATGAAACCACCTTGCAGAGATTAGATCAGAGCGATATGTCTGACACATTAAAAGTCTTGAACTTGGCAAAAGCAGTACGTCAAAAGGTTACCGAGGAGGGTGAGTCAAAACCTTTTTTGATTTCTATTGGTGAACGTGCAGAAGCAGCTATAGAAATATACGACAGTCGTCAATCAGAAACAAAAGACGTACTCACCAAACTACTTAATGAGGCAGCAACAATTTCACGCGCTGAAAGAGAACAACCCCGAATGGGATTAGATGACAATTCTTATGCAGTCTATACTGTTATGAGTAATGCTATGGAGACTGTTACACCGGAACAGGCGCGGTCCGTTAATCAAGTATTTGAACAGTTTCCCGATTATCAATGGGATCAACATCAAGAAAGTGAGTTAAGAACGACACTCTATAAGACATTGGAACCATCAGTTGACTTTCGCACCAAAATAGAAATAACGAACAAATTGTTGGATTTACAGCGTCTATGAAAACCGAGGACGTATTAAACAATACTACAGATTTGAAAAGTGAAGTGTGGCGGTGGGCAGACTGCCTCGGTGTTAAGGTGCACGAAGTTCACGTACGTCAGATGCGACGGAAATGGGCGTCTATATCAACCAATGGTAGATTGACACTCAACACAGAATTACTCAATCTGCCCGCGCAATTAGCGGAATTTGTCATTGTGCATGAATTGGTGCATCTACTTGTACCGAATCATGGGAAATTATTCAAAGGATACATGTCAGCATATCTCCCAGATTGGCAGGAACGACAGAAGTGCTTGAACGAAGAAGGAATAACTGGTTTAGGTAAGAGTTTAGAAGCGTGTAAGACCTTATCGTGTGAATAGGGTGTTGTATGTGAGTGTGTCCTATCCGTGAAATCCACTATTCAAACAAGAAAGCATAAAATACTTCTTGTCAATGAATACAGATCTTATCCAAGAGAATTCTCAAGCTCCTTAATCATCTTTGGAACTTGTAGCATCATATTATATTGCTTCTTAAGTGAATTCTGATGGGATGAAACCCAAGAAAGGGCATTCGCTACATCATAGATGTTCTCTGCAGGTTGTGCCCCAGGAACAATACCTTCCAAAGAAATTCTAATCATATAACTATCTTTATTCTCTTCGGTATTCTTATCTTTAAATCTTGTAATCTTGGCATCTTGCCCTGTTTCTAAAATACTATATACTCTTTCAGCATTCCTGCGTCCCCATCTATCAGATACTATAGTATCAATCCAGTTCTGTAGTATTTCTACATCTGTATCAGCATTTAGTTTTTTCTGATTCCATTTTGTATATACTTCTTTTTCTCGTTGAATTTTTGAGAGGTTTTCACTTAGATATTCAACAAATAATCCTGGATTTAAAGACTTGGTATGGCGTTTACTAAATCTACTCTCTGTCTCTAAACACATAAGTCCGTTCATACAAATCAGTCTATACCATGATAACTCAAAAGCTAATGGGGCTGTTCCATCTACGGAGTTCCTAACATGCAACTGAGGTATGAGTACATGACCATCGCCGGGATCAAATTTAAATCCCTTTGAGATTTGTATTTTCAACCACATACACTCACCGTATTCAGTTAGATACAGGTTGCACTCGGTTTCATCTATGTTATAACCCAGCTTTTCAAATGCTATATGAATAATCTGAAGTATCTCGGAATGTTGAATTAGAGAATATGACTTAGATACTGTTGCGACAGGTGTGCCACCGTCTGAAGTATTTACGACTACATCAAAGTGTTTATTCTCTGCACCATCTACATTGAAAGGTCGTTTCGTAAAAACAGATATATACTCTGCAATGTCTACAAGATTACCTTTATGCTCATTAACTAATCTACTGTCCCATTTGAAATTATTTAGATGGTATGTATTATCTAAAGTATTCATGGTAATTTTCCTGTTCTAATTTATTTGCTTCTCTGACTTCTTCAATAATATCGTACATGATTCAATCTCCAGTAGTTTTATAGCATTCACACAACCTATACCTAACCGTGTAATCCGACGAATTCCATAAGCGGATTCGGCGTTGATTTGGCGATTCAGAAATATAATCTCTGCTACAGATTCACCATATGTTCAAATAGCAAAAAAATAAATTGAAGAAATATGAAAAAACAAACATCACATATATGAAAAGACCTTGACATAAGAATAAACATACGTTACAATAACATATAGAGAATAAGCTTGATACTCATGCTAATACCGAACTAAGTAAATCAATATGATTAAAGAAAGTATATACACATTTATACAAATTTCAATATTTTCTTACATTTTAATGGAGAATACGGTGTTAAGGAATCCATCAAAAACATTTTTTAATTTTTTAGCACAAATTCGTAAATTGCCTTTAAACATAGGTGGCTACTCACCTGACAGCGACTATACTAAAATTGGGGTGACAGAAAAAAGTTACGATTTCGTAACTTTTTCACATAAAACAGGAGACTATTTTATCACTATCCAATACATTCAAAATCATCAAAAAATAAAAAGCACCAAAACATGCAAAAGTCTATATTGGATAAACATCAGAAAAGGAAAGGAAGACCCAAAATAACACAAACTCGAGAATTTTATAATTCTAAAAAAAAACACCGATAAACACAGACTGTGACAGGGCGAACAGCCGTTTTTCTAATGACACACAATGTGTCAAAAAGTGTAACATTTTAATCGTTATGGTAATTTATATATTACTATTGTTAATAGATATTAAGACATAAATTTACAGAAAATTACCTTATATGTGTGACTTGACCAAACATAGTTCATGTGATAACTTGTTAACATCATAGGTGTAAAGAGGGAAGCAGTTGATGAACCCAGAAATAATAATCGCAAAGATATGCAATGCAGTCGATCTTATGATCGAACGTAGCACCCAATACAAAGGGATATTCCCGTCTATTCTTCATCCTGAAACAGGTGAGATGTTGATGGATAAACCACCTAAGATTCCGGGACAACGGGATGGTGATCGCGCACATCTCGGCTGTAATCTGATTCACGATGAACCCCTACTCCAGACGATGATCGCACTTGCGGAGACCCAGTCCAATCCGGCATACGCCTATGCAGTTGATCGCTACTTAAACCATTTTGCCAGAAATTGTACAGATACAACCACAGGATTGTTTCCATGGGGAGAACACTCATTTTGGCAGGTTGTAGAAGAACGGATCGGGTGTTCACGAAACCCTGATGGTGGTACAGCAATACATGACCATCTTCGTCAAGTTCCACACTGGTTATGGATAAAGTTAAATCAATATAATCCCGCATGTATTCAAGGTTTTGCCGATGGACTGGATTATCACTGGACAAACGGAGAAGGCTTTGAATATATCCGTCATGCAAATATTGAAATTGACGCACAACTGGAACGGGGTGGACGTTCATGTGATTTCCCACGACATTCAGGATTTTATATCTTTGATTTATCGTTTGCCTACACACAAAACCAACGTCCTGAAACATTACAGCAGATAGAGAATTACCTTGAATATTGGTGGGAGAAACGAGATGAAAAAGGACTCCTCCTCATTGAAAGTCGATCCCCTAAAGAGGATGAACGGTTTTACGGAAACAATGCACCTACACAAACACTCTCTTTAGGAATAAGTTTATTGGAATCTGCTGAGTTAATTGAAACATACGTACCAGACTTAGCAGATAAGATGATGCAATACGGTTCGGTTTATGTTGACGGTTTTTTCAACGCACCCCACAATCTGGAAGAACGGATATTCGTGAGTTTATGCGAAAGCGTAACGGATCGTGTTGTAGATAATATGTCTGTCTGGGGAAGTGTTTATGGTGCAGGAACTTCATGCAGTACAGGTGTGTTATGTCTCGGGGGATGGCGATTAACACAGAATGAGAGATTTATGGAATTTGCACGTGCGATTGGTGAAACCTATCTTGATGAGGACTTTCCCGTTGATCAGGTGCAAACAGAAGAATTCAAGATTCCTGCATCAGATATGGGATTAGCACTTGAACTCCTTGCTGATCTATACGACATCACCAATGAATCTAAATGGTTAGAAGGTGCAACGAAGCTATCCCAAACAGCATTAGATATCTATTTCCCAAAAATCCTCCCTTATGGAGCGTCAGGGATAGACTGGTATGATTCACAAATAGGACCAGCATTCTTGATACACGGTTTGGCAAGAGTGGCATTGGTAGAAATGTATAAGACGACATCCAACAGTTGTCCTCTACCACCAAATTACACTGCACGGTAAGAAATATTATGACATATAAACAACATTCACTCACCCTGGTAGGAGCGGTTTGGAACCGCTCCGAATATAATATTTCATGTGAATTTTAGAGAACTATTCATTTAGAAATGGTATTACTTTTAACTATGGAAATTAAATTTTACAAAAGATGAAAGGTGAATTATGGCAAGAGTACCGATCGGATTAGAGTTATATTCGGTTCGCAATGAGTTATCAGAAGACGCACGCGGCACAATAAAAGCCGTAGCAGAAATGGGATATGAAGGCGTGGAATTCGCTGGACCACCGCAACATTCAGCAGAAGAATTAAAAGGATATCTGGATGAATTCGATTTGGTCTGTTGTGGATGGCATACACCCTTTAATATGGTACAAGAAGATGCTCTTGAGGATACCATAGAATTCAACAAAATTCTGGAAAACCAGTATATAATAATCCCTGGTATTCCCGAAGAACTTCGACAATCTCGTGCGGATTGGTTGAAGTTAGCGAATTTCTTTAATAGCCTCGCAGATAAACTGGCTCCACACGGTATGGTAACGGGTTACCATAACCACCATATAGAATTCACGCCGTTGGATGGAGAAATGCCGTGGGATACGTTCTTTGGAAATACAAACGAAGGTGTTGTCATGCAGCTGGACATGGGGAATGCAATGTCTGGTGGTGCGGATCTTGTCGAAATACTCAAAAAGTATCCCGGTCGGGGTGGAACTGTTCACCTAAAGCCTTATACTATCTCCGATAATGAAGATGATGGACATAATGCATTCCGTCCTATAATTGGGGAAGATAGTGTGCCGTGGTCAGAGATATTTCATATATGTGAAACGACTGGTGGCACTAAGTGGTATATTGTTGAATATGAAAGCGATGCCTACCCACCATTGGAAGCGGTTGAACGGTGTTTAAAAGCACTAAAGGAAATGGGAAAATAGCAATCATCTGCAAAAACACCCATACCATCGCTGGCGAGGATACAATCTTCGCCAGCCTTTAATTGTAAATAATGCTGCCCTTTACTATAAGTTTATTTTTGAACCCCGTAGGGGTGATATGTCTGTAGAAGAAGGCATCCCAGGAGTCATAAAATGAGAACATATTGTGCAAGCACACTTCCATTTTCTCCCTATCCATTATCTGAATTTGTCGGTGAGTTATCAAAGGGTGGTATCACTGCCATAGAACTCGCGCAAACACATTATTCAGACTTAGAAGCGGATAAGCTCACCAAACTTCATGAGAATACAGGAGCAAAATTTAAGTCATTACTCAGCACGGTATCTGTCGATGCACCTGATGGTCTTGAATCCTTGGTCTCTATCCTTGACACCGCCAAAAAACTTGCTATTCCAATAGTTAGTATTGCCAGTGGTGGTAAAGAAGATGCTACCGTTGGTGAGATAGAGAAAATTATTGATCTACTCAAAACAGTTACAACAGAGGCAGAGAAACGAAACCTAACCCTTGCCCTATATGCACATGAGGGAAGTTTGGCTTACAACCTTGAACGTACAAAGCAACTTCTTGATGCCATACCATCAGATCACTTTACTTTTTACTATAGTCCATTTCACTTTCACCGTGCTGGAGACGATCCTGTCGTAGCTTTACAGACATTATCCGAAAGACTTTCAAGTGTTTATTTTAACTGTGGTGTGGATTCTAATACCGGCAGTGAACCGTTCTGGGGTCCAGAAATGAATTTTCCAGCAATATGTAAGGAAATAGATCGGGTCGGTTACAATGATGAGATAATGTTGATTTATCTCGGACTGAATGTGGATACACCTCAACCAATAATTGAAGGTGTCTTAAACGCTCGGAAAAAGTTAGATTCCTACTTTTAATTGAGGATCACCTCATTTTCTGGTTCCATTGTAAAAATTGATTATTTCGAGGTATAAAGACATAGATTTTGAAGGTAAACAATGACTGCAAAAATAAAACACACCATAACTGTCTTATTCCTCTTTAGCGTTTTTGCTATCGCTTTTGCTGCCCCACCCAGAGTTAACCGTTTTACACTTAGTAATGGTATACGTGTTGTTAATCTCCATGTTAAGGATACCAATGATGTGGCTATTTTCAGCTATTTGCCCCTTCGACTTGTAAGTGATGCGAAAGCAAAGGTACAGTGGAGCCACCTTATAGAGCACTTGGTATTACGTACCACTGGTCCCATTAACAGTTATTTGGAACGAAATGGACAAACAACATACCATGGCATGCATCTGGATTTTATAGGTACAATGGATAATTGGAAACAAGGTTTGGAATTACAAGCCAAATGGTTATCCAATTTACCTTTTTCAGAACAAGATTTAGTGGAAGAACTCCCAAAAGCTATGAGTGAATTTGACTTTGTTAGTAAAAATTTAAATACAGGTCTGTTCGCAATGGCAGCATGGAATCAGGCTTTTCGTCACGGAGAAACCGATATCGCAATGCAAGGGGGTATTCAATCAGCGAATTTGAGCGAATTACAGAAGTATAGAGATCAGTACTTAGTGCAAGAAGATCGTGTTCTTTTGTGTATTATCGGGGGAGTTGATCCAGAAATACTACAATCAACTGTGGAAGAAAAATTCGGTTCTATAACCTTAGCTGATAGCATACAGCCAAGTGCAACCGTGACATCACAGAAAAACAAAGATCTAAAGGCGACATGGGACTCAAACGTAACCCATTATATGGAAACCTATGCAATTCCCGCTCCCACCCACGATGACTATCCCACTCTTTATGTAACGAACGCTATTCTGGGTCAGTCGATTATGATGGACGCAGAACTGAAGAAGTTAACAGGTAGCATTTTCAGTGGTGCGGATCTCATTACACCCGAACAGACATATCTATTTGTCTCCGCTGCACTCAAACCGGGTTCAGA
The DNA here is from genome assembly GCA_003635315.1 of Candidatus Poribacteria bacterium. Taxonomy (GTDB): domain Bacteria; phylum Poribacteria; class WGA-4E; order WGA-4E; family WGA-3G; genus MSPOR6. The sequence continues at coordinate 33,872 of PYJD01000007.1, forward strand.
TGTAGAAAAGGTGAAGCAGCGAATTAGACTATTAATAAACCATTTTGCGAAACCGGAGAACAATATTCGGGTTGCTATGATCGCAACAGAACTTTCAAAGTACTTTAGTTCACCACTGGATTTTGAGGTTGTAAAAAAACAAAAAGTACTGGGTATGTCAGAAACTATGATGCTTGGAAGCATTGGTCTACAATGGGGATTACTTGAATTTCAATATGGAGAGAATTTACCAAAGATCGCAAAGACGTTGGCGGATGTTTCACCAGAGGATGTGGCAAATGTTGTCAATCGCTATCTAACTGAAGAGGATCGAAAGACATTAATACTTACACCGAAGGGATTGGAATGAAATGAAACGTTTGAAAGAATCCAGGTGATATATCAAACATACCTCTTCTCCTCTGTAGGCGGGGAATGCCAATAAGGCATTCATACCCACCGAATTCCACACGCGGATTCGGTGTTGATTTGGGTGAATGCTAAACAGCATTCATACCCGGGGAATGTCTAAATGACATTCATACCGTTGATTCCTTGATTCCTTGATTTGAATTCCGATTCCCGATATTCTTTACAACGGTTATTTGAAAACTATTATCAGAAATGATATAACATCAGCTATTCAAATTTCCTAAGAGATCAGTAATTTCTTCACGTATCTGTGCTTCTACGGATGGACGTAACGCCAACCTATAAGGTCCTCCTAATGCGTGATTACGCGGACCTGCTTCATATCCACCCTTTAATCCCAGTTCATAATCCTTTTTGGTGGCTATATAAACTTCACTCCCATTTGTATATCCAAACATGAAGGTATGCTTGAAGGGAGAGATGTCATCTACGAAAAGTTGATATTCTGCAAAAAGTTCATGTGAGACAGACAGGATGCAAAACGTATTGCCGATAGCGAAAGCACGCATTGGAAAGGGAAGGGTACGTTTTTCATCACTTTTAGCGACCTCTAATAATGCTACATATCGATTATCATCCGGATGTTCTTCTATTAGTTGCTCACATTCCGCTACAGATGGTGGATCTTGAAAGGGTAAATTCATCATGACAGACTGTGCTTTTAACGGTGCTGCAGGTATTGTTTCTGCAGTTTTTAATGCATGTTGCGTGGCAAACGCAAGAGAAAAACCTGCAACATCACACGCTTCAAACCCGCCTCGCAACGGATAACCGTTGATATTCGCAGCACATCCTTGAGCAAATAACAGAACACTTTCCGTTTTTAAATCTATAAAATTGCGTAGATGCTCAACAGCATATCCCGGAAAATCCGCGCCGATCTCCTCACTTGACCAGTGAACAATCACTGGATGGGCTGCATGTGAGAATAGAACTGCAATGATTCCTCCAAATGAATCGTAAACCCCCAAAACATCAACCCACGGCACAATTGCACCTTCTGGATTGGGTGCCATTGTAATGTGTCCATTTTCCCGCATCAATCGTCTGTTGTAACCAATTTGAACGGGGGCGCGTCCAACACATAATGTCGCAGGTTCAAGCGAGCCGACTGCCCTCTTCACCAGTTCAGCAAGACAAGTCGCTAACCATACCTCAGATTCTTCACTTATCCATCTGCCATCAACACCTGGAGCATTGTGTGTATGACTGCAGTTGATAATTATGTGTTCGGTAGGTATATTCGTCTTTTGTTCAATGGCATCAAGAAGAACTTGGTTATATTGAAGCGGGAATTGTCCAAAGTCAACTGTTACAATAGCAAGTTGAATGTTATTATCTGAGAGCACCAATACACGAGCGTATATTTCCGCATATACATCTGGATTGTCCTTAATAGATGTAATCGTTGTTTCTGCTGCACCTGCTGATAAGTGTGTTTTCAAGAAATGCTCCTTACATATCGGTTATTATCCTAAATCCGTAAGTTGGGGCATTACCTCATTCTGGAGGAGTTCCATAGAATGAATCCACTGTTCCTTCGGTTCCCATTCGTGTCCCATAGCCAATAAAACACCAAATCCCCCAACATCATCATAGAGTTGACGTAAACGATTGGCAACATGGTCGGGACTCCCCACAATCCAAAGTGTATCCAATAAGTTCTCAAGACAGGATTCTACATCTGGAGTATCGTCGTTCATCTTGAATCTTTCCCATCCCCACAGACGGAACCAGTAATCTCGGAAATCTCGACCAAGTGTCCCTTCAATTGCTTCCTTACGTGCCTGTTCATTAGTGTCAGCAACATAAACTTCTCGGGCAATTCGCCATGTAGATCGGGATGGTTTTTGTCCAGTCTTCTCTGCCCCCTCTTCAACAGCATCCCAATGTGTTTTGATAACAGAAACAGGAGCGAGATTAATACTCATCGGTATCCATCCGCGTTCCCCCGCAAAAATGAGCGTATCGGATCTGGCGGATGAACCTGCAAGTGCAATGGGTGGATGCGGTTGTTGGTAGGGTTTCATGTGTATACTTACAATATCTGGATGTCCATCAGGGATTTTAAATTCCCAAAAATCACTCTTATAATGTCCCGGTTTTGGGTCTGTCCATATTTTAAGGACAGCATCAATTCCTTCTCGTGTAGCTTTTCTTCTATCCTCCCCTGCCATAAACATCTCTGCATCACTCGGTGTAGAACTTGAACCGACTCCCCAATGGAACCGTCCATGGGCAAGGTGATCTAACTGTGCAATACGATGTGCAACCACTGCTGGATTGTGGATCGGCATGCACGTTATTCCTGTGCCAAAAGTGATATTTTCTGTCATGGCAAGTGCCTTGGCAATGAATAGATCAGGAGATGGGATGTTTTCCCAGGTGAAGGTAAAGTGTTCTCCAACATAGGCTTCCTTGTATCCCATTTCGTCAAGGACTACCATCTGTTCGAGATCGTCATCAAGTGTTTTTGTAGTGTCACTACCTGGTGGATGTAAAGGCATTGTGAAAAAACCGAGTTCCATAAAAAGACTCCTTTATAGGTTCCCAATTTTTGACTATTATATCTGCTCCGTTTTTACATTTTCGATATTCATGTAAAACAGTGGAAAAGTCAAAAAACGTTTGTAACACTATTTCTTTAGTTATCAATACGGGGATGGAAGGTAAGTCCCCAATGACTAATTGCTTTTACCATGCAAATCAAGCCCCGGTATTCGGTTTCTGTAATCGGAGTAACGGGGTCCCTCAGTGAGTAAAAGGTGAATCAGAACGTACTCAAGCTCACTAATAGTTTTCTCATCAGGGTAGTTCTCAAGGTCAAGATCAAGAGCTTCAAGTATCTTATGAACATGGTAATGAATGGGGTCACCGTTAGGCATAATGTAGCTCCAGAGTAAAAATTTGTGTTCATCGTCATACACTAAATGCAGAATTGATGAAACGACTTTTTAACATAATCGCAAAAAATATTGTACTTTGAATATTTTAAGATAGGTAAAACTTTTGCTCGGATACCGTTTTTTGTAGTATAGGAAACAGTTGGTTTCTTGTGGTGCTTATCGGCAGCTTCAGATATTTTTTTAGTTCTGACGGGTATCATAGGTGAAGAGATATCCCGCGATCTTTAAGATTCAACCGAAATGTGATACAAATTATCTAAAATATAGTAATTGTATAATAACAGATCCCAATCAAGTAGTTTCCATAATCCTGAATCCTGTTTCAGACAATGAACAACTACAATACCTGAATAAAATCTTAACCTTCATTAACCAATATTAAGCAAAAAACTTAGTTTTTAGGAAACTTGGAAAACAAGAAGACTGACAGTAACGCTGTGTGTGCCATCATCCAGACTTCTAACTTTCCAACCCACTTGGGAATGCAAAACTTGAATATAAATATCTAAACTTGATTAAAGCATTAATACTATAATGAGCCAACACCTGTATGTTTAGGAACTTGAAAAAATCAAAGGAATCTGTTATTGTTATCACATGTCTATAGAATACTATGGACAGACTATCATAATACTATATTTTATTCAAGCATTTTACATGGAAGGATACTTATCAAATGTACAAAAAATTCTTACTTTTCACATCAATTATACAACTTGCAATACTTAGTATGTTAATAACTGGATGTGAAAAAATAGATCAGATGATCACACCAGATACAACTGTACCTACAATGGATAAAACACTAAAAATCGGTGTGATTCAACCATCAAATACTTTTACAACCTTTAGCCAAGGTGCTGAAACCGCCCGTGTTCAAATTAACGAAATGGGTGGTGTACTCGGTATGAAGGTAGAATTTATCAGTAGAGACAATCAACCTGTGGCAACTGCCCCTCCAACGCCAGAAGCCAGTGTCAGTGCAGCGAAAGAACTTATTGATGTTGAGGATGTCTTTGCACTTTTAGGTCCGATTTACTCTACGAATGCTGTCGAAGTCGGTCCGATTGCCCAACAGGCAAAACGGTTGATGCTTCCAGGTTCCAGCGGTTCAAACGTGCCAGTTGTCGGAGATTATGTTTTTCTCATTACAGTACCGAACCCATTTCAAGGGAAAGTTATGGCGAGTTTCGCTATGAACCCTGACGAACTCGGAGCTAAGACGGCCGCAACAATTCACGAAGACGGTGATGTATATTCTAACGACCTTGTATTGGCGTTTGAGGATGCTTTTCAAGGAATCGGTGGAAAGATAGTTCACAGTGGCACGTATTCCGCAGGTGATACCACCTTCACAAACCTACTCACAGAAATTCACAATACTAATCCTGACGTTATTTTTTGCCCAGCTTTTCAGCCAGAAGTACCGTTGCTGATAAATGAAGCGCGAAGTATCGGCATCACTGTGTCATTCCTCGGTGGCAGCGCATGGGATGATCGTGAACGTTTCCTCAGCATCTTAGACGATAACAGTGTTTTGGACGACTGTTATTATCCAACGAATTTCTCGGTAGCGACACCGGATCCAAATGTTCAAGAATTTGTACAAGGATACACCGCACTTTTCGGAGGTCCACCAGATGGTATTGCAGCATCGGGTTATGATGCGATGCGACTCTTAGCTCGGGCAATAGATACAGCAGGTTCGCTGGACAATGAAGCCGTTCGTGATGCATTTGCAGAAACCAGCGGTTACAAAGGGGCAACAACTATTTCGCATTACGATGGAAACCGTCATCCCGTCAAGAGTCTCGCAATTCAGGTTATCCAGGATGGACAAGTGAAGCACTACAAAGTCGTGGAACCGTAATATGTAGGAAGGATAAATCACCTTACCACATACAAAGCTGTTCATTAATCTGGATAGATCTCATAATTTAAACACCATATTAACAAAGAAATATCGGAGACACACTTATGACAGAACAACTCATTCAAATCGGTGTCGTTGGATGCGGATGGGCAGGTCGACAAGCAATCGCTTCTGCCAATGCCACTTCTCGTCTAAACGTCAACGCAATAGCAGAACGTGATCCTACCCGTAGAGAAGAAGCGGGAGATGAACACTCTGTTCCAAATCGATATGCGGATTATAAAGAACTTCTAAATGATTCAGCCGTCGATGCTGTTTACCTTGCCACCTCTCCAGATGTTCGGCTACAACAGGTCTTGGATACACTTGCTGCTGGAAAGCATGTGTTAGTTCAAAAACCCCATGCACTCCGAGCTCATGAGATATTGGAGATGGAGGAAGCATCACAAAAAGCTCAAAAAACACTCCAATTCTGCTATTTTATGCGACATTTTCCAATTAACCGTCAAATACGAAATACAATAGCAAATGGTGCAATTGGAGAACCGTACCATGCACGCGTTTTTGGGAAATTCAATTTCTTACCACCACTTGATACAAATAATCGGTGGTTGCATGTATATGGACAGAAGGGTGGTTCATTAGGACAACACTTTTCACACGAACTTAACCTTACATGGTGGTGGATGGGATGTCCAAAACCCGAGTGGGCATTCGGTGTGAAGCATGTCCTCTATCCAAAGTATGACGGTCCGGAAGGTGCAGCCGAAGATTATTTTTCAGGTATCCTCGGATGTGAAGGCGGTAAAACAATCCAGATTGATTGTACTCGGATGGGACATACAGAATCCGGAGATATAGTAGAATTCTACGGTACAACTGGGGCAATCACCAAAGGTGGTATCTCTCGTTTCAAGGATGGGGAATATGTGCGAGAGACATGTGAAGAGCCAAATGAAATTGATCATGGAGAGATACCTGAAGATCTACCTGTTTTTTATTATGAACTCAACCATTTTGCAATGGCGATTGCAGGTGAGGTTGAACCGGATGTTTCCGCAGAAAACGCTTATACCTATATGAAAATATTGGATGCGTTCTATGATAGCGCTAAGAGTGGTGAGAAGGTTTATATTTGACAAAAACACCTCTATCTGTTAGTCTATCAACACGAAATTATTGAACAAATTAGCCGTTATTGCTAACTCAATAACAAACTAATACCTTCCTGATTTTGGAGGACTTAGGTGTACAAAAGTGCAATGTTAGGGTGCGGAGGACGCGCCCGAGGACACGCGGAGGCATACCGTTTCGTAAAACGAGGTAAACTTGCTGCAATCTGCGATATGCACCAAGAACGCCTAAACAATTTCGGGGATGAATACGCAATTTCTTCGCGTTACACTGACTTGAATGAGATGCTTCAAAAAGAGAAACCCGATGTCCTCCACATTGTCACAAGCCCCGTTGTGCCGGGTAGCAATGAACGGATCCGTTATCTCTTGATGAAACAGGCATCCAATCACGGTGTGCCAGCGGCGGTTGTTGAAAAACCAGTCGCTATTGAAGGCGAGGATTGGAAGCAAATTGCTGGGTTAGCAGAAGAGACAAAAACGAAATTTGTCGTCAATACACAACTCAATTTCCATCCAAAGAATCTCGAACTGAAACGCGATGTCGCTGACGGGAAAATTGGCGAAATTAAGTTTATTGATGCCAGTGCACGTAGTAGAGCCTCCGAGCAGGGAGGGCATATACTACAGTTGGCGTCCTCCTACATAGACAACTCCCATCCAATACGGGTTCTTGGACAAGTCTCTGGAACAGAAGATGTAAATTCTGCTCCTGGACATCCGGGTCCATTGCATGCAGTCGGACATGTTTTGTATGAGAACGGCGTTCACGTTTCTCTGGCATTTGGATCAGAATTTGGACAAATGGTATCTGATGATCCAGGTGTCTACGGACACAAACGTGTTTTTGTTGTCGGAACGAAAGGCTTTGTGCATTGGCGTTTTAACAGTTGGGAACGTTCAACATTGAGTGGCGGGTATGAAAGCGGTCCGATTAACTATGGAGAGCAAGATGTCGTCGCGCAGGCTAACTTCACCGAAGCCATTTTTGATTGGTTAGACGATGAGACGAATGTCCATCCGACGCATCTCAAGCAGTCCCTGGTGGAGTCTAACCTTATTTTAGGATTGTATTACAGCGGGTTAACAAATGAGATAGTAGAACTACCGTTTGAACCACCCAATGGCTTAATGGACGACCTTGAGAGAAGTTGTAATTTAAATTGAAATTTATGTTGTAGGTAAGGGTTTCAACCATTACCTACTTTACGTTTTGGTGCGCTACTGGCGTGCTACTATAATTAATACCATTTCTGATATATAATGTCTCTCTTGTAGCATAAACTTTCCAGTTTGTGCCACATTCCGCTTCATTTCTAACAATAGGTAATGGGACAAAAATTAATTGAAATGGTATAACATTAGAGGAGACACCTCATGTATAAGAGTGCATTTTTAGGATGTGGTGGTCGTGCCCGTGCCCATGCGAGTGCTTACAGGTTCGTAAAGGGCGGGAAAATCGGTGCCATCTGTGATATGAACGAAGAATTACTCAATAAGTTCGGTGATGACTTTGATGTATCTGCCCGATATACTGATTTCGATGAGATGCTTGAAAAGGAGAAACCGGATCTGCTACATATTGTCACTGCTCCGGTATTACGCGGTACAAATCAACGAATCCGCTATTCACTGATGAAGCAAGCGTCAGATCATAATGTGCCAGCCGCTATTGTGGAAAAACCTATTGCTGTAGAAAGTGAGGACTACAAACAGATCGCAGGGTTAGCTGAAGAGACAAGTACAAAGTTTATCGTCAATACACAGCTTAATTTTCATCCCAAAAATCTTGAATTAAAACAGGATGTTGCAGATGGTAAAATCGGGGAAATTAAGTTTATTGATGCCAGTGCTCGAAGTACACCTGTTGACCAAGCACCTCATGTCTTGCAGCTGGTATCCTCATATATTGACAACTCACGTCCTGTACGGGTATTAGGTCAAATTGCAGGCAAAGAACAATTAGATTCAGCACAACCATCTCCGATGCACGCTGCTGCACAGGCAATCTATGATAACGGACTTCATGTTTCACTTGCTTTTGGTACAGGCATGGGAACTTTGGCATCTGAGGGTGGAGGAACAGTAACACATAAACGTGTGTTCGTTGTTGGTACAAAAGGTTTCGTTCATTGGCGTTTTAGCAGTTGGGAACGATCCACACATGATGGTGGTTATGAGGGCGGACCTCTCAATTATGGGGAACAGGATATTCAAGCACAAGGCAATCTAACAGAAGCAGCATTTGACTGGCTTGATGATGAAAACAATGAACATCCCACCCATCTAAAACAATCTCTTGCTGAGTTCAATCTACTATTAGGTATATATTATAGCGGAATTACTAATGAGATTATTGATCTTCCGTTTGAACCACCTGATGGATTAATGGGATCTCTCAAAGAGGAATTATAAACTGATTATAGACATTCAATTGTCGTAATTAGGTACATACATTCTGATATTGTTTCTTCTGTAGGAGCGATCTCCGATTCGCGACCCATAACAGGAATGATCGGGAATCAGAGTTCCCTCCTACATAAAAGACCTGATATCTTTTATGAATCAATATATCGACCTTACGTTCATGAGTCCAATTTGAACCAGGACACCAAAGGAGACATTACTGTGTATAAAACAGCTATGTTAGGGTGCGGGGGACGTGCCCGTGCACATGCTGATGCCTATCGTTTCGTCAAAAACGGTAAACTCTCAGCCATCTGCGATATGAATGAGGATTTACTTAAAAGTTTCGGTGATGACTTTGGTATTTCATCACGATACACTGATCTTGATGAGATGCTTGAAAAAGAGAAACCGGATGTACTTCACATCGTCACCGCACCCGTATTACGCGGTACAAATCAACGCATCCGTTATTCTCTGATGAAACAAGCCTCAGACCACAATGTGCCAGCTGCAATCGTAGAGAAACCTATCGCTGTTGAAAGTGAAGATTGGAAGCAGCTTGCAGGTTTAGCAGAAGAAACACAAACTAAGTTCGTCGTTAACACACAACTCAACTTTCATCCACAGAATCTCGAATTGAAGAAGGATGTCGCAGATGGAAAAATTGGAGAAATTAAGTTTATTGATGCCAGTGCAAGAAGTACTCCTGTAGATCAAGCACCGCATGTGTTGCAACTTGTTTCTTCATACATTGATAACTCACGTCCAGTCCGTGTGCTCGGACAGATTTCTGGAGGTCAAGATCTGAATTCTACGCAACCTTCACCGATGCATGCTGCCGCTCAGGTCATATATGAAAACGGTCTGCATGTATCTCTTGCATTTGGAGCCAGTATTGGACAAAAAGTGCCTAAAGAACCAGATATGGGGAACCACACACACAAACGCGTCTTTGTCATAGGAACAAAGGGGTTTGTACACTGGCGATTTAGCAGTTGGGAACGTTCAACACAAGATGATGGTTACGAGAGTGGTCCACTTGATTATGGTGAGCAAGATGTCATTGCACAAGGGAATCTCACGGAAGCTGTTTTCGATTGGCTTGATGATGAGAAGAACGTGCATCCAACACATCTTAAGCAGTCACTCGCAGAATTTAATCTACTCCTTGGCATATATTATAGCGGGGTTACGAACGAAATAATTGAACTGCCGTTTGAACCACCGGATGGAATCATTGATATACTTCGTGAGAAATTATAACTGCTGACAAGTCTTTCCCTGTTGGATTCCATTTATTTTAATGAGATTAATAGACTATTTTAGGAGACTTTTCTATGTATAAAACAGCTATGTTAGGCTGTGGAGGACGTGCTCGCGCACATGCTGATGCCTATCGCTTTGTAAAAAACGGTAAACTCTCGGCAGTCTGTGATATGAATCAAGAATTGCTCAATAATTTTGGAGATGATTTTGGAATTGAAGCACGTTATACAGATTTAGATAAAATGCTACATAAAGAGAAACCTGATGTGCTTCATATTGTTACCGCTCCTGTCTTACGGGGGAGTAACGAACGGATACGCTATCCATTGATGAAACAAGCATCCGATGCTGGTGTTCCTGCAGCGATTGTTGAAAAGCCTATTGCTGTTGAAAGTGAAGATTGGAGACAAATTGCAGGATTAGCGGAAGAGACGAATACAAAGTTTGTGGTCAACACACAGCTGAACTTTCATCCGCAGAATCTCGAATTAAAGAAAGACGTTGCTGAAGGAAGAATTGGTGATATCAAATTCATTGATGCCAGCGCAAGAAGTACACCCGTTGACCAAGGACCACATGTGCTCCAGTTGGTATCATCCTACATTGATAATTCACGTCCGGTACGGGTGCTCGGACAGGTTTCTGGCAGTGCCCAATTGGATTCCGCTCAGCCATCTCCGCAATATGCTGCAGCCAGAGTTCAATATGAGAACGGATTACATGTATCTGTTGCGTTTGGAACAGCCATTGCCCCATCTGCATCAGATGATCAGACAGTATACTTTCATAAACGCGTTTTCGTGATTGGCACGGATGGATTTGTACATTGGCGTTTTAGTAGTTGGGAACGTTCTACACGAGAAGGAGGGTACGAAGGAGGTCCACTCAATTATGGTGAACAAGATGTTATCGCACAAGGAAACCTTACCGAAGCGGTTTTTGATTGGCTTGATGATGAAAATAAAGTACATCCAACACATTTAAAACAGTCACTTGCAGAATTCAACCTCCTATTAGGGATCTATTATAGTGGTATTACGAATGAGGTAATAGAACTACCATTCGATCCACCAGACGGATTGATGGATATGCTTAGAGAACGTTTGTAAATATTAACGTTATAGCCACTTACTTGCAGTGATAAACATACCTATTCAAGATATATAGCATTCAAATAAAAAAGCCTTCGACATACCTTGTCGAAGGCTTTTTTATTATAGAATCCATACGATTAACGTGTGTTTTTCAATGAACCCCATGTAGTTGTTAACTTAGCCTTAGGATCTACTGCTGTCGCTGCACTCTCAACAGCCTCAAGTGCACTAAACATAGCGTTGAGATCACCCTTACCAGTATCACCATTCCCTGCAAAGTTGAAATCAAGAGTACCATCAGAGACTTCAATAGCATCATATTTCTTAATATCAATCTCATGACGACCTGGTGTTACATAGAGCGGTTCCACAACTTCATCTTCAATTATTATATCAAAACCACGATTGTTGGGGGACCAGTGTTCACCGACAAGGTAGGTTACATCAAAAATGCCATTACCTGTTTTGAACTGATACTTCACAGTCGCTGGAAATGCTGCCCAACTCACAGCGTAGAACAGGTCAGCATCGTAGCCAGCCTCTTGTGCTTGTGCTTGCGCGTCTGCTGTTAATTCCCTGACTTCTGCTGTACGTGGGGCAGCTTCAATCCATCCACCCCAAGATTGGTCAGTCTGTTGTGCACCCCGCCACACACGACCTTTCGAATCGGTGTAATCATCAGTCTTACCACCCCAAACTCGAAATTCTTCGGCTGATAATAAACACGGTACTGCAAAGACAGCTATAAAAAGTATGAGCGTTAATATACTTAATGACTTCATATATCCTCCGTTAGATTTAGTCTCGACGGTTTTCCTTGAGAGTTCCCCAAGTAGTTGTTAATTTCTGTTTAGGATCAACTGCTAATTTTGAGGGAACTACTTCGATTCCACTAAACATTGCATTGAGATCACCCTTACCAGTCTTCGCATTTCCAGCAAATACAAGACTCATCACGGTATCCTTAACCTCAATAGCTTCATATCTTTTAATATCAATCTCATCCTTACCAGGTGTGACGTAGAGTGCTTCAACAATCTCATCTTCAATCATAATATCAAAACCACGATTGTTTGGGGACCAGTGTTCACCGACCAGATAGGTTACATCAAAAACACCTTTACCCGTGTTAAGATCAACCTTGACTACATCGGGAAATGCTGCCCAACTCACAGCATAGAAGAGATCTTCGTCATAACCCTCTTCCTTAGCCAATTTTTTGGCATCAGCCGTCAGAGTTCTCACTTCTGCTGTTCGTGGCAACTTTTCAATCCAACCACCCCATTCCTGTTTTTCTTTTTGTCCACCATACCAAACGTTACCGTCAGAATCGGTAAAATCATTGGCTTTTCCACCCCACACACGGATCTCTTTTTTGGCTGGTATCCCATCAAGAACAAATCCTGCTGCGAGTACAAGACACAAAATTATAAAGAAATAGCGTTTCATTATTTCCTCCATGACAGCGATTATAAAATAATCTGTATTCAACCAAGGGAATCTCCCTTTGATTTTGCGATAATTATACGAGATTTTAAAATAAAATTCAATTTTTTAATCTGTTTACCGATAATCTTAAAAGCGACAACATTCCTTCAGTCACGTTTTTCCATCACTACAAGTTTCTGATTTACTGGGATATTATGTATTGTCTGCACAACACCACTGGACCAATGAATAATAATCTTATCAACTATGTTGTGGTTTCCAAGACCAAATTCCACCTCTCGACTATTTTGTGACAGATAACTACTCCCAGCCGTAACTTCACGAATTTGCTCTGTATCCCCAGCTATTACTTTGATACGCGTTCCAATTCCATCACGATTACTCTCAACACCAATTGTATGGATATGGATCCAGTTGTGTTTATTTCCACTATCATTACGGAGGAGTCTCGGTTTTTCGCCGCTATTCACAACAAACAGATCTACATCACCATCCGCATCATAATCTGCAGCAGCGACACCTCTACCAACACCGGGAGACTTGAATTCTCTAAGACCAACATGTTCAGAAATATCTGTAAAAGTGCCATCTCCATTATTGCGTAAAAGTACATCGGGTTGTCCATGGTCTTCCCATGTTGCTGGGTCAATATGTCCAGCAGAGAAAAATAGATCTAAGTCTGTGTCATTATCCATATCAAAGAACACGGCACCCCAACATGTTTTTCCCAGTCCAGATTCAAAAACACCACTCCCAGCAGAAACATCTGTGAAAGTGCCATCTCCATTATTTTTATACAGTATATTGTTCTCATCAAGCCAATTTGTCACAAATAGGTCTAACACACCATCGTTGTCATAATCACCCCATGCAATCCCCATGCCTCCGCGGATATCCCCGGTATGGCTTCTTGCATCGGGTTGATTGGTATTCATAAATGTCATCTCACCATCATTGCGGTAGAGGATATTCTGATCACTATCGTTTGCAAGGTAAATATCTAAATCACCATCATCGTCGTAATCTGCTGCAGCAACACCAAGTGTCAAATGAAAACCACCGTTTATCTTCGAAGCATTAGTTACATCAATAAATCCTCCATCCCCTTTGTTGAGATAGAGCACATTGGTTTGTCCGAAGAAATCGTATGGAAAAAATACTTCATCTCCTTGAGGAACTTTGGTATACTCAATATAGTTACCAATGTAAAGTTCAAGAAACCCATCATTGTTATAATCCCCCCAAGAGACACCTGATCCGAAACCTGTGTGACCGATACCTCCTGCTCCTGATGTGAACCGTTTAAATGTCCCATCCCCCTTGTTTAGATAGAAGACATTCGCTTTATAGTTTGTTACATAAAGATCCGCATCCCCATCATTGTCATAGTCAGCAAAAGCACATCCCATTCCCCAACCGGTATCCCCAACACCTGCTACATCTGTTACATCGGTGAATGTTCCATCTCCGTTGTTCCGATAAAGGACATTCTTTGGTAGAATTGTCTCTGGTTCAGGTCTTACAGCAGTGCTATTTACAATATAGAGATCCAATGTGTCATCGTTATTATAGTCACACCACGCTGCACCGGATCCAACAAGCGCAGGAACTACACGCAAATCAATACCACCGGAATGTTTAAAATGAATACCTGCCTTTTGAGTAACATCGACAAACTTTATTTCACCTGCAGCTTTATTGAGAAAGTAGACAATACTCAGCATTAAAAGTGGTATTACAATAGAAATATGTGTATTCTTCATATAGATGTTAAATTTCTGTAGGATAGGTTTAGAAACCTATTTTAGCGTATCATATCTGTGAATTATAATCAATCTTGGGCAGGGTGCAGATTGCAAACTATTGAAGTAGGAATATCGGTTAGTTTACACTATAATATCTATACTTTAAGGATATGAGAAATGATTAAAGCTATATTCTTTGATCTTGATGGAACACTTTGTGACTCAGATACAGCATGGGATTTAGCTGTTAGGAATACATTTCAACTTTTTCACAAGAAAGTGGCAAATGTATCAGAAGATCTTCTAATAAAGGTCTGGGATACTGTTCATGCGACTTTATTTCAACGACTCGACGCAGGCATATGTTCTATGGCAGAGGTGAGAGATTCACGTTACCACTGTTTATTCGATGAACTAAAATTACCTTCAAGTAAACTGGCAGATGAACTGAATGACTCTCTCAGTCGACGTTATATTTCCAAGCTAAAACTCTTCAATGATGCTACCGTCCTTGAGCAACTGTCCACTTTTCATGTAGGTATCATCACAAACGGTGCACACGATGAACATACTGATAGTCAACTTACTAAGGTCAAAAATCTTGGATTAAATGAGTATATTCAGTCGTTAACTATTTCAGATGAAATCGGTTTTAGGAAACCACATTCTGAAATCTTCAAAGTTGCTTGTGAACGGGCAGGTGTATTACTGAATGAAGCAGTTATGGTTGGTGATTCAATTGAGAATGATATTGTAGGCGCAAACCGAGTGAATATGACCAGTCTCCATATCAATCGAAGTTCAAACGTCTTCATACCAAATAATCTGGATGGTCAACCAGACTATTTAATCTCAAATTTATACGACATTTTACACTATTTGACTATAAGATAATTGCTAATTATCTCAGTGGCGATTTCAGCTTTCGGATTATCTTGATATTGTGTATGATAGACAATGGCTATTCTACCACGGTCCCCATCTCTAACAATGATCGGATCTGCTACTGTTGCTTCAGAATTTCCAGTATCCGTTGCAAAAATCTTCTCTGCATACCATTCATCTTCGAATTGATCTAAGGGAAAGGGTCTGTCAGATTCGAATCTTTTTAAACTTGGACAAAGTGTCTCGGCTGCTGTTGTGACGATCATGACTGTGTCGTGTGTGTAGACATCAATCTCAATATCTTCAATGTCCATGAGGTTTTGTAAAGCCCCACGTTCATTTGCCTTACCTTCTGTAGTATTATAACCTAAATAATCAGCCTGATTCCAAATGGTATCACCATCCTTTGATTCAATCCATTTTTCTGCTATAGACCCATCGGGTTGTGCGTTTCCCGCTGGATATATCGATGCAGGTAAAACACCATTAAGGATGCAGACATTTACCGAATTGTTTGCAGTTGTTTGTACCATCCAGTCTCTCAAAGAATATTCATTCCCTGTAATTCCTACTTGTATACCTTTAGCTTCCAATAATTTTTTCGTCAGTTCTGCTTCAGTTCTGGCATTCTCAGGTGTGATCCACCATGTTTTACCGATAAAAATTAATACATCCTCAGGTGATTCATATACTACCATCTCTGACGGTTCTAATTCTGTTACTACCGTATCTTGTATTTGTTGTGTCTTATTACAATTGACAGAGGAAAGGATACAACTTATGAGAACAATTACAATCAGACTTCTATTTCTTAGCATATATTATCCTCCAGGAAGAAAGGGTAGTTACGAATATTCAATATCACATTGAACCTATTTAGCCAAGAGATAATTGATGATTATCTCCGCTGCAACAACACCTTTCGGATTATGTTTATGATGTGTTTGGTGAACCATCGCAAGTCTACCTCGATTCCCATCTCTGAGAATGATTGGGTCAGCAGATTCTGACTCTGTTTCTCCAGTATTGCTTGCAAATATCTTTTCAGGGTACCACTCACCATCAAGTTGTTCTAAAGGAAAGGGTCTGTCAGATCTAAACGTCAATAGACTTGGTGTTAATGTTTTACCGTGTTTTGTGATATACATAGGCATTTCTTCAAAATACTCTACATTAATGTCCAGTTTTGGAAGATCCATAAGGTTTTGTAGTGGTGCTTTGTTGTTTGCCGTTCCATCTGAACTGTAATACCCTAAATAATCCGCTTGATTCAAGATCGTATCACCATCCGTTGATTCAATCCATTTTTCGGCTATTGATCCATCGGACTGGGTATTACCTGCGGCATATATTGTAGTAGGTATGACACCATAAAGGATACAGACATTTGCCTCTCCATTTGCTGTTGTTTCTGACATCCAGCTCTTAAGATTCTCTTCACTTAGCGTAATTCCTACTCGGATTTCATTGGTTTGCAAAAGCTTCATTGTCTGTTCAGCTTCTTCTGTTGCATGATCGTATGTGATCCAAGAAGTACTCCCTGTATAAATCAAAACATCCGGTTGTTCTGACTTTATTTCATTTGACACAACAGATGTTTGTTCTTTATGTACTTTAGTACAACCTACAAGTGATGCTAAGCAACCAAATATAGGAATCATCACTATCCATAGATACTTCCGCATTAATAGCCTCCATGAGTTTTGAGTGTATTTGGTAAGGATGAAGTTCTGTTTAATTTAACCAATGGGAGTATAAGTTTTTATGGCTATATGTAATGTCTATTCTAACTATGCTGCTAAACTAACAAAACTTCAATATGAGATTCACTATATTTAACACGTGATAAAATCAAATAGGTTTCTAAATGTGTTGAGTTACAATCTATAAAAAAATAATAACACCGCATGTTTCTCACACGGTGTTTCAGGGTTTTGATATTCTGACGGTTATTTTTCAGAATCAATATATCAAGATGAGATTATCTATTTAATGGCAATCCGTTTGATTTGTCCGTTTTCCCCACCGATAGCAATGCTGTTATCCGTAGGATGTATATTCAACGAGTATGCCCAACCATCAATCCCAAGAATCTCATCAGTAATTTCTACTGAATCAGGATCAATCATACGAACATTGCCATCAATGCATGAAGCAATAACTTTTGATCCATCGTTTAGCCATACGACGTTTAAAGGCACTGCATTCAGTCGTGCAAATTTCACCATTCGTCCAATAGTCGGCTGCCAGAGCCGTACGGTACGATCATCGCTGGCAGAAGCAATCATCGGAAGACTTGTTGCATTCGGTCTGAGTGCTAAGTTATGAACAGTATGTGTATGATTGTTCATACTGTGAATTAACTCCCCTGTTGTAACATTCCATACGCGGACATTCTGATCTATTCCCGTACTAACAAGTTGTTCTTTATCTTGTATAAAACAGAGAGAGGACACCCCGCGAGAATGTCCTTTAAAACGACGAATTTCTGTACCATCCGATAAATTCCAGAGAATAATGTCACGATCCATGCTTCCAGATACAAGTGACGATGCATCCCGCCAAGTGACTGTCATAACAGAATCACGATGTCCTCTAAGTATTTTGTGAGAAACACCTTCTGGAAAAGAGAGGATTTCTATGATACCTTCTGCTGAAGGATTTCCACCACCCACTGCTAACCATTTATTATCAGGTGAAAAAGCAAGATCATGGATATTTCGTGGGGTGACTGATATAGTCTTCTCTAATGAGAGTGTATGCCATTCATAGATCTGTAATCCGACTTGGGATCCTGCAACAAGATGCTTACCATCGTTTGTAAAAGCAAGAGAAGTGATCGGAGGCATTACTGTTGGTTGGTGAGAACTTAGGTCAGATTGATGGGTGTCTTTGGTTTGAATCCCTATCCAATCTCCATAGTTTGCTCCATCTTCAATCCATTTTCTAATAAGATTGGTTTGCTGTATTGTCAAAGGTTTACCTGTACCTGGTGGTGGCATAATGCCATTGTCGTTTTCAGATAAAGTGATGCGTTGATAGAGTAGGGAATCTTCAGGTTCACCAGTGACTATTACTTCTCCGTATTGACTCTCGGATATACCTTTTACGCTATCCAGTTGGACACCACCCTTTGGTTTAGTTACGGAATCACTCCGTTCAACCTTCGATGCACTATGACAACTGAAACAACTATTTTGGAGGATAGGCAATACCTCTTTCTCAAAATTAACTGTTGCTTTTGTATCTGAAAATGAAGACTGGACACCTATCACTATGCAAATACAACTGATAAAGAGCAGCGCGAAATATGGCTTACATTTCAGGTTCATCAGACAATTTCCTATATTGCTAATGGTTCATCACAAATTCGTTGCAGGTGAGTAGACTCCACACCATATCCTCAAGCACCCGTTGTTGGGAGGCTGCGGAGGCATAATCGTCAATATGTTGCTTCCAGAATACCCGTTCCTCTACAGTAGGATTTCTACTCAACGCAGCCAGATAGAAAGCATCAAGTATTTCCATCGGAAATTTCCCGGATTCAATTAATGTATCCAGTCGACCACCAATAACACCGATACGGGCATTGAGAAGTTCACCATTAAATAGGTGAAGTTTGCGTTTAAGTCCATCAGTTGATGCGTTTGCCGTTTCACATGAGGATTCACGGACACATCTACCCAATATATCGAGTGCTTCTGACTCTGTATCCGGATCAATTAAAGCAACAGCACGTGTTCCTTCAGGTTCATCACCATAGAGATCTGGAACATTAAGGACATCTGAAATAGCATCCGCTAATACTTCAGGGGGAAGTTGTTTTTTAAGTGCGTGTGAATAGAAACGATCATCGTTCACATTTTCGGGTAGTGTATTGACGCTTCGTGCGTAAGCATCACTCATAGCGATACGTTTGAGAGTGTGGCGTAAATCGTATCCGTTCTTGACAAAGTCTTTAGCCAAATCTGCTAACAATACCGGGTGTGTAGCAGGATTCGTGGATCGGAAATCGTCAACGGGTTCAACGAGCCCGCGTCCCATCATAGCTTTCCACAAGCGATTAACAATTGCTTTTGCAAAATAGGAGTTGTCAACACTTGTTAACCAGTCCACCAATTCAGCACGTCCATCAACATCAGATGCTAAATATCGATCACCCGGAATACGTGGGATAGCTGTTTCACGCGTTGCAGGATGGATAACTTCCGCTTTTGGTTTTACCTTGACAACTTGATCATTTCCGTTTACTTTCGCGAGGATCGCAGTTAACCCGTGATAATCGTCCTGTGTCCATTTATCCAGTGGATGATTATGACAATTGGCACATCGTAAACGTGCCCCCATGAAGAGTTCACTCATGAATTCTGCTTGTTCACCAGCACTTTTAGTCGTACGGTAGAAATTCGCAGGACCGACTTGATGGGAATCACCTACTGCCATAATAATTGATCGCGTAATCTGGTCATAACCTACACCATTTTGAATTTGTTGTTCGAGCCATCTATGATATACAAGTGTGCCTTGTGAGTTTCCATTCTGCCCACCAATCCTAAGTAGCTTTGCCAATTGTAATGTCCAATATTGATTGAATTCCTCTGATTGCAGGAGTGTATCTACCAACCTTTCTCGTTTTGTTAGGTCTTTGTCTGCAAGAAAGGCAGTTACATGATCAGGAACTGGGAGACGCCCTGTTAGATCAAGTGTTACCCTTCGCAGGAAGGTTGCATCGTCGGCAGCAGCTGATACAGGTATCCTTAGTGTCGCAAGTAATTTGAGAATTTCACTATCAATCACTGTTGTATTCCCAGATTGAGATGAAGTTCTATCTAAATTAGTATTATCAATAGGGGTAGTATTCAACGGTGAAATGAATTCTATAGGAATTACTTCAGTGAGATAACGCGCAAGTATGATATGTCGACCCGGACGCACCATTTTAGCGGTAGAAGTGGTTGTATCAATTTTAATAGTCGATGTATCCTCTGGTGTAAAGACTGTCCATCGTGTTACATCTTTGGTAGTTCCATCAGAAAAATAAGCTATTGAACGAAGTTGTATGGATGCTTCAAGGTCCTGTATTATCTGTTTTTTTGGTGTTATTTCAACACGGTCCAATTCACGTTGTGTGTTAAAACGCGCACCCTGTTTAATCCAGTTGAGGAGTAATTCCACTGCTTCTTCATTCTCATTCAGGACTTGTCCACCACCATGTTTAGTTTGTGCTGTTGGTTTTAATATAACAAGGCTTTCGTCAGGATATATTAGGTTAATCCTACGTCCTGAAAATTGTCGAACAATTGCTTGATAGTCAGCTTGTGGATTACCCCCAAAGAGTGATAGATTTAGTTCTCCTCTACCTGCAGCGGAACCGTGGCATGCCCCCGCATTACAACCGAACTTGGTGAAGATAGGAATCAAATCATTTTCAAAATCAACAACATACGTAGAATCTGAAGTGTTTGCTTGCGATGGCACGATATGAGAAGAATATTCGTCTGCAAAGGATATATTGGGTAATACCAGACAATACACAAATAGTATTGTGGTTAATATGGACATGATTTCTACTGATTGTCTTTTCTTCATTCTTTTAGTCCTTTGGGGTTAAGACTTATCCTCAATACAATATAGATGTGTCTCAGAACGTAGGATGAGAGTATCACCCGCAACCGCGCCTGATGCAATGAATCCGTCGGGGAATTCGTTTTTAGATAGCAAATTAAACTCGCGATCAGCAGAAATAACTGAAACTCGTCCATCAGTGTTGAAAAAGTAGATATTTCCACCCGCATATACTGGTGATGCCCAATACTTCCCACCGATACGATTTCTCCACACAAGATTACCATTTTCTGCTTCTACACAAATAACAATGCCACCCTCATTTACCATAAAAATCAAGTCATCTATAACCAGTGGAGATGGAATTTCAGGAGCACCTTTACGAACTTTCCAAACAATATGTGATTCGGTTACATCTCCCGTGCCGGAAGGATCTACTGCTAATAACACTTTCTCTATACCTGTGGTAAAATAGACACGGTTATGGGCAAAAATCGGTCTACATGCAACGTTCCATCCCCATCCTTCATGACGAACCCGCCACAATTCATCTCCTGATGCAGGATCATAAGATATAGTTACCTCTGCTGCGGGACTGATCAGTTGCTTCTTTCCTTGATAGGTAATAATTGTAGGTGTGGCGTAGGATTTCCTATTGTCATTCGGTTTCTCTTTTTGTGTCTTTTCTGTATCCTTAATCCCTTTAGCTTTAAGAACATCCTCAAAATTCGAATCCACCTTACGATGTTTCAACCACAATGTATCCCCGTTATTTTTATCTAATGCTGCAATAAACTGAGCATCGACACCATCGAATGTAAGGAACAACCGATTCTCATCAAGAATAGGGGATGAAGCCGGTCGTACTCGGTGGTCGCAATTCAGATTTCTCCGTTCCCAAAGAATATCACCCGTTTTTGTGTCTAAACATGCAGTTCCATAAGTTCCGTAATGCACGTAGATCCGTCCTTCCTCCACAATTGGGGTCGGAGAAGCATGACTGTTTAAGCCAGGATGTTCAACTTGTGGTTCTACTACATCAAACACTTTTATATCGTGTATGATGTTGCCACTCTCTAAGTCAACACAGATTGCAAAGAGTTCCTTTCCATCACGCCGTGCGGTTGTCAACCAAATCTGATTTCCCCAAACTACAGGAGATGAATATCCTTCATCGTGGATCGGTGTCTTCCAGCGTATGTTTTTCGTTTCATTGAATTCAATTGGAAGATTGGATGCTGGTGATTGACCATCTCCGTTCGGACCCCGGAATTGATTCCAATACTTCATTTCATTTTCGTTTTGACCATACAGAGAATAAGATAAGACAGTCATACCGAGAAATAAAAGAATTAGGATAGTTGTAGATACACGTTTCATATATACCATTATATTTTTCAAATAGAGAGAAATCATTTTTTTCTGTTATACCATTTCTAAATGATGATTACTCATTCAGGTTTTAGACTATGCAGATATTTCTCTTGAGAATATTCTTCAATTGCTGATATTTCTGATGATTAGAAGATCGAAAAAAACAGACATTACACCCTAAACATCACAGATCAAAATTACACAGATTACTTTCACAGATATTCGGTATAAAATTGACCTATACGAATAATTCTGTAACAACTTTTGCACCGTCTGGTGCAACGCGAACTGGACGTCCGTCACTTGTATGAAGTTCTAAACTGGGGTCAATACCGAGGAGTGTGTAGATTGTAGCCGATAAATCTGAGGGAGTTACAGGACGTTCTTTGGGAAATTCACCAAGTGTATCACTGCTTCCGATAATTTGTCCACCCTGCACACCACCCCCAGCCAACATCACACTAAATACATTTGGCCAATGATCGCGTCCACCTTGTGAGTTTATTTTCGGTGTACGACCAAACTCACCCATGACTATGACAAGTGTTTCATCCAACATTCTCCGGTCACTAAGATCTTGAATCAAGGCACTTAATGCGCGATCGAGAGAAGGTAAATGTGCATTTCGATCTGTAGGATAACGTTCTTTCAACTGGAAGATATTTTGATGCGTGTCCCAACCGGTATGATTAACTGTCACAAATGGAACTCCCCGTTCTACCAACCTACGTGCAAGTAAACAACTATGTCCAATTCCATTCACGCCTCCTGATCCATATCGATTCCGTACATCTCGATGTTCATCAGATAGATTGAAGGCACCCTTTGCTTCTGGAGAAGTAATTAGATTGTATGCACGTTCCAATTCTGGATCCGCTACCGATTCTGTATCAGCATCTTTAGCACTGCTAAATTCATTAAGTGCGTTGACAAATTGTCTACGTCGTGAAAGCCGATCAATATCAAGACCTTGGTAGAAGTCCAGATCTCGAACCTTGAATTGTCCTCTTTTTTCTTTTTCGGAATTACCGACCACAGAAAAGGGAGTTGTGGAGATAGGTAAATACCCATTACCTGACACTTCACCTGTGAAGTTTGGTACAGCAATGTTTGGGGGTAATGCGGATAGTGATTCCCCGGAACTGTCCTTAATATTTTGAGATCTGACATAAGTGACAGTTGCACCATAGGTTGGATATTCAAGGGCAGGAGTAGGTTTGTATCCTGTCATGAGATACTGTGTGCCGAGACTATGTTCACCAAGGGGTGAAGTCATTGAGCGGATAATAGCAATTTTATCCATGGTTTGCGCGGTTTGATCCAAACATTCACTAATACGTACACCGGTGATATTCGTAGAAATGGTATTCAATGGACCACGTACTTCCTGGGGTGTATCTGGTTTTGGGTCGAATGTTTCCAGATGACTGGGACCGCCATCAAGCCATATTAATATGCATGATTTTGCTTTTGCTGTGAGTGGATTGGTATTGGCATTAGCGCGTTGGATAAGAAAAAAGTTTCCTAACCCTAAACCCAACGCTGTCAATCCACCGACACGTAAGAAATTACGACGGCTAATACCATCACATCTTTTTGTAATATCCATTATGTTTCTCCTCTGATTACCTAATCGGAATCCTTGCTACGTTGTTCTTGGGATTTGTTAGAATCCATACTTTTATCTTTAACCCGACTAAGATCGAATACAATTTTATCAATACCTGCTTCTTTGGCAATATACATTACCTTGACGATTTGCTCATGTGATACTCCTCGTTCTGCTTCGATAATAAGCATAGATTCTGGTACTTCAGGAAAGCTCCGAAGGAACGTAAGCAATACATCAAACTGTATCACTGTCTCATCTAAGTCCACGACACTTTCGTTTAATACAAACGATCCCTTTAAGAACATTTTGCCATTTTCTTCTCTCTTAGAAGGATTCATAATTTTGATTATAGGAATCTTGATATTTAACCACTCTTCCAAGGTAGCAGGCTTTTCTCCAATTAACTCGCTAATGGCACCAAGCACATACGGGTCTGGAGATAACATAGGTTGTGCTAAAGGGAAGTTGTGTAACACTATTCCATTTTTGGCAACAATTACCGTTTGTGCCATGTTACGATTCAGACCGTAATTCCCCGGTCCTTCACGTCCATCGGGAGAAATGCCGAGTAGTATATTTTCTGGTATATGTGGCACTATCTTACTTGCTTGTTGGAATAACGCTTCTGGTGAATCACCTAAAAATACTACCTGTACTTGGAATTCGTGTTTAGATTTTTGGGATATCTCTTCCAATATGCGGGTAAACCCAACTAATCCACGTAAACCGAGAGGTGTTTCATCCTGTATGACAAGTATGTGTGACTTTCCATTAGCGTTTGCAATAAAATCAATTGTTTTTCCTTCATCATCACCGTTAATAACCGTAGCCATTAAAGATGGTAGTTTCTCCGACGGTTGGGGTCCAGAAAATAAAACTTTTTCTCGATTCCTATTAAACTCATCGGGATCTTTTACCTCAACCTTCCTTCTACGATTTCGATTTTGGTTTTTACCACTTTCCAACATACGCTGGACAGTCATTCTTTCTTCTTCGTTTAGTATTCCATCCTTGTCTTTGTCAAAAAGTTTCACGAGTAATTCTGGAGACAAAGCAGACTCTTTTTCGCGATCACCATCCCGTTCCATTCGTCTACCTTCGAGGTTGTTCTCGCGCCGACTTCGTTCTTCTGCTGAGGGTTCACCTTCTCTTTCACGTATTCTCTCTTGATTCATTTGCTGTCTTTGGCGTTGCATTCGTGTTTGTTCAGCGGGTTGCTCGTTTAGCCAATTTTCTGCAGAATCTGGATCTATACCAAGCGTTTGTACAATGGCACCAAGAACATGTGGGTCAGCATATACGGTGGGTTGTGTCAGTGCGAAATTATACAGGACTTTTCCTTCTTTGGCAATTATGACTGTTTGTGATACATTTCTGTTCAAACCGTAGCTACCCGGTCCCTCTCGTCCATCATGCGAAATGCCAAAAAGGATCTCGTTAGTTCCATTTTCGACTATCCTCTTTGCAACGCCACTCACTCTTTGGGTTAACTGTTCAGGATCATCACCGAGAAATACAACATTCATATGTAATTTCTGTTTTGATTTGCTTATAATTGTACCGATCATGCGTGATGTGTCATACAATCCCCGCAATCCAGCACCATTACCATCTTGCATGAACAGAATGAGTGGGTGTTTACCTGCTTTTGATATGAAATCGAATGATCTATCTTTTGATTTACCAGAAATACTTGTGGCTTTTAGTGGTGGAAGTTTCTCACCCGGTTGCGGACCTGAGTATATCTGCTTTTCTTCAGGTTTCTTAAAATCTGCAGGGTCAGATAATTTAACCTGCCGTTCATTACGGTATCTTCTACTGTCCATCTTTGGAGATGCATCTTTTGTTTCATTGAGGAGTTTTGCGGTCCTTTCTGGATTGATTCCCAAATCCTCAAGTTTTATTTTTGCTTCCTCCTTTGACATCTTCCCGTTCATGAGTGCTTTTTCAATTTCTGACACGTAATATTCAGTAGATTTTTGATCAGCACCCATTTTCATTTTTTGGTTCGCAGATTTCTGATTCAACCATTTTTCCATCGTGGACGGTTCCACTCCAATTGCCTGTGAAACAGCACCCAAAACATAAGGGTCTGTGTATAGCATAGGTTGTGTGAATGCGAAATTGTGAGTGACTTTTCCATCTTTAGATATCAAGATCGTCTGAGCAACATTCCGATTCAACCCATAACTTCCTGGTCCTTCACGACCACCAGGAGACATACATACCATTACACCCATTTCTGACCATACTTTAAAATCATCTACTGACCACTCAGGCAGTGCATCCACATTATCAATGAGGAATATAACACCTATTTGTAGTGATTGATTGGTATCTTCATTATTTGCTTGTTGTATCTGGTATTCAGCGATCCTTAATAACAGATTGATTACCATACCAAACCCTTTTACCCCAACTTCACTGGCATCCTGAACGAATAGCATGAGAGGTTGTCTGTCTGTTTTAGTTATATCGAATGTCTTTCCTTCAATTTCACCATACATACCAGTAACATTAAAGGAGGGTAGTTTTTCT
The DNA here is from genome assembly GCA_003635315.1 of Candidatus Poribacteria bacterium. Lineage (GTDB taxonomy): Bacteria > Poribacteria > WGA-4E > WGA-4E > WGA-3G > MSPOR6. The sequence continues at coordinate 60,132 of PYJD01000007.1, forward strand.
CCTACTTGTGGTCCTGAGAATATCCTCTTCTCTTCGGAACTAATAGAAAATGTTGGATCTTTTACTTCTATCAGCGAGTAATCTTTGTACATTTTTTTCTTTTTGTTTTCAGTTTCCGTCTTCAGCATCTTCTGATTCTGAGTTTTATCAATTGGTTTTTCAGCCTTTTCAGATGTTTGAGCAAAAAGTGATACGGGTACAGTCCTTATAGGTATCAACTGTGCCATTGAGAGTAGAGGTAAACAGATAATCAGGAATGAAGCTGCTAAGATGAGAATGCGAGGTTTCATAGTTAAGTCTATTCTACGATTATGTTTCAGGATGGAATCAATTCGTGATTCTAACCACGATGGTTTATTGAGTGACAAGGCAAGCGGGATTGTTCCATTCTCGTGTCGCGCTAAATCTAACAAACATTGTGCATACTTTTTCCTTGATCCTGTCAATTGGATTACCCAGTCATCACAAATTTGTTCACGTAAATGCACAAGCTTTTGGTTCAACAGATGATAAATTGGATGAAAAAAGAATACAACCCCGACAACTTGTGAAAACAGATTTATCAACCAATCAAGTCTTTGTATATGTGCTAATTCGTGTGCTGCTACCATTTCAAACTGTTCAAATGTCAAATCTCTTGGAATCAGGATATGTGGAGCTAACCAACCAAATGAGATTGGGGATACCACATCATCCGAATAACATACAGTGACAGGTCGTCTAATGTTAAATTGTTGTGCTAATCTCTTACAAATTAGCTGATAACCCTCCTCGGCAGTTGAGGTACGACTTCTAATCCTACTGATTCTATAAAAGCCAAATACGATCCTTATTAACATACTGAGTGTTCCAATTCCCCATATTCCAAGTATTAGGTGCGTAATTGACAATTTAGAATAGAACGGGTTATTCGAAGAAATGTGTTGGTTAGATAGTGTTTGGTTTTCAATTGATACAATCGTTGAAGGATTAGACTCTTGGATATTAGACTCTTGGATATTTAAACTTGACACCTCCAAGGATTGTGTGGCAATTAATTTAGATTCAGCTTGTACGATAGAGAGTCCAGGAATAAATTGATTTAATGCGAATAGAATTGGTAAGCTGATTAAAAACAATAACCATAGTAAATGAACTGTGTTGTTTGATTGATGGAATCGTCTGGTTATAAGCCATGTTAAACCACCTAATAATCCCCATTGCCATGAACAATTGAGCAATGAAAGTAGGATTTGATGAGTCATCAGTCTCTCCTTGTAGATGTTACTTCTTCCGGTTGATAGTCATTGATAAGTTGTTGTAAACGATTCAATTCATCAGAACTTGTTTGTCTAACTTCAAGAAGAGTATTTACCAGTTTTTCGGCGGAATTGTCAAAAAGACGTTCAAGTAAATCGATCAACATTGTATGTGTAATTTCAGTTTCTTTGACCAATGGTTGGTAAACGAAGGTTCTACCTTCAACTTGATGTGATAGAACCCCTTTTTTCTCAAGACTCTTCATGGTCGTAGCGATAGTGGTATAAGCAATTTTACGGTCAATAGCATCAAGCACATCATTGACAGTGGCACGCTCAAGTTTCCAGATTGCTTTCATAACTTCAAGCTCTAAATGGTGTAATCTGTTGGGTTTCATCCCTTTAATCCTCATTTAAGTCCAATAGGTTTTCAATTATCAGATGTTTGATACAGTAGAATACCCTTAATTATAATAAAACAAAGCTTGCATAATTCACTTCTATAATACGGAAATCAAATACTATTTCTAAATACGGAGTAATAGTATTGTACATAATTATAATTCTATTTGTCAAGGAACAAAAGAAAAAGTTCGGGTTTTAATGAAATATTGTAAATGTAGTTTAGAATTTCCCAAACACGCGTACAAATATCTCCATATAATTCTGGTCGTTAACATCACCGATTGCACGTTGGTCAATGTACCGTGCTCCTATATGGAGAAACATCTGCTTACGATAAGCAACGAAACTCTTTTCCATTTCTGCTAACAGTGCTTGACGAACAAAGTCATTATCATCTTTCAGTAAATCATTAAAAAGGAGTAATTGTCCACCCCCTGTAAGTTTAATCGTCTTTGTAAACTGATATACTATTTTAAGAATAAGAGCAGGTGTCATATCTCGGACATGTGCTTGCTCAATATGCCGTAATCTTAGTTCACGTGTGACATCTCTACCGTCAATCTCTCCTCTTAATTTTAGGTAATCCAGTCTATCCTCTGCCATACGGAAACCATTCCGAATGGTATACTTAAACATAGGACTGATTTCCAGTGATTTTGATGGACGTAGTCGGTATAACGTTTTAAAGATTCCGACTTCGTAGTGCTCATTATCATTATCAAAATCGATATCATATTGTATTTTTGCGCGGGCAGTGGTAACCATTCGTCTGATTCCCAGATACTCCCATGTAAGTTTCGCAGTGTTGATGAGATCATTCTGCATCAGCAATGGATCAATTCGTCGTTTTTCGACTTCCGCACCACCATCAACGTAAAAGAACTGTAAATCATTGTCTTCCAACATATCTTGAATGTGTGGTTGTCTTTTAAACAGATCTTCATCCTGTCTTCTTAAGAAACCAGCATAATACCAAGTTTCATCCGGTATTTCATCTTTCACCAGTTTGAGTTCATTCTCAAGTATAAAAGTAGAAGCTCGTGCAAGCTGCCGTTTGTATATCATAGTACCATACGCTTTACTTGATCTTGGAATATTACGATATCTATGGTTTTCCTCTATTTGCATACCAAGGTCTAAATCGATGACGCTCTGTTTATGGTATATCTTTCGATTCATGAAGAATCGTATGCCTTGTAGTCCAACATCAAACTCGTAATTTGGGTCTTTATCATTTTCCTCTTCATCTCGTATCCCGTTGTTGTTTTGATCACTTTCGTCAAGAAAATCCTCATCGACATCAAACAGTAGGATATCGTCCTCATAATCAAAAGTTCCGTTATTGTTTTTATCGAGGTCACCAGGAATAATTAGGGAAGGTGGATCAGGAAATGTGTTATCTGAATACCTGTCCTGATCATCATTATCCCCTACTGACCGAGAAGCATCAAAACGCGGACCGACCCGATATGCCTCAGCTTGTAGAAGTGTATCGCCGACAGTTCGGAAAGCTTTGAAAACAGTTGTCGTCGCGTCAAACCGTGAATTCAGATCTTTATATAGAGCGTTTTTAGGTGTGACGGCTATCTCTGCTTTTAATCCATAGTTGGCGAAGTTCGTTTCCATGTCTATTGCCCAAACAGGTGTTTCCCGAAAATACCAAGAAAGTCCAAGTTGTGATTTGCCAAATTTAGTAACCTCCCGCAACCCCATTCCTGAACCCTCTATTCGTCTTCCTTGCCCACTTAACCGGTTCAGTGTTCCCGGTACCATCAGGATAGTCCAATCTGTTCGGTTGGAACGTACCTCCCATCGCACTCCGCTCATATCTATTTGATCAAAGGTGAATTTCGTGAATGTTGTGGGAACTTCACCGAGACTCAATATATTATTTACTGTACCTGCCGTTTCTTCAATAACCAATACACTATGAAACCCACGTCTGAAAAGACGGTCAAAATCAAAATTATCTTGTCTGACACGTTCATCCTCTGTGTCGGCAAGAAAGTTACGTCTATTGGTAAAATCATATTCTACACGTCCCGAAAGGAATAGTTTACCGAATAGACTGTATACATCCTCAGCGTTAACATGGAAGAAGGGAGAACAGAGGAAGAAAAAAGTGAAAGGTAGTAGAATGGATTTAATTACAGTACGATGCCTAATAGAACTTTTTGAGAAGGTATTATGCATATCTATGTTAATATATTAATGGTAGACTACATGCTAACCGATATCTATCTTACGATATCTTCAGGACCGTAGGCTTCGGTAAATGTTGTCCAGATACCTGACCGCTTATCATAACGGCTTAAACCCCGATATGTACCGAACCAGACGTACGTATTGTCTATAGACATTGATAGAATACCGTTGTGGGATAAACCTTCATCTCTTGTGTAAGTTTTCCAAGTATCTTCTAATTGATCGAATCGACTGACACCAGCGTTGTATGTGCCTATCCAGACATCATTACCATCTACACCGATGGTTGTTATTTTATTACTTATGAGTCCATTTTCTGTGTTATAGATACGCCAATCTTCTGTGTCTTCATTATAGAGTGCTACACCTTGGTCACTCCCGAACCAAACACGAGTTCGATCAATAGCAATACAACTAATTTCGTTGCTAACGAGTCCATCCTCTTTAGTGATAGTTTTCCAGATATCGCGACCAATGTCGTATTTACTCACGCCTCGACGTGTTCCGACCCAAACGTTCTTTTTGCTTGCTGTTATTGTCCATATTTCATCCGTAACAAGTGATTCGGCAAACTCCTTAGATACCGCTGAGGGTTGAATTTCACTGCCGGAGGTATACGCGATCCAAGCATTCAGGTCATCCGCGGTACGAGGGTATTTGCCAATACCTGAATTTGTACCTACCCATATATTATTTCCATCTGTACTGACAGATGTTACATTATTCGCGGGTAATCCGTGTTCGGTTTTATATTGATCCCATCGGAGTGCGATTTTATCAAACCTGTTTGCACCATCTCTTGTACCTACCCACACATATTGTTCATCAACGACAATTGAACTCACAGCGTTATCTGAGAGCATCCCGCGTGATTTCGGTCTATGGCGATGCCAATGTCCGTCGTGTGTAGCAATTTCCTCAGAACCGCCAGTCTGTCTATAGTTCTTCCATGTACCCAATCCTTTATCATAACGGGATACACCACTGTCCGTTCCAATCCATACGAATCGTTCGTCTGCATCCACAGTCCGTACAGTCCGTCCTGATAGCGTTGGTAAAGGAATGAAAGGTGTCCAAGATTCCTTGTGTTTATCATACCGGGATAGACCGCGTATTGTACCTACCCATACATAATCTTTATCAACTGCCAGACCATATTCTCCTACGTGGTTATGTAGTAATCCTTCAATATCTTTGAATGCTGACCATGTCCCCGAAGCGAAATGAAATCGTCTGAGACCGTTATTTGGAACAGCCAACCAGAGATAGTCTTCATCTGCTGCAAGTTCAAGGGTTCCACGTTCAGATTTGATTGTCGTCCATTCTTGATTGAGTTTATCATATCGGGTTACTGCATTATCCCATGGTCTGTATTGAATCCATACATCGTTCTTTGTAGAAATAATCCGTTTTATAGTCTTATGTGCGAGAACATCATTTGTGGAAAATGTGTCCCATTTTTTGGTCTTTTTATTGTATCTGGATAGTGGACGATTACTATGTCTATCCCATTCGGATCGAGCCACCCAAACAAAATCTTCGTCGATTGTAATCCATTCAGCACCCCTGCCAGCTAAACCGTCCTTTGGTCTATAACCTTTCCATTCTTCTGTATCTTCATTATACCGTATCAAAGCATCTCCGGTACCGAACCAAATTTCAGATCCGTCAACCGCAATTCCTCTGAGTCTTTCTCTTTCATCTCTCCGATCTGGTTGCCTCACAATCTTCCAGGTACCAGTTTCTTTATCATACCGATTCAACTCCTGTCCAGTCATTGCAATTATCCACACCGCTTTATCGCTAACATCAATTTTGTGCAGATCGTCTGAAGCTAATCCATCCTTCATAGTAAAATGTTGCCATACATCTTTAGCTTTATCGTATCGTAGTACACCGTAGTCTGATGTGAACCAGACTGCATCATCATCTACATAAGTCCAACGGAGTACAGTCATCGTCTTTTTCAATGTAGACTGAAAAATATCCAATCGTGTGAACCGTTGCCAGGTTTTTGATGGACGATGGAAACGTAAAATACCTCCATTGCGAGAAGATCGCCAGTTAGAAAACCAAATATAATCACCGTCGAATTTGATCTGGGAGGTTTTCTTCTCAAGTAAAGGTTCACGTACTGGTCGAGACTGATGTAAAACTTGTTCACCATTTTGGAGTTGATGTTCAATCAGACCGGTATTGGTGGCTATCCATAGTCTATCTTTATCGCAAATGATATCACGTACATTGTAAGTTTTTTCGTTCGGTATCCATTCCTCTGTTGCTATTGAATAACTACCAATTCCTTGGGGTGTACCAATCCAAAGGACACCATTTTGATAATCGAGGGCGGTTATATTCAGAGGAGCATGCTTCCCGTCAGTACTATTTTTTAACGGTATGGGTTTCCATTGCTGTGATGTATTCTCAAATCTTGCTAACCCAGTTTGAGTGCCTGCCCAAATTGTATTTTCTGCAGATACAAGTAAGTTTACATAGGGTTTTTCAAGTCCATCTGTGAGACGAGACATCTGCTTATCGGTAATTGAATATCGCCATATACCTTCCACACCAGTAAACCATACACTTTCATCATGAATAAAAACGGATAATATCAAGGGATTCTTAGGGGTATCTGGGAGGGTAAGTTTTGTCCACTGTTTTGTATCCACGTCAAATACTGCAGGTCCAACATTTGTACCGAGCCAAATTTTATCTGCACTCTGAGATGTATCAAAGGACTTGTCTTGTATAGCGACAGCAGTCACAAAAGCTTCTCCTTCAGATGGTCTATAAAATGTCCACTTTTCACCGATATAGTCACACGAACCGAGTCCTCTTGCAGTTCCAATCCAAATCTGTCCTTTACTGGATAGGACATTGGAGATCTCATATAATTCATTCTGATCAGTTTTGGGTGTCTGTGCTTTAACATCAACGGACATAATGTAAGGAGTGGGGAGACCGTCTTCCTTAGAGATTACTTCCCAAGTTTTTGTTGAGGGTGAAAATATCGAGAGTCCAGCTACTGTGGCAATCCAAAGGTTGCCATCCGTATCCCGTGTTATATCTCTTACATCATTGTCTGCAAGAAAGTCAGCTTGTTTATAATTAGTCCATTCTCCGCTAACCTTATCGAATCGACTTACACCATCTTCTTTACTGGCAAACCAAACATCGTTGCCTTGTGTTGTTATCCAACTCACATTATTACTTGTAAGTCCATCTGCTTTTGTGTAATGTACCCATGTGTTAACGGGTTTGATGAATCGATGAACACCAGAATTAGCCGTTCCAAACCAGACTTGGAAGCCATCTGTACGGATCGAGGTAATGAAATTGCTTTTTAGGAGGTCTGTCTTTGTATATGTCTTGATAAATGTCTGGTCAACTTGATTATATTGACTAACCCCTCTGTGTTGTGTACCAAACCAAACACTGTCATCATCTACAGCGATTGTTGCGATTTCATTGTCAATTAAACCATCTGATTTCGTATAGTTATTCCAGGAATCTGTGTCTCGGTGATACCGGCTTACACCACCTCTACTAAATCTCGGATCTTCATCCCATCCATGTGGATCAGGATTTATCTCACGATCAGTTCCAACCCACACATATTCAGGTTCAACGGCTATTGTCGTGATAATCCTGCTAACTAAACCGTCTTTTCGAGTTCGAACAGCCCAACTATCGATCGTTTTGTCGTAACGGTTCAGACCGTTTGATGTGCCAAACCAGACATAGTTGCCATCAACAGCGATGGATGATACTTTATCACTTGCCAGTCCGTCAATAGTACGAAATGTAGAAAAGGTATTTGTTTGAATGTCCAATCTACTGACACCCTCATTTGTGGCGAACCACACCGATTTTCCTTCAATGGCAACAGCGTTGACCATATCATTTGCCAATCCATCTTCCATGGTATAGTGTAGCCATTTATCTTGCGTTCGAATCCAGCGAGAGACACCTTTTGCTGTTGCAATCCATACATTATCTGAATCCGCTGCAATACAGTTGACTTCATTACTGATAAGTGTCCGTTTAACGGTCCATGTCTGTTTGGGTTTAGCATTTGGATTGGATTCACCGTAAGGCGTATCGGCTTCAGGATCGTGCGTTCCTAACGGACCACATCCAGACATAAAGACTGAGATTACATAGATACTACATATCAATATAAGTAAGTAGAGATTTCTGAAAGTCGCGATTCTGGGAGGTATGATTATTCTCTGCGTATGCATACGAATTGACATCCTTTACAACTGTGTTGAATTCATCGAAGGTGTAATCTAAGTAAGTGATTATATCATTTATTCTGGGTTATGTTATACTTTATTTTCGCTTCATCTAATCCGATAAATCGACTGTAGATTGCGATATTATTTAGTCTGCCAATCCAACTTCTACTACCATTTACTTCATCACCAAAAAGTAGTATAGAAGATTCCCAATTGCTAAAGTTGCCTTGAATGCTTTTACTTGTATAGACCAATTCTCCATCAAGATAACAGTATGTATTTCCTTCAAAATAACTTACGATGATGTGTAAAGGAATAGTTGATTCAATCTTTCCAAAAGAGAATTCACCACCCATTCCATTTTCACCGGTACGAGGTGTACGAATACGTACTGCGATGCGGTTACTCTCCTGCCCCAAGGTGAAGTTTCGATGTGTGATATCGTTTGAGAACGTAATAATCCTGGCGGGACCAGACTGATTCAAGTTTTCTGTAGTTATAAGACATTCAAGAGTAAATTGGTTGCTTTTTTGGCATTCATTCAGAAGGATTTCATTCACATTCTTGGGAAGAATAGTTCCGTTTGACACATCCAACTGACCGTCAACTGTAATTGCAGCCCCATCCAAGAGTTCGATTTCATTGCTCTGCTCAAGTGAACCGTTCCATAAAAAGACAAGTCCATCTTTCGAACCTGGGAATTCTTTGTATGTACCCATGTCTACGGGTGTTTTGGGTAATACGTCAATCTTAAATGCTGTCGTTGATGTTGTGCCTTCTGCATCAGCAACCTTTAAGTTTACTGTGTATTGTCCCATATCTTGATAGGTGTGGGTAGGATTTGATTCAGTGGATGTTGTGCCGTCGCCAAAATCCCAACTATATGACAAGTTACCTTCTGCAGAAAAGTTTACTGTAAGAGGAGCACTTCCTTGAACAATATTTGCGGTTGCTTTTACCTGAGGACGGATTTTTTCACCTGTGACATACGGTGTAAATCGATATGCAAAATCAGGGTGTGGTGAAGTAAAGGTATACTCTCCAGGTTGTGCCGTGCCGATAGGAAGGATTTTCATGTTCCATGTATCAACAGCATCAATTTTGTAGGGTTGGTCTCCGCTTAGTTCTATGGTGATATCCTGTGGTTCGGTTGTGTAGACAAGATAGTATTCACCCTGTTTAGCAAGGATATATCGTCCGGCATCATCACCAACAGGTTCAAGTGTATCGAAAGGTGGTGCATCTGCCATGAATTCTTTTAGAAAAGCAATGCGTGGGGGACTATCACCACGTAGAATACCACCTTTTGCCCACCAGAGTAGGTCTTCAGGATGTTCATAAGTTTCACCGTGACCCACATAGCATCCTGAAAGTGTTCCAGACCAAAAACGATGCACCATTTGTTGAGCATTGATGTTTCCCCATCCATGTGGTATATTTCCTTCATACTTACATTCATCATAGATGACAGGTTTGCCGTATTGGCATCGGTAGCGAATGCCGTGTTCCATGTTGGATGTCTGGATACTGGTATGCGTTACCCATGGTTTCGAATGATCATACCAACCTCTGCAGTTATGTATTCCTCGTAAACGTTGATATGGGTCGTGATAACGGATTATTTGGAAGAAACGGTTCCAATCGGTTTCATCCTTTGATGGCATGATGTCGTATTCATTGGCAAGTGACCACCAGACATTACGGTAGGCTGCTAAACGGGCAACCGCGTAACGGATATAGCGATCATCGCTTTCGGCGTCCATGTTCTCAAAATCCCACCTATCATAAGTATGGAAGAGTATAATGTCTGCTTCTATACCAAGATTTAATAGATCTTGAACACGTTTTTCAAAGTGCTGCCAAAATACTGGGTTGAATCTGGTGAAATCCCAATCTGTGAGTGGCTTGCCTTCATAAGGGTAATAGAGGGGTTCATTTTTATTGTATACATAGTCTTTTGGAAAGATACACATCCGTAGTTTATTGAATGGGGCATTTTGGAGGGTCTTTAACGTTTGTTCCTCCATTGCATTCCCTTGATGTGTCCATGCATAGCATGTTGTGCCAAATTGATGATATGGCGTTCCGTCCGCATACTGTAAATAGAAATCTTTATGAATTTGTATGGGACCGTGATTTTCCTTTGAAGGTTCAACACACGTAAATTGTCCGATTTTATTATTTAGTTCTGTTATATTACTTTTTGTTGTGTATGTCCATTCCCCAATTTCGTTAGGCATGAATCTGATTTTATAGATACCGTTCCCATCATAAAATCCATGCGGAATAAAGGTATTATTTTCGTGTTTAAATTCGGCTGTTAATTCTACCTCTACGAACGGGTTCCCTGAATCTGGACCATTCAGTGATATTTCATATAGTCCCCAACAATCAACCATTTACTTCTCCATGTTCTGTCTTTATTTATATGTACAGTAAGTCTGATTAAAATGAGCTTAATAATGAGAAATATAAAGTAAAACCGTAAATTTGTTATACCCTATTTCAATTTCAAATATCCGAGTTATGGGATATTATCTATAACGGATAGACGTTAGGGTAATCTTAATGTTTATTGGGAATATTCATCAAAAGGAATGTAGAACTATCAATTGAAGGATAGTACAATGGTTGACGGATATACTGTTCATAATATGGACAGTTTTGTATATATTCATATAATAGAATTAATGGAATATCTAAAGGTACCGTGAGTTCGATAATAGTATGTATCGGCTGAAAACTGTTTATGATGCATATATTGCTTATTCCGTTGTTATGTTAGTTTAATTTATTGGCATATATATTGCTTACATTTAATTAGAAGAGTACGAAATCTAATTTGGAGGGAAGAATATGAACAGATGGAAATATATAATCCTTACACTACCATTTTTATTTTTGACGGGGTGTGCAGCACTTTTTGCAAAACAGGAATATGTCCTTATTGACAAACCAATTTCAGAAAAGGCTGTTTTCCACGGCATGATTTATGCTATGCCTGAAATAGCACAGGTTCGAAAGGTCGTTTTTCAAGGTGAAGGAAAATATTCCAATTTTCAAATACACGTACGGGATAGTAAGAAACGATGGAAACCGTATAAAAAGATAGCGAATGCAATTACATTCCCACATGAAGTCTTTGTTAGTGCTAAGACGGATGCAATCAAAATCATCAAACCAAACACAACAGGTTCGGGTCGTATTTGGTCTGTAGAATTCTATACAATCAGAGACAAACCCCAAGTAGAGCAAAATATGGATGAAAATTAATGACATAGAATTTTTCATTCCTTATGTCTTATTTGCATATCAACTTCAGCATTGGCTAATGCATTATCACCACTTTCGCTGGAATGCTAACTATTATAAACGATGTAGTTAATCAGTCCTGAGACCCATTATACGTAGATTCAGGAAGTATTATGAATAAATGGACGTTAGTATTAATTTTGTTGTTCTGGTTTTCTTTAGGAGGTTGTGCCACACTTTTACAGGAGCAGGAATATGTATTAATTGACCGACCAGTTATTAATGATCATACATACTATTATGATATTTTTTCATTACCTGAAATTGCGAAAATACGAAAAATTAGACTGATAGGTGAAGGAAAGTTAAGAAACATCGAAATCTATGTCCGTGATACAAAACAGAGGTGGCAACTGAAGCAAAAAATACATCAAATCAATCAATTGCCATTTGATATTCCGCTCGTTGTCAATACAGATGCTGTAAAAGTGAAAAAATTCCATACTACAGTATTTGGAGAAATTGAAACCATTCAGTTTTTCACTGTAGCAGATTAAGATAACAACATATTTTAAAAACACCTTTCTTGGTTATATATCCTACTACCCATACAATACCAGATTGTTGGAAATGTAAACTGGGTGGTTTATCTCTCTCGGTTGTTATTTGTTGCCCCAAAATGTGCATTGGTATTCTTAGCTGCCCATTTTCGTGCCAATTTATAGTCCTAACCGAATGTGAAAATACCTAAAATTGAATAAAACTTTTTATCCTGATCTTACTCATAGGTTTATATATGTATCAAAATACTGCAGTCTATCAGATGGAATACCCAGCGAATGAATAAGTTTAAACTGGTTGTAAATTGTGCTTTAATGCTGTTTTGGATGATAGGAATGTTCGTATTCTTTGGCTGTGGGGCACAAAGTCTCGGTCCGTATGAACCTTTATTGCCTGCTATCGAAGGAGCTGATAAGTTCTCAGATAGATTCCAATTGGACGAAGAACCCAACTTTTACTATGATCTCTATGGTACAGAAATTGTTGAAGGGACAGAACTCAATAGATATTCTGATGAAAAACAATTTGATAAGAACGGTAAATTGGTTGTGGGGTGGACAGGGCAACTTGATAGTCTGCGTTTCACTTCGCAATTAGAACGGACTATAATAGTTGAAGAAACTTTTCTTGGAAGATTTACTGAGTTTGCTATAGGGGATCACTTACGACTAAAACCTTCTACTTTGTTTCCAAATCGATATATTATATATAAGACAGAATTCGATGGTTTGCGATGGGATATTTCTTTTGCTCAAGAACACCATCTATTTTCACTTATCCACTCACGGATCTCTAATCCCATTCGAATTACAGACGCTATTCCAGGACAAAGACTGGGTGGAGAACTCGGTCGAAGAAATGGGTTGAACCAGTTATCTGGTGTCAGGAATATTGAAAATGCAAGATTGGTTGGGTTTCGTGGACAAGGATTGATAGGTGAGTTATTTCGTGTAGGTTTTACGTATGTTAATATGCATAAGGAACATCCAGAACGATTAATTGGATCATTGATGGGAACCGTTGCAAATACACCACCCGAAGTAATATCTATTGTTTTTCGTGATGACTCACCCGAAGATAACCATACAGACCTATTAACAGATTTTGACAATTATGATGCAGCTTTACATGGGGATAGTATTCAGGAAGGGGTTGGTGTTGCATTTAAGAGCATGAAGATCACCATCGTTACACAAGAACTTGAAGAATTGACACCTGAAGATATCAAAGAGGGAATTGAACCAAAACACCTACCAGAAGAAACACGCTACATTGAAGTCAGTGCGGACCAGATCGTTCCTGTTAATCACGCTGGAGGCCCTTCAGTAGTACGGAATTCAGTAGACGGGAAATGGAGAATCGTTAGTGGTTTCAATAAGATGAAATACGACTTGATTCTCACTGATCAAAGAATAGATATTGACCCACGAACTGTTAGATCTGTTGTGTTTGATATGGTAGTTGCGGGGGATTACAACATTGCTGTCATCGGATTTAGCGAAGCAAATAAATCTGAATCAAATCCGTCATTGCAAGAGTGGATTAAAACCGACGATGGACATATTCAAATTCCCTATCGTGATATTATACAAGCTCCTGGTAATTATGGACAATCTGATGAATATATTTCTAACAGAAGAAAACTTGCTGACAATCCCAGTGAGTGGAAGGGTGAAGGAAGACCTCGGAAAGTAAGATATCGTTATGGTAGTGCAAGAGCTGCCACTTTATACGGAATTGATATTGAAGGAACGGTCAGTAATGTCCGCATCAGAGCACAGTATTCTATTAACGGCAAATATAAACAGTATCCAACAGTTCCAAAAGACAAGGTAGGATTTAGTCGTAAGGAGACTACAGTAAAAACCCCCACTGGAGAAGAAGAAACAGGTGTATCCCTTGATAGACGAACTGGACTCTATGTAGATGCACAGGGGATTCCCACTTACTCGGAAACGGAAGGTGAACGGTTTGAAACTTTATTGGGAGGGGACGGAACTGAAGAGGATGGAGATGGTATTCTCGGTAGAGAAAAGGCATGGTTTATCCAACTTGAATCCCGCTTTGAAAAACTTCACTTAGAGGGTGCAATATATCATATTGATCCTGGCTACACAACCAACTACCAGAATTTTGGTGCACATCCGGGGAGAGGTCAAATTTATACAATTGGTCCACCCCAAGGTAATAACCCAATTCCTCCTGAAGTAGAATCATGGGATGAAGGCATTTACAATTTGGTTGAGGATGACGATGATGGGGATGACTGGCCCGATGACATCGACTTTGATGGACTCATTCCACTCGCAGATGACAGAGACCAGAACGGTGTATTAGATTTCCAAGAGGACTTTCTTATTTTTGATGCTGACCCACCTGTGTTCACAAACATTACTGACTTAAACAATAACGGCATTGTTGATTCCATTGAAGATAACTACGAACCAGAATACGAATATGGAATAGATCGTAAAGGGTACCACCTTAAAGCAGAATACGATATACTTGACAATCTCGCACTCAAAGTTGGTTGGATAAACGAACGGGAGATTTCAAGCAGACGGAAAAACAACTCCAAATACATACATCTCACCTATGAACGCGACATCCCCGATTTTGGTAGTTTTTTCTTTCAAAATAGATATGTTAGAGCACAAGATGATATTCCGGAATACACAATTGCCTTACCTGTTGGAGAATTGGAACCGATCCATTTTAATGATGAGCTTGATTATTACAACGCGCGTAGGAATACAACAACTTTCCAACTCATATATACTGCTGTGAAGAATTTGACGCTTGAAGCCAAGGCATTAGTTTTTATGCATAAACAATTTGAACAGGATGTTGAAAAAGCACTGTTTACAGATATTGAATATGATCCTGGAACAGAGAATTTTGAACCTGATGAACGTGTTGATTTTATGGTGCCAATAGATCAGGTGCGTTCTGTTAACAGAAGAAGATATTACCCTTTCTATCCAGATCACGGATTAAATGCTCTTGATCCAAGCGATACAGGTTTAATTTATGATGAATCAAACTGGAAGAAACGCCGTTATGCGGAACAGATTATATACAATCAACTGACAATTCTTAAAGCAAGATACGAAATTCCCTTGGGTAATCTTCCATTTATCAGAAAACATAGTGAAGGTTTCTCACTTACCCCGATGGTAAAATATGTTTGGGAACGCGCTTTTGATAGAGATGGTGATGAAATACCCAAAATACTTAACCCTAAATTGTATTCACCAACCGATGATCAGACAGTCGAATATTTACGGTTCAATAAAAGAAGTCGCGAGGATATTCTCGGTTTTCGACTGGATTATCAGTTTACACAGAGATTTAAAATTCTCGGTGGATTTCAATATAGGAAATTTACCAACCGAAATAAGATCTTTAAGAACTATTTACGGAATTTTCCTGTTGATACGGAAATCCCATATTTACATCGTCCCGACCTACGCACCCGTATTTTTGAAATTCAAGCTATCAATAGGGGAAGTTGGCTGGGGTTCTATATTGTAGTACTTTCCGGACACCGTATAACAAACAATCTGTTCCGGCATACGATAAGTAATACCACCTATGTTCGTGCAATGGTTGGATTCTAATCCCATTTCTATTTGCAGGGAAAGAGAACCATCTAAATATAATTGATGAAATAGGTCTGAATAAAACCTATATACATCTCCCAGTAAGATTACTATAGGAGCAATAGGAGATTTATCATGAATACCAACCCCACTCATTTAAGACGTAGATTATTGTTATATGGTACACTTTTATGGATTTTAGGTATACCTCGGTTTATTAATGCCATTGAACCAATTGCAACAATTGGACAACCAACCCCACTACAGCACGCTTTTCTTACAAATGACACATTTGTCCGCGTTGTACCAACACATATTCAAATCGTGAATGCCGATACAGGTTTAGTGATAGATGAATTTGCTAAGCTAAATGAATATGATGATGTTGTCTTTAGTTCAGAAACCACGCATTGTGCAATTCAGAAATCGTTAGATAATCCCAGGGGATATACTATAGAGATTTGGGATGTTAATGCACGTGCGCAAATTTCTCAATGGGATATTGAAGATGATTTTCGTATCGCTGCCTTCAGTCCTACTGAACCAATATTTGCAGCAATTATTAGCAACAAAGTTAATCTATGGAATTGGCAAACAGGTGAACAAATTGGCATGATGGTAGATGCCCGACGTCCAGCTAACCCATGCTATACCTATACATATCCTGACGGAAGGGGGACAAGTCGTACCTGTCTCAGTCCTGCAGGCGAGAATAAAATGGTGTTTACACCAGATGGAAAATTTCTATTTGTGGCATCACAACGACCAGATATAGAGGTGTGGAACATCGAAACACGCACATTAGTTGAGCACATTGAAGGACACACAGGTGACTGGGTTGATGGTCTGGTTATCAGTTCTGATGGAAAGTACTTGGCTTCGTTTGAAAGCATCGCAGGCATAGTTTATATATGGGATGTGGCAACAAGACAACTATTATGGACAACCAAGAACGGTAATGGATATATTACAAGCATTGCCTTTAGTCCGAATAGTCAACATTTATATGTTACCACGACAACAGCAAGGTTCTGGAGGTCTGGACTTAATCCATGGGAAGGATGGGATGAAAAGGTCAGAGTCTGGAATGTTAAGTCGAGTGAACAAATTGATACCATTGAGACGAAGTTTCGTAGTTTAAGCAGAATAGAAATATCTCCAGACGGGAAAACATCACTAATTGAATATTCTGATGGGATTATACTATGGGATATAGAGAAAAAAGAACCGGTGCATGAGTGGACAGACTTTGCAGGACGTTGGTTCTGGGAACTCCCTGATTTGAGTCCTGATGGAAAAACGGTAGTCTCATTATCTCGTCATTTTATAAAGACTTGGGATGTATCAACACAACAGATGGGATTACTAATTTCTGCAGAGGATTATAGATTCGAAGGATTGGCAATTTCACCGGATAGTAAAAAGATTGCTGTTGGCAAAGATCCGTGGATTGATATTCTTGACATTCAAACAGGTAATGTTGAAACCCAAATTCCTCCGAAGTTTGTTTGGTCTATTGAAAAAATTGCATTCAGCCAAACAGGTAGGTGGCTTGCTGTATCAGATGGTAATGATGATCTTGCAATTGTGGATATGAATAATTCTGATAAATCCCAGAATCTCAAACAAGATGATGTCCCAGTTGGTATAAAAGGATATAGAGAATTTGCCTTTAGTGAAAATGATACCTACTTTGTAGCTTCAGGACGAACCGGTAATAACAATAATTATCAATATTGGATCCAATTGTGGAAACCTATAAACGACACATTTGTCTTCATGTATGCATGGCAGGCACCAGAAGGGGTAACCAACTTTAGTTCACCACCAGCTTTTACCACAAATTCGGATGGCTCTGCATTTTTGGCAGCCCGATATTATAAAGAAATCCATATTTGGCACCTTTTACCAGACAGGGCGGAACTATTATCAAAAATGGGAGGTTATGGATATAGTCCAGTGCAATTTACTCAAGATGGTCGCTATCTTTTAACTAACGACGGAATCATAGAATGGCAAAAAAATAGACCTATAAAGAATATATCATTTCCATCTGGTTATATAGATCTCAGTAAGGATGGGACAGTTTTACTGTCCCACAATCAAACCGGGCAATATAATATCTTGGATATAAAAGATTTGCTCTCTTTCTTACCTTATTCTGTGGAGCCAAAGGGGAAACAGTTTGTTACACTTGGACAGGTAAAACGTAATCAACTACTACAGAACTTCCCCAATCCATTCAACCCAGAAACATGGATTCCATTTCGTCTTGCAGATGAGAGCGATGTAACGATAGAGATATATACAGCAACAGGTAAATTAGTTCGTACTCTATCTCCGGGAAAAATGGCAACGGGAGACTATACATCGAAATCTAAAGCAGTGTACTGGGATGGACATAATAACACTGGTGAACCAATCAGTAGTGGTGTATATCTCTATACAATCAATGCTGGTGAGTTTTCGGCAACACGTAAAATGCTTATTCAAAAGTAAAATACAACAGGTTTGGGAAACAGGAGTTAATAGTATGAGCAATCAATTTCTTATTTCAAGACTACTTTTGTTTATTTTAGTTTCGGTTATCTTGGTTATTATCATCCAGGATGTAGGATACGCACGTAGAAAAGGGTATATATATTTTTCGGAACGAGATAAAATCAAACGGATGAAAATAAATGGAAGTGATGTTCAGGAAATTCTAACTGATGTTGGATGGGTAAGAGATATAGCTTTAGACATGTCAAACCGTAAGATATATTGGGTTACGCCACCAAGAATATATCGTGCTAACTTAGACGGTTCAAAAATTGAAATGATCGTTGATAAAGTAGCTCCTAATAAACCACCAAGAGAAGCGGCAAATAACCCTTTCTCCATTGCATTAGATATAGAGGCTAACAAGGTATATTGGGGAAATAATGTTCCGTGGGGAATTCGAAGTGTAAACAATGACGGATCCAATATTGAACACATTGAAATGGAAAGGAATGTATTATTACCGTTTTCTGTAGACGCAGAGAGTCTTGAACTCGATGCAAGGGATGGTAAGCTGTATTTTGCCGATTCATTTAATGGTACTATCGCTCGAGCAAACGTTGACGGATCAAATCACGAACACCTTGGTATATCAATGATGGATGCGTGGGGACTTGCACTTGATCTACACAACCGTAGGATGTACTGGACACAAGTAGTAACTGGTATAATTAGAAGTGCCTCATTTGATGGAAAGGATAAAACAACCATCCTTACTGACTTGGTCAACCCTGGTGATATTGCATTAGATATGTATTCACAAGAGATGTACTGGGTAGAAAAGGGTATAGTGAAACAAAAACCGGGTAGGATTCGACGCTCGAACTTTGACGGTTCTAACGTAACTGATATCTTCAATGGTTCTAAATTCATCTATGAGATTGCATTAGATATAGACAGATTCTATGATGTTAAACCTACTACAGAAAAGTTGACAACCACTTGGGCAAATGTGAAGAATCACTGATTACCATATACCAAACTCGATTAAAAAAGGCACGGTTCATTAATCGTGCCTTTTTTATTGCACCTACAACCTAATGTTGATATGATAAACTCTATGAAGATCCCATCAATACTGGAGTCATCTATGAAGAAATACCGTGTTGCAATTATTGGCTTAGGCGGCATGGGTGGACACCATGCACAAGCAGCAATGTTAGAAGAAAACTGTGAACTGGTTGCTGGAGCAGAAATACATCTGGAACGCGCAAAAGCATGGGGAGAACGTTTCGGTGTCAAGGCAATCTATGACAATTATGAGAAGATGCTTGATGAACAGAAACCCGATATTGTAATCATCCCAACACAAGCACCCGTACATCACGCTCCAACTGTTGCTGCAGCACAACGTGGCGTCCACGTTTTCTGTGAAAAACCGATTGCACTCAACCTTATTCAAGCAGATGAAATGGTTGAAACCTGCGACAAAAACAGGGTTAAGTTTGCCATAAACCATATTAAACGTGCAAGTCCTTATAATCGACACGTCCTATCTCTAATTGAACAAGGTGAAATTGGGGATGTCGTTCTGATGAAAGCAACAGACAAAGGTGGACGCAAAGTAGGGAACTCTTTGATGGAAATGGGAACTCACCTGTATGATTGGTTACGTCTTTTCGGTGGTGATGTTGAATGGACACACGCACATCTTGTCCAGATGGATGGAAGAGAATCAACTGCTGAAGATATAAGACATACACAGGAAGTCCACCCTCACGATCGCGATGCTGGACTTGTCCTTGGGGAACGTGGGCACGCTTCCTTTCGCTTTAAGAACGGTATCCATGCAGATGTACAATTCCTTGCACAACCCCAAACAAACGATAATGCATACGGTATAGATATAATTGGAACTGAGGGAAGAATTGCTATTCGAGAGAGTGTCGGCACAACGATGTATATCCATAAAGGACAACATAAAACACCTGCAGAAATGTGGGAACAGGTACATCTTTCTGATGAAGACCTTGATGAACAAGGAATTCAGAGAGATAAAGGCTCAATACGTTTGTTACTACAACGTCTCATGTTACGTGATCTGATTGATGCAATTGAGGAAGATCGCGATCCATTTGCAAGTGGTAGGGATGGTAGAGATTGTTTGGAGATGATTCATGCTACATGGGAATCCCATCGTCAGAAGTCCCGAGTATATATGCCATTAATACCAAGGGAACATCCTCTTGAACGTTGGAGAAATGAGTAATACTAATACTAATACACAATAATTCACAATTATACTGGGATTATGATACCAATGTTAATAGGAGTACTTAATGCAACGAATAGATATTTTACATCCTTCAATTAACGATTATTTATATGATATTATTCCTGACCGTGATGAAGTGTTAACAGAAATGGAAATTCATGCGCGGGAAAATAGGTTTCCAATTGTCGGTCCACTTGTTGGACGCGTTTTACATCAGTTGGTATTGATAACAAACCCTATATGTATTTTTGAGATGGGGTCTGGTTTTGGGTATTCAGCGTATTGGATGGCAAAAGCATTGCAAAAGCCTGAAGCAACCATAATCTGCACAGATGGTTCACAAGCGAATGCTGACCGTGCAGCAGATTATCTCAAAAGGGGTGGTATTGCAGATAGAATTGATTATCGAGTTGGTAATGCATTAGAAATCATTGATCAAACGGATGGTGAGTTTGATATTATCTATAACGATATTGACAAAGATGGATATCCAGATGCCTTTCAAAAGGCAATTCCACGTCTTAGAAAAGGAGGTTTATTTATCACAGACAATATGTTGTGGGGTGGTCGAGTTACGCAGAATATCAAGAACAGCAGCAGCAATCTTAATGATAGAGATCAGTGGATTAACGCCACAACAGAAGGTGTAAAAGAGGTGACAAGATTACAGTATAGTTCCCAAGATGTATTCACGACAATTATTCCGCTCCGTGATGGTGTTTCTGTAGCGGTGAAAAAATAAAAATAACATTGGAGACGAACAATGGCTACAATGAATTGTCTAAGATGTGACTCTGACAAAGTTATGCAGGATATGTTGATCCGTAACGAAATGGGACTTGGGATTAATATAGCCGTAATTAACACAGAAGCACCAATATTCCAGAAGACCAAAATGGAAGCATTGAAAGCATCTGTATGTGGTGAATGTGGAAACGTCGAGCTAACAGTCAATAATCCAAAACAGTTATGGGAACACTATTCACTAAAGAAAAATACATAAAAACATCAGTATCTATCAATGACAATTTTTTTGTTTACAATTTTTTACATTTTTGATATACTTTCCCTTGAATTCAGTAATTTAAATGTACTGATATCATTGATACACAAAATTGGTGATATTTCTTACTAAAGATGTTGTTCCTCTCATAGAATTACTGGAATATAGGTATTACATTCAACAATCCACCAAATAAATCGGGATATAGTAAATACCCCTTACAATTATATAACCCCTTACAATTATATAGTGGATTTCTTTACATCATTCTAATGATTACCTACCAGTAATGTGTCTCTAACCATTGACTTTAACTCTGTCTGTTACTAACTTACTTTTTCAATAGAATTAATGTCATAACCAAATATTTCCTTGAAATTAACCAGGAAGTATTACCTATTAGATTATATTATGTAAAAAGTGTTAATTGTCGCGTTGGTTTCCGCAGTTTTTGATGGACCGACGCATTTAAAATCTTACCTAATCTTAGGAGGAATACACTGATGAAAAGCAGGATATTACAAATAGGGGTCATTGTCCTATTTCTTACAGGTTTATTAATTGCTACAACCGAAGCAAAGATAGATCCTGAAGACTTTATAGGTATATGGAAATTTGATGAAGGTAAAGGTGATACAGTAAAAGATGCCTCTGGAAACGAACATGAAGGAGAACTCGTTAGTAATCCCAAATGGGTAGCAGGCAAATTTGGTGATGCTCTTGAATTTGATGGGTCAAACTATATTGATATGGGTAATGCAGAATCGCTTCAGTTCGATGGGGATGTAACCATTCTTTTTTGGGCAAAACCAGAAAACGTCGGAGCGGGACGTCAGAACATCGTTTGTAAATCTTATGGTGGTGAAGGATGTTTGACACAGGAACCCTCAGGTGTGATGAGTTTTTATTGGGGAGACTGTGGCGGAAATTGCCAACCTTATGTAGAAGTAAGAAGACCTCCAGACGGTACAATTGTAAGTGGTGAATGGATACATATCGCTGAAGTTCGAGATGTTGGTAAACGTCAGTATTGGATGTATAAAAACGGTGAAGTCGTTTCCAATGATTCTTGGGCAAAATGTGGTGCACATCCTTGTGGCGATTCAAAAGCCAGTGAGCTTAATCTCTATATTGGAACCGGTTATGCTGGCAGATTCAGAGGTATCCTTGACGAAGTGGCCATTATAGGTGCTGTGTTAAGTGAAGCTGAGATTAATGACATCATGTCTGAAGGTTTGGACGGTGCTGCTGATGTTACCGCGAGTGGTAAAATCGCTACAACTTGGGCAAGAATTAAACGATAACTATCTATAGATACATTTCACAGAAAAGGCAAGAACATTATGTTCTTGCCTTTTTCCTTCGTCCACCTTGATATTATCATACCGATGTGTTATTATTGGAGTCAATATTTTACTGTCCATTTAATACCATAACTTGAGGTGAATCAATGTGGGCATTAATAGCTTTACCTATCCTTCTAATATTAGCTTTACTATTCTATTTTTTATCGGTACAATCGCGTAAAACATACAACTGTCCACAGTGTGGTGAAAGAGTCCGTGTGGAACATATGAATGCAAGTCGTTGTGGGATGTGTGGTGCACCCATTAAACAGGAGACTACTTAATGAGAAGAGAAGACTTACTGACTGGAACACGACCAGATATTTCTGGTGGAAAAATCATCATGACTGGTAGTGACGGTTTTGATGGTTATGAAATTATGGATTATAAAGGTATGGTATGGGGAATCTCTGTTCGTGCAAAAGATATGGGACAAGATTGTGCGATGGGATGTAAAGGTGTGACCGGTGGAGAGTTGGATTCTTATTCTGCTTTAGGAGATGAATCCAGACAACGTGCTATTGATCTTATGCTTGAAATGGCAGGAAGACAGGAGGCGAACGGAATTATAAACGTTGGTTTTGAATTGACTGGTGCCTCACAAGGATCTTCACAAGTCGTTGTCCATGGTACCGCTGTATATATCAAAGCAATTCCAAATTATGTTCCTACAGGTGCTGTTGGAAATCTTCTTGCTGATATCCAAGAGACATTAGATAAATAGTAATGATTCTACAAAGAGTTTCTAATCTACTATACAACCTCCGTTTAAAATGGATATGGTTAAATCACACATATACCTTCAATTGGGCACATAGACCGTTATGTGATAGATTTAAGTCTGGTGTACTTCAATTTGGTAGATTACATTTATGCCGAAGTTGTATGTTTGCATATATTGGAATCGTATTAGGCATATTCACATCTTTAAAATATTCAACCTTTATTCGACATATACAACTTATTTGGTTAATATCCGCGCTATTCCCTGTCATCCTTCTATCCTATCCACGATGGTATAAAAAATTCCCAAGGTTGATTCAGGATGGTCTTCGTTTAACTATGGGAATATTCATTGGAATCGTTCCATTTCTAATAGTATATCAGAACTATCTAACTGGAATAACTGCGTTCATATTTATGTCGTTATTTTGGAGGATATACCTCCGTCAACGTCAGATACGTAAAAGGCATGCTTGTGATAAGTGTCCGGAATATGAACTACCTGAAATCTGTAGCGGATTCAAGGAGCAGGCAGCAGCAATTCGTCTGTATGAGATTGAGGCAACTGACTTTATGTATAAAAGTGGACGTGGTATTCTACCAGAGGTAGTCAGAAACACACGAACTGACATATAAAGGAATTTAATGTCCCTACTTACACAATCACATCATGACCATTTCAATGAATATGGTTATATGGTTATCGAAGATGCTGTCCCGATAGAATTATGTGAGGCAGTCGTAGATGCGATTTTTGCTTTCTTGGAGATGAATCCATCTGATCCGAATGACTGGTATCGTGCACCCCATAAACCTGGTGCTGGTATGGTTGAGATGTATCACCACCAAGCGATGTGGAACGTATATCAAAATCCACCGATCTATGAGATTTATAAAGAAATATACGGTACACATCGGATTTGGGTTCACCAAGACAGGGTTAACATGAAACCTCCTCGGCATCCCAACTATCCTGAGTGGGATCATAAAGGTATGTATCATTGGGATGCTGATACGACAAAACTACCAGTAGGATTTAGTACACAAGGCGTTCTATTTCTTAGAGATACAGCTGACAATCAGGGATCTTTTGTATGTTGGCCAGGTGCTCATAAGTCTTTGATTGACAATGAAAATCCTTGGGTACCAGAAATTACAGCTGATAAATTTATACAAGTTCCGGGAAAGGCAGGTTCGTTGCTGATATGGCATGTAGCACTGCCTCATGGTAATGGACGTAATACTTCGGAGAAACCAAGACTGGCACAGTATATGAATTATTATCGTGCTCCTAATCCAATGAATGAAGAACGCCGACAGGAAAGGATTACGTTATGGCGAGAACGACGAGCACTTGGTCGTGGACCCTATCCGGGAGATCCACGTGGGTGGGAAGCCAAAAACTATGAATCACCAGAACTTACACCTTTAGGACGCAAACTGCTTGGAATTGATTTGTGGGATTAGATATCTGTTATCTTAGTTGGTGTCTGTTGGGAATGAAACGGGGAACGCACAAACTGATGAAGTTTAATTATTAAAATCGGTAATACTAATTTACCGCTGCCCCGGTAGGCGCGGTTTGTAACCGTACCGGATTTCGTCAAGATATTACCGAATGATTAAATTAATCTTCATAAAGTTTATGCGATACTGCCTAACCTAAAGATTATGCATAAAAAAGAGACATTTTCATTTATAGTAGAAATCATAATTACTTATACATTTTTATGATTTGATCGATTGACGCTTCGGCATTGTATTCCCATTTACGCTTTATGTTGGCAAAATCTCTTTCAATAGGATTGAGTTCGGGCGAATATGGTGGTAAGAATAATAAACTCGCACCGCAACCAGTAATCAATGTCTCTGTTTGTTGACTTTTATGGAAGGAAGCATTATCCAATATGACAACATGTGATGTGTCAAGTAGCGGACACAACACGTTCTCAAGCCACGCATTGAAGGCAAGCGTATCACAAGCACCTTCAAAAAGGACGGGGACTGTGATACGCCCCTGCATCTGTGCAGCAATGAGCGTTGTGCATCTATACCGATTGCTTGAGATTTTATCCGAGACGCAAACTCCTCTTGGCGCATAAGCGAACTGGCGAACACTTTCTGTGCGAAAACCGCTTTCGTCAACATAGACAGGTGTTTTTCCGTTTTGAAGTGCTGCCTGAAGTTCAGTTTGATATTCCTCCTGTTTTATAGGACATTGTTCCTTGTAGGTGAAAGTCTTTTTTTTCGCGTGCATCCGATCTTCTTCAGACCATAGCAGATACACCGCTGCGACACACCAAAATGTGCAGCGCGTTCCTTCTGAGTGCTGTCTGGGAACTCTTTGACATGTTCAGCGAGTGCTTCTGGATCAAGACGATAAGGTTTACGAGGCCCCGGTTTCTCGTAACTAAAAGGATCTGCTGCGTCTAACCAGTTATAGATACAACGGCGTGAAACTTGAAATCTACGGGAAGCTTCTGCTTTACTTCCACCAGTTGCTATGAAATCAAGAACGCGTTTTCGTAAATCTTGTGAATATCTCATAATATAACTATTATCACAAAAACAGAAAACAATGTAAATTTATTTTTGATTTTAACAATA
>PYJD01000008.1 GCA_003635315.1 Candidatus Poribacteria bacterium
AAAATCCATATAACGTTGAGAGAGAAATGTGATATAATACTTTTCGTCAGGATAACTCATGGTTATACTCCTTAGAATCTAAATTCAAAAAATAAAGTATAACCTATATCCTGACTAAATTCAATTATGCACACCCCTCATATAATTAGTTCCCATTACGAACACTTTTTATAGTCGAACTGGTAATGGGTGGGTATTTCTTAACAGCATTCATTCCCGCCGAATTTCATACGCGGATTCGGTGTTGATTGGACGAAATCCATGCGCGGATAATGTTTGCACAGCAGCTTGTAATTGAGAAAGCAATTCTAAAAATTGCCCTTCCTGATGCAATACATGTTGCGGTTGCAGCAATTCATGCAATTCCCTATTTAGCTACTTGGAATTTTTCCCATTTAGCAAATCCTTGTACTATACCGAAAATTGAGAAAGTTTGTAGAGATGCAGGTTATGTTCCGCCTCGAATTGCTTCACCACAGACCATTATGGAGGAATTACCATGAATGATGAAATATTGAAAGGTTGTCAACAAGCTAAAGAACGACTATCAGCATTATTCGGAGATGTGGATTCACTGCATGATTATTTAATGAAACAACGGGAAAGACGGATTAGCCAAGGAGTCAGATACACAGATAATTCCCCATATCGTAAAAAGAAACAATTAAAGTCAAAAAAAGAATCCTCTTTTTAATTCAGAATTCTTTATATTAGGTGTTGTCGCTACCTCTTAGAATACTATATGGGGAATACCCAGGGAATACATCAGATGACGCGGATAATAGTGTTTAGATACAGGAAAGTGTAGTGTAAGCAACCTAATACCATTTTAAATAATATTTTTCCATTATCCGTTGTAAAGAAGCTTGGGAATCGGAGTTGCCATCTACTGAGGAGGGTGTTATATAATGGCATTCAATCAATTAGAAACGGTATTATAACTCTTACCAGCATAATTCACAATTCAGACCCATAATCCCTACAACCAATTAAAATAAAGGAGGCGAGGATTATAAACCTCGCCTCCTTCAATTTGCTATGTTTGCTATTAAGCCAGATGTTCTTTCAAGAACTTACCTGTGAAAGACTTCCGTGCCTTTGCGATTTGTTCTGGTGTGCCTTGAGCCAAAACTTGTCCACCCTTATGTCCACCTTCAGGACCAAGATCAATCACATAATCGGCAGTCTTAATTACATCCAAATGATGCTCAATGACAATGACAGTGTGTCCAGAATCCACAAGTCGACCGATGCTATCCAACAGTTTCTGGATGTCCGCAAGATGAAGACCAGTTGTTGGTTCATCAAGGATATATAGATTGTGTTTACCACGTTTAATCTTACTCAGTTCATTTGCCAACTTAATCCGTTGTGCTTCACCGCCAGATAGGATTGTGGCTGGATGTCCAATTTTGAGATAACCGAGACCTAATTCATTCAATACACCTAATTTATGACAGATTAACCGTTGTTCATGAAAGAATTCGACGCCGTCTTCAATAGACATTTCAAGGATTTCTGAGATGTTCTTACCGTTGTAGGTAACTTCAAGAGTATCCTCATTATAACGAGCCCCTTTACAAGTTGGACATGTTACCTCAACATCCGGCATGAAGTGGAGTTGTGTTGTGATTGTACCTTCACCGTGACACTCTTCACAACGTCCCCCTTTTACATTAAAGCTAAAGCGTGAAGCAGTATAACCGCGTGCTTCAGCGGATGGTGTACTTGCGAAGAGTTTCCGAATGTTATCATAAAAGCCGATATAAGTTGCAGGATTTGATCGAGGGGACCTTCCAATAGGAGTCTGGTCAATGTTAATTACATCACTGATATGTTCATAACCTTTTAGTTCGTCATGATCCCCATAAAGAGTCCGACTATCGTGATAAATAGAATATAGTCTCTTGTAGATAATCTCATTAAGGAGAGTACTTTTCCCTGAACCCGATGCGCCAGTAATGCAAATAAAGACACCCAACGGAATGGTAACATCAATGTTTTGTAAGTTATTTTCTCTTGCGCCAGAAATACTCAGATTTTTTCCGTTAAGGTTACGTCTTTCAACAGGCATAGGAATTTCACGTTTGCCACTCATATAGAGACCAGTCAATGAATCATCACTCTTGACTATTGTATCATAAGGACCTTGAACGACAACATGCCCCCCATGAACACCGGGACCTGGTCCCATTTCTATGATGTGGTCTGCAGCCTTGATAGTACTTTCATCGTGTTCCACGACAATGACCGTATTACCAATGTCGCGGAGTTTCCTGAGCGTTTCAATCATTTTTTCATTATCTTTAGGATGTAGACCGATACTTGGCTCATCAAGGACATACAACATACCCATTAACCCTGATCCGATCTGGGTTGAGAGACGTATACGTTGGGATTCACCACCAGAAAGTGTAGCGGAACGCCGGTTAAGGTTTAGATAATCCAATCCAATACCGAGTAGAAGTTCAATTCTTTGCACTAATTCTCTGATCACCCGTTCCCCTGCTTCGCGTTGCTTTTCAGGTACATCGGTGATTGATTGTAGGAAATCCCGTAACTGTTCAAGATGTAATTCCCCAATATCATGGATAGTGTTTTCATCAATTGTAACCAGCAACCTTTGACGTTTCAGCTTCATACCGTGACAATCAGGACATGTATGTTCCACCATAACCTTACGTAGGTATTCTTCCATTCCTGAGTGTGCTTCGCCTTGTTTTCTGTATCGGCGATAGCGTCTATCAATCCGTGTAATTATTCCATCGAACCGAACAGGCATACCAATATGATGTTCACGCATCGGTTTTGCATCTTCAGACTGACACAAAGGAAATTCCTCGCCTTTTGTGCCATAAAAGACTAAATCTACTACCTTTGCTGGTAAGTCTTCAAAAGGCATTTCAAGATCGAATTCATAATGTTGTGCCAGACTATACATCATCCTGCCATCCCACCGATCAGGTTCATAGTTGAAAGCTTGTTTAACAAACGCCCCATCAGCGATACTTCGTTTTCTATCAGGAACAAGAAGATTGGGATGTACTTGAAGGTATGTCCCCAACCCAGAGCATGTGACGCATGCCCCTGTAGGTTCATTGAAGGTAAAGTGGTGTGGTCCAAGTTCATGCATCAAGACACCGTGTTTAGCACAACCAAAATCAGCAAGAAATTCTTTTAGGTCGACATCTTCATCATCCGGTAAAGTTATTTGGAATCTGAGAAAACCTTCCCCAACAACCAATGCATGTTCTAAGGAGGCAAGAACTTGTTTATCAATGTCTTTTTTAATATATAACTTGTCTACAATCACCTGTATATCGTATTCTTTATCAGGATCAAGAGTGAATTCTTCACTAATATCGTATTCTTCTCCATCCACCCGTAGATGCCTACAGCCTTTTGTCCTTATATCATCAAACAGATATTCGTTATCTTCCCCATATATCTTAAAGACAGGTGCATGTATTTCGACTTCTGATCCTTCAGGTAATGAAAGAAGTCTTTCTAAGATTTGATATGGTGTCTTAATAGGTATTTCTTTCTCACAATATGGACAATGTGCTTTGCCAATAGTAGAGAAGAGCATTCTTAGGTAGTCTTGTAGGTCGGTCATCGTTCCAACTGTGGAACGTGGGTTCATGGTAATTGTTTTTTGCTCAATTGAAACAACAGGAGATAACCCGTCAATAAAATCAACATCTGGTTTTTTTAGCTGTGTAATAAAACGTTTTGCGTATGTAGACATAGATTCCAAGAAACGTCGTTGTCCTTCAGCATAGACAGTGTCAAATGCTAATGAAGATTTACCTGAACCACTAATACCAGTAACAACGACGAGTTGATCGCGTGGAATTTCTAATTCGACATTTTGTAGATTATTTTCTCTCGCTCCTTTTACTGAGACCGTTTGTCTCATTATTTATCCTCCTTAGGGGTGCATTTTCAAGGGTCTTGGAATAAATTCTTATATGAATTTGTGGGTATATATACCATATAAAATTACGAAAGGTTTATTATGTTAGTTACGTGTCTTATAGATTATACCATTTCTATAGTTTTCTGTCCCATTAACTATTGTTAGAAAGAAAACGGAAAGGAGCACAAACTAACAGTTTATGCTACAAAGAGTGGCATTATATTTCAGAAATGGTATTAGATTCTGTTGCAAATATTATTACAGAAACAACAGAATAAATTTATCAAAGAGAAAGATGATAACTATAATTTGACGAACCTTTTTCTTTTCTACACAATAATATCTGCGTGTCCTACAGGAACGGATTATCCATGTCATAGAAGTATGCAGGTTCATCAACGGATACCTTACTATCCATGGTAAGTCTGATAGGTTCAGAAAAGAGTTCCAGTATCCCCTTTTCAGCTAACCATTCACAAGCCATATTTAACCATAGGTCGCGATGACCAAAATGATCATAAATATCTGACAATGATCTTTCTCCACCAGCATCTTCTAAGAATTCCAGTAGTGGTTTAAACAACTCTTGAGCGTTATCCTCTAAATATCCATCAATCTGTTTTACTGCCTTTTCCAGGATTTTCTCATCTTTAGGAACATTTATTATATCTGTAAAGACTGGGTTAAATAACTGAGGATTAAGATCGAGTGCTTGGTAAATGACTTTGCGTTTTGGAATAACACCATTCTTGATCGTTTCTATACGTGCTAATTCCCTAACCACACCCATCAAATAGTAGAATGTATAGTCGTAGTCCTTTTTGAGATATAACCATTTTTCAGTCTTTGCCAGAATTGTCGTCAGACAACTTGCACAGTTAAGTAATTGTGATTGTTTATCACGATCGCCAATTGTCCCAAGGTCGTTATGTAAATCTCTAATAGTAGGATCTATTGTATATAGAATTTCACTTTGAGACATAATTGAATGAAATGTTGTTCCCTGCAAGTTTTTCTCAAGTAAGTTTTTATATCTGCCGCGTGGAATCAATTTCACACGAATAGGTATTCCTTCTTCAATTAATTGAAAATTCTCTTGTGCTTTTGTACCATCCCTTAGAATAAGTGTAAGATGTACCACGGTCCTTTCCCAAACATTATCCTTTTCTAAATTAGAGGTTAGAATAGCAGCAAGGAAGTAGCGATCTTCAGCAATGGTATCAGTAAATCTCTCAACTGCATTTTGTATGTCAGAATATATATCTTCTTTGATACGCAAGGGTTGTGTATCTGGTTGAGAATTATCTATATAATATGCTGGTTCTTCAACAGCAACCTGACTTTTAACCGTCAATTTGATTGGTGAGGATACCTGTTGTATAATCCCTTTCCATGCTAACCATTGACAGATTATATCAACAGAAGCATTTCGAAATTTATGATGAAAATGATCGTTCATCTCTGAATTAGTTCTGGGACCTGCTTGTTCTGTGAGATAATCGAGAATAGGTTGAAATATAAATAAACGCTCTTCAATGTATTCATTTATCCTATTAAGAGTATCTTGTATCAACTTTTCATTCTTTTCACAATTAATCAGTTCGGTATATACTTTTTCAAAGAAATCAGGATTGTATTCAAGGGCAGGTTGAATTACTTCTCTTGCAGGAATTTCATTGTTAAGAAGTACTTCAATTCGTGCTAAACCTTCAACCACATGCAAGATTGTAAGAAAGCTGGCAATTAAGTCCTTATTAACATAAAACTGCTTTTCAGCATACATAAGAGAAGGCAAAGTATCGTCCATGACATTTATAAGTTGTAGTTGTTTATCACGTTCACCGATACTATCACGACTTGCGTTTTTATCATACCATTCGGTAATTGATTGATCTCTTGAAAATAGAAGTTTACTGTGTGAGAAGTATGAATGAAGGAAAGATCCTTGCTGAGCGCTTTCTATTGACTTTTTAAATGAATTACGAGGTGTTAAATTCGCATGGATATTTACTCCATTTTCTACAAGAGAGAAGAAACCTTTAGTAGGACGTATTCCGTCTTTTCCAATAATTTCAACATCTAAATCGGATTTCTCCCATACCTGAGCATGAGAAAAACTACCAGCCACGATTGCAGCGAGTACATTAGGATCCTCTTGTACTTTTTCAACAAGTGAGTCGACAGCCTCATAATACTGTTTTTCAATATCGTCTTGAGATCTCATTTTATGACTCTCCAATGGAAATATCTATGGTGTTATGAACAATTTATTAGATTCATTTAGTATTGTGTTTGTTCTGTCTATATACCTTTCCACTTTTAATTACAACGATGGGTTCGAGAATTTGACTACTGATTCTTGCTTCTCCATTAGCATCTATTAATTTAAATTCCCCATCCCTTAACTCAAAGATGACTGCATCTCCCCATGCCCCTTTTGCAAGAGTGCCAACCTGAGTAGGCATAAGAATTGTATCAGCGGGGATTTTTGTTACCATTGCTAAAGCATCATCAATTGACATACCAAGATATAGAAACTTGTTCACAACATTGATTAGATCATATACAGGACCATTGATATTATAGACATGTAAATCGGAAGAGATAGTTGTTGGCTCAACACCTTGTTCCATAGCCTTTTCCACAACATCCCAAGAGAAAGATCCAGCGCCGTGTCCAACATCAAATATGACTCCGCGCTCAATAGCATCGAGTACTGCGTCGCGAACAATTCCATTTTCATCCAAAATTCCGCATTTCATATTGTGAAAACAGTGTGTAAGAATGTCTCTTTTCCCCATGACATCTAAGATTTCATCTATAGAATCACACCATGCATCTTGAGGGTGAACCATCATCGGGAGTTTAACGGCGTCGGCTGCTTCTCTTGCCTTGTATAGCAGATCCATCCCAGCACGTTTTCCAACAATAGAGTTCCGTGTCAAGCGTACCTTAACACCGAGAACAATATCCCGGTGCTGCTCTATCATTCTACATGCTTTATCTACATCGGCATATTTCGGTATTTCTAATTCGCCTATTTCTCTTGTCAACATGCCCTGCGAGGAGATATTCATTTGTGCAAATATACGTGTTTCACTTACATCAATCACATATTTTCTAAAACCAGGGAAGGTATCCGCACCAGCTGATCCTGCATCGACCACTGTTGTTGCCCCACGTGCCAAACATGTAGGATCCGGTTCAATACCAAAATGACTTACACCATGAAAAACATGTACATGTAAATCGATTAAGCCAGGAGTGACATAACAACCAGCTGCACTTATTACCTCGCGTGCCTCAGCGGAAGGTATATTTGTAGAGACTGTGGTTACCATCCCATCACGAAATCCAATATCTCTTATTTCGTGGATAGATTGTGCTGGATCAATCAAGATTCCATCTTTAATGATTAGATCATAATTCATAATGGTATATTTATATGTTAATTTGCTGAAAAATTCAATTCAGTACGGATTACTTGGCGTATCACCTTACAAATTTCCATTGCCTTCTCTGCATCGGTTTCAGTGGGTATATCGCCTGGATACCGTGCGTCAACAGCATGTGTCGTAAGGTATTGTAGTTCATTCTTCCATGATAACCAAGATGGGTAGGTCGGTAGTATCAGATTCAATAATACATTCAAGTCATGTGTTTTTGGTATTGGGATATTCTTCTCTTGTAACATAGCTTTTAAGTACTTCTCTACACATTGTTGTGTCAGGAAACAGATCACAGGAAAAACTTGATTATCACCTTGCTGATTCTCAATGGCAACAGTATAATCACCTTCGGCTAATTCGATCCATTCCAATGTTAAAGGGTTTAGATCATTCATCTTTTTCTCTGGAGGTATAAGATAAAAACCATCGGATTCATAAAGTACTTCACCTTTTTCAGTTATTTCTCTTAAGAACCAATCGTTATATGCAATGCGATATGCTAAAACTTCAGGAGAACGTATATGTAAATCCATTTTGAATCGTTTGGGTATAGAAGATTCTATATCTGACGCTTTCTGACGTATTTCGGATTCATCTACTGGCATGATTATTAATAAGTCAACATCAGAATGTTCAGCTGGGGTACCATAAGCGTATGATCCAAAAAGGATAATCTGGAGTGGTGAAAATTTCCGAACTATGTCATCACAAGTGGCTTGAATTTCTTCTCGAGTGACCATCAACATCTCCAAAGTGTTCGTGGGTGGGAATCGTATGTGTTGTGGTAATAAAAAGAACTGTTCCTTGGTAATTGGTCTAATTATGCTATATATTCATTATGTGTGCAAGTTTAATTCATACTGTGAATGATATTGTAGATTATCAGTATATAGGTTTATCCCTTTCAATTAGGAGTTGATTTACTGGCACAAAAAAGGGATGGACAACAGTGTTAATCTTCACAGTGACCATCCCTATGTACTATTACTTCTGTTCAAAGTAAACAATTCAGTTATTTCTCTTTAGCCACCCAATTAATAAATCCTTCTTTATATTTATCCCAATCCTCAGTGGGTGAAATATCAAATAAACCGGATGTCCAGACATTTGGTTTTTCCTGTATTCTTAAAAGCATGTCCCGTGCATTCAAAAAATGACAATAATCATCAATATTATGAATTTTAACACCTTGATCAAGCAGGTTTTGAAGCCATTCATTTCGAGGAAAGGTAGAATCCATCTTTTCTAATGAGATTAATTTTCCGCCATATTTTAATACCTCAACCCCGTTAATCACATAGGTATTACTAATAGAAGTATTTTCATGCCTATTATTGTATTCATCATCATATGTAGTAATTAATGTTTGAACAGAATTCTGATTGTTAGATGGTCCTGAGGATTCCTCCGTTATTGCATGCATGTTTTTGGTGTGAATATTCTCAATTACTTTTTCAAAATTTTCTTTATGATTTTGAACTTGTTCATTGATACTTTCCACATGTTCATCCGCTTTTTCACGGAATTGATCAATCTGCTCACGGATTTTATCTATTTGCTCATTTGCCACTTCTTCTTTTTCTTCAAATTGTTCACGTAATCTTTCAATCTGTTCCTCATAGGATTCTTGACTACGTTCAAGTTCATTCTCGAACTTTTCAATTTGTTCTTGTATATTGCGTTCTTTTTCTTCCGATTCTTCCTGCATCTTTTCCATCTGTTCTTCAATAATTCTATGATGGGATTCCAATTCTTCGTTTAATTTTTCAATTTGTTCTTCAGCGACCTCAGTCTCCTGATGTTGTTGATTTTCTAATACTTCTATCTGGTGTTCAATAGTATTCCGAAGTTCATCAATTTGGTTTTTAATTCTTTCAATTTGTTCTTCAGCAATACGTTCATTTTCATCGAACCAGGTTTTTGTTCTGTCAATAAGTTGATCAAAAGATTCCAAGATATTCATAATTATCTCCATTAAATTTTAAATTTGAGGGATATCAACAATGTTGAAACCCCTCAATTATATCATTGTCTACATGAATTTGCAACGGTTTAATACTAATCTAATATATGACTTAGAATGTACTTTCACTGTTTGTAACAGCACACCACCGAGCCATAAGTAAATAATCCAAGAGTGCAGTTTCAGCTTCTGGCGTACCAATACGTTTTAGTGCGTGAATTGAATTATCTCTAACATAGCGATTACTATCACTGAGAGAATCTTTCAAGACAGGAATTGCATCACTGGAAGCCGGACCAATTTGTGCTAAAGCTAATGCGGATTCAAATCTAACCTGTGCATCTTCATCATTAGCCAATCGATCAATTAATACAGGGACTGCAGG
Organism: Candidatus Poribacteria bacterium; assembly: GCA_003635315.1. Taxonomy (GTDB): domain Bacteria; phylum Poribacteria; class WGA-4E; order WGA-4E; family WGA-3G; genus MSPOR6. Next base: position 9,717 of record PYJD01000008.1, read on the forward strand.
TGCGGCAGCAGGACCGATTGCACCGAATGCCTCAGGAATATACCGTCGTACCTCAACATTCGAGTCTATAGCTTTTTCTATCATTATATCCACTGCGGCTTCAGCTCCACTACCAATTTGAGCTAATGCATAAGCAGCTTCAAGTCGTATATTTTCATTATCATGATTTATTACATTACTCAACGCCTGAACAGCTGGATTACCAACTGCAGCTAATGCATATGCAGCCATCCGTCTTGTAGATCCATTTTCATCAGACAGTTTTTCGATTAGAGTTGGAACAGCTGATTCACCAATTGCGCCTAACGCATAAGCTGCGTTTAATCTTGCTGGTTCATAATCATCACTTAATGAATTTGCCAATTCAGTGATTGCATCCGTAGCATCTTCAGATAACATACCTAATTCATCTGCAGCATTGGAACGTACATCAGGAGTTTCATCCTTTAATGCATCAATATATTTGGATAAATTACCATTGGATGAATTATCTCCATTGGTAGAACCAGCCATCCAATTCCAGACATGTCGCCAAGTCGTTTCATGTTTTTTGGCAGCAGGATTACTCTCTTCATCAAAACCATTGATTTTCCAAGAGATGTCTTCTGAATCCCATTCAGGTTCATTAGGTTCATCTAATCGAATAAACTGAAATTTCATCATATACCGAGTTTTATCAGTGCTGTTTGCCATAGCCCGGTGCCAAAGGTCGAAATGAATGACTGAAATTGTACCTGCACTTCCGCTGAGGGCAACTTCTCCATCATTGCTATCAGTTATTCGATGACTATAGTATTGTGTACCAGATAAGATAGCCGATGGACCAATTTCTACTGGTGTATCCTGTGGATAGTAAAACGCCATTGCCCATCGTGGGAGATGATGTCTTACTTTTTGGTGTCCCCAATAACTATCCTTATGAAATCCTTGTCCACCACTATGTGGCGTATTTCGATGGGGATGTCTATGTGAATGCATTACATAGTTTTCACCTAAGATACTTGAGAATGCCCCTCGAACTGCGGGATCTTCAAAAACAGCTTGTAGTTCAGGAACTCTGGGTAGAATGTTGTTTCCTAAGTTCCCTTCCTTTTCAGTGTATTCTTGGGTTTTCCTATAGATTGTTTCATGAACACTCCGCGGTAAATCTGTTTTAATTGAGATATACCCGTTAATTATAAAATCCCTTATCTGGTCATCGGTCAATAGATGTGACTGTTCTTGCATCATTTATCTCCCTTTAGTAATAAGGTTAAGACGAATTAACTCTTTCCTACTTAGATAGTTTGTAGTGGATATGTACGTTACTATTTTACTTGACATTATTCAATTTGTCATATATTTTTTCAAGTGATGACTAAGTATATTTGAAGATAAGAAAGAATTGAAGCGTGTATCAGCAAGTAACCAGATCAAGTGTATCCTTCCGCGCAGTATTCATAGGATTACTTTGTGCAACGATAGAATGTTTGCTTGCCCCTTACAATGACTATGTAATCCGAAATATATTCTTGGCAGGTGGTCATTTTCCGGTCGGTCCTTTCTTCATACTGATACTGTTCGTCTTAGGTATCAATGTAATACTAAAACATATCCATCCTAAGTCCGCGTTTTCTCCCGGCGAACTGATTACAATATGGTGCATAATGCTTGCCCCAGCGGGTATACCATCATCAGGAATGATGCGTTATGCTATTAGTCCTATGGTAGCATATCAGTATTTTGCCACTCCAGAGAACGATTGGGAATCTCTATTTTTTCACTATATCCCGCATTGGCGGGTGGTAAGAGATGAGACAGCAATAACATCATTCTATAGAGGATTATTTTCAGGAGAATCAGTACCGTGGCGTGCTTGGATCACACCGATTTTAATTTGGAGTTCTTATGTAATAGTAGTTTATTTTGTAATGATCTGTTTATCTATATTACTTCGTAAGCAGTGGGTAGAATATGAAAGGTGTGCATTTCCATTGGTTAAATTACCTGTTGAAATGGCGACACAAGGTACAGGTAGATTAGGACCATTGTTTAAGAATAGTGCACTATGGTTTGGATTTGCCTTTCCTGTATTTTTACATACGATAAATGGTCTGCATACATTCTTTCCTTCAGTACCACATATCCCAAGGGATTTCTGGCTTAACCAATTTCTGACGGATAGACCTTGGAGTGCTTTACGTCCATTACAGATAGTTATCTTCTGGTCAATGGTAGGATTCAGTTATCTCTTAACTTTAGAAGTTTCATTTAGTATCTGGTTTTTCTTTATATTTTACAAACTTCAATGTCTTATAGGGGTGTTACTTGGTTTTCAATTAACCTCTGGACCAGGTGTTCAATGGACAGGAAAATCGTTTAGTGCGGCACAAGAAACAGGAGCGTGTTTGGTTTTTGTTGCTATAGCATTATGGAAAACAAGACATCATATTTTGAATATAGTAAGAACAGATTCATCTGATGAAGCCTTACCTTATAGTGTTACAGTAATAGGACTGATTGGGGGAATCAGTGTGCTTGTATTTTTCAATCATTTGATGGGTATGTCAATACTATTTGCTATAGGCTTTGTACTGTTTCTACTTGCGATGTATATTGTTCTGACATGGCAGGTGATTAATGGAGGGATACCATTTATAAATCCATCATTTTCACCCCAGAGTTTTTTTCTAACAACACTTGGTACATCAAAGATTCATCCGTCCACTTTAACCTCATTAATGATGCATCCAGTATGTTTAACCCTTGATTTACGTGAGTTTATGATGCCAAATATAATGAATGGGCTAAAGGCAGCAGATGAGGCGCGGATTAAACGACGGCAACTCTTGATTGCTATGGCAGTAGCCATGGTAATCGGTCTTGGTGTTTCGTACTATTCGGCACTTAAGGTGGGTTACGCACATGGTGCACCGTATATGGGGGGTAGTTGGTTCATGCGTCAACTTGAAGGATTGCTGGTGAGTCCAAAAACAACAACAAACTGGACGAACACGGGTTTTATTGTCTTTGGGGGTGGATTTACGGCGTGGTTAATGTGGATGCGGCAGACATTTGTTTGGTGGCCATTACATCCTCTTGGTTATACAATGTTAAGTTCATGGGCAACTTTTAAATTGTGGTTTTCAATTTTTCTGGGTTGGGGTATGAAGTTTGCAATTGTAAAATATGGTGGGTTGAAGGCTTATCGTCAAGCGAGACCCTTCTTTCTTGGATTGGTAATAGGTGAGATGACATGTGCGGGTTTGTGGGCAATTGTTGGGATGGGTACAGGTATTAGTAGTGGATATAGGATTTTACCAGATTGAGATTTTAGAAATAAAAAAGCTGATAGATCTAATGAACTACCAGCTTTTTGCGTAGAATTAAAGTCTACTTAGATTTTAGGTGTGCCCATTGCGTTGCAAGTTTCCGCTGAGGTTCAACAGGTGTAAGTCCATCAGTATTCAAACTCTCAATTTCACCAGCAGACAACGCAACATTGTATATCCTTGATTCCTCAATGTGTGCACTGAGTTCACCAGGTCCACTGGTCCCGTTGACATGGCGTTTTCCCCATATAGCTTCAGAATCACCGGCTTCCCATGTACGGAGATCACCCTTTCTAAAGCTTCCCATACTTTCACCATTACGATAACCGGTAATTTCATATTGGTCATTTACATTTTTATATGTTATAGCAATAAAAGTCAAATCACCAGTTTCAGGTTCAGTAACAGCATTTGGAAAGTCATTTGTTCGGCGAAAATGACTACTCCCAGGCATCCACTGTTTATTCACTCTCTCTGCCCATACAATAGCACAAAATTGGTCTGTAGATACTTCATCTAATGTTAAAGCTGAACCATTGGTTTTTGCATAACTATCTAATGCAACCCACGATGCTAAAGTTAATTCAGTAATGTCAGGACCGGTGTATTCGAGAGCATGTGCCCATTTACCTATATCAACAACTAATTGTCCATCTTCTACCGATGCACCATGTAGGACTATATCCCCGAAGTTTCCAGTTTCTTCCTGAAGAGAATCAAAACGCCACCATCCAACCAGATTATCTTCTTGTACCTGTGCAGATATAGTAAGCGGTGTACATAGAATTATTAGAACAGATAAAAAGTAGAAAGTATTTCTTCTCATGTTATTCTTACTCCTAACTAATCTTTTATATAATATGAAATACAAGTATTTTTTCAAAATTTGATATATGGATTATCTCGGCGTCAAATATTAATAAACTGTGAGACAATCCATATATTATTCTACAATTTTGAGAAATGTGGATAATTATTGACTTTTAATATTTGCCCAACGTGTAGTAATTTTCCCTTGTGCCTCAACTGCAAGACCACCAACTGTCAGATCCTTAACTTCGTCAGCAGTCAGAGCAACGTTATAGATACGTGATTCTTCAATGTGAGCATTTAACTCACCAGGACCAGCAAGACCATTAACGTGTCGTTTTCCCCATATTGCTTCTGCATCCCCTGCTTCCCAAGTTCTCGAATCACCTTTCTTGAAACTTCCGAGACTTTCACCATTACGATATCCTGTAATTTCATATAGATTACCGACAAGTTTATATGTAATGACAAGATTTACCATATCACCTGTATCTTTTTCAGTTACAGCCTTTGGAAAATTCTCAGTTCTTCTAAAATGACTACTTCCAGGCATCCACTGTCTATCAACTTTTTCTGCCCACACAATTGCACAGAACTGGTCTGTAGAAACCTCGTCAAGTGTAAGTGCAGAACCGTTTGTTTTTCCATAATTGTCTAAACTAACCCAAGTGACTAAACTTAATTCTTCAATATCTGGTCCTTTGTAATCTAAAGAATGTGCCCATTTACCTGTTTCAACAACTAATTGTCCTTTTTCGATTTTTGCACCGTGTAGCACAATATTACCGAAGTTCCCAGTTTCTTCTTTTACATTGTCAAATAACCACCAACCGACAAGGTTTTTTTCTTGTACCTGTGCATAGGCTGTGATTGTCATAATAAAGATTAATAAAATCACACCGATGATATAACGCATTTGCATTTTTGGTTTTCCTTTAAATATTGATATGAAAATCATATCATGTTAGATAGAGAAGTAATTTTGCACCATTATTGTAGTATAGATATAAGACGAAACAATAGCATCAACATTAGAATCAAATAATTTACATTAAAATAACAAATTAATTTTAGATTTTCAAGATTAAATTACCCTAAGGAATTAATCAATGCATCATTCTTCATCATTTGACTCTGTCTTAGGTTTCTTTGAAATTAAACCATCTTTTTCGATAATTGCATGACGAGTGATATGCCACAATGGACTATGACCTCCTTTGCCATCTGGCGCTACAGATTGCCATGCCCCGAAGTGAAAAGTCATAGCAACATAGTCTTTTTCTGCATCAGTATGGGTTGAACCGAACACCTCATGCTGCGTCCAGTTCGTATAATTAACAGGTTCACCACTATCCCATTTCCACACACCTTCTTCCTCAATATCGTTTAATCCTATCCAATAGGGATGTCGACCAAATATAGTCTGTAGCCAAAGCTGTTCGTTAACATCATTGATAGAAACAAGATGTGCAAGTTCATCAATTGCGGTTTGTTGTGCATCATGCCAATTCTCACATTGTATTTTCTTATATGCATGCCCATTTGCGGGGTTTATGATCCACACCTCTTTTTTTCTATGTTGTTGTTTTTGTTTAATAATTTGTTCCTGTCTTTCTTGTTGAATTAGCTTTTGAAATTCTAATGGATCAACGTTTGGTGGTGCTTGTGGTGCCTTACCAGTTTCAAGTCGAGTGCCAATGAGTTTTTCTAAATTATTATTTGTGGGGTTACCATCCAATTTAATAACAAGATTCTCTGGAGCAGGTGTTTCATAATCCAATTGAAAAGGTGTTACACCTCCCTTAAAGTTTTGATATTCAACTGACACAGTATATATTCCTATTTCATTTCGATAGTATGTGAAATGTCCAGAGTCATCTGTAATAACACTTGTCCCATAGCTTCCACTACCCTGATCACCTTTTAAGATCATACTCAATCTAATTCGAGTATTTTTGATAGGTTGTCCATCCTTTGAAACGACTTGGGCTTTTATTTTTAATAATTGTCTGACACTAATTTTAATGTTTTCAAATACTTCCCTTGACTCTAATTTGAAAGATAATTTTTCATCCGGTCCAAAATCATGTTCATTCTCATAGAGAGTAATTTTCCCAATTTGTACTGAAACTATTTCTTTGTCTGCCATATGTGTATTTGATTCATCGGGTGTCATCCTTAGTTGTATGAAACCCTCTGGAAGTTTATTTGTAGTAAACTTACCATCTTGATCTGTCTTGATAACAAGTGGATATTTATTCTGTTCTTTCTCATCGTTGTTTGGGTTGAGTTGATCGTGAATTGGTAACCTGACAGGTGGAATGAATCGACCCCATCGACCGTTATCTATTGGTTGTAAGCCGTTTCCAACTTGTTTCATAGGCATGATTGAAATTGAGACGTCTGTAATTGGATTATCATCTAAATCAACGACTGTACCAGATAGAGTAGTGAATTCTGTGTCTTGATTAGAATCAACTTCTTCAGCCGATGTGTTGATACAAGAAATAAGAAAAAGGAATGTAAGAGTAAGGACTGCAATTCTCATTTATTATCTCCTAATTTGGTTTTCATCATCAATTTCAGTAACAAGATCCTCAGGATTATAGATTTCTTTTTCTAAGATGGTATATTCAGTGATTTTTGTAATAGGACTGTCAGGAATGCCGACATCCCATTGTCTTGATTTTCCAATTAATATTGTGTGGTATTTAATATCGGACTCTTTTTCGTTTTGTTCTGGTTCAGAAATCCAGTTTGAATAGGTAAGAGGTTCACCATTATCCCAGGTTTTTTCACCAGCAACAAGACCGATCCAGTAATTTGTATCTCCAAATACCTCAAGAACCCAATGTTGTTCCGCCTCATCCTTGATAGACAATACATGTGCGTTTTCTTCAGTAGCCATTGTCTTTGCTTCTTGAAAACTTGTACATTTTACTTTCTTATATGCATGCCTGTTCTCAGGATTTATTGCCCACACACCCTGCTCCATAAGATTCATAAATGCTCTCATATTCGGAGGAGGTGCACCAGGTTGATTTCTGATAATCTCAGCTCTCTTCTGTTGTTGTAGATTATTTCCATCTGGACTGTGTGTTAATTTTAAGACGAGGTTATCAATTTCTTGTCCTTCTTCTACTAAGATAGGTTTTGATTCAACCGATAAACCTTGATATTGGATTTTAAATGAATAATTTCCCGGTCGTGTTAGGTATTGGACAAATTTTCCTTCATTATCAAGGTTCGTACTTCCACTACTTCTTCTATTTCCTCCTTCAAATACCTCCATTCTAACAGTAGCATTTCTAAGAGGATTATCGTTTGACGAGACAACTTGTCCACGCAATGTTATACGGCGTTTAACTGTAATTTCTAAACTATTGATGTTAGTATTCTTTGGTATAGTAAAGCGAAATCCGTCGAACCTTATCCTATGAATATTACCGAATAATGTTATTCCTTCTATCTTAATTCCAGAGAGTTCAAATGCTGCTGTACCTCTACCTTCATTAAATTTTAGTATCATATTCCTTTTTGGATCAAAGTCAGCAAACTTGAAGTGCCCCGTTTTATCTGTATCAGTATTAAATATCTGTTGTACATTCTGATGTTCTATGGGCATACTTCTCCGATTATTAAGTTTATCTGTCATATAGAGTGAGAGACTAAAACCATCGACCGGTTTTCCATCAGTATCTTTAACACTCCCAGATAATTGACTGTTTGATGTACATGTATTGGTTAGAAATGTGAGGCTTATCACACAAAAAATGAAGAATGTAATCAGAAGTTTGGAACAAGAACTATTCATTTTGACACCCCTATTGGATAGAGTAATAAATTATAAGAACAATGTAATTGAGGTAATAGGTTAAAAACAATAATAACATAGTTGTTTACCAGATATCAATTGTAAATACAGTTTACCCTCTTCAATATATGGAAACTCAGGTTATTAACTTCACCTATGTACATATATTCTCGTAAGTATAAGCATTATGGCACAGAAATTGCACCGTACATGAACAGATTGGTATTGTATAAATTCAAAATAAAAGTATCCGTAGTTATTTCGATTGATTACAAAGATAATGAACATAATATGATTATTTAGGTGTTAAAACTATGAACATTATTGTCCATATATTAAACAAGATTGCCTTGATTGGTTTGAAGCAGAATCTACCGTTGATTCTATCCATATTTTTACATGGTGTAGGTATATCAATTCTTGGTATCACATCTGTCGGTACACCTGATTATCAGACGAATGCATTGGAAGTTAATTTTGTTACAGTTAAAACACAAAAAAGGAAAATAACCAATCCAAAAAATAAGTTGGTAACACCAAGAATAGATATTCAGAAGACTGCTGAATTATATCGTCCAAATAAGCATATTCAACCTACAACTGTAACAAATGGTTTATATGAAAGAGATCATGTTATGTTGGGTTCCACATCATTGAATGAACTTGAATCCTGTGTTGATACAGATAGTCGATTCTCTTCTAAAAACATACCTATAGAACAAAAAGAGATTATAATTCCAAGGGTGTTATCTTCATCAAAACCTTCGTATTTTCGACCAGATAAACAAACAAGAGTTAGTCTGTCAGAAACTGATGATTATCAAGTAACTTCTTTACCACTTAACCTTCCAGACATTTCAGTACCAACACAAAATGCCAGTTTTGTGAAGAAGGTTGATCCTCAATATCCTGAATCAGCACGACTATCCTCTCAAGAGGGATTGGTAGTATTGGAAGCAACAGTTGGAATAGATGGAAAAGCAAGAGATATACGTGTTGTAAAAGTAATAAATGTGAATGGACTTGGATGTGAGGAAGCTGCAATCCAAGCCTTGAAAGCCTCCGTGTTTACCCCTGCAATGAGCGGGAACACAGTTGTAACCCAACGGTTACGTATACCATATCGGTTTAGTTTAAAAAGTTAATCATTCAATTTTCTAATACTTTCCTTCCACAACCTCATACTCCCTTATATTATTTTTATAGAATCACTTTCAGTTAATACAAAAATCACTTGCCAAGTCTAAGGAATATACCTATACTTTTTTAAATCTTTGAGATGTGAGGATGGATTTATGAAAGTTGAGCTGACCGATAAGGTAGGTGTCATTACAGGTGGTTCTACAGGAATTGGAGCTGCAACAGCAATTGCGTATGCTGATGCTGGGGCTAAAGTGGTAATTGGTGATATCAATGAGGTTGATGGACTTAAAACCATTAATGAAATCGAGAAGAGTGGTGGGGAAGCAAAATTTGTATCTACAGATGTGACTGATGAAGAGCAGGTCACCAATCTCATGCAGATAGCAGAGGAATCCTATGGAGGAATACATACATTAGTAACAAGTGCAGGTGTGTTACAAGGTGCAAGTGTTCGTATAGATAATTTTGAGGGTGCTACATTTGACACAGTGATAGATGTAAACCTAAAAGGTACATTCTATGCTATAAAACATGCTGTTCCTGTGATGGAGAGAAGTGGAGGTGGTGTGATTCTCTGTATTGCCTCCGGTGCAGGTGTTCGTGGTGGAAGCTCTTCGGTTGCATATGCATCAAGTAAAGGGGGTGTAAACGGACTTGTGATGACAGTAGAGAATCAAGTTGGTGGTAATATACGGATGCATACAATTTGTCCAGGTGGATTGGCAACCCCACTAAAACTGGGACAGATTGCTCAATCTGCGAAACTCGCTGGGAATGATCCAGATGCAGCAGTAGAGCAAGCAAAGAATTCCCTTGCTGATCCTGCTGGCGTAGGGAAGGTATTGACATTTTTAGCATCTGATGAGGGTTCTTATGTTAGGGGACAGATATTTACCAGATAATAGTTAGTTACCGTAACGAATAAATGGTGTATCTAATGGTCTATTGAATAATCAATATTAAGCCATAGACTCTTTGAATATCGATAGAAAAAGGTTGGAAATAATCCAGAAATTAGACACCAGAACCCGATATTTAGTATATTAGGAATTATCGGAAATAAACTTACAAAAAAGTAACCTGGGAATATAAGTAATACTGTTGCACCATAATTAATGTACATTGCACCAATGAAATAACCCTGTTCGCGTTCATACTTCAATCCACATTTTGGACAATGTGAATACATCTTAAATCCTTTCTCAAATAGTTTTCCTATACCACATTCTGGGCAAACCAGTTTGAAACTATTTCTGAGGATTTTTCTTACATTTTCAAATTTCATTGTCATTCATACAACTTATAGTCGATTCAAATAATATTTATATTTTACCATAAATAGTCTTAAGTGTGAATATCAAAAGACAGGTGTGTATGAAACATTCTTGATTTTTTAGATATAGTTATGATAGTATACAACAAGACATTGAGGAGTGAAATATGAGTGAAGGAAAAGTAGTCAAGTCTGAAGCAGAATGGAAAGAACAACTCTCTCCAGAAGAATATAAAATTACTCGTAAGAAAGGTACAGAACGCGCATTTACTGGAGAATATCACGATTGTAAAGAGTCTGGAATTTACCACTGTATCTGCTGTAACAATCCTCTCTTTACCTCCGATACAAAATACGATTCTGGTACAGGATGGCCAAGTTTTTGGGAACCCGTTGCACACGATTCTATTGCTACAAAAAAAGATTTTAGTATTTTCTTTATGCCTCGAACAGAAGTATTATGTAGTAAATGCGATGCACACCTTGGTCATGTTTTTGATGATGGTCCTAAACCTACAGGCAAACGATACTGTCTAAATTCCGCAGCACTATCACTTGTAAAATCAGATCAAGAATAGTATATCAAATATTGAATTCTAATAAGTTCATGATGAATGCATAATTTGGAAACGATAAGAAGGAGAATGAATGGCGTTAAGAAGTAGAATCTCTTCAAGATTCCTTGTGAACCAAATTGCGACTGCCTTCTCTGAGGATTGGAGTACTGCGAAAAAATTCACCCGATATCAGTTAGCAAAAGAAACATTTAATTGGAGACATCCATTTGGTGCTAAACATGGTAAAGGTGATGCGGTTCAATTAGTAAGTCTCAGGATCACAGATATGTGCAATTTACGCTGCCATTCCTGTGGTCAATGGGGAGATAACGGTTATCTATTAGGTAAATCACTTAAGGAATTAAAACAACGTGAAGTTCCAGTTGAAGTATACAAGCAGCTTGTTGATCAAGTTGTAGATGCTGGTTGGTCTCCTGTATGGTATATATGGGGTGGTGAACCGATGCTCTATCCAGGTATCATTGAATTACTCCATTATATTAAAGAAAAAGGTATGCCTATTTCTCTGGTAAGCAACGCTACGAATATAGCAAGAAGAGCAGAGGATATCTTAGAAACTTGTAAGATTATTTATCTAAGTGTTGATGGTCCAAATGAAGAAATCCACAATACACAACGTCCTGGGTTAACACAGAACTATGATAATTTCAAAGATGTAAAAGCAGCATTAGAAACTCTGAGTGCAGAAAAAGAGAAAAGAAACCAAGCATTTCCATATATCATACCACTCAGTTGTGTTACGATGTATAACATTGATGTTGTAGTTGACTTGTATCAATTCACAAGTCAATTTGCTGATGCCCAGATTTTCTATTTAACATGGTGGATTGATGCTGAATCTGCCCAAGAACATACTGAAGATTTTGAAAAACGTTTTGGGTTTAAACCTCAGACACATTATGGTTGGATCGGTACATGGAAAGATTTTGATCATGGTGTAATCTTAGATAAGTTTGAAGAAATGGAAAACCTATCTGAAGAACAAAAACGGTGTCCACCCATAATGATGCCAAGGTTAAATTCACGAGGTGAAATTCAAAGATACTACACAGATCATCAACAAACATTCGGATATAACCAATGTGTCAGTATTTTTATGACGATGGAAATAGATAGTAACGGGGATGTAAGTCTGTGTCGAGATTATCACGACTATATTATTGGTAATATTAAAGAGGATAAAGTAGTAGATATGTGGAATAATCAAAAAGCCACTGCTTTCCGCCAATCTCTAAGTACTGATGGTCCAATGCCAGTATGTCGGCGTTGTTGTGGTTTAATGGGTTATTAATGGAATAAATTTGAAAGCTTATACTATTCAGTAAGGAAAAACATGAAAATAGGTCTACGAATACCTGGAACAGCAAGACAATTACCCTTTGAAGATTTTTGTAAATGGTGTGCAGATAACGGTTTTGAGGCAGTTGATATAGGAGAAGCTACACCTGAAGTAGTCAAGACTGCAAGAGATGCTGGATTAGAGATCGGTACTGCAGATTTACCCGGAACACGGGAACTTCTCAGTGCAAAAAAGTCTACACAGAAATCCGGTGCCCAAAAAGCAAAAGCTGCTATAGATGCTGCAGCTGAGAATGATGTCCATCTCATGTTTTGTGTTTTTGTCCCTGAAGATGCAAGTTTAGGACGTGGTGCAAACTATGATATTTGGAAGCAAACTGTTCCACCCATCGCAGAATATGCTGAATCTAAAGATGTTACCATTGTTATTGAAGGTTGGCCTGGGGGTGCACCCTCTTATCCTGCGCTTGGATGTACACCAGAAATGTGGCGTGCCATGTTTTCAGATTGTCCCTCTTCAGGATTAGGACTTAATTACGACCCATCTCATCTCGTAAGAATTGGAATTGATCATATACGTGCATTATACGAATTCGCATCGAAAGTTAAGCATGTTCACGGCAAAGACACTGCTTTTGATGAAGAAGCAATGTATTTACACGGAAATCTGGGGCCGAGTTTTAAAGGTGCACGAGGATTTGGTGAGGACTGGTGGCGATACACTATTCCTGGCGATGGTGTTGTGGATTGGCTAAGGGTTGTTCAAATCCTTGAAGATGAAGGTTTCGACGGTATATTCAGTGTAGAATTAGAAGACTACCGATATTGGCAAACATGGGAATCAGAATCTGAAGGGTTAATACGCTCACAGGAATTTCTTTCCTGTTTTGTACGGTAAATACACACTATTTTCAATCCTGACTATGAAGAAATTCCACAGTTTAATCATAAAATATAATGAATAAACTAAAGATGACCTATTTTGATAAAGAAGATATCTTACATTTAGTTATTTCTGAAGATCCTCAAGGTGGTAGTCTGGAATTAACACCGAATATCACTGCTGAATTAAATGATAACGGCAATCTTATTGGGGTTGAAATACTTAATGCAAGTAGTTTTATTAAGGATATTGTTTTAGAAGGTAAATTAGCAAAAGAGTTAACACTTGCTGATTCCTAATGGATAAAAATAGTATACATCATAATTTCAAAGGGTTCTCAATCAACAAGTTTTAATTATAAAATTCACGTTACTACTAATATAAGCGAGGTATATACCTCGCTTTCTCATTTTGGAGGTTATAATTGGCAATATATAGATTAGATGGTGAAGTAAATTCAGATTGTAAACTTATTCATGCGAAGGAAACAAGCTTAGAATATGAAGGTCATATTGAAGATTGGTTAGAAAATAGTCCTTGGGCTCTCATACAGGATGAAAATATTATATGGATTGATAGACAACCGAGTGCTAAAGATGAAGAAGGAACGATATATCCAGACCTTTTTGGGGTTGATATTGATGGTAATCTTGTTATTGTAGAATTCAAACGGGGTAAAACACCGAAGGATGTCGTTGCTCAACTTCTTGAATATGCAGCTTGGGCGGATAACCTTTCCAGTGAAGAAATTCATAAAATTGCTGAAGCTTATTTTGAAAAAACAAACATATATCATGGAAGAGACTTTAATGATATATTTTCAGAGTTCTATGATTTACCTGAGAATGAAGAACTTCCACTTTTAAATAGAAAATTACGATTATTTATAGTTGCAGGAGAAATTCCAAAAAGAATTTCTGGTGTCTGTCAATACCTTCGAAATTCACACAGTGTTGACATAAGTTGTGTGTTGGTTTCTGTATTTGAAACAGAAACAGGTGAAAGACTTGTTAGTATGGAAGCTATCATTGGTGATGATAATCAACCAGATTTAAGACCTTTACCACCTGATGGTGTACCTACACCACAATGGACAGGGGATAAAGGAGTTAGGGAAGTAGTAAAGGATGCAGTTGATGAATTAACAAATGGAGACAAGACAATTGAATTTTCAATTAAAGATGTTAGAACTCTAATACAGAATAAAATACCAGAATTTAAGAATACCACTATCGGAGCACAAATAGCAGCTGGATGTGTTAATCATAATTCAAGGGAATGGCACCCATCAGCTAAGCATAATTATTACTGGCGTATTAAAAGGGGTAAATATCAATTATACGATTCTCAGAATGATAAACTTGAGGAATAGGTCTTTATCAGTTTCAATCATGTGAATATTTTACTATTCAACGAATTTAGTCTGTGTTAAAATGCCTGAATCTATACTAAGAGGTGAAAAATAAATGAATGTAGTACCAAAAGAATTTATCCGAGTAATGCCTGATGCAATGCGGGAATTCATCAGTTCAGCATTTAAGAAAGCAGGTACAACTGACGAAGATGCAAACCACATGGCTCATCTGTTGGTTCTCACAGATCTTCGCGGTGTTTTTAGTCATGGAACACAGCAAACCCCCGGTTACGTCGGGATGATGCTTGATGGAAATGTAAATCCACGTCCCGAAATAAAATGCATTGATGATTCTCCCACAACTGCAATCTATGACGGAGATGGTGGTATGGGACATTTTGCTTCATATCATGCAGCAAAAGCTGCAGTTAAAAAAGCAAAAGAAATGGGTATGGGGGCTGCAACCAGTCGCAACCATTTTCATTTTGGAAGCGCCGGTAAATATACTCGGCTTGCACTCGAAGAAGATTGTGTCGGTTTTGCAGTTTCTTGCCACCGTTTTCGACACAGTCCTGGTAGTATGATTGCCACCGCTACAGGGGCATCACCTATGAGTTTCGCGATACCATCAGGAGATCAACCACCCATAGTAGTAGATATGGCTTTAAGTATGGATGGTGGAGTTGCTTTCGATCAGTGTCCAGCCGCATTCTTTAAGATTTTAGGGTTAAGCCATGTTAGTCATACACTTGGTGGATTCATGGCAGGAATTTGGTTATTCGATCAACCTCCAGATCCTCCTAAAATATGGGAAGGGGCTAATCAAGGGGCATTTATTGCAGCATTTGACGTTTCGCGGTTCAGACCAATTGATGAGTTTAAAGAGGAAGTGGATCAGCATATTCACGATGCAAGACAGATGCAACCAGCTCCTGGTTATGACCGAGCAGACCTGCCGGGAGGATTAGAATGGGAACGAGAACAAGAGTGGTCGGATATTGGGATTCCAATTGGTGAAGGTCATCAGAATCAATTAAGATCTGTTGCTGAACGAGTGAGTATACCATTACCATTTTAATATCCTATTCTACTCTTGTATTCCATACTATCTACTGTATGATGAATAGAGAAGAATAGCAGAACATTTATGCCTGCATAAAATATGTGTCAACACATTGTATCAAGATTAATTTACTCAATTTTTATCTTATGTTTTATCCTCATATTTAACACCCCAATGATTGTATCTTCAGATATAGAAGTCTCAGGAACTGATTTAAAAACTAATAGAATCAGTAAAAAGATTCTGAATGACCTTAAACCTGTTCCAAGTGATAGCAATTTTATCGGTACATTATACCCCATTTTAAATGCCGCAGGAGGAGAGTGGTCGATACCCCGTCTTAATGCAACATTTGGAAATGCCTTTAGCTTCAGTATGAAAAAGGATAAAGATGTAGTATGGCAGCATGCAAACATAGATTGGTGGTTGCTATGGGAAATGATAAACGATATTGGTTTTGAATTCCAAGAATACCAGATGATACTTAATGGGAAACTACCCCCACCAACACCAACAGAAATAAAGAAAATTAAAGAACAGACATGGAATCAAGTCAAAAGTAGTATTGATCAAGGAGTTCCAGCAATTGCTTGGCAACCCATGACTGTAACACAACTGAAAAATGGTGTTAATGCATTTGGTTGGGGATTACTTGTCGGCTATAATGAAGACAACAAGACATATACTGTTCGACATCAAACATATAAGTCTGACTATCAAGTTCCTTATGATAAATTTGGATATTCTGATCCAGTTCAATGGTATTGTGTAATGATCCTAACCAAACGGAAACCAATAAATAGAATTGATCTTGATATACAGATACTCAATAATGCAGTAAAATTTGCAGAGGGGTCAAGGTTTGACTTGGAAAAAGCAGCATATAGAGTTGATACAATTGGTTTCGCTGCCTATGCACAGTGGATAAACCTAATAGAATCTGGTGAAGTGGATATTGGATTTACTGAACATTCAGCTTGGATGCTATGGGAAATGCGTGAAAACGCCGAAAAATATCTACGGGAAATTTCAAACTACTTCACTGATGAAACACGCCAGTATATTACCGAAGCAGCCGCATATTTTGATATAGAAATAGATGAAGTAGAAAAGCTTGTCAACCTATGTAAAAAACACAAGCAATTCACTCCCCCACTAAGACAGGAAGCAATCACAATTATCCATGCTGCCCTGGATGCTGAGAAGATGGCTATTGGAAAAATTAAAGAGGCATTGGAATCTATAAACATAGATTCTAAATGATCTGTTTTCTGAAGATTGTTACAAATGTACATCGCTTAAAACTGTATCATATTAGTATACACAAATTTCCAATAATATACTGTAGGAAGACTGCTGCAATCTGTGTGTGAAACGAGTGCAACTGATTCATACCATCGAAATACTCTCTACTGAAGAATTCAGCATCATGACCAACATCGCGCAGCAATATACACTTGTGATAGCATAAGGATGCAACCGACAGCATTATCACATCCTGATGTGTTGAATATCGTCTGGATGTACATAATGTCTGCTAAACATTTGTTTAGGTTCGTCGAATAGGATAAAGAGAATATTGGATTGCAACCATTGTTACTGTTCTTTTCTTGATTCTTCAGATGATTTTTTTCTCATCTTGTTTTTTAGCTTCCTCACTTTTCAATATACGTTTTATTCTTGTTTCTTTTACTTGTGATAATAATTCTCTGAGATAGGAAGAAGGAGTTACAAAGTTATGATTCAAATGTTGAGAGTATCTGGGTATACGAATATTTTTACTCGCAACACCAATAACTTGACCCTTATTGTTTAATACAGGAGATCCGTTACATCCGTCAGGAATTGTAGCAGTAATTTGGTAATATTTTCGATCTTGACGAGTAATTATGCTACTGATAATCCCTTCTGAAAACATATTTGGATAACTTGATACGTAAACTGTATCACCAATCTGAATATTATCATTATCGCTTAGACTGAGTGGTTTAACAAAATACCGAAAATCCACTATTTCTAATATTGCTAAATTCTGCTGTTCATCAATGGAGATAACACTATATTTATGATAATCGTTATCAAATATTATATATCCTGTGTCACCCTTTTTTAGAAATTGTTTCTTTGCGAAAGGGCTCCATGATCCAGCCAATTTAGTCCAGCATCCTGCAGGAAGAGCCCAAAGATATGTATCTGTAGCGACAAGTCCACCGCCAATAAAGAATCCATTGTTTTGACCACGTTTCAATATTCCATCACCTATTCCTACCTCTACTGTGCTACTAATGCTGTGCTGAGCGATTTGTCCAGTCGTTGGTGTTTTAGTAATATCCCATAGAAGAATTGTGCCATCTTCACTTCCTGTTGCAAGGGTGTGTCCATTAGGACTGAAAACTACTGAAGTAACAAGATCTGTGTGTCCCTTAAGGACAGCTTTTTGTAGACCTGTGACATCAAAGTCATCAGTTCTAATTACTCTGAGATGCTGGTGATTTAGTTGGTGCATTCTGTTAACATCCCACAAAGTCACACCATTACTTCCACCAACCGCAAGAATTGATCCATCTGGGTTAAATGCAAGACTGCAAACCCAACCACCATGATAAATAGTGACTTTGCATTCTCCACTGGTGATATCCCATAAACAAACATGATAACTTCCATGCGAAAAAGTAGCACTGGCAAGAAGTACTCCATTAGGAGAAAACGCAACACTAAGTACAATATCGCTGCTATATCCCTTGATTGTTTTTTTCAGCTTTTTAGTCATAACATCCCACAGATACACTGTGCCATACTCATCTCCACCAGCAACGGTCTGGCTATCAGGAGAAAAAGCAATGCTTTGCAGAGACTTCCCAGTATTCTCATTTGTGAGTGTGCCTTTGTGTTCACATGTAGATGCTTCCCACAATTGAATTGTGTTATCATCATATTCTCTGCTACAACTTGCGATAGTTTTCCCATCTGGTGAATGTTCCAATATTAGACCTTCTGAAGAGTATCCTCTCGGATACTCACTTTGACATCCTTTCAATCCTTCAAAAGTGCAATATTGAAGTTCACCAGATTCAGCATCCCAAAATCTGATAGTGCCATCTTCGCTTCCACTTACGAGCATTTTTC
The DNA here is from genome assembly GCA_003635315.1 of Candidatus Poribacteria bacterium. GTDB lineage: Bacteria > Poribacteria > WGA-4E > WGA-4E > WGA-3G > MSPOR6. The sequence continues at coordinate 28,371 of PYJD01000008.1, forward strand.
CATTAGGGGAATAAGAAACAAAGTCAATAAGGTGCCTGCAACGCTTTGCTACCCACTTATTCAGAGGTACATTGAAAGCACTTTGAAGGTTGCAGGAGTTTAAATTCCATATACGAATTATCTTGTCACCGCTTCTACCTACGATGTGTCTACTTCCAGTAGCGAGTTTACTACCATCAGCATTGAATGATATAGATGAAATAGATCTTGTATGTCCGCGGATAGTTTGTAGGTGTTCCCCGGTAGTAACATCCCACAATCGAATAGTGCTATCCGAACCAATTCCAGCTAACGTTCTTTTATCAATGGGATTGAAAATAAGATTGGACACATTGTCAGTATGTTCAGTCAGAGTTGACTTATGGTCCCCACTAACTGCATCAAATAACTCAATATTATTATCTAACTGACTAATTGCAAGAGTTTTACTGTCTGGACTGAATGCAATTCCCTTTGGATTTCCCTTAAGCTCTCCTATGGTTTGATAAGTTTTAGCATCATATAGGAGAATCGTTCCATCTATACTACCACTAATGAAGGTGAGACCGTTGGGAGAATATTCCACAGTTCTCACAGGGTCTGTATGATTTGTGAGGGTTGTTTTACATTTACCTGTAAGAGCATCCCATACTCGAACAGTATTGTCATCATAGACACCGGTGATTGTATTATTATCTGGACTGAAGGCAATACCATTGATGAGACACCGCTTTTTGTTTGTGAGGGTTACTTGATGTTGTCCGGTTTTTGTATCCCATAATTTGATCTCACCCATAGTCATATCATCTGCACCTTTATAATCCCACAAACAATCAGTTGCACTTGCAAGTATGCGTCCGTCATGACTAAAGGCAATCAAACTCTCACCGTACGTATGTCCATCAATTGTTACTTTGTGTTTACGAGTAAGAACATCCCACAATTGGATCGTTTTGTCTACACTTCCACTCGCCAAGATACTACCATCGGGACTGAATTCCAAGCAAGTTATAGAACCCTCATGTTTACTGAGTGTTTCTATTTGTCTGCCTGTTTTCGTATTATACAAGTAAACTGTATCAGATTTACTATCCGTTGTTACAGCCACAGCTAAGATGTTATCTTTAGAATAGTACGCTATGCAACCAAACCATTCTGTATGTCTTGTGATGAAATTTAATTCTTTTCCGCTATAAGCATCATATATCCAAATTCCAATAGAGCACCCAACAGCAAGTTGAGTGCCATCAGGAGAGTACTTAATCTGATTTATTACACCCTTTCCGAGACGCGCTTTGGGTTTTTCTGATATATACCATTCAGTATTGTTTTGAGTAGGATCGTTTGGAAATAACATAGTGACGATTTTCTTAAGAGATTGCTGTTTAGTATGATAATCTCAAGACGTTCATGGGATAGCACAAAAATATCTGAAGGTAACCCATATTAACTCCTTAACTCACGAAAGGGCTATGTAGGGATGTGCTTGATTCTTGAAAAAATCTAATTCTATCGAATAAAGTTTGGGTTTGCTTCTCTGTTCGGACTTGATCTACATCCTTTAAGAAAAATGCAACAAAGTTTTCAAATGAATATTGTCTCAAATGAGTTTGAAGTTCGGTTAACTCCATTTTTATAGGTAAACTTCGGATTTGTTCATCCTGTTGTCCCAACATTTTAGCAATATCTCTTGGCAATTTTATTTTAGTTCTCTTCTCAAAACCTTCCACACCTTGATATTCTTTACTAAAAACTGAGGTAATATCTATACCTTTATTTATTGCATCTGTTAAACTTGATTTGGCTTTGTCCCATCTTCTTTCGCGCAACCAAGCCATTGCGCGATTGTAATAGGCTGGTGCATAATCAGGATCTAATTTTATTACTTTCGTATAGTCTTCACGGGCTTGAACAAAATCATTATTGCTGAAATAAGCCAGACCACGATTGTGATAAAATATCACCTCATTTGGTCCAAGTTCTATTGCCTTACTATAATTCTCAATTGCCAAATCAAATTGACCTATCTTACTGTAAATATTGCCAAGATTATTATATGCAGTAGGATTCTCTGGTTTTAGTTTTAATGCCTTGTTTAAATCATCAAAAGCTAATTTTACCTCATTTGTGTCAGCATAAGTAACACCACGATTGACATAGGCTTTGACATGTTCAGGATTGAGTTTTATCGTATAGGTATAGTCTTTGATGGCTAATTCAAGCTCACCTATGCTATTATAAGCAATAGCACGATTGAAATAGATATCAGCATTGTTAAGACCGAGTTCTATCGCTTTCGTACAATCGCTAATAGATTTGTCAACCTTACCTATAATCCCGTAGGCTGCGCTTCTACTGGCAAATGTCATTGGGTCATTTGGATTAAGCTGTATTGCCGTTGTGTAGTCTGTAATTGCCGATTCAAAATCCTCCATGAGCAAGTATACATTTCCGCGATTATGATAAGGTGTGGAGAATCCTGGATTGAATTGTATAGCCCTTGTATAATCTTGAATAGCATAAGTAAATTCCTTTTTGTTACTGTAAGCGATGCCGCGATTGATATAAGCTGGAATGTGATCAGATTGAAATCGTAGGACTACATTATAGTCTTCAATCGCATTATCAAAGTCACCTAATCCACTGTAAGCAATACCACGATTAAAATAACAATCAATGCTATGATGTGGATTTATTTCTATCACTTTCTTATAGTCTGCAATGGCTTTGCCAAAGTTCCCTTGATTGCTGTATGTGTTACCTCGTTCAAAATATGCGTTGAGGTAATTGGGTTGCAATTTTATCGCTTCTGTATAATTTACAATAGCCATTTCAAAATGGTTTTTGTTGTAGAAAGCCATACCGATAATGAGATATACATCTGCTGCATACGGATCACGTTCTAATGCACTATTACAGTCAGCAATAGCAGAATCATATTCACCTTTGAGACTATAAGCAATAGCGCGAGTGATATAGGGATCAGCAGCCTTAGGTCTGAGTTCTATCATTTTTTGGTAGTCAGCAATAGCAGAATCAAATTCACCTCGAAGGAGGTGAGTATTTCCCCGAATCATATACACATCAACATAATTCTTGTCCAGTTCTAATGCTAATGTATAATCTGTAATTGACAACTCATATTCCTGCTTGTTGTGATAAGCGTTGCCGCGAAGGACATAGACATCAACGAAATCTGGTTTAAGTTGTATCGCTTTGGTAAAGTCTAAAATGGCTAAGTCAACTTGACCTTTACCGCTGTAGGCATTTCCTCGAATGACATAGGTATCAGCAACATTAGGGTCAAGTTCTATTGCCTTGTCACAGTCCTTGATAGCAAGATCTAACTGACCAATAATGAAATATGTGTTACCGCGAAAATAATATACCTCTGCGTATTCAGGTTCGTGCTGAATAGCATTGGTAAAATCTTCAATCGCTTTCTCAAAATCACCTTTAGCACCATGGGACATTCCGCGACCATGATATGCTTTTGCAGGTTGCTGAGTCCAGAAAATCGCATCAGTGAAGTCAGCAATTGCAAGATCAAACTTGCCCATCTTATGATAAACCTCACCTCGGTAGATATAGGGCATAGCAAAACCGGGTCTCATACGAATAGCTTCCGTAAATTTTTTGGCAGCTTCTTCATAATGTTCCATCTTAGATTCATTAGCCATTTCCTGTATCTCCTTTCTGCTTTTGGATTAAACCCTCATAAATCGAATTGTAGAATTTACTATGGTTATTTTGATCTCTTATAAATCCGTGGATATCGTTGTAAATTGTTTCAACAGATATGTCATGAGAATTTTGAAGATGTCTTAACATTGGGAGTTTTAGATCAGACTGAATATCAATGATGTCATCATCCTTTGGTAGAATAAACCCATCTGGATGTCGTACAAAAATACTTTTTTGTGCAATCACGCGATTTATTGGATCATATGCCTCTTCTATGTAGGGTTCTACTAATGTCCTTGCTTGTAAGATAATCCTACCATTCTCATCTGGAATTCCATCACATGCCATAAAAAGTGCTATATGATAATCCTTTGTAAAATCAATTAGGTTAGTTTTTCCACCATAGTGTTGTATTTCAGAAAGGTATTCAAGATCACTCATTGATTTTCTCGAAAATTGCTTTGAGATATTCAACACTGCATTTTGGACCTCCTCTATGTTAAATCGTTCTTCGTCAACATCAATTCTCTTATCACATAGAAAAACACGAAACAAGTTTGAGGATACTTTTCCATAAAAAGGATGATCCATATAATGTTCAGGTTCACCACGGTATAGATATCCTCCAATATCTGCTTTTTCTTTTAGTTTTTTAAGTATACCATCTACTGTACGGGGTTTGTGCATTCACTTCACTATATTCTACTGATTAATTTTGTTTCACAATAATACCATAATTTTAATAAGTTTACAATGATGGCGAGATAACAAATCCTTTTCTAAAAATTTCACTCGTGAACTAAAACCAGTCTTGTTTTACAAGATACAATATAAATTCATCAACATCTGTAATACTAATAACAAGAGTAAGGTGTCAACAGTTTGTAATAAAATAAAATACAAAAACTAAGAAGATATTGAAAAAACTTCACAGATCTGATACTCTGATGACGGATCAGACCCCTGTAAATATAGTCTAATAGTGTTATTGTATCAGAACCCAGAAAGAAGATTGTCATTTACAACACTCAATCATAATAGATAAGGAGATATATCCGTGAGTAATCTCAGATTCGCGTGTCATTTGATACAGTTCGGTGGTGAACAACAAGAAAATCCACAAAAAGTCTTACGAGAAGTCGCTGATGCAGGTTGGGAAGGTGTTGAGAGTGTTCCCATCAATTCATCTGAAAGTCTTGTTGAAATGGCAACCCTCGCACGTAGCTTGGGTTTGCATATCGTTAATGCAGGTGGTGATGGTCTTGATCGCATCAAACATAATGTCACCTTAGGCAACTATGCAGCAGAAGTTCCAGCATTACGTCGGGGTGATTGGGGTGGTACTGATCCAACTGATGAAGATTTTGAGAAGGCTGCCCGTACGTTAGATGAAATTCTTGATTATTGTGTTACCCACAATATAAAAGGTTTCCACCATGCACACCTATGGACGATGATAGAAACGGTAGAAGATGCAATTAAACTATTATCAGTTGCACCAAATTTGTGGTTACTATATGATACAGGTCACCTACTCGCAGCAGGTAGTGATCCTATGGACGTATTTGATAATGAATTATTACGAAACAGAATTGGACATGTACATCTAAAAGACTGTCATGCAGATGACCCAACGACTTGGGATCATAAAACCCAACGTTTTGGTGAGAAAGCACGTTTTGCTGAACTTGGAGCTGGAAATCTGGGTCTTGATGTAAAGGCAGTCCTTAAAGAACTTGAAGCAATCGGTTATAATGGATGGGTATCAAATGAACTTGATCGACCCTATCCCGACAGACCCCCAGCCGAAGCAGCTAAAGTTAACAGGGAATATCTAAGAAGTTTAGGGTATTAATATCAGATCTATATTATGTTGAAACGTATAAGAATAAAGGGTTATAAATCTCTTGTAGATCTTGAATTAAAGCTTGAAGCACTAACTGTATTAGTTGGTCCAAATGCATCTGGAAAAAGCAATTTCCTTGACGCATTGCAATTACTGTCACGCATAGCAACTTGTCAGTCATTAGAGCATGTATTTGAACCTCCTTATCGTGGGCACCCATTAGAATCTTTTACATTTGGTGATGAAGGTATTAGAAGTTTATTAGATAAAGAAAAAATATCATTCCTTATAGAGGTGGATGTAGAACTATCACAATCTGTCATTAATAGTGTTAACAAGCGAATACAGGATATAAAAGATACAAATGATAAAGATCAACAATTTTCAGATAGTTCTGTTTCAAAACCGACACAACCTGTAAGAGAAAATCTACTCAGATACAGAATTGAAATAGAAATGTATCCTAAAAAAGGTATTTTAAGAGTGTCGGATGAGTATTTGGCTGCCTTATCTACACAAGGAATACCTAAGAATAACAGGAAACCATTTTTAGAAAGAATAGGTAATAGATTGCATCTCCGAATGGAAGGACAATCTCATCCTCTATATTATGAACGATATCTTGACTTCAGCATATTATCCCGATCCCATTATCCTCCACATTATCCCCATTTGACAGCCATGCAAGAAGAATTAGCCAATTGGTTAACATTTTATCTTGAACCAAGGGAACAAATGCGTATGCCAAATCCTGTTAAAGCTGCTCATGATATAGGACCAATGGGTGAAAATCTTGCTGCCTTCCTCAATAACTTAAAAGCACACAATATTGACCAATTTCAGTCAATTGAAAAATCTCTAAATAAGATGATTCCATCTTTTACAGGTATCAATGTTAATGTAAATGAGATTGGAGAAGTAGAATTAGATTTAAAGGAAGGTACAAAACATTTCTCAGCACGAGTTTTATCTGAAGGAACACTACGAATAATTGGACTTTTGACACTTGTTAGTGGGAAAGAACCACCTACATTGATTGGTATAGAGGAACCTGAAAACGGTATTCATCCACGCAGAATAAAAAGAATTGCAAAATTCTTGGAAGCACGGATGATTCTTAAAGATATTCAATTCATCGTTACAACACATTCTTCGGTTTTACCTGATCTTATACCTACTGAATCACTATTTATATGTCGTAAAGATCAAGATAATACCGAAATTATACCATATCAGATGGCTATGCATGGTGATTTATTTAAATCATCTGAAATAGAAATAGTTATGACAGAGCATAATAGATTATCACCTTCAGAACGTATCTTACGAGGTGATTTTGATGATTAAAATCAACATTTTTGTTGAAGATGTCATACATGAAGATTTCCTAACTGCGCTAATTCAACGACTCGCTGATGAAAATGACCTTAAATGTAAAATAAATGCCTCAAGTGTTCGTGGAGGAAGAGGAAAAGTCCTTTCTGAATTTAGTCAATATATACAAGATTTACAAGATAATTTACTCGAATCACCAGATTTGATTATCGTTGCCACTGATAGTAATTGTAAAGGAATTGTAGATAGAGAAAAGGAAATTAATCAATATACAGCCATATTTTCAGATATCGTGATTAATATGATTCCTGAACCACACATTGAACGATGGTTATTACTGGATTCAGAAGCATTTAAAAAAGTATATGGAAAAGGTTGTATAAAACCTGACAACAAATGTGAAAAAGGTAGATATAAGCATCAACTATTAAATGCAATTTTCAACGCAACAATGACTTCACCTATAGACGGAACTGAACGTATAGATGAGTTGATTAATGCTATGGATCTACAACGCTTAATACAAAGTGATAGGTCTATACGAAGGTTTCTTACTCAACTACAACAACGATTTAACATACAAAATTAGTCTGCTTGTTAAGTCCATAATCAGGATTCTACTGACGCGTTCTTTTGAAAATAAATTGTAATGGAGTTATAGAGATTGTTATTATTAGAAATACAGAATATACAAAATGTATAAACAAAGGAGAAAAGATGTATCCCTTACTCTTCGAAAAAGCAAGTTTATATATGATTCTATGTTTAACATGTATGCTAATTACTCTGTTTGGAATTGTATCCCATGTTGATTCAAAGACAAACGCAATTGAGGATGGTTTGATTAGTTATTGGAGTTTCGATAAAGACACTGTTAATGGTAAATCCATAGAGGATCTATGGGGTAACCAAGATGCTGAAATTATTGGGAATTTACAAGTCGTCAAAGGTAAATTTGGAGAGGGAATACAATTCCCCGGTGGTGCAGGAGCACGGGTAAGAATAACTGATGATATCAAAAAAGCCATACTACCTAAAAAGGAAATAACATTAGAACTATGGGTTTGGGATGAGCAATTTATTGAATGGGGTGGTTATATCGTGGCTTGTCAAGACAATGGGGCATTTGAAAAGGGGTGGTTAATCGGCACTCGTTTCAGATCGTTCAGTTTTGCGCTATCTTCTGATGGTGCTGATGATGGGGATGGATTATTAACCTATCTTAGCACTGCAAATTCATTTGATGTCAACCAATGGTATCATGTTGTTGGAACTTATGACGGTAAAGAAATGAAAATCTATGTTAATGGAAAACTTGAAAACTCTTCAGATGTTCAATCAGGCAACATAAACTATCCTGACCGCATCTTCTTTACTGTTGGTGCATACAAAGATGATAACGAGGATTTTTCACACAAAGGAATCATTGATGAAGTCCGTATTTATGAACGTGCACTCAGTGAAAAAGAGATTGCAAACAATCTTAAAGCTGAAGGTTTAGCAGTAGAATCAGAAGGAAAACTCACGCTTATTTGGGGTAAAATAAAAAATGATACATTCTGATGATCTTAAACAGGAACAATGTAAAGCAAGATGTATCTCTCTGAAATACTATAGTTTCTTCAAAATGTTTAGGTTTGTCATACTGGTATTAACTCTGCTCATGATACCAACATTGCAGAATGATGCCCAGGTAAAAGGTGTGAATTATGTAGTATTGATCGGAGTGGATGGTATGAGTCCAGACGGTGTGAATAAAGCAAATACGCCAATAATGGATAATCTTATTCAACGGAGTGCATACTCAATGAGTGCACGTGCTGTGATGCCTTCTTCAAGTAGTCCAAATTGGTCTTCTATGCTAATGGGAGCTGGACCAGAACAGCACGGTGTTACATCAAACGATTGGAGACCGGATAAATTTCAACTACCACCAACCGAAGTTGGTCCTGGTGGTATTTTCCAAACTATTTTCAGCTTACTCCGTGAACAACAACCATCTGTAATTACTGCATGTTTTCATGACTGGGGTGGCATTGGACATCTCTTTGAACGTGACGCAGTGAATAGGATTGAGGATACTGATGGACCTGTTCACACCACTGAACGTGCAGTATCCTATATAATTGATAAGAAACCGAATTTTACGTTTATACACCTTGATCATGCTGATCATGCAGGACATGCACACGGTTATACATCACCTGAATACTACAAATCAGTAGAAGAAGCAGACAGATTGATCGGAGAAACAATTAAAGGACTGACAACTGCAGGCATGATCGAAAAAACAATCATTATAATTACATCAGACCATGGTGGTGTTGGAAAAGGACACGGTGGTGCATCTAAGGCAGAGATGTTAATTCCTTGGATAATCTCTGGTCCTGGTGTGGTTCAAGGAAAAGAACTAAAATCCTATATTAATATCTATGATACCGCGGCAACAATTGCTTATGTTTTTGGCTTAAAAACTCCTAAATCTTGGATAGCAAAACCGGTATTGGAATCCTTCGAAACTCAATAATTGTGTGAAATTATGTAAGTGGACTTTAGGTAATGTATCTTCTTTATAAATCCTGCATTTCCATTCTTCATATAACCCCTGCGGCATGTCGATTTGCATCGGGATCACCTGCAGCATAATAGATTCCACTCTCTTTATCAAAATACAACATCACCGGCACTGCGATTGGATGAGATTTTTTATCAACCCTATGTCCACGATCCAGTAGTTCATCTATTATATCTTGACAAACAGTAGAATTAATACTCAATGAACCTGCCTTTTTAAATGTCCTCTCGCGTACTGGATTAGGATCAAATGAATCTTGATGATGGTCTGTTGCAAAACGCGGTGTTCTCACCGCCTCTTCAGGAAGCATGTCATACTCGATAAAGTTCAACAGCAGGTTCATGGTTGTCTGGTCTTGTAAATCCCCACCCGCTACACTAATTGCCAATATCGGCTCTCCATCTTTTAAAACCAATGTTGGGGTCAGAGTAATACGTGGACGTTTTCCCGGTTCAATACAATTTGGATGATCAGGATTCGTATTTAAGCTACGTAAACGATTCCCCCAACTTACTCCTGTCGAACCACCCATGTTTTCTTCGACATGAACATTTGCACTTGGAGTCGCTGAAACAACATTACCCCACTTGTCTGCTATTACACAGGTTGTCGTTCCACCATCCCCTGGACGATAGACCCCATCTGATTTTAAGGGTTTCATGTTTTCAACATCACCCGGCCTTGCTTCATCTGATGCTGTCTGCATATCTATCAATGATCGACGGATTTCAGTATATTTATCTGATAAAAGTCTATCTAACGGTACATCAACGAATTCAGGATCAGCATAGTATGTATCTCTATCAGCCATTGCTAATTTGAGTGATTCAATCACCACATGGATATAATCAGCTGATAGATGTCCCATACCTTTCAAATTAAAATCTTCAAGTAAGCGTAACGCCTGACAAAGATAGGGACCTTGTGTCCAAGGACCACACTTACAAACAGTATACCCACGATAATCAACTGTTATTGGATCTTCAACCAGCGTTACATGTGCGGCAAGATCATTCTTTCTAAGAAATCCACCTTTTTCAATATAGTAGGATTCTAATTCATTAGAAATATCTGGATTCACTCCATTACGACCATAGAATCTATCACTTGCTGCCTGTATTTTCTCTTCACGATCCCCGTCTGTATTTCGTTCCTCATCTACAAGCCGTCTTAGCGTATTAGCTAATTTTGGATGCCAGTCAGCATTTCCATCATCAAGTAATCGCAAGGTAGGAGACACAATATCTTCAAAACTCATTGTACCATAGAGTTTAAGTGTGGTAGTACATAAATCCACAACAGACGGCACAGGTGCCATTTTAATATCACCGTTTGGAATGCCATTTTCCAAATACCAGTCAATTGCTTCTTGTGATAATGGGGCTCTACCCAGACCAGACAGAGATTTCACCTCTTTCTTTATTGCATCAAATATCAATAGGGGTACCTCCCCACCGATAGAACAAGCAACATGATCCGTAATATTTAAAGCAAGAATTGTTCCTGCAGCAGCATCAGCTGCGTTTCCTCCAGCTTCTAAGATTTCTACGCCAGCTGCCACAGCCTTTGAACCACCCGCTGCAACAACACCTTCCTTACTCTCTGCCTTCCACCCTATATTATTAACATCTTGCATTTTACTTCCTCTATGTCTATACTCATATCATATAAATTTAGAATAGAGCATACCATGAACATATATCCTTATCAATACCAAAGACTAAATATACACTAACATTCCTTATGAAATCATCAAGACCAAGACAATTTGGATACGATTATGCTACAAGATTCAAGAAACGAAGCTTAGTAGAAAACTACAAGTTTCGACCTTCTTATCCAGATGAAACCTATGACTTAATACTTGATTTATTAGGGGATGTTAACAAAACAATACTTGATGTTGGATGCGGTACTGGGAAAATAGCAAGAAATATTGTTGAATTTGTTGAAAAAGTTGATGCAGTTGATTTCTCTGAAGAAATGATCAAAGAAGGTCAATCCCTTATAAATGGAAATCATTCAAATCTACAATGGATACATGGAGATATCGAAACTGTAAAACTGTTTCCTCCATACAAATTGGTTACTGCAGGTGCAAGTATACATTGGATGGATTGGGATATTGTCTTTCCCAGGTTCAAAGATGTTCTGACATCTGATGGGTATTTAGTGATCATCGACGGAGACCGTCCAATTCAACCACCTTGGGAAATGGATGAAAATGCTTTGATTAGCAAATTTTCCACAAATCAACATTATGAGAGTATTGATCTGATCCAGGAACTCATTGATAGAAGATTCTTACTTCTTATTGATGATAAAAAAACGACTCCCATTAATTATTCACAATCTTTACAAGATTATATTCAATCATTTCATTCAAGGGAGAGTCTTAGTAAAGAAGATATGGGTGAGAAAAAAGCAGATGAATTTGATTCTAAACTTGTCGAGATTCTGTCTCCCTTTACCGATGATAATGGTATACTAACCTATAAATTAGAAACAAAGGTTTCATGGGGAATACCATTAACCTAAGTATAGAAAAATCGACATAAATGAAATAAATTAATTTCAACTATATCTCACAGATGTCTAATCTGTAAATATTCTTATATTCAACTCATGTAATTTTAAGGTTTTCGTCGATAAAGACGGTTATAATTTGTTGAATCAATCATTTCATATTCTTCTTCCAGACCTTCCACATCATCATATGCTGTACGCCATACAATTACATAATCTGCTGGGAGATCTTTGTTCTTATATCTCAAGGGAAAATGATCAGTATTTGCTTCATAGTTATTCAAATATGCAACTCCCTTATTTATTATCAGATGACATTCAATATGACCAAATGGTGCAACATATTTTGGTACAAATCCAAGTTGATCTGAAGTACCATTCCACTCACCCGGTATACTCATGAGTATAGTATTCTCATTATCAATTCCATTCAAAGATAAAGCCTCTTTAATATCTCTGTTTAACAGACTATAGGTTTGAATGTTCAGACCAAGATGCCATAATGATAAAACTATAATCATACCTGCTATGACATGGTTGATTCTTTTATGATGCGGTATAAAGAAAAATGGCAGTAATACTAAGTAAATATATAGATGAAACCGATCATTTATCCATCCACCACTAAAACCAGACCATGGTGTAATAAAATACAAGACTGTTATCAACATTGATAATATGAAAAGACCATCAGCCTCCATAATGTATAGTGTCCATTTTGGATTATTGCTTTTAGATTCTTCATTTTTCGTAGTATCAAATATTCTATATATTATCGTAAGAATAAAAGCAATTGTTAAAACAAGAAGTAATGTCTGTCCAATCAGTATATGTTCATCACGAAATGAAACCAATGACTTCATTGATAAGAAATAATCCCAAAGCCATTCAAACCCTTTATACCCTTTATTGACATGTTTATCAGCAAGGTAAAGATAATGATTAAGAAACATGAAGTATGCCGGTAAAAGAATACCTAAAAATATTAGAACTGATTTTACTTTTGTTATAGACTCCCTTAGACGAGGTAAAAGCAAATTGGATTCAGGGTTTTCTGACGAAATATCCTTTACTATTTCATATAGGAATAAATATATCGCTAAAAATGTCATGGCAAATAGAAGCAATACATAGGAATGAAAATGAGTGAAATAGATTAGTAGCAATTGTATATATATCATAACTATATGATAGACACTCATTTCTTTTTTGATTCGCCACCAATAGCCAAGTGTAAAGAAGAATATGGACATGCTAAGTACAAAGTTGTAAAAACCCATATGCAGAAGATAGTTATATGCAAAGATAAAACCAACAAGTCCAAAATAGGTGTTGGTATTCTTAAATCCATTGATAAAATAGAAAAGGGATAAAGGAAGGAGTACAATACAGAGACTAAGAACAACTTTTTCACATATAATCGGTGGGAAAATATACATCAGTATTAATAACAATGCATGTGAAGTCCAGTTAGGAAATAATGTAGAATTCAATTCGTAAACTTCTCGTAATTGAGAGTTATCTGGATGGTGATATTCTTTCAATACATATGCATTATATATGTGACTTGCTCCATCTTGTGTAGGGAAATATTTAAAACACCATACTGGAATTAGATGAAGCACAATTAACACTATTAGTATAATTATCTTTCTTGACATTCTACATTTTTTCATCACCAATATCCATTCCTATATATTCTTACCTTAGGATTTTTTCAAACCCTATTTTAATTGAATACACATAATCATACAACCCACATTATTGATTACCAATCAGGTGAATTCAATTTTCAAGATTATCGGAACTGGTTAATGCACTTTATTTCTTTACCATACATATCCAGCAATGTCAGTGGGAACTCCAAATCCCTACTATTACTGTTCTAAATTCTGATTCACCATTGGCGTCAATTTAAGGATTCTCCAATCATATTTGGGTGATTTCTACCCTTGTAGGTCAGGTAGAGGAACGAAACCCGACACGTGCTGATTGGATCTATCTTGATGGGATACGTACCTCTACCTCATAGGTGTCAACTTGGTGGTTATAGTTGTCTGATATTGATGTCTTTAGTCCCGACAAATGCCAAACGCGCATTTGGGGGACTGAGCAGGTTTCCTGCATTTGAAAATTCCTTAAGTTGACACTTATGGTTCTTAATTCTGATTCACCTATGGTAAGAACTGAGACGCACCACTGCCCTATTCTGACACGGAGAAGAGGGCAGTGGCAGTGGTGTGTTAGGATTATAGAATGATCATGTAGATTCTACGAAATTGATCCTCCTAAAGATAGACATATTATTTTCTTCGTAGTTTTAAAAATAAATTGAAGAAATATAAAAAACAGACATCACATATACGAAAAGAGATTGACACAAGAGTAAATATACGTTACAATAACATATAGAGAATAAATATTATACACATACTAATACTTAATAAAAGATAAATCATTATGATTAAAGAAAATATACACAATTATACTAATGTCAATAATCTCACAAATCTTATTGGGAATTAAAGTGTTAAGAAAACTATCAAGAGAACTTTTTTATTTTTTTACAGAAAATCGTAAATTGGCTGTAAACATAGATGGGGACAGACCTAACAGCGACTATACTAAAATTGGGGTGACAGAAAAAAGTTACGATTTCGTAACTTTTTACATAAATAGAGAAACTATATAATGAATATCCAATACTTTCAAATTAATCTTAAAAACAAAAACACCTCACCTATACCATTTCTCAGAAAAAAGATGCATGGATGGTTTTTGCGGATGTCCTCTAATAGGGTACACCCTAAGAGTTTTTGTTCCAATAATGAGATATTATCATTTAGAAAATGTATTACAAATGTCTGTATCGGATATTCCCCTAAAAAATATAGAAAAAAAAAGAAGAAGGACACAAAATCACACAATTCAAGAATTGTTACTATTCTAAAAAAACACCGATGAACGCAGACTGTGACAGGGCGGACAGCCGTTTTACTAATGACACACAATGTGTCAAAAAGTGTAACATTATTAACATAATAAATAATATATATTACTTATGTGAAAATTAAAAAACCAATAAATTAGAGGGTTTTTATACTAAGTTCTATATAATCAGTTCCCATTACGAGCAATCTTTTTAACTGTTCTGATAATAGACGAGAGTGTCTTAATGACGTACATTCGGATGATTTCTTGATTCTACTGATACGTTGTAGATTGAGGGAAGTGTTCCTTAAGTTAACACCTATGGTTTCGTTTTGTTTACATAGAGTGATTTTTGACTTTCAGTCTAATTTCTGTTATGATTCATCTAAAATAATTAAGGTTTAGGATTGATCATGGGAGATACTTCGGGATGATAAAAAGGAAGATTGTTGCAATTGGAGGTGGAGAATTAAATCTACTTCAAACTGAAGTGATTGATAAACGTATCATTGAATTAACTGGTAAGAAAAATCCCAAAGCACTGTTTATCCCTACCGCAAGCGGAGATGCTGAAGGATATATAGATAATTTTCATAAATGCTATGGTCAACACTTCGGTTGTCAAACAAATACACTAAATTTAATACAAGATCCCCCAACATTAGAGACTATAACAGAATTGGTTTTAAATTCAGATCTAATATATGTAGGTGGCGGTAATACATACAGAATGATGAAAATTTGGCGACGGATGCAGTTAGATTCAATCCTAAGTGAAGCAGCATCACGCGGTATTGTATTATCTGGACTCAGTGCAGGCGCAATTTGTTGGTTCAGATACGGACACAGCGATTCACGTTCATTTTCCAGTAATTCAGAATGGGATTATATCCGTGTTAGTGGTTTAGGATTGATTAACCTTACTTTCTGTCCACATTATCATGTCGAAAAACGCGAAACCAGTTTTGCTAATATGATCGCAAGGAAAGGTGGAATTGGAATAGCTTGTGACAACAATGCTGCCATTGAGATTATCGGTGATAAATATAGGATTTTAACTTCAATATCTACTGCCAAAGCATATAAACTTTTCAAGCATAAAGGTGATACAGTAATTTCTGAATTACAACCACAAACCGATTACAGTCCTTTATCTAAATTATTAGCACGTGGTAAGAGTGATTAATGATGGAAATTCCAAAGATTATTGTGATAGGAGATAATACGCAAGCTGGTACATATATACTACGTATTCTATTACAGAAAGACACTGAATTAATATTTGGTCATTTTAAAAAAGGAAAACCAATTCACTTACCAGAAGGTATTTATACATATGTTGGTTCTGCATTATCAGAAAAAGGTGCGACATCCCTGGCACGTCGTCTTGTACGGCATGCGACACGTACAGATGATAAACCACCACATAATATTAGGAAGGAAATGTTAAGTCGTTTTCAAGAAATTGAATTAGGACCACCGTACCCATTGCCAAAGAATGGAAAGAAATTGTTCTGGAATATTGACCATTTTTTGGATTTAGATTTGGCAGAAATCATCAATGTAATTGCAATTAGATCTACTGAAAGATTAGAGAGCTATATAGCAGAATATTTAGAAAATGATACTAAGACCCAAATTATAGAGAAAAGTTTGGGTGCTAATGATTCACCAAAGAATACACATGTTTTACATGTCAATGCTGACGAACAATGGTGGTTAAACCTTCCAAACAATTTAATGGTAAGATTCCTTTGAATTGAAATTACAAACTACATACAGCTTTGTTTAATAGTAATACTAATTTAAGAATTAAAAAATGATAGATATATGCACGATCCACGATATGATAAACTTGCAAATGTTCTAACAACACATTCTACTAAAATCCAACCTGGTGAATTTGTATTAATTGAAGGTATTGAAATTCCCCAGGAGATGGTCATTTCGCTTATCCGATCTGTTCGCAAAGCAGGTGGAATTCCAATTGTTGAAATAAGACAAACCCGTATACAAAGAGAAATAATTCTGGGAGGAACTGATGAAGGAATTAAACTCATCGGGGATTATGAATGCTACCGTATGAAACAAGTACAAGCCTATATAGGTATACGTGGTAGTTATAACATCACAGAAATGTCAGATGTTCCAACAGAAGCTATGCAAAGATATCAAAAATATCTCACGCGCCCTCTCAATGACATTAGAATACCAAATACAAAATGGGTTGTTTTGCGTTGGCCCCATCCCGCTTTGGCACAACAAGCCTCTATGAGCACTGAAGCATTTGAAGACTATTACTTTGATGTTTGCACTCTTGACTATAGTCACATGGAGAAGGCAATGGAACCATTAACAGGAATGATGGAGAAAACTGATGAGGTACATATAAAAGGAGTTAAGACCGATTTACGGTTTAGCATCAAGAATATACCTGTAATTCCTTGTGCTGGAGAATACAACATACCTGATGGTGAATGTTTTACATCCCCTATTAGAGATTCTGTTAATGGAACAATTCACTTCAATACTCCTACTATTTATCAAGGTACAACATTTACGGATGTCTATCTCCATTTTGAAAACGGCAAAATAGTTGATGCTACAAGTAATCATACTGAAAAAATAAACCGTATTCTTGATACCGATGATGGTGCACGCTTTATCGGAGAATTTGCTATTGCATTTAACCCTTATATAACCAAACCGATGCTCGATATTCTCTTCGATGAAAAAATTGCAGGATCTTTTCACTTTACTCCGGGACAAGCCTATGAAGAAGCTGATAATGGCAATAGGTCTGCTGTACATTGGGATATGGTAATGATTCAGACCCCTGAATATGGGGGTGGAGAGATATACTTTGATGGAGAACTCATTCGAAAAGATGGTCTTTTTATTCATCCTGCATTAGAGGGTTTAAATCCTGAAAATCTCATAAAATAATAATGGAGCACGTATGTCACAATCACCTAATATACTTTTCCTTCTAACTGATCAACAAAGATATGACTCATTAGGGTGTAACGGAGCAACGATTTGCAAGACACCTGCAATTGATAGTATCGCCGCAACAGGAATGCGTTTTTCAAAGGCATATACACCAATTGCCCTTTGTTCACCTGCCCGTGGTTCATTACTTACAGGTTTATATCCACATAATCACGGACAACTCTCCAATATGGGTAATTTTAATGGTGTGTTTTCTGATCAGATTCTTGATAAACCTGCCTATCCTCAACTCCTTAAAGAAAGCGGATATAATGTGTCATGTATAGGAAAATGGCATCTTGCTAAACAGGGGGACAATGCGTTTTGGGGTTATGATAAATGGCATCCATATAATGAATGGCATCAATGGTTAAAAGATGATGGAATAGAATATAGGATAGATACAGATGCAGTACAACCCTATGAATGGGGTGGTGATGCTCCCTTTTACGGTGAACTCTCTCTACCCATTGATAGAACAATGGAAGCATGGACAGCGGATAAGACTATAGATCTTCTTAATGGATATGCTGACTCTGATAAACCCTTTATGATAGCAGCTAATTTCTTTGGTCCCCACTTCCCTTATGCAGTACCTGAACCTTATCTGTCCATGTATGACCCAGATTCAGTTGAACGTTGGGGTAATTTTGATGAATTATTCATCAATAAACCTTTAATCCAACAGAAAGAGATGTTAAGATGGAATTCAAGTCATCTCACATGGGAAGATTGGCAAAAGGTAATCGCAGCATATTGGGGATTCTGTACATTTATAGATGATCAAGTACAACGCATTCTGAACTGTCTTGAAGAAAATGGATTGGATGAGAATACGATAGTAATCTTTTCCACGGATCATGGTGATATGCTCGGAAGCCATCGTCTATTTAATAAAGGATTTCATATGTATGAGGAGACACATCACATCCCATTGGTTATCAGATGGAACGGGGTGACAACCCCTGGATCTACCTGTAATGAATTTGTGAATCTTGTTGATTTAATGCCTACCTTCTTAGAAATCGGAGATGTTGATATACCTGATAATTTGGATGGCAGATCTATTGTACCATTGCTTAAAGGGAATCAAGTTGACGATTGGAACGATGATGTATTCGCTGAATTTCACGGATATGAACCCACCCTTGCAACAGTTAGAATGGTTCGCACTGATAATTGGAAATACGTATATAATCCATATAGTGAAGATGAACTTTATGATATGAAGAGTGATCCACATGAACTCCATAACCTTGCTAATCACCTTGCATATAAGCATGTATTACGTCGAATGAAAGACCGAATGGTGAAATGGTTACGAGAAACGAAGGATAACATCGTCATGGAAGGTGGATGGCAAAGCAATTCATTCGATTTGCTAATCTCAGATCGTGAAAGATAGGTAGGAATACTAATATGCTTGAAGAAACAATCGAACATTTGGAGACATTTGGATATTGTTTGATAGAAAACGCCATTACTGCTGAAAACACGGTAGAAATGGAGAAGAAATACTACCAACTTCATAATGATCCTATCAATAGAGAGTATTTTCAGAATCCAAACGATGACTTGTATCAAACTCTATTTGGTGTTGCTAATCTTGATGAGAGTTGTTGGGATTGTATTGCTCATCCTCAAGTATTACAGGTTGTTCAACATTTTATCGGCGACAAAGTCCGTCTTGGAGAAGCATGTACAAAGTGGGTTAAACCGGGTGCTGGTCCGGGTGGAATCCATACGGATTCAACCCACGACCTACCTAAGTATCTCCCTGAAACTCCTTGGATGATTAATACAATATGGATGATAACTGATTTTACTGTTGAAAACGGTGCCACAGTCGTTGTTCCATTCAGTCATAAGACAAGACGTAGACCATCAGGGACAGATCTATCTGAATGTATTCCGACCCCAATATCTGGAAAACGCGGTTCTGTTCTATTGTGGCAGGGAGGAACATGGCACGGAAATGGTGCTAACACAACAAAAGACCAACATAGAATGGCTCTGAATATAGCATATTATCCTGCATGGTGGAATCTCATGCGCGAAGGTGGACATCAACCCATTTATCCTGAAGTATATGAAAGAATGCCTGAACCACTTCAGGTGCTTGTCAAACACAAAGTAGCAAAGCAGAGAGAAGATATTTATGAAAACTAATGCAATTTAACCTTGATTTGACGCTCATTCTATACTCTCAATAAAGGAGTAAATTATGCGTTTCCTATGTGCCAAGAGAAGTCTTTTTCCTTTTCTATTTTTATATACTGTTTTTTTTGCGTTTTTCATTGTAGCAACCGCACAGAATACTACAAACAATACAACAGAAACGAACAACAAGAATAAAACAGATGAAACTCTTGATTATGACGTGCTTTTAGCAGGCATCAAATATCACGATGAGTTGGTGAAATCCGGAGAAGCAAACGTAGTTTACTCAATTGAACAAACTACGTTACCTGTTGGACATAGAGATCGCTCAAACACTCTATCTGGTGCTATAATCTTTGATTCGGATAACATCCATTGGGATACTCCTTCAAAAACTATCATTTTAAAGCCAAACTCATCATGGCAAGTAATTCTTTACCCCAAAAGCAAAAGAAGACCTCTCTATTTCTTTGCTCCACAAAAATCTGAATTACCTAACTACCTTGTTGATCCGAGGAGATGGTTTTCTATTAGCAACCATCAGGATCTACCAACATATCTGAGGAATGAAAACTTTCAAATCCAAAAAACTGAAATTCTCAAAGATGATCAGGGCAAAGATGTATTCTGTTATGTTTTAGATAAACAATATATAGAGATATCGAAAGATAAACAAGCGGATACGTTTACACGGATTTGGATATCACCGGAGCGTGGGTTTCGATATATGAAATTTGAAATCCAGCAACCTACTCAGGTCGATATCAACGATGGTAAAATAAAACAGGGAACTTTTATGAACACTCGTATTACTCTTTCTTATCAGCAATTTGGAGAGATATGGTTCCCAAAGAAAGGTGTTACCAATACCTCTCTGATTGACTCTGATGGTAAAAAACAGACTATTATCCGGCAGACAATGGAAACAAAGAACTGCAAATTGAACCACTCTATCCCAGAGGAGATCTTCACGATGGACATTCCGGATGATGTAGAAATTCAGGTTAATAACCGTAAATTATCTAAGGCGGCATTCCTACGTCAATATGGACAGAAATAGCAACATCATTAAACTGTCCAAATTTTGACTATGATACCTATTTTCCGAAGATTCTACACGATATGATACATTCAGAGACAATAGAGTAAAGGAAAAATAACATTATCCCAAACATAAAGGAGGATTTAATTATGCTTTTCCGATCCAAATGGTTCTGGAGTGGTATGTTAGTTTGTGTTGGTGTTCTAGTATTCCTCGGGGTTATAGTTTACCAAACGGACCAACCGAAAGAAACTATAAAGACTTACAAAGTTGTCACCCCCGCATCGCGAAGCGATGCAGCACAACTGAAAGACAAATCACTGAATCGAGATCATCATATAAATAATGTAGATAAAGACAAGAATATAAATGAGACTCCAGTTACAGATCCAGTAAAGGTAGATATAGCTGCGAAGCAGCCTTTAGATTCAGAAAAACTTCTTGATGAAAATAGTGGTTTCTCTAATACAAGAACTCAAAGCGTTTCTGAAGTTAAGACAGAACGTCTTTATGGATTAACGATCGCTGAGATGGAGAAGAGAATTCCATTGCTAGAGGAAGAAATTCGCACCAATCTGACAAAGGCAGTAAAGCTTTACACCGACCTACGAAAGACGGATGGAATGGCAGGTAAATCGACTGAGATTGCTGCCTGGCGTGATGAAACATGGGCAGAGGTTAAAAGGTTATTCCATGATGTCGCTGACACCGGTAAAATTATGCAATACGTTTCTTACTTGAAAGTCATCGGTTGGGAAACGGACCCAATACTCCCCGGCGGATGGATTTTTAATCTAACCGAATCTCTGCCGATGCAGGTTACCTATGTGGAAGATCCACATAATCTTTCAGATAGGAGGTGATACTTAGAATTAACATATTTTCACCGGTAGTAATATTTTTTGATATAACTGCCGAGAGACTCATTTATCACTCAAACTACTAAACTTATTAGAAGAAAGGAATTTTCATCATGAAAGCGAAATTTTGGTTATGTTACTTCATCTCTACATTGGTTATACTTAGTGGAGTTTAGATGAGAACAGCAGATATGTCAAATGCTCCCTTGGTATTATCTGACTTGCAAATGGAACTATTGTCAGGAACAGAAATGCTGATGGATTGGGATTGCATTTTTATGGACCCATGTCAAGACATTCCTTGTAATAATAATCTACTACAGGTAGATGGAGTTAAAGGTTGCAAGGGATGTGAGACTGCACCCAATCTTACCTGTTATCTCATTGGATCTATCACGTGTGATACTTGTAGGGTTTGGCAATATCAGACATCGTGTAGCGATATCCCAGAACTCGTATATACTACCTCATACAAAAAAGTGAGTAGATTAGTTTTCTACCTTATTAAACAACAGAGAGGGAGAGATATCCGCTACTCATGAGGTGTCTCTCATCCCCTTCACCCAATTTATCCAATTATAATTAGTTCAATTTCATCTAATGAATGTAGGATTTCACACAACCTTCATTCTTCAATGAAACATTTATGTACCATCTTCAAATAATTAGACCTTGACGGTGTTTAGAATCACGACAATAGAAACATTACTTCAATAGGAGGGAATCAATGTTCTACTCACGTTTAAAAGTATTTGTCATTATGCTTTTCTATTTTCTTGCCACCACCGCTATGGCAGAAACAATAGCAAAAGGTAAGGACAGTGAGTTAGATTTTGAAATGATTTTGGCTGGCATCAAACATTACGATGAGTTAGTTCACTCTGGAGAAGGAAAATGTAGACTGACCATCCACTAAACTGGAATAAATGGTAATAAACGAAAGTTTACATATGACCTCGTCTTCAATTCAAACCAGATACGTATGGAGTTTGAAACGAGTATCTCAGAACAGAATGTCCACTCTCCGAAAACAACCATTGTTGCTACCCCAACCGGAGTCTGGGAAGTGTTATATCTCAAACCCAAGACTCTATACATATTCGACATAGACACCAAATTGAGAGTATTGCATAGATGGTCGGATCCAAGGCGATGGCTTAGGATCAGTAATAATGAGGATATACCAACTTACCTAAGAGAATACAACTTCCGTATAGAGAAGCAGGAAAACCTTAATAATGTTTTTTGTTATGTGTTTAAAAAAGAAAATTCCTCAGTGAACAACTATGAAAGATTTTGGATCGCACCTGAGCAAGGTTTTCGCTTCCTGAAACGCGAAACTGTACGTCCTCTTAAGGTAGATTCTTATGACGGTATACTTAAGAAAGGCACCCCATACTTAACTCGTATGACAGCATCCTATAAACAATATGGAGAAGCATGGTTTCCTAAAAAATGTCTAGCGGAACACTTCTGGATTGACCCAAACGGAAAGAAACATGCCAACGGCGGAATGACACTGGAGATAAAGGACTGGAAAGTAAATCACAACATATTGCCGAAGGTATTTACCGTAGACATTCCTGACGATGCAATGATTAAAGTAGAAGGACTAAGGAAGACATTGTCCAAGGCAGAATTCCTTCAAAGATACAAACAGGAATAAGAAACAAAGTATTATCCTAAACTAAATAATACCATTTCTATTTATTATATGCCATTATAACACACCCTCTTTGGTAGGTGGGGAATGCCATTAGGCATTCATAACCGTTGATTTGGATTCCGATCCCCGATCTTCTATACCACGGCAAATGGTAAAACTACTATTAGAAATGGTATTAGTTAGAGACGCAGCAACGAAAATAAATGGAATGAAACGATTGATACTTTCGCAAGCCTTCTTCTGATACCTGCTGAAATCGAAGATGTTTACCTGCCAAAAAGTGGTTTTTATCTTTCACATTGGTTTCACAAGTATTCAACGATCTGCGGGATCTCAAGTACAATATGGTTGTAATGATATAGAATGAAAATGATAGTGTTCTACTATAGCAGAACCTGTTCTATTACGCCGAATTAGTTGAAATCCTACATTAACGAATTATGTATTCTTGTATTCAAGATTCAGCAGAAATATGTAAAGAATTATCTCAACGTACCCTTTGACCCGTTTGAAACACTGCCCTTACATGACTAAAAGCATCTACATCTGACGTAGGATCACCTTCCACAGCAACCAGATCAGCAACCTTCCCAGGTTCGATTGTTCCAATCTCATTATCCATTCCAATTGCCTCCGCGGAAATCCGTGTTGCAGAAATTAGTGCTTCTGCTGGTGTAAAACCAACTTCAACAAGTAGCTGTAAATCGTAATCAAGATGACCAAAAGCAAGATTGTTAACACCTGAATCAGTTCCTGGAACAATACGATCCTTAAGACAGAAATCAAGCATCCGTCGCATCACATCCAATCGTTCTTCTGCTCGTTCTTCTTGTTGTTGTAATAGGTTCAATTCCTGTGGTGTAATTTCATCATTCTCTTGTTTCTTCCGAAGTTCGACTATCCGCGGGTAATCCGTCCATGCTTGAAGAGTAGGACTAATCCATATACCTGATTCTGCCATCATCTCAGCTATTTTTGGATCAAATCGCAGCTTCCCGTCTGGTTCAAGGAATTCTGCATGTTCCATTAGATCAATACCCGCATTTACCGCACGCACCATCGACTCAGAAGCGCGACAATGGGCAGCTGTAAGACGATGAAAATGATGGGCTTCATGCACGGCTGCATGTAATTCTTCAACAGAATAACTTGCACGTCCCGGTATAGTTCCTTCTGTTCCACCACCTGAAGCCATGATCTTTATATAATCAGCTCCTTCATGAACCAATCTTCTAACTGACTTCCTTATCTCATCTTCCCCATCAGCAGTCTCATTACACATATGAAAATGTCCACCCGTACATGTAATTGGTCTTCCACTCACCAATGTGCGGGGTCCAGGAATATACCCACGGGTGATTCCTTCTTTCAAGTAAAAACCAACCTTGTTTCTCGCCCCGTGTTCTCTAATGGTTGTAATCCCTGCTGATAGATGCAATTGTAAATTCATCGCACCGGTCAATACCATCATCTCATCCGACTCAGAAAACATCTCCACATAATTTCGTCCATCACCAGCCAGACTCAAATGTGTATGTCCATCTATGAGACCGGGTATTACACACAATTCACCAAGATCAATTTCTTCAGTATCGGGAGATAAAGCTTTTGAAATTTCCTCTTGATCACCAAACCTAACAATCCTACCACCTGAAATGAGTATTGATTGATTTGTTTGTAATAATGTATTCACTCCATCAATAAGATATTTACTCTTGACGACTATAGTTTTTTTATCCATCATATTATAAACCTAAAGATACTCGTTAGTGTTGAATGATATTACACTTTTTCAACAAAAGCACAACCTTGTTGAAACCACTCTCTTAGAATTGTGTTTTCATTGTACGTACGTGTTGCTAAATACCCACTTGCTTTTGTTAGATCTAAGGTCGCAGAAATAACTACATCCCCAAAGAATCCTGCTTCGTCAATAACATTCCCGTTAGGATGAATTATCTTAGAATTACCATGCGACGAACCGGAATCTTTAATATTATCTGGATTTGCAGGCGTGTTTGCCATCACAACATATATCCCATTTTCTGTGGCACGAGAAATTGGCATGGCTCTGTATGCCGATAACTTCGACTCAGACAGTAAACCGGATTCACATGAGCAGAAAAAGCAGATCTTTGCTCCCATAGCTGCTGGAAGTTTTACTAATTCTGGATAACGTACATCATGACATATAATAAAGCAACAATCCACACCCGACAATTCAACAATCGGTAGTTTTCCTGTATTGTTAGTACACCACTTTTCACCAGCCAGGAATGTTTTTCCATATCTATACTTCAGTATTCCTTGATCAATTATTGCTAAGTCATTATGCCAATTCTCACCATCGTGGTGTGCTGATCCAACTATTACTGCAATATTATGTTTCCTTGCAGACTCTGCAATTTTCGCTTCTGATTCTTTAAACGTCTGTGGTGAAATACTATTCCAATAATCGGTATCACAACAGTATCCAAACAGACATCCTTCAGGAAATGCAACGATTTCAATATCTTCATCAGCACATACTTCTATATAATGTAGTACTTTTTCGGTACTCGCAGCAACATCTTTACTTGTAAGTAATTGACACGCTGCAACTTTAATTTTCTCATTCTTCATCTGGTTTTTCCCTTTCTTGATGTAATTGTATAGACTTTTTCCTGTTTTTAATAAATACAATGATGCCACTGATTACAAAAATTGAATAGACGGCTACATAAACCCAAGTATGAATAAATCGTGCTAAGAATAGAACTCCTATTAATAACCCTATTGCAAATGTATGAAGAATTATAGAGAAACATCCTGAACCAATTTCCCCTTCGACAAATTCTTCTGAAAGAGGAAGACCAGATTCTGGTTCTGGAAATGTAGTTATAGATAGAAGAAGAAGCACTAAGCCCGGTAATACAAAGAAAATGCTGTATACTCCCCAAAAAAATGTAGAAACCAACAATACAAACAGTGTAGTGGGAATTAATAAGTAAATTATAGCTGTAGATTCTGCACCTTGCCACATTGCATATTTGTTTCCATAAGGTGATAAAGAGAGTATCCATTGTGCTTTACTATGTTGTGAATATCGTACTGCTTGTAAGAATCCAAGTGATAGCGTTATGCCAAAATAACCGTATAATACTAAGATGCCAGGACTTAATCCAATCGCGTAATGATATTTTAAGAATTCAATGGGATAAATACCACGAATAAAAAAGAGAAGTGTCATAACTAAACCAGTAATACCACCCGCAGTAAATTGTGCTGCTATTTTTCTATCACGTCGCATGTATAAGGCACATAAGCAGAAACTTGCATAGCTTTCACGAATTTTAAAATAGTTTGAAAGAATGCTTTTTCTTATACGTAACTTCTTCCTACTTTTATTTGTGCTTTCTAAGAGAAAACCAAGATAAGCTGAATATGTCTTAGCAATACTACGAAGAGGAATAAATATCAAGATTAGAGTTGATCCCAATGCAATCCCTGTAAGTAATAAATCTCTTTGAAAACCTAATCTATTAATATTTCTGACTGCAAGTGAAACAATCCCTGCAAACCAACCAATAGGAAAATAACTTAGGTATTTAACAATAGAATTATAATTGTCTCTGAAATATTCTATCGGAATTAAATAGAAGCTAAGTGGAAAGAGAATTGGTAATAGAAACTGAGCTGATTTCGCTATTTTCTGTAGTTTTTTTGTAGAATATAACTTTGTAAGAAATCCTGCCAATGCTGCCATAACACCTAATGTAAAAAAACCTGATAAGAATGAAACTGGTAGATAGACAACTGGAAAAAAATAACGAATGATTGTAAGATCATCGCCCTTTAAAAAGATGCCACACACCGATGGAAAGGTATTGAAACAGAAAAGCAGCAAAACCGATGATTTTAAAATTTGTGTTAACTTCACCATAAAATATGTTCGTGAAGAGATCGGTGTATGTGCTATTACTTGATAATAAATAGGACTTAGAAGATTATCAAAATGTGGTAGTCCCCACATTGCCACAATTATCATCGACATTGAGACACCGATTATGGTGTAGATAAATACATCAATTCCAAAGAATACAACAAGTGCAGAAAATATACTTATCAAGAAACTAAAGACACAATATAGTGTAAGTGATAGTTTAGATATACCTTGCTTACCCTCATTGCTGCGGTCTTCAAGTACTCTTTCGTTATCCATCAAGAGTTTATAATGGACAGGATCTGCCCCAAATTTAATTGCGAATTTCTCAAACATAGTAAATATCTAAACCTAACTACGAACCGTTCCTACCGTTATCATTCCACTTAATAAAGATGGTGTCAACATTTTGGTTTTTTCAACCTAAATACTTTTTCTAAATAATCGTCATAGATTCCGAATGTTATGTTCGGTGGGATTCCAAACTGTATAAATCGAGTCAGGTGGATAAGTTTATATGTCATAATATATTTTAGAAAAAGTATAAGGTTCCATAACGAAATCAGAGGATTTTAAAGAATAGGATTTATGAGAAATAGACTAAGAAGTTTCGGTTACAATTCGAATAGCTTCGTTGGTCTTATCTTCAATCCCGGTCGTCTCAGTAAGTTGAACAAAAATCTCATTCAATGCCTTTTGGTTAGTCAGTTGTCTCAATTCTTCCACTGGTGCATCAGCAATTATTTTGCCTTCATTTATTATGAGTATACGGGGACATAGTGTTTCTGCTACCTCCAGTATATGTGTACAGTAAAGAATTGTCTTCCCTAATTCTGCCATACGTTTTAGTAATGCCTTCAAGAATGTCACTGTAGTTACATCCAGGTTAGTGAAGGGTTCATCAAAAAGTAAAACATCTGGATTATGAAGTAAAGCACCCATTATCAAACACTTCTGACGCATTCCTTGTGAGAAACTACTGATTCTTTGAAGAGCCTGCTCTTCCATTTCAAAAAGCTTGGTGAATTCTATTATTTTACGTGTAATGAGTTGTTCCTCAATATGATATAGACGACCCATTAATTGCAGATGTTCTACTAAAGTTAGGTGTTCATATAATTGTGCTTCTTCAGGTATATATCCAATACTTCTTTTTAGTTCCAATTGGTGTGTTTTAGCGTTAAATCCTGCTACATTTATATCCCCCAATGTTGGTTCCAAAAGACCTACTAACATTTTCAATGTAGTACTTTTTCCTGCTACATTAGGTCCAAGATAACCAACCATTTCTCCCTTTCCGATAGAGAAGCTGATATTGTCAACTGCTATTTTTTGACCATATTCTTTTGTTAGATGTATTACTTCAATCAATTATATATATTCCTTAAGTTAAGTATAAGTTTTACCTTTACAAAATAAAGATGACTCTTTTCTGTGGAATAACCTTTTAGCTTTTGCTGTATTAGATCACATCACAGTATATAACAGTAATGCACATTTTTTCTTATGAATATTATATACCATTTCTAAATGAATAGTTGCCATAAATTCTCTTACTATACTCTATTCAGTTAATATTATATTCAGGGAGGTCCAAACCGTACAATAGGTGTCAACTTAGTACTTTTCTCCTGTTCAGTAGGTTCGGTTTGCAGCCACGGTACATACCTTATTGGTATTCACACCGATGATTCAGCTTTCTTATGCAAACTAATTCCATATTAGGATTCACAAGATGACATTCTACATTAACCAGTAATAGTTTTGTCATTTATTAGAAATGGTATAACCTTGAAAAATAGCATTAGGTATGGTAATATAGAAACCGTAATAATTAAGAATTTTCAATATTCAGAATAGGCATCGGAGATCAATAGAATGTCACGCTGGTTTGTATTTCTATTTCTTATATGTATTGGATTGTCTTGGAATATATCTGGTTTTTCTCAACTATCTCAACAATCAAATGATAAGACTTCATCCAAAAGCTTAACTTCTAAACTGATGGGAAAAGTTGTTTGGGAAGGATTTGATCTTTCACATACAAATGTCTCTGTATATCGTGATGAAAAATTGAGAGAACTCTATTCAAGTGGTTTATCTTTATCATCTACTGGTAGTTTTGAATTGAATGTGGAACCAGGTAGATATTTTATTGTGGCTTATGTAGATCTTGATGGATCAGGAAAGTTTGATGAAGGTGATGGATATGGTGTATTTGGTATCTCTGACTGGGAAGATGAATCTCAAAAGCATCAGTCAATTGATGTTGGCACGAATGCAGAATTGAAAAACATACAAATACCCATCACTGCCAGACTTCAACGATTAGAAAATAAGCATAAATTGGTTTCAGTTTCCATGTATCAACCAAGTGAATTCCAAAGATTTACGACAGAATTAAGTAAAGCAACGTCCGGTTGTCGTGGCATTCTTAAGTCTGAATTAAAACTTACTAATATGAATCAACAGATG
Organism: Candidatus Poribacteria bacterium; assembly: GCA_003635315.1. Lineage (GTDB taxonomy): Bacteria > Poribacteria > WGA-4E > WGA-4E > WGA-3G > MSPOR6. The sequence continues at coordinate 58,363 of PYJD01000008.1, forward strand.
ATCGTTCTCGCTTATACAGACACATCTTGGAAATATAGAGCTGGAATATCTCTTGTAGATAATAAATCAGGTTCATGGGAACTACGATTAAAACCGGGTAAATACTATCTGATGGCAATTTATGATAGGAATTCCAGTAACAGACTTGATGATGGTGATGTGTTTGGTTTTTATGGTGTACCAGATATTAATAAGCAGGGGGCATTTCCAGTTCCTGTATTAATTCAACGTAACACTTTCTCAAATAACTTAGAAATACATGCAAATGCAGTCTATAATACACTACCCAAGACAGACAATACGAAAACCAATGCATATATTGCAGGTCGTGTATTGCCTATACCAGATCCAGATAAAGAGGTGCGTATTGAGGTATATCCTACTTCAGCTTTGGTAAACCCGGTTGCCAGTGGAATTGCAGACAAGGAAGGTAGGTTTACTTTTAAGTTACCAATTGGTGGATATTATATTATTGCAAATCATGATAAAGATGGTGATGGTCGATATAGTAAAGGAGATACTCTCGGTGGATGGGGAACAAACTCAATATCTATAAATCCACCGAAGTTAGTTGTTCTTACTGAAGGTGAAACAAGAACAATCAATATTCAGATGAGTGCACAATATGATACAAATGGACAACTCACTGAATTGACTGTTTCTGATGAACCTTCACTACCACGAAAATTTGGCGAAGGTAGTCCATCTGAAGAAATACCAGACGGAACAATGGGAAGTATTACTGGTAAGATTACCTCTTTCTTTTCTAATACAGAAATATCTATAAGAGATAAGAATGATTCCACCAACAATGATCTACCAAAACCCGATGGTTTACTCAGTCTTTCAACTTCACCAAAGTTCCGTAACCCAACCTGGATGCCACTCTTTTTGGATGAAGATGGAACTTTTCTTGTTGATGTTCAACCCGGGAAGTATTACTTAATGGCTGTGGTGGATGTAAATAAGGATGGTCAATCTGGAACATCAGATGGTATAGGTATATTTGGCACACACCAACCTGTAAGAGGCAATCCAGCAAGTATAACAGTTTTTCCAGGTAAAACTACATCACATGTAGATATTGATATTATGGCATCCTATGTGGATGAAAAAGGTACAATGGCGGAACTGTCAGATGGTGGTCAATGGAATATTGTTAGGATGTATGGTAAACCTGAAGATATATTTAAGTATACACAGAATGGAAAATCCGTTGAAGAATGGATGTATTGGACAAGAGGATTAGGTTTTACATTTGAAGCAGATGGTTCTGGATGGAAACTTAAAGATCAAAATGAATTCAAACCAAATTCTAATGCGATACAACAAGAAGTTAAGAGTTCTGGAATGGAAAATGAAAATAATAATAATTTGAGTGATGAGGATCCAATAAATGTAAACTCCTCTAATTTCTCTCTTGCTGTAGATAAGGTATCAATTTTTTATAGCCATGATGGTGTTTTATGGAGGATTGCTCCATCCACAGGTATTATTCAATCTGATAATAATTCAATAGGAAAACAACTCTCAGCTGCTATAGATTCAAGTGTTGCACCACTTGGTGCGGGTTATAATCCCTCAGTATCTGAAAATGGTGCCTTAGTTTATCATGACCTTGATGACAATGTGATTCTTCAGGATGTAATTTCTGGTAACAGAACAATTCTTTTAGATAACCGAGAACTTGCACACGATGTAACATTATCTCCTGATGGAGAATATATAGCATATAGTTTTTCAGAAAGTCCTGAACGTAGTCGTATTTTGATACGACATCTCCGTACTGATAAGATATTCCAAATTCCATCAACAGCAATGGAGATGACCAATCCATCATGGAGAAAGGATGGAAAAATGATTGCCTATACTACCGCCGGCACAATTGAAAATCCAAATCAACAAGACGGTAGAAATATCTATGCCTATGATCAAGTTAACAATAGAATTGATCCCATGGTGATATCTTCAGCAGATGACGCGGAACCAACTTGGCACCCAACAGATACTAACTCCCTTGCATTCTCCAGAAGTAAGGATGGTCAAACAAGGCAAATATGGTTAGTAACATATTCAGATGGAGAACCTACAGAAAGGCAAATTACAGATATGGGAGGTAGTAAACCAGTTTGGGTACCTCCTCATGGAAATTGGATTATTTATGAAAATAACGGTCAACTATGGACCGTTGATATTCATAAGCCGGGGAGTGAATCTCCATTGATGAGTAATGGGAAAGTAGTATTCGGTTATCAACCATTTGCCATTGCATCTGAAGAGTAGAATCGTGATACAATATAAAACCTTAATCTATAAGCTCATATTCACACTCTTTCTTACTGTGATTATTTCTAATGGATCAGCACAGTTCCTGCTTGTTCCGATGGATAAAACACAGACAAATCATCTGAAAGCGTATGGATTAACATATTGGGCATTAGAAGTTCCCCGCGAATATTCCTGCTTTTGGTGGTTAAATTATCGAGGTGGTTCTTTTGTTATACCCCATGCACCAAATGTCCAAGTACGAGCTTCACAGATGGGGGTTAGAGTAGAAGCAATGACTGAAGCTGAATATCAAACAATTAAAGATACAGTCATTCAGACAGGAAATATGGATGAAATTCTATTAGAGAAAGCACCCAAAATTGCTGTTTATGCACCCCCAGAAAACTCACCATATCAGGATCCTTGGGATGATGCAGTGAAAATTGCTTTAGATTATGCGGATATTCCTTATGACCAAATATGGGATTCAGATGTTCAAGCTGGATTATTACAGGTTAATGAATACGACTGGTTACATTTGCATCATGAAGATTTTACGGGACAACATGGTAAGTTCCATGCATCCTTTTCAAGACAGGTATGGTATCAACAACGAATTGCTCTGTTTGAAAAAGCATCATCTGATGCAGGATTCAATAGAGTACCAAGACACAAAGGACAGACTGCCTTAGATATAGCAGATTATGTCGCAAATGGTGGGTTCATTTTTGCTATGTGTTCTGCACCTGAAACATTGGATATTGCCTTGGCAACTAAGGGTGGAGATTTAGATATTGTAGACACTGTCTTAGATGCATCCCCACTGAGTGCTGATTTCCAGGAGAAATTGGATTTTAAAAATACATTTGCATTTGAGAATTTTACACTCTATCCAAATCCCAATAGGTACGAATTTTCTGATATAGATAATCCTAATCCTGAACGGAGCCAAGAAACAGGTGTTGAAGATTTCCAATTGTTTGAATTTTCTGCCAAACACGATCCTATTCCAACTATGTTAACCCAAAACCATGTTTCTGAAGTTCCAGGTTTTCTCGGACAAACTACATCCTTTAACTTAGATAGAATCAATCCATCTATAACTATTTTAGCCAAAATTGAAGGTTCAAACTATGCAAAGTATTTACACGGCACATTAGGAAAGGGAACTTTTACATTTTTGGGTGGACATGATCCAGAGGATTACAGACACCTTGTTGGTGAGGGTAAGATTCCTACGAACTTAGATTTACATAAACACTCACCTGGGTATCGATTGATTTTAAATAACATACTATTTCCTGCCGCTCGTAAAAAACCCCAGAAAACTTAATCTATAGGTTTCATAACCTTACTCTTCTTCATTACCTGTAACTACTGATGAATATTTAGTATTTAAAACAATGAAAGCAACACTTGCGACATGTAACCTCAATCAGTGGGCACTCGACTTCGATGGAAATTATAATCGTATAATTGAATCGATTAAACAAGCCAAGGCAGAAGGTGCACGATACCGTCTTGGGTCTGAGCTTGAAATAACAGGTTATTCTTGCGAAGATCATTTTCTTGAAGAAGATACTCTACAACATAGTTGGGAATCACTGAAAAGAATTATAAGCAATGGACATACAGATGACATTCTCTGTGATATCGGTATGCCAGTGATGTACAAAAGTGTTCGATATAATTGTCGCGTTTTCATCTGTAATGGAGAAATACTTCTTATACGTCCCAAAATAGTCTTAGCCACAGAAGGAAATTATCGTGAACCCAGATGGTTTGTACCTTGGCAGAAAGGATGGACAACTGAAGACTATCGATTGCCGTCAGATTTACAGGAAATTACTAAGCAGAATATAGTTCCAATAGGATGTGCAGTAATTGAAACACAGGATACAATCATTGCATCAGAAACATGTGAAGAGTTGTTCGCTCCATTTTCCCCCCATATTCAATTGGCATCTAACGGTGTAGAGATAATATCAAACGGATCAGGATCGCATCACGAACTACGTAAACTTGATACACGGCTATCTTTAATTCGAAATGCTACAGAAAAATGTGGTGGTGTCTATCTGTATGCAAATCAACAGGGATGTGACGGAGGTAGACTCTACTTTGATGGATGTGCATCTATTGCTCAAAATGGAGATATACTTGCACAAGGGTCTCAGTTTTCTATTAATGAAATAGAAGTTGTCACTGCTACAGTAAATTTATCAGATGTTCGATCATATCGTGGTTCACGCATGAGTGGTGCTGTCCAAACAAGTCGTGCACCTACAATACCACGCATTTTTGCAGATTTTAGAATCTCAGATACTAAAGAACGCAATATCACTATTCCAAAAACGAAACTAAAAACACACATTCCTGAAGAAGAAATTGCCTTTGGTCCAGCTTGTTGGTTATGGGATTATTTAAGGAGATCAGAAGCTGCCGGTTTCTTCATTCCTTTATCGGGGGGATCCGATAGTGGTGCCGTTGCAACTATAGTTGGGTCGATGTGTCAACTCGTTGCAAAGGCTATCCATGATGATGTTCCACATGTTACACAGGATGTTCAGCGGATGTTGGGTGATGAATGTTTAGAGAAAATTAAGACAGAATTTCAGGATGTATTGCAAGCATCACAATATATAGCAAAACACCTATTATATACCTGCTACATGGGAACGACAAACAGTTCAAAAGAAACTCGTCAACGTGCCAAACTATTAGCAAGTGAAATTGGAAGTTATCATCTGAATATAGATATAGATTCTTTGGTAAGTAATCTTAGAAAAATGTTTAGTAATATTACTGGCAAGACACCACGATTTAAAACTGAAGGTGGTAGTTTAGTAGAAAATCAAGCACTTCAAAATATACAAGCACGTCTGCGTATGGTAATAAGTTACCTCTTTGCTCAAACATTACCCTGGGTACGAAATAGAAAAGGAACATTACTTGTTCTTGGGACAGGAAATGTTGATGAAGCATTAAGAGGATACTTAACAAAATATGATTGTAGTAGTGCAGATATAAATCCAATTGGTGGGATCAGTAAGACGGACCTACGTAGTTTTTTACGGTGGGCACAGGAGAATTTAAGCTATCCAAGTCTTGAGAGTATTCTTGATGCACCACCCACTGCTGAATTGGAACCTATTACTGAAACATATACACAAACAGATGAAGAGGATATGGGGATGACCTATGATGAGTTAAGTAGGTTCGGTCAACTTCGAAAAGTTGATAGATGTGGTCCAGTGAGTATGTTTGAGAAACTCGTTGAGGAATGGAATCATCTACCTCCATCTGAAGTGGCAGATAAGGTAAAATACTTCTTCAGAAATTACTCTATTAATCGGCATAAAATGACTACATTAACCCCTTCTTACCATGCGGAATCTTATTCACCAGATGATAACCGATTTGATCTGCGACAATTCTTATATAATACGCGTTGGAAACGACAATTCAATAACATTGACCAACGGGTTAAGGAGATTGAGGAGAAATGAAATCCTACAATCTCTATAATAACAGTATTCACTTTTTAATAATTGCCTGTGGTTTCATCACCCTATTTCTAATACCGAACATCATTAATGCAGTACCAAATCCACCTATGGATTTACAGGGATGGGTATTGGATACACTTGCAAAACTTGAAGTATCAGGTATTACAAAAGGTTTCCATAGACACTCTCTACCACTATCCCGTTATGATATAGCTAAGATAATCGACCAATCACAGATGAAAATCAATTCAGGAGAAGTCACCTTAACTCAAATTGATCGGAAATTATTGGAAAAACTAAAACGGGAATTCAGTAGTGAATTATCCCACATTAACAGAATCAATAAAGGATCTACCACTATACATAAGTCAGACCTTAGGATTGATGGACAAATTCGAGGAACAGATGAGTCCATTGCTCCCGGTTTACAGACCGGTTTTTATTATACAGTAGGCAATAAAAATAACAAACTCAACGTTTATTCCGAATTGGAAGTATCGAATTTTAAACAGACACAGGATTTTGTAGATAGTTTTTTTCTACCAAAGCCACCACCACTTTTAAAATCCGCTGATCAAAGATATGAAAGATGGCATGCCGATTATGTGGTTGACTTCAAACGGAGTTATATTCAATACATAGTATCAGCGTTTGAAAAAACTGAATTTGATCTTTTAGTTGGTAGAGATTACATCTATTGGGGAGCAAGTCCTTTTCAATCCGTACTAATTTCAGACAACTCACCTCCCTTTGAACTCATTAGATTAACAGGAACAATTCCATGTGTTATAGGTACACTGAAAGCAACCTCATTTACTTCTCAACTCAATTCAACTTGGTATGACGATGGAACTAACCGATATCTTGCCAAACGATATTTAAGTGCCCATAGATTAGATTACCATTTCAAAGATTGGCTTGAACTTGGTATATCAGAATCCGTGTTATACGGTGGAGATGCACAGACTGTAGATTGGCACTATCTAAATCCAATAATACCTTATTATGCAGTGCAATATAATGCGGTTAAGGATGACAATCTTATGTTAGGTTTTGATGGATCTGTAAAACCCATCGTCGGTTTACGTCTTTATGCAGAGTGGCTTGCAGATGATTTTCAGTATCAAAGTGATTCTAACGATCCACATGCAGTATCTTGGCTCACAGGATTTGAATGGTATCCACGACTGTTGAAAAGACAATTAGGCATAAATTCTGAATATGTTCGGGTAAATCGATGGGCATATACACATTTGATACCAGATAACGAATTTACACATTTCGGCACAATGATAGGACATCCAATTGGAACTGATGCAGATATATTCACATTTAGTATATCCTATGATCTAACATCTTCAGCACGTCTAATTACCCGTTTTAATCATCAAAGGAATGGAGAGGCTGATATAACGGATCGTTTTTTCGGTGAGGAATATCTGAATATACCCTTCCCTTCAGGTGTCGTCGAAAAATTGTCTGAGTTACGAATTGGTTGGAAGTATAGACCTAATTCAACAATCTATGGTTCTATCGATTATTCATGGAGAAATATACAGAATGCCGAACATTTGAAAAACAAAGTGAAACAACAACATCGTATTGTCTTAATGATTGCATATGTATGGAGAAATTAAGGTGGATAACTTGGTATGTACAAAATCTCCAAACGTGTTTTTATACGTGTCTTAATTAGCCTATTTCTATTATTGGGATTCACTCTCTTGGTTCGTGATTGGGTCGGATTACGTCTACTAACCTCTACACCCAAGATCCTTAAGTATCGTCCAGTAATTCAAAAACACGCATCCGAACAAAGCCTGGATTGGCGGTTGATCACAGCCTTAATAATTCAAGAGTCTGGATTTAAGGAAACAGCCGTAAGTTCAGCTGGGGCACAAGGCTTAGCACAACTTATGCCTGAAACAGCAAAAGAACTTGGGATATCTGATCCGTTTCATTCAGAAAAAAGTATTGAAGGCGGATCACGTTATCTGCGAAAACTATACGACTTATATCCAGATAGTACGCATTCAGATCGAATACGAATTGCTTTAGCAAGTTATAATGGTGGACGAGGTCATATTCTGGATGCTCAGAAAATTGCTACTTATCAACAGGATAATCCGCATACTTGGAGTTCTCTTAGTAGTTGTATAAGCTTACTATCTAAGAAAAATAGAGATCTACATAGAAAAATCTGGAGAGAAGGCATACCGCCGCATGGCTATTTTGAGGGTTTTCGTGAGACACAATCCTATGTTCATAAGGTTATGATGTACTATGACAGACTCTGTTATCTATCTAATGTGATAAATAAATTAAGATTTACTTCAACCTAACTTTCCTCAATCGTTTCTACATTCGCTCGTGGTAGGGTTGTAAATAAGCCATCTTCCAATTCAACCTGTAATACTCGTACTTCAGCTTCTGTTTCCAACTTCTGTAATTCAATCGGTAATTTTATGACACGACCCAATTTCCCAAAATATGGTTCTCTGATTACTCTCACAGGACTTCCGATCTCTAATGTACCAGCACTATTATCATCTTGAATATCTTCACCTTGTGAATCATAGGGTATTAGAACCTCAGGACGAACAACTCCTGCGCGTATTTGCGTTGCTCCATTTATTGAAGATTTCATTCCTTCACGCGACTTGAGTATTGCAAATGTTCGTTCTGCCATTGCAATAGTTCCAAAACCTTCTGTGATAACAAGTGTAATTCCAAGTTCTTCAGATCCAGTTATCGCAACACCAAGTTCATAACCGAGTAGTTTTCGTAAATCACCATCATCTATACCACCTGCAATGAGACCTTTAACACCTATTTCAACAGCTTTCATGATAGTTTCATTAGATACCAATGAACCACCTACAAGAATCTTATTCTTGTGTTCGGGTCGTATATCTTCAGACTTTAGAATCTCATTAGGTGCATTAACTACAATTGCTAAGTTCCCAATAGTCTCCCCTCCAACACCAAAAATACCTTGAATATAGGTGCCGTAAGTCTCAACAGTAACCCCTTCATTAGGTTTAGTTTCAATGACTTTTCCATCCAAGTAGGCTTTTACTTCAACTGGTATAGGTGGTTCACGAAGGATTACCTGACCTGTAACATCAGAGATTGATTCGATGACTCCATCAATAGGCGATCGTGCATGCGATTTGAATAAACCGAATAGTCCTTTAGTTGATGCGATAATCTCATCTTTTGAAACAGTATCACCATTGGATTTAATCATATTTTCTTCAATTTCGTCTGGTGTAACACTCAGAAGATTTGCTATATTCACCAATTGCACATTACCGGGTAAATCAGCTTTTGCCACAACATCCTCAGCCATGACAATCGAACCTGTTTCAACTACTACCTCCCCCTCAAGTGGAAGACGTCGTTCTTTTTGAATTATTATTCCTTCTGTAACCTTTAGTCCTGGTGTGTATGCATGTGCCATTAAATAACCTCGATATTACTTTTAAAATTCAATGTATATGTTGATATCTATAAATGCTATCCTATTATAACACTATATTAATTCATTCTGTAATTGTTTTTATTTTATGGTAAGATATATCAAAATCATTATTCAGGTAAATTATGTCAACACAAAGAAAACTGTATAAAACAGATAAAGTAATGCCTACACAAGAAGAACTTGATAGAATAGGGCGTGTTCTAAAATTCTTTCCAAGTGTCAGTAAACATCCAAACACACTGACACTACAGCAGGTGTGGGAATTCAACAATTTAGGGTATATAAGTGGAATTACTATTTTTAATGAAACAGAGATGCGTCAACACCGTAAATACTTTGATTCTTTATTAGAAGATGTCCTTTCTCAAGGTGGAAGTAGTTATTCAATAATTTCTGCTCATATGAAGTATGGGAAAGTCTTCGATCTACTGAATCATCCCAAAATAGTATCCTGTGTAAGTGATATACTCGGTGAAGATGTGATAGGTTGGGGAGCACATTATTTTTGTAAAATGCCTTATGATACTAAAATTGTGGGTTGGCATCAAGATGCAGGTTACTGGCCTTTAACACCATCAAAAACAATTACAGTCTGGTTGGCTATTGATGATGCAACAGTTGAGAATGGAGCGATGCGTTTTGTTGCTGGATCTCACCTCTTAGGACATATAACATCCAGACAGAGCAAGCCAGATGAGAATAGTATTTTGAGTCAAATTGTTGAAGATGTTAACCAGTATGGAGACATTGTTGATAATGAATTGCAGGCAGGAGAAATTTCAATTCATACTGATTTACTCTTGCATGGATCGAATGCAAATCCATCACCCAATCGTCGTTGTGGACTTACTTTACGGTATTGTACACCTGATGTGATTGCCTCATATAAGTGGGATAGAGAAGGTGTGGTCGTGAGCGGTATTGATAAAGATGGTCATTGGGGTAATCCTTCACGTCCATATAAAGACTAATCAGTGTAATAATTCTTGTATTAGTAAGGATACAGTCTATTCAGTTTCACAAAATCCTAACTCAGTTAGTCGATTAATCCAATACTCTCGCTTTTTACTACCTGATGGATTTGCTATCCAATCTGGATGGTATATGGGATTATCTAACAGATTAAATTGTTTGGGAGTATTGGCACTGCTTTTAGCTCTATTCCGTGTAGCAGCTTCCTCTTCTAAGGTCATTGGATTGCTGTAATACACAATAGTGCACATCCTTCGATCCTCCATACCTCCCCAACTTGCATGCCAACACCGTAAATCAAAAGCAACCACATCTCCCGGATTAGAACTACATACATAACTTGGTACATTACAGATGTCTAACCCAAACTGACTCATATTTTCATGTAGATCATTATGTAATGGATTCTTATGGGATCCAGGGATTATTCGTAATGCACCTGTTTCAGAATTTACCTGTTCAAGGTAGTATGCGAACTTTACACCAAAACAATCTTTCTTTGGATCTGCATTATGGTCTGGATGCCATCCAGTATTTCCAACATATCTATTAGCATCAGATACTATACAATAGACATCATTGCCATACAACTGCTCAGCCACATTACAAAAACGCGGATCTTCTGGTAAATTCGAGAAGAATGGTGTTTCAGAACTCATCATTGGTAACCAATGTCGACGACTCCCGTCAAATGGATCGTGATTATATGCTGAATCCATTGCCAATTCAAATTCATCATTAATTTTCTTTAATTCATCCTGATTGAATACATTACGAAAGACAAGAAATCCGAATGTATGAAATTGATTGATTTGCTGATTGGATAACATGTGGTTTACCTTAACTTCATTTTCAATTTTGGACTGTCAATCACTTCCCTATTTACAATCCACTGTGGTAATTCACCGGATGCTGCATTGATGATACTCTGACAGGCACTTTTGCCATTTCCCTCAAAACACTCATCAGTCCAACAGATACTATGTGGGGTAACAATGACATTATCTAAAGCTAAGAGCGGATCATCATCGTCAATAGGTTCAAATTCGAAAACATCAAGACCAGCGCCTTGAATACGTCGGTTTACGAGTACATCCGTAAGAGCTTTTTGGTCGACAATAGGACCACGTGCAGTGTTTATAAGATATGCTGTTGGTTTCATCATGTTTAGATATTTTTCATTTATTAATCCTCGAGTATCATCAGTTAGTGGACAGCAGACACAAATGAAATCTGCAGTGGACATCAATGTTTCCAAGTCCACTAATTCAGCATTTACCTCAGCTGCCTCATTCGGATTAACAAACGGATCGTAGGTAATATGATTCATTCCAAAAGGTTTTGCAAGTTTGAATGTCTCTTTCCCAATATTACCCATCCCAACAAGACCAAGAGTTCTCCCCATTAAACCCATGCCCATATAATCTTGTTTTTCCTCCCATAGACCAGCCCGGGTTAGTCGATCCTTTATCAATAATTGATGGCTTAAAGAAAGAACGAATGTTAGTATAGAAGTTGCTACTGGTCTTCTCACACCATCAGGTGCAATAGTAAGAAGAACTCCATTTTCAGTACATGCCTCTACATCAACTTTATCATAACCTACCCCAAATCTTGCAATAATACTTAACTTATTTACATTAACAAATGTATGAGATGTAATAGCTGCACCTAAGACAAGAAGAGCATCATATTCTTTTATCTGTTCTCCTATTAATTCGGAAGTATTCTCTGGTATATATTCCCATTCTAATCCTGCATCATGAAATAGTGGTTTAACAATGTTATCTAAATCAGAACTTCCATCTGGTTTCATAAAGTCACGAGTAATACCAACTTTAAAATTCCTCATTTCTATTAATTACACCTTGTAATAATTCTATATCATTATCATATTTACTTTTCTAAAGTTACATTTCGGAAGTATTTCCAATTCAATGGATGAAGTTTAAGGTTCTTAACTTTTTTATTTATGACTAACACACGTTGTGCATGTGCTAATGGAACCCATGGAATATCTTGATGGAATACATTTTGAGCTTTCTTATATAGTGTTATACGTTCCTCCTTATCTGATATGCTGCGAGCTTTTTCTAATAATTGTTGCATTTCATCGCTCTTATAGAATGCGATATTTCCTGCTGGTTTCTCTGCTGAAGATTTACTTAGTAAGAAATAGAGAAAATTATCCGGATCACCAAAGTCTGCACTCCATCCTAACATTGCCATATCATGGTCACCATATTTCGTTTTATCAAGATATGTACCCCAGTCATATGTAACAATATTAGTCTTAATTCCAATTTCTCGTAGTTCAGATTGAATGACTTCAGCGAGTGCTCTTCCATCAGGAATGTATGGACGTGGAACGGGTAATGCCCACAATGTTGTCTCAAAACCCTCCGGATATCCTGCCAGAGACATGAGCTCTTTGGCAAGTTTAGGATTATAATCGTAATCTTCAATTGAATCGTCATAACTCCATAATGTTGGGGGAATTGGATTTTTGGCAGGAATTCCTAAACCTTGATAAAGGTGTTTAATAATAACAGCTTTATTGATGGCATGATTTATCGCCAAACGAACGTTAAGGTTGTCGAACGGAGGTTTTTCCATATTCATAGCTAAATATCCGATATTCATACCGGGTTGTGCTATCAAATCAAGTGATTCATCATCACGTATCTGTTGTAAATCATCGGGATTTGGAAATTCCATAGCATGTAAATTGCCTTGCTGCATTTCAATGAGTCTAACGGAGTTATCAGGAATAGATAAGAATATTACCCTATCCACATTTGGTCGACCACCCCAATAATTTTCATTCGCTTTTAATACAATTTTGTCTCCTCTATCCCATTGTTGAAAAATAAATGGACCTGTTCCGATAGGATGATTTGAAAAATTATTTCCATTCTCAATTACAGCAGTTGGACTGACAATTGAGAATGGTGTGATAGCAATTGCATAAAGAAATGGCGCATAGGGTGATTTCAATGTAATTTTTACAGTATATTCATCAATGGCAATAATCTTGTCAACAATTTCAGCTAATCCTGTTGCTACCCAATAAGTATAAGATCCTTCAACATTGTGATAGGGATGACCTTTATCATGCTGTCTATTCAGACTAAATAGTACAGCCTCAGAATTAAAAGGAGTACCATCGTGAAATTGTACACCTCTTCTTAATGTAAATGTCCACGATAGTCCATCTTCTGAGCTCTCCCATTGCGTAGCCAATCCAGGTTCAATTTCAGAACTACCATCTTTGTAATGTATTAATGTGTCATAGATATTATCACATACCTTGAATGATTCACCATCTTCTTCAAGTGCAGGATCTAATCCTACCGAATCCCCTCCTCTTCCAAAAAGAAAAGTGCCACCGGACTGATGTGAATCTGCAATAGCATAATTTGTAGATAAGGTGAAAATTAATATATAAAATAAAAATAAGGAAAATTGCATGAAATATTTAGCAAACTCAAGCAAATTTATATTTATCGTTTTCTTTTCTTCTGATTCAATGTATCTGGTATACATATTTCTCCTAAATTTCTGTACGAAAATGAATAGTAATATTATCTTTTAAAATATGGTCTGTCAAGTCAATTCTATGAGAGAAACACATGGTTTGACAACAGAGAGATTTGATAGAATTGTTGGTATAGAGATGTATCCATTTAAGATGTATCAGTTCAATGATTAATTTCGTTAATTTAATGCTGAGTTATACACAAACTGAATTCTTTTTATTAAAATGTTTTAGTGAATTAATTATTATTTCAGTTTAAAATTCAGTACAAATTAATAACTATATTATGTCTTCTATAGAACAACTTGCAAATATAATCACCGATTCAACGCAACCTATTACCTCCCGTCGAGCTGCTGTTATTCAACTTGCTGAGATGAGTAGCGTTGAAGCTTTATCAATTCTATCTCAAGCATTATCTGATACTGCCCCAGGTGTCAGACGTGAGGCAGCTACTGCTTTATTAAATTATAATGACAATGAAGTGTCAGAAATACTAACCAATAGTCTTAGGATTGAAGAAAATGACCTAACACTTTGGACCATCATAGAAATATTAGGCGTTAAAGGTACAGAAATCGCTATACCGTATTTAAAGGATCTATTAGACTCCTCAATATCTCCATTAACTCGAAGAGAACTACAGAAAAGTATTCAATTAATTGAGAACAGAATTCCTACAGCAAAGACACCAGATGAGCGAAATATAAAAATTGACGAAGATAGAAAAAGTAGTAAACATGATTTGCCACAGCAGTCTATCATTAATAAAGAAAATATAGAATCCGAATCTGATGACGAAGTTGACAATGTAGAAGAGCTGATTACAGAACAACTCGACAATCCAGAGGAAAATAATACTGCTAAGGATTTTGATTCAGATATAATTCAATTTGAAGGAGAAGACACTTCAATTGATAAAGATCAAGATTCAATTATTGATATCTCTATTGAGAATGATTTACAGAAAGAAGGTCCGAATACTGAAGAGACAGGTACATCTCCACATCCAAAGGATAGTGATGTCACCACTGATTTTATCTATGAATCTCAGCAGAATTCAAATAATGAAAAGGAAAACAATAGTAGGGATACTACTTCACCGGCACTTCCAGTTTTAGTACCAAATACTTCAGTAGTAATCTATGAACAACAAGACCAAATATATCAACCAAATATATTCGATTTAGTATTACGACCTAATGAATATCTATCAAAAAGATGGGTGTCACGAACACGCCTCTATTTAGTTGTATTTTGTCTACTAATTGCCTCAACAATAGCATTAGTCTATTCCCAGGTTCAAAGACAACCTCATTCCCCATATTCATCACCATCAAAATTTGCATTTATTACTGATCCTAAACCCTATTTTGAAGATGGAAGCCTATTCCTTCAACAAGGAGATTTTCGTAGGGCAATTGATACTTATGAATTGATACGATATACCGACAACTTAGACCAATCGGTTTATCCAATCTTATATAGAAATTTAGGTTATGCCTATTACCAAGAGAACCGTTATGGTGCAGCAATAGAAGCATATGAGGATTATCTAAAGACAAGTAAGTTCAATACTCAAACTCCTTTTTCTACAGAATACGCATATGCATCAAGTATTGATTCATCTCTTGAAAATGATACATCTGATTACATGACATATATTTATCTTGGCAAAGCATATAATAACTTAGGATCAATTAATGATGCGCGGTTGACATTTGAAAAAGCAATTAAAATTGCACCGAATGAAGCAGAAGCCTATAGTAATTTGGCTCTCGTATATTCAAAAGACTATCAACAGCAGAATCTACTTGCAGAAGCATTAGGATATGCAGCAATTAAGTTAAATCCAAACATAGCTGCATATCAAGATACTTTAGGAAGTATACTTGTCCAGAATGGACGTTTAAACAAAGCAACTGATTTATTAGAATATGCTGTTAGATTACAAAGTGACTATTATCCTTCTCATTACCATTTATCAATGTTAGCAAGGGAGTCGAAAGACCCTAACCAGACTTTAGATATTCTTAAAAGGAATCTAATAAGAAATACACAACAATCAGATCAGTCACGTTCTGCAATGTTAGGTTTACTTACATATATCTATGAGAATAAAGTAAAAGAAATGAATAGGTTTATCCCATCCCTTTATCGTCTACGAGGCATTAAGAAGCGTTACTGAGATCCTTAATATCCACTAAAACAATAGATTATGTAATCAGATTGTTAGATATATCACCTTAAAACAGACACCTTCCCTACTTTTCGTCCATTATTATGTTCAATTATATAGACGTATATCCCATTACTAATATCATCTAACATCCATACTCTTTTACATCTATCACCATTTAAATTACTTTTTTCAGAGAGAAAAGTCTTAATTAGATTTCCTGTTATATTATAAATGGAAATATTTGCTCCAGAAGGTAACTTATCAAATGTGATTTGATTACCATCTGCAGGATTTGGATATACTATCATATCAATGTTGGAGTATGATCCGACTTCTACTGGATAGAATCTTGAAGAATCTAATACACCCATACCATTCTTATCAATAAGATCTATGGATTCAATCCTATATTTATTAACTTCATTAATAGTATCACTCATAAAAGTTAATACAACCCGTGAATGGGATTGATCAAGAATTGCTGAAATTGGCACATACTTTACAGTAGAATTTGTAGTACTATTAGAATCAAGAGAAGAATCACTAACCTGATGCAATTTGTATCTTGCTGGATTTGCAGCTGAAATATCCATTGGTCTATTGAATTTAATAATTAGCTGATTGGGTGGAAAATATTTTGCTGAAACAACTTCCACAGGGAAATTGGGTATACCTTCAATTTTTTCAGATAGTTTGGAGTGTTTACCTGTACCACTCACAGATTTAATTGCATACCAATAAGATTGACCTATATTGAGATTAGTATCTGTGAAGGTCATTTCCTTTACATTCGTATGTATTTGTTTTAGACTATCAATTGTGTTACCCCTATATATAATATGATATTTCGTGTTTTTTGATGTTTGCCAATTCAATCTGATCGTGTTTCTATCTATTGGTTTGGCAATAATATTCCAAGGTGATGCTATAAATTCTATTTTACCTATAGAATCTATACTTTGGTAACTCTTTAAGATATTATCAGAATTAAATATTAGCTCATTCAGGTTATCATTATCCAAATCCGCAACAATAGGTGTAAATGTTTCAGTTGCTGGGTGGTGCCAAATCGGTCGATAGGTCGATCCATCATACCTAATTAGATACATGTTCGGGGAAACTGCAATGCATAATTCATTTAATCCATCATGATTCACATCAGAAATGGTTATCCCACTATCGGCATCTCGTAATTCGCGTATACGTTGTTCCCATACTCTAACATAGCTATTATTTCCATTAGCGGAATATATTGATATTAACCAGTGTTGCCTTGGTAGGTCGAATTGTGTTGTCCATACCTTTGAACCAATAACAAACTCTGGTATTCTATCACCATCTAAATCACCGGATGCAAAAAGTTGTGGAATACCCTTATTGACATTGCTACTCCATGATAAAACAAAGTGGTTATCACTCATGTTTTCATAAATATAGACATCCCCATCCACATCTCCAGCAACTATCTCTATTCTTCCATCACCATCATGATCTCCAGTTGCGAACCGTGTACCGATGGTATTTATACCTTCAGTTGGGTTTACAAGTTTCGCAACCAATCTGTAATTGCTGTTAGTAGAATATTCATGAACCCAAATACTATTAGATGCATCATGACGAGAAAAAACTTCTGGTATACCATCCAAGTCAGCATCTACTATAATTCCACCCCAAATCCCCTTCAAATTCCAGACTATCTTGTTTGGAAATTCACCAATCTTAGATTGTTCAAGTAAAAAAGTCGTATCTATTTCATTACAAAGTAATTCAATCAGACCATCATTGTCAGTATCTGCAGTTGCCCAAATACGTGAAACTGTATGTTCAAGAGAATCAGTCATTATGAGATTTTCATTTTCCTTCTCGTATATTAATGGGATGGATTGACCGTTTATGCCAATTTTTAATCCAATAATCTCTAATTTTCCGTTCCCATCTAAATCTTTTGGAGAAACTATTCCATGCATTCCAATGTCTGCAGATGAAGAATGTTGTAAATAAAATGGTTCAATATAATTGTTCGTAATAGTCAGAGGATAAAATTGCCCAGCATTGTCATCAATACGTAATTTTCCATTTCGGTTAAGTGCCTTAAGTCTATAATTATAGTCACCTGTTGATAAACCTAAGGCAGATAAATTCACAAGATGCTGCAAATTGACAGAATCTGATGTGACTATCCGTAGAAAAGAATTTACAATTTGTTTGGAATTTATGTCTGCATTATATAACTCTAATGAACTACTGGATAAGACATCTGTTTTCCATATTACAATCGTATCCAATTTATCACCATTAAGCCAGATTCCAGCTTCATGCTGAGAGATCACAGGTGGAGAGTGTCGTATTTCAATTACACTATTATCTCTGATCGTTCTATCAACACCTTTTACACTTAATCTAAGTGTGTAAATTCCTTCATTTAATAATGATGTCTCCCACTTCTGAAGTAATGAACTATGTATTTGCTTTGTTTGAGGGAAACCGATTGGATACCATAGATCTGGTATTTCCGATTCACCATATTCTAACCTGTAATGAATAAATTCTTTCCCTTCAGCTGTACCGTTTATATCAATTACACCATTTTCATTAGGATCTGAAGTGAATGATATTCTTGCATTCAGTTGTAGTCGATTGGTTAATATTCGATAGGCATCTACGACTCCTGCGCCAACTAAATTCGATATAGATAATTCCTGTGCAGAGGATTTGAGCCATTGTTGAATTTGTAAGTTATCACATGAAGGATTAGCGGAAATAAGGAGTGCGATAACACCGGATACATGAGCAGTAGCCATTGATGTCCCAGAGCGGATACGGTAGCCAGCATGGTTTACAATCCCCTGTAGATTAAAATCAGTACTGATAATATCTTCACCAGGTGCAGCAATATCAACAGAGGAACCAAAATTAGAGTTTCCCAATTGTAAATTGTTATCTAATGAAGCTACAGAAATCACATCCTTTAAAGCAGCGGGATAATATGCCCCCGGTTCAGGAGAATTTCCAGCAGCAGCCACAAGAACACAGCCACGAAGATATGCATATTCGACTGCTGCTTGAATTAGAAAAGCATTCACTGTGTCACCTAAACTAAGATTAATCACTTGTGCTCCATTATCGGCTGCATATACAATTGCAGCAGCGACATCGTCATTTTGAAGGAATGCCCCTAAACCGATACGAAATCCTGCTCTCAATGTCATGATTTTACAATTACTTGCAATTCCTGCTATACCTATCCCGTTATCTGTTTCTGCGGCAATTATTCCAGATACATGAGATCCATGTCCTGTTTCATCATCTGGAGAATTGTCACGATTTACCCAATCCCCTTGACCGGGGAGGGTTGGGGCATCACTAAAATCCCAACCATATAAATCATCCACATAACCATTATTGTCATCATCAATCCCATTATTAGGTATTTCATCTGAATTATTCCATAATTGATTGATTAAATCGGGATGATTTATGATGACTCCACTATCCACAACTCCAACGATAACCGATGGATTTCCTTGTTCAATTTTCCATGCTTCTGGAATATTTATCACACTAAGATTCCACTGTTTAGAATAGTTTGGATCAGAAACTTCAGTTTCAGAACAAAATCTTTTAAGATAATTCAACTCTACAGATTCAACATGTATATTGTCAACACAAGCTTTTAGTTTCCGTTCAATCTTAATATCTTTTGCAAATCTAAGGATGTATATATCTTTTAGTAATGGATGTCGTCCAGCTGGCGTATTTGGAGAAAAAACAGTTGAAATCGTTTCAACATGGTTTTTCTCACAAAATGACTTAATTTGTGAAAACGGGGTATTAGACCTAAAGCGAATGATCAACTCTTGAGGTGAATAAGGAATCTTAGAACTATATCCATTAAATTCAGAATTAGACTCAAAAGAAGGTTGATCTGATAGGGCTGGGTAAACACTTATGGTAATAAATATGAAAGAATATAATAATAATAAATGAATACGCATTAGATAGAATAGAGTCTTCGTAAATTGAGATAGTTTCATAAATGTAGAGCGAATCTCATAAATCTGATATTTCAGTGTTCTTTGTTTTTTCATATTTTAGTCGTATGGGGAAATCCTACCACTACGAAAAATTTACATGAATGTGAACAAATTGTTTTACATGATAAAGAATGATGATGCATTACAGGTTTATTTTGATGTCATCTTATACTACATAATCTTAAGGTTAGTCAAAATAAAGAGACATTTTCAATTAGAAATAGTATCAGAACTCATAGTCGTAGATTTAACTTTTAATCCTAATATACGACAACTTAATAAGGTGCAAAAACAGGTCTTTAATCCTAAATTCCCAGATGATAAATCGTGAAAATGTTGAAATTTTTAATTCGTCGAAAGAGTGAAAAAAGTTACACTTTTTCCTACATTCTGTAGGATTGAAATTGGTGTAAATTACCCCTCTAACCGATGTCATAGCCTGACTTCACTCCACCTTGAATAGACTTTATAAGAATTCCCAAAAAGTGTGTTTTTTTTTTGACATTGAATTTTGACAATTACAGCCTGCATAATATAGTTGATTTTTCGACATAAAGATTTTTGTATTTAGGATCATTTTTGTAAATAGTCATCATTTAATCTCTAATTATATACTTCCCATAAAAGTACGGAATTGGAAGATTGGAAGGATGGAACTGTGTATGGTGGGTTCAATCCTTACCTACCTTAAAGTGGCTTCTGGTAATGTTAGTTTTTTGAAAAGGTTATTTTCTTCATTTTATTTTACTTTTATTGAAAAAGGGTGTAATAAGTGTCATTTTTGCAGTTAACAAAAGTAATATTAATAATTCTTATATGTTTAAAATGTTACACTTTTTGACACATATTGTGACATTGGTAAAACCGCTGTCCCCTCTGTCACAGTCTTTGTTCAAGCGTGTTTTTTTACAATTTTAAAAATTTTGGATTTGTGCGATTTGGTCTCTTACTTCACCTTTTCTGAAGAATATCAAATACAGACTTTTGTAGGTTAAGCTTTCTTGTTTTTTGTATGATATTGCATGTATTTGATAGTTAGTTAATAGTATATTATTGTTATTTGAAAAAGTTACGAAATCGTAACTTTTTTCTGTCACCCCAAATTTAGTAACTTGTCTATTAGGTAAGTAGGCACCTATGTTTACAGCCAATTTACGAATTTGTAAAAAAAAAATAAAAAAGTGTTCTTGATGGAATCGATAACCCTGAATTCTCCGTTAAGATGTGAGTAAATAGTGATATTTTTATAATTTTGTATATAAATTCTTTATTCATAGCTTAGGTATTAGTATAAGTATTGTGATAATTCTCTATCTGTTATTGTAACGTATGTTTTTACTAATGTCAACTATTTTACGTATATGTGATATTTGATCTTTCAAATTTCTTCAATTAATTTTGTGTGCTATTTATAAATATGCTACAACCGGCACAATCTAACAGAATGTGCTACATCCGGCACAATCTAACAGAATGTCTATTATTGGCGAAGGTATTGTATTTTATCTTTATTTTCATTAGAATTGCAATTTTGGATTTAATTTGTTATAGTTTATCAGTTCGAATTATTTAAAATTTTAGATCTATAATTAGTTCTGTATAGTTTTATTTTAAAGTATACACAAAATATTACATTATTTCAGTAGTATAGAATCAATGATCTATACAAACAATATACAATCAATATACAATGAGTTAGGAGAAATAAATGAAAGCATCAGAACTGATGGTTAAATGTTTGGAAAATGAAGATGTCCAATATATATTCGGTATTCCCGGTGAAGAGAATCTGGATCTGATGGATGCGTTACTTGAATCCGAGATTGAATTCATTCAGACACGAGATGAACGTGGTGCTGCATTTATGGCGGATGTGTATGGTCGGTTAACGGGTTTGGCAGGCGTATGTCTTGCTACCCTTGGTCCTGGTGCAATGAATCTTGTTACAGGTGTGGCAGATGCAAACATGGATAGAGCTCCACTTGTCGCTATAACGGGTCAAGCAAGTTTAGATAGGATGCATAAGGAATCACACCAATACCTGGATGTTGTATCTGTATTTAAGCCGATGACGAAATGGAATACACTCATCCATCTACCTGAGATAATCCCAGAATCAATTAGTAAGGCATTCAAAACTGCAGTGAGTGAAAAACCTGGTGCAACACATATAGATTTTCCAGAAGATGTAGCGAGTATGCAGATTGATTCAGAACCCATGCGGCATGACTTTCCGAGTGAAGCTGAACCGGTAGAAGCATGTCTTAAACGTGCTGCCCATCTAATAAATGAAGCCAAACAACCGATTATTCTTGCTGGAAATGGAGCAGTAAGACAAGATGCATCACGTATTTTAACCCAATTTGCTGAATTAACAAATATTCCGGTTGCCCATACATTTATGGGAAAGGGGTGTATACCTTGGACCCATAGACTTTCTTTATTGAGTGTTGGGTTACAAGCACATGATTATGTTTCTTGTGGTTTTGATAGGGCTGATCTCGTGATTGCAGTTGGGTATGATATTGTAGAATACCATCCTCGACTTTGGAACCCTAATCAAGATAAAAAAATAATACACATTGATACTCAACCCAGTGAGAGTGATTCTTCCTATATCACGGATGTAGAAATGGTTGGTAATATAAAACAAAGTCTTAGACATCTGATGAGAGAGGAGATTTATCCGAAAGACTCTGATTATGCATCAAATACTTTAAGAAAGATAATTCTCGATCAATTATCTGATTACAGAGAAGATAAAGAATTTCCAATAAAACCACAAAAGATCTTAAGTGATATACGTTCTGTACTTGCAGAAGATGATATTCTAATTTCTGATGTTGGTGCACATAAAATGTGGATAGCCAGGATGTATCCTTGCTACCAACCAAATACATGCATTATTTCAAATGGGTTTGCTTCGATGGGAATAGCAGTCCCTGGTGCATTTGTTGCTAAACTAATTTATCCTGACCGAAAATGTTTGGCAGTTTGTGGTGATGGGGGATTTCTCATGAACTCTCAAGAGATTGAAACTGCGACCCGTGTTGGTGTTCCATTTGTCACACTCATTTTCAACGATGAAGCGTACGGACTCATTGAATGGAAACAGATGAATGGTTTTGGCAGACCAGCCCATATAGACTTCACCAACCCAGATTTTGTAAAGTATGCTGAGGCGTTTGGTGCAAAGGGTTATCGGGTAGAAGGGAGTGATGAATTGATTCCAATTTTAAATGATGCTTTTCAACAAAATGTACCCTCTGTCATCGATTGTCCTGTTAATTATGCTGAGAATTTGAGATTGACAGATGAATTAGGACAGCTGACTTGTCCTATATGAATTGGATATCTAAATGAAATGACCCAAATTTAGTAGAATCTGGGTATTATCCGAACATAACCGATATAAATAATTTTTGAAAGGTGATAAACTGAAATGGCTTTTTCAACAATAGAATGGGATAATGGAAGGATTAAATTGATTGATCAGACATTATTACCAAATGAGTTCAAACATATTTATTGTGAAGATCTCCCATCTATATGGGAAGCAATTAAATCTTTACGTGTTCGAGGTGCACCGGCAATTGGGATTGCGGGAGCACTTGGTGCAGTACTCGGTATATGGAATTCATCTGCGGATACTTATGAAGCATTTTCATCCGAATTAAAAAAAGCAACGGACTACCTTGCAACATCAAGACCAACTGCAGTTAATTTATTCTGGGCGCTTGATAGAATTACACGAACAGCAGAAGAGAATAGTAAGTTATCTATTCCAAAAATAAAGAATATACTTTTGGCAGAAGCACAAGCTATTATAGAAGAAGATAAAGCAATGTGTCGTGCCATTGGTAAACATGGCATGGCATTACTCAATGAAAATGATACAATTCTAACACATTGTAATGCAGGAGGATTAGCAACATCTGATTATGGAACAGCCTTGGCAGTTATGTTTAGTGCCCATGAAGCCGGTAAAAAGATAAGTGTTTTTGCTGATGAAACTCGACCATTATTGCAAGGTGCTCGACTCACTACGTGGGAATTAATGCAAGCAGGTATTGATGTTACACTGATATGTGATAATATGGCAGCCCAAGTAATGAAAGAAGGTAAAATCCAGAATGTAATTGTAGGAGCAGACAGAATTGCAGCAAATGGAGACACTGCAAATAAAATTGGGACATATAATGTTGCTATCCTTGCCGAAGTACATGAGATCCCATTTTATGTTGCAGCACCAACTTCAACACTTGATTTTAATCTTAAGACTGGTGCAGAAATTCCAATTGAACAACGTTCCTCTGAAGAAGTAACGGAAGGGTTTGGTCAGGTAACAGCCCCAGAAGGGGTGAAAGTTTATAGTCCTGCTTTTGATGTTACCCCTGCTTCCTTAGTCACAGCCATTATAACGGAGAAAGGAGTTGCACACCCACCATTTACTGAGAGTCTTAGGTTAATGTGTCAACAATAGTATGACATTATTAACTTAAGCTGCTTTTGCAATATTTGACCGTGTGCCCTCAATATCGAAACATTCATATTGGTTCTTATTCATAATACGATTTGCAAATGTGATGGCTTGTTTCTCAGTCATATATCCGTCCTGAATTTCCTCTTCAAGTGCACGTCGAATTTCGTTTCTTGCCTGAATGGCATATGCCATAGCACTTGTGGGCCAACCCGTGTCACCACCGAATGCAAACAACTTATTTGAAGGCACAGCATGAATGCACCTACGAAGGAAATCACGTGAGCTATATGGATCGATACTCCATGCCCAACAAAAATCAACCCATATATTACGATAATGTTTTGCCAAAGCTACCAACTCATCATTATATGGATATGAGATATGCATTAGTACAAATTTTGCATCTAAGTAACGGCTAAATAATGCACACATATTTCCAGCAGGAATTCGACTAACAGGCATACGATTATTCCCAGCATAATAACCTGTATGGATTTTAAATGGTAGGTTATGTTCTATAGTTAGTTCTACACCTCGTGCCCAACACCAATCCCCAAGACACAGACGTGTTTCTACATCAATTTCTTCACCAGAATTAGTTAAAACTTTTTGTAAAGCTGCTGATGCTTCTTCATCAGAACGTTCTACCCAATTGAGAGTTCGATTATAGGCATGTTGTGATTTTACAGCAATAGCATTTGGACCATGCTTAGCAAAAAGTGCATCCATACCTGATTTAAGTGAAGAGAGATCATTCACATCAATACCCACTTCTGCATGAATACTCTTCTGATCTATTTGTCCATTACAGAAGGTTGCCCATGATAAATCATATAAGAAGAAGTCTGGACCAGAAGTATCAGGATCACAATTCCAACTAAAATCATCCGTTTGAATATGATCAAGATTTGCCATATCATGTAATATTTCAAGACGTTTCCCAGGAGTTTGTATTTTTTTCACTTTTTGCTGTGCAGCAGTAAGATCTTTACCAGTAAGTTCATCAAGTCCATAGATATGTTTAGCAATTAGACTAACAGCTTCACCATAACCAGTAAATTGAGTTGCTTCCCATGCGTCCCGTATTCCTTCAAACCTGGAATCGATGTCTTTAGTAGTATCCATTAGGTTACTCATTGCTTCAGGTGAAGCCCCAGCAGTAATTAGATCAGCGGGAACATAATTACCGAATAAATCTTGAAGGATGTCTGGACCGTTTTCAACCCAATCATTTTCACGGCGCATATGTTCATGGGTATCAACTAAAGGTATAGATTGAATATGGTGAGTTAAATCCGTAGGCATTTGTCTACTCCTTATTATCCTGTTATGAAGAATATCAATTGGGTGTCAATTAATTTGCGTAATTATAAGTACTCAAATAAATGGAATATTGTTATGATTAAATTGATTGAAATAGAAATTCAACCTTGACAAATGAACTTAGTATAATGTACTATAATAACCATTGTAAATGTAATAACATTAATTTTCTATATTCTTTGAATATGTGTATAGGTGTTTGTATATTGGTATTTTTATATTCAAGTTTGATTTTATTCTATTATAGGTAATATCTTTTGTTGTGTCAAAAGAAACATGTAACATATTAAAAAAATGAACAACTTCCATCTTTTCCCTCCACCAATTAACATTAACTTTAGACATCTTCCCAATTTCAAGAAAGACGCAGGAGCATAAAATGCCTACAGGACGGATTAAGTACTACAATCCGGATAAAGGATTTGGATTTATAGCTCAAGATAGTAGTGATGAGGATGTATTTTTACATAGCTCTGCGATTAAACATGCAGAATATGAAGAACTTCGAGTAGGACAACGTGTAAAATATAAAATAGTTGAAGGTGATAAAGGGTTAGTTGCCAAGAATGTCGAAGTTTTACTGACACCGACTGAACGTAGATGGTTACGACAGGGAAAGACGATTATCCCACGGGGTTACTCTGGTTTTCCTTCTCAAAATCAAGATCAGTATTTTGACAGCGATACAGAAATTTCAAAAGATACTGATAGTGGCAATATAAATAACTACCCCTATACGGGTACAGATGAAAATAAAGAGAAAGGACCTTCTACAGAACGAACTCTACCTACTAATGTAGGCAAAGAACATACCTCCAGACAATTAAGTTTTGGTGATCTGTATATTCTCAAACAGATTAACTTTGAAACACCTATGTTCTTCTCTTTATTTGATCATTTACAGTTACCCGCCATTGTATTACAGATGACACTTTCTGGTTTGACAGTAAATTCAAATGGTAAGGAGATGATAATACCGAAAAAAGATATAAAATATTGCTATAAGGATATTGATGCAGAAAATGTCCATGCCTTATTAATCTATAAAGAAGATATTAAATCCCAACAACTTAAACCTATTGAATCTTCTGAGGATATTTATGTTATTGATTCAGAAATGATCCGTCGTGCAAGGAAGGATGGAATTTCAATCGAAGTAATTCTTAGAGAAGGTGAGATATTTCAAGGAACAGTTGACTGGATCAGTCCTTATGAGATAAAAATGGTCTTGAAGAATGGATCGAAGGTTGTAGTATTCCGACATGCAATTTGTGCTTTTTCAGTTATAGACGGGGAGATGTAAGATGGCTATTGAACCTGATCAGGTCATGACAAAATATAACCAACTTGTTTCTGACATCAATGAGGATATAGACAGAATCCGTAATGAATATGGTAAGTATCCCTGTCCAACAGATTGTTTTCAATGTTGCAATAATACTTCAACTATTCCAATAAGTGAAGTTGAGGCAAGAGACTTAAAAATTGCATTAGATTCCCTGCCTAAAGAGATCAGGCTACGTATACGTGAAAAGGCATTACGGACTATCAATGTATTAGAGAAAAAAGGTTTTACATTAGATTCGCTGGTAAAAGATTCTGGGATGGATGCAATTGAATTTATAAAAGGACAATCCTTTGGACAGTGTCCTATGTTAATAGGTGGGGTTTGTTCTGTTTATGAACATCGTCCGGTTATCTGTCGTGTATGGGGATA
Organism: Candidatus Poribacteria bacterium; assembly: GCA_003635315.1. Taxonomy (GTDB): domain Bacteria; phylum Poribacteria; class WGA-4E; order WGA-4E; family WGA-3G; genus MSPOR6. The sequence goes on from PYJD01000008.1 coordinate 85,873, forward strand.
TCCAATTGATAATGGAAAAGAATTGGCTTGTTGTAAGAAGACATTTATAGGACAACGCAGGGATTACAATCCTGTAAAATACTCTCTATATTGGCAGAAATGTAAGACATTAAGCGAAGATTTGGGTGTGTTCAAGAAGACACCATGCTGTTATTTAGTTTCACAGTTGATTGAAGAACAGTAAGTAAGATTGATTTCAATCACTATCTTCTGTTTAATTTAGAAGGATTGCCTTTAGGCAATCGTTTATAATTCAATTAATTCACGCAAGAAATCGTAGGTATATATTCCAGTTTTGTGTCCGTCGCTCCACTGAATTCGAATAGCATATTTTCCTACCTTCTGTATATTCACGATTTGAAGTTCTTCCCAATATTCCTCTGACGGTAATATCTGTAGAGGATTTTTTTCAATTCTTAATGCATCACATCTGGCACAAGGACAATTTTGTCTTAATATTCGATAGGTGCATTCTGATTCAATTCCATCTTTCCATTGAATAAATAAACTATTCGACAGCCGTCTGATTTCAACTGGTTGATATTCATTCATTTTAATTTAATGTATGCCGATCTGAAGAACGCTGTTTAGAATCCTTTATAGGAAGTAATCAGCGTTCATTTGCGTGTAATGCTCCCATTCATCTGGAACATCTTCTTCCATGAAAATAGCCTCGACAGGACACTCAGGTTCACACACACCACAATCTATACATTCTTGAGGATCAATAAAGAGTTGATTTACCAATTGATATTCCTCTGGATTATCAATTGGATTGGGTTGTATACAATCTACAGGACAAACATCTATACATGCATTGTCTTTTAGATCAATACAAGGCTCACATATTACATAGGTCATATTTTCTCTTCCTTCACAATAGCGTCTGGACTTTATGATCTATGTGAAACTACATTCCTAATATTAGCATATTAGGAGAGTAATATCAATTCTTACAAGAACCTAATTTCATAGTATCTTCAAATGTGTTATTCTAAAATCTTTTTATTGGTTCATGTAAGATCAAGTTATACAGATTAATTAATCTACAGCAACAATAGAGATTTTCCAGTGTTCTGCTTGTTGATAAAGAGTATCGGGTTCCATAATAAAAGTTCGGTTTGCTTCTACTGCTAATACACTCCCTTTGATAGCGTGAATAGCCTTTAATGTTTCCATACCTACGGTTGGGACGTCAATACGAAAGTCATGTTCTTTTGATGCAGCCTTAACAACAGTAACCCCTTTACCACCCAACTCACCACCTCTACAGATTGTATGGTCTGTACCTTCAATAGCTTCAACAGCCAAAACGATCTGATTTTTAATGACCACAGTCTGTCCAATCTCAAGATTTGCAACACCTCTGGCAATATTCATACCTAAATTTATATCTTCCCATTGTGGAGTGGTAGGTTTACGTTTCGTGAGTATACCTGGTTCTGGTAACAAATGTGTCAGATAATAATCTTGGTTTAAGATAGAGAATCCTGACTGTTGAAAGTGCATGAGAATAGCAGATACGATAGATGAAGGTTTCTTTCGATGCTGTGCTAATAGTCTAATTGCGGTTGTATCAATCTTTAGAGGACTTAATAATATACTTGGGTCGACTTTTCCAATGAGAATCAAATGTGTAACATTATGGTCTAAGAGTTTTTGAGTAATTTTTCCGATCTGCCCAACACCATATTCATAAGTTTTACATTGTAGATCTTGGTAAGGAGGTTGTTCATCCTTAGAAAGCTTAATGATAACTGGGAACTGACCTTTTTCAATTGCACACTTTGCGACAAGGAATGGTAGATCTCCAATACCAGCGATAATACCCAATTTATCAACTTCATTTTTCATAGAGTGATGGTTAGAATTATTACATTTTTCCTAACCAGCTTAGGAACTAAGTATGTCTAATTGCATCAATTGGAGCAAGTTTGGCTGCCTGACTTGCAGGATAATAGCCGAAGAAGATTCCCACCGCTGTCCCTGCAGCCACCGATGTGAGAACCGATTTTATAGTAATAACGGATGGCCATCCAACTACACCATTCATGAATTTATTAACTGCCCATGAAAAACCTTGCCCGACGAAGGCACCCAATACTATACCGAGTATACTTCCAATTAGACATAACAATATAGATTCTGTGAGAAATTGGAATCGAATATGGTATTTCTTTGCCCCTACAGCTTTTCTCAATCCGATTTCAGGAATTCTTTCAGTAACAGAAACAAGCATTATATTAAGAATACCTATCCCGCCGACAATCAGTGAAACAGAAGCGATTATAACTAACACCATTTCAATAATAAAAATTGTCTTTTTTGCGCTTTCAATACCTTTTTGTGCTTGCCATGTCCTAAAGAATGTATCATCTCCGCCATGGTTACGTCTGATGATGGTTTGAACTTCCTTAACAGCCTGATCGACCAATAATGGACTCTTTGCACGGACCATTATATGACCTACATTGTTATGTCCCCAGAATCTTGTTTGTGCGGTTGTAATTGGAATGAAAATCATATTGTCATCACTCTTGCCAGCCTCTAATCCTGGTCCTCGACTTTCCATCACCCCAATTACATTGTAGCGTTTTCTATTAATCGATATTTCTTTACCAATAGGATCCATGCCTTTGAATTGTTCTTTCCAAACTTGTGAACCGATCACACAAACTTTATTCCATAAGTCCATATCAGTATCAGCCAGAAATCTACCATACTGCGTATGCCATTGACGAACAGCTTGGTATTCTACAGTAGTTGCACGCATGTATGTTTTCTGATGTTTCCCCTGTACCTCCAGATCAATGTAATAACTCCCCTCAACCGTTGCAACTTCCACGGATGGACACTGTTCTAACACATCTCTTAAATCATCCATATTTAAGTAGTTTGGACTTGTATTTCGTTGCCATCGATTATTTTTTCGGATATATCCTGGTCTATAGACTCCAAACATACTTGGACCACCAATCTTTTCAAATTCTAACAGAATGAGTTTTTCCGCCCCCGCCCCAAGGGACATCATGGCAATGACCCCTGCAATACCGATAGTAATTCCCAATAATGTAAGAATAGTCCGTATTTTACTGGCTTTTAATGCAGAAAGAGCTGTAATAAGATTCTCTAAAATTCTCATAGTCGTCAATTATCATCAATGAAGTACATTTATAGTTGTAGTTTATACCTATTGTGATTCCAAAATACTGATGGTATAATGAACATTAATTTTTCTATTCTATTGTTGTAAAGTATACTACAAAGTATCTATATAATGCAACCGTCTTCATGTATTCAATTCAGTGAAAAACAAAAGATCAAATAATTCTCTTAATACATTCTTAGAATATCCCAAAACAGATGGTTCTAAACAACATCTGTCAGCATTACAAAAAATAGCAGAGATTGGGAATAAAGTCTGGATTCAATTACCAAATAATCTCATCAGAACACGCTATTATTTGAATGTAATCGAATTTAACTTTAATGAATTCGATACAGCAGAAATAATAAGAAGAGAATTATTAAATGTTCCTACAGGATCTAATAGAGAGACAAATGAACAGTCTATAAGTGGTTTTTTTCTGGTTGGTAATTCCCCTAATCGCGGATTATTTTATTGCATAACAGAATATTTACAGGACTGTATTAATACGGATACTCACGTTTTTGATAGACTTCGCGGAAGAACGGTTCTATACATATATATTACTGATGAAGGTAATAAGGACTTATTATCTGATTCTGGCGTAAGTGAATTCATAGATGAAATCCTTAATAACTATGTTGAGTCCTATGGTACAGATTTAATACTTGGTTTCTCAGTTGAATTACCTGAATTCTTATCAATCTTAGCACATAATGGTTTAACACTCCCTTGGACACAATCATTTTATGATGATATTCAGAATAATATACATTTAGATGAAACTGACTTATCGTCTGAGTATAGTTTAAGTTTATTACCGTCACTTTTTTATGAAACCCATAACTCACCTATCATTAGAGGTATTTTCTGGCAAAATTTAACATCACAATTTACAAATTGCTTTCTTAGTTCTGTGAAATCATATTGTATTGAAAAGAATATTCATTTTGCTGTAACTCTACCTGAAAGTGCAAGATGGTTACAGTATGACTTGGGGACATTATTGTGTAGTATAGATTACCCGATTTTAATACCGGATGAATCAGATACAACACGGCGTTTTGTTGTAGCCAAATCAATATGCAGTAATTCAAAAAGAGCATGTGTAGTAAGAAAAGAAGAACAGACCTTACATCTTTCTCTGAATGATGCATCAAAAGGATTTAATGAATGGTTAAGTCCCGATTATCATTCTTCTCAAACTAAAGGTAGTAAGAATAGATATATCCATGAAAACCTAATTGATGGTTATCCCATAAGACCTATAGTTATTTTAACACCTATACAAAGTCTTTGGATGGAGCCTGATCAGAAAAAATGGAATAATATTACAAAGGCATTTGCATGGCTATGTGATATTGTTTGGAAATTGGGTTATGACTTTGATATTGTTTCAGAAAAACAGTTGTCTACTGCAGTATTTAATAGTTCAAATGGAACAATAACTATCAATGGTTACATATACCAACTTGTTCTACTACCATCGTGTATATCCCTACATGAGAATTCTGTCCGACGATTAACAGAATATACAAAATATAAAGGTAGAATAATTGCTGATTCCCCTACCCCTTATCTTCTTAACGGAAAAATAGGATTAGCACCATATCAATTAGAAAGGTTAATTTATGGAAGATCAACTTATCTATTAGATGGCACACAAAGTGAAAGAGAAGAAACACTAGGAAGATATTTGAAGAAATGGATTAAATTAGGGATTCGTGTATATTATTCTAATGAGGAAAATACAGCAGATGAAATAAAAGTTCATCAAAGAAAAATAGAAAATGGAGATATATTCTATCTGTTTAATTCGGGTAGTAAAAATCTACATACTCTTGTTGAGATATTGGGTGAAGACAAAGATATAATAGAAATTGATCTATCCTCTGGAGAGGTAATTAGACCTGAATTCTGGAAGGCAAATAAGAACATTTATCATGATTGTAAATTTTCACCTAAACAAGCCCGTCTATTCATAGTTAAAAACTTTGACATATAACATCTTCATTTTAAATAAATATAAGCAAAGGTCATTATTTCTTCTGATATGATTGATAATCGATCCATTGATTGATATAATATCATGTAGAATTTATGATTGTTTTGTCAATATACTATAATCCACAGTCATATGTGGAATAGTAACCTTTATGGTGAAATATTGACTTAATTATACACATCACTTGTAGGAGCGATCTCTGAATCGCGATCAAACCCTTTGATAATCGGGAATTGGAATTCCCTCCTACAAATCAGAATGTAGAATAAATTGTATATTCTACCATAAGAATATAATTGTTTAAACTGTATGATTATCTGAAGGACTTTATAATGAAGATTGGTATAATTGGTTGTGGTACAATCAGTGGAGCGTATTTTGAAGGAGCGAAAAAAACAGATATATTAGAGATTAAAGCTTGCGCGGATATAAGACAGAATGCTGCGATATCACAAGCAGAAAAATACAATTGTAAATCATTAACTGTTGAAGAATTACTTGCAGATTCAGAGATTGAGCTTGTTGTGAATCTCACTATCCCGAGAGTACATGTTGATGTTGGAATTCAGGTATTAAATGCCGGTAAGCACGTTTACAGTGAAAAACCTTTGGGAGTGGATATTGAAAGTGGTAAAGAACTTATTAATACCGCAGCAGAAAAAGGACTACGCGTAGGATCAGCACCTGACACATTTCTCGGTGGAGGCATTCAAACATCAAGACTTGCCATTGATACAGTGAAAATTGGGAAACCACTTGCAGGAACAGCATTCATGTGTGGACATGGTCCAGAAAGTTGGCATCCGAATCCCGCTTTTTATTATGATATAGGTGGAGGACCGATGCTTGATATGGGACCATATTACATTACAGCCCTTGTGAACTTACTCGGTCCAGTAAAACGTGTTGCAGCCATAACAACAAAGGCATTTGAAGAACGGATAGCTACAAGTCAAGCTGTAAATGGATTAAGAATACCAGTAAATACCACCACTCATTTAACCGGAGTAATTGAATTTGAAAATGGAGTGATAATCACCATGATCATGAGTTTCGATATGTGGAGACATAGTCTACCTTGTATTGAAATCTATGGAGAAACAGGATCACTTCGTGTACCTGATCCAAATACTTTTGGGGGACCCGTTGCAATTTGTCCAGCAGGAGGCGATTGGGAGGATGTGCCAATCACTTTTCCGAACAACGCACGTATGATAGGTGTGATTGATATGGTTTCCGCTATTCAATCGGATCGTATTCATCGAGCTAATGGAGATTTAGCCTATCATGTACTTGATGTAATGTTAGCATTCGACAAGTCATCAGAATCAGGGGAACATGTTTGGATAGAAAGTACTACAGAACGACCTGCTCCATTATCCAGTGGCTTAAGTGAGTGGGAAATTGACTGAATTCTGTTATCGGAAGTAAAAGGATGTTATGAATAATAATTGACAAATTATTCCTGATGTGTAAAATGATACTACACCCTTAATTCACATCCAGATACTTGATTTCTTGTAAATTGAAAGTTAATTTTAACGTTGTGGAGATTCTTATGGAATTAGAAACAAACAGTATTAATGAAAAAGAACTCCCAATTTTTCCATTAAATGTTGTACTGTTTCCTGGTGGTTACCTGCCACTTCATGTTTTTGAACAACGATATCGTGAGATGATAAAACATTGTATCAGAGATGAATCATCGTTTGGTGTGGTTATGATAAAAGAGGGTGAGGAGACTGGAAATTCCGCGATACCATGTAAAATCGGTACAGAAGTAGATTTAGTAGATGTAAATAGATTTCCTGATGGTCGTATGAATATTATGACTTCTGGTCATTCGCGTTTTGAAATTCTTGAAGTGAATGAAGATATGCCGTATTTAGTGGCACGTGTTCGTATATTAGATTCATTTGAGGCAGATGCTGATCCCAATCTGGCAGATGTTGCAGCAGAAACCTTGGAGGTATATAAGGAATATGAAACTTTATCAAGTTTCCTAATGTTTAGTTGGCAGCCTCCAGACGAGAATCCAGAACATCCTCAACAATTAGCCTATCAAATAGGTTCACGTCTACGTTTACCACTTAAGGAGAAACAAGAATTACTTGAGTTAGAATCATTCGACCAACTCCTTAGGAAAGAAATTAAGATTCTGAAACACCTAAATCAACAAATTGCTTTCCAGTTGACAGCACGTAATAACTAAAGTATATCCAATTTTTTCTATGTGTTTATGATATTATTTTGAACATAAACTCTGACTGATTAATGCAATAGCATCGATGGTATTTAAAGCACCCATACACCAGTTTACTGATACTCAAGAGATAAATATCACCCCACAACAATTTTTGTATGTTAGCAATATACTATCAGCATTTAGGCTGGTAATAGTTCCATTACTATTTATGTTAATATATCAAAAAAAGTATACTTTAGCGGTAATTTTTGGGTGCATAGCAGTAATTTCTGACATATTAGATGGATTTTTTGCACGTTTACTCAATCAACATTCTGAATTAGGCTACATATTAGATCCTATCGCAGATAAGTGTGCCATTGGTGCAGGGATATTTGCACTAATTTTATCCAGTCCCAACTTAGAATTTCCAATTTGGGCATTTTTTGCAATAATATTACGAGATTCTGCAATAGTAATAGGTAATGTGATACTTGCGATAAAAGCAAAAATGATTACACGATCTAACTTATGGGGGAAATGTACAAGTTTTTCTTTATCAATTACGGTGATAGTCTACTTAGTATCCTCTTTAGAATATCCCTTAGTTAATAGTATAAAGATATATCTATTGTATATATCTTTAGTATTTGTAGTGATTTCATTTATAAGTTATTTCCGACATATGCTTAGGGCACTTAATCAGGTTAAAGTTATTTAACTGTTCCAATTTACCCATTATGAATCATTCTTTCAAATCATCCAATCTATATTAGTAGGATAGTTGAATGGATCTTTATTTAAACCCATCGGATGTAGCAGAGGTAATCGGTGTTGATGAAGAGATAATTAAGCAAGTATTAGAACGAAAAACACCTGAAATTGAACCTTATTTAAGAGTAAGGTCAGGTAGATCAGGGACCGAATCAGAGGCTGAAGCAGTTCTCCAATTACGAATTGATGGTTTGGCACCGTTGATTACACAATTAAGTTATAATATCCCTACAAACGATATAATAGAGAATCTTATATGTCAGATTGTTCATATAGCATATTTAAATGAAACAATTGAAAAGTTGGAATCAGAAAAGATCGAACTTAACAACATTGTGCAAACATTACAACATGAGAACTCAGACTTACGAATTGAGATTAACCGATTGCAAGATGAAATACCTAAAAATTGGAAAGAACATATTAGACAAATGTTTAAATAGATGAAAATTTAACAATCTCCACTATTTCTTCTTGTCTACAGATATTTTGAAATCCAACAATCATTCTCAAGAATCTAATATCAATAATTCTGTAAATCTGTTTGTATGCAACAAACGACTTGTGTCATAGAATGCAATTAAATCGGAATAAATTACTCTCAATAATAGGTTTATTATTAGGTTTTTTATTCCTATATTTTGATCTAAATAAGTTTTTATATAATTCTACTACGTATAGTCAACTTGATATCTTACTTAAGGGTATTGCTTTTATATTGTTATGCATTTCGACTATACTTATGTCTGTTGCATTTCAAAATACACTTGGCGTAAACATCATATCATCACTTGGTCTATTAATAGGTATTATTTTCTTAGTCTTACCAGTACCACAAGTATTCCGTAGTTCTTCATTTCATTTATTATTCTGTTTCTCAATTCCATTTGGACTCTCAACTAAAACAATTAGAACTACTACAATTATATCTATCCTTTGTATAATTTTAGGAACAATTTTTCTTTATCTCAATCCACTTTTGGATTTAGAAATTCCTACCCTCCATATTCTCCTACCAGGAATGATCTTATTCTGTATTATCTTTTCTAAAATTACATGGTGTGAAAGCGTATCAATTGGACTGATAGTTCTCGGCTTGATTTCCCTTTGTCAACCCTTTCTAATTATATTCTATCAAACAGGATTTCAATTGCTGCTTGCAGGATTGACAGGCTTTATTGTGGTGGCACATAGATAATTTACATCATAAAATTATTCAGAATTCCCGTCATTAATGTAATTATAGTGAATTGGATTTAGATAGGTATCAATATATGTCATCAGGAAAAACCACAAACATAGTAATTGTTGGAGCAGGTATTATTGGAATATCTATAGCCTATAAACTGTCTCATAGAAAGAATACTTCAATAACAGTTCTTGATAGTGAAATTCCTGGATGCGGAGCAACTGCTCATTCATTTGCATGGGTAAATGCATTTGGAAAAGACCCGCGGAACTACCATACACTAAATCGTCGTTCATTAGATATGTGGTATCGTTTATCAGAACAATTAGATGGGGACATCGGTATGCATCTTGGTGGTGAATTACGCTGGGAGAACACACAACGTGGTGCAAAAGTACTAAAAGATAGGGTTTGTCAACTTCAAGCGTGGGGATACCTTTGTCGAATAATATCAAAAGAGGAATTATTGACATTTGAGCCTGAACTTACCCCTGGTCATGTGTTAGCTTGCTCATACGCTGAGGCAGATTTCCATATTGAAACAGACAAATTCATATCGGTATGTTTGAACAAAGCAATAGAAAATGGCGTATCAATACAGTCAAACACACCAGTGATAGACTTTAGTCATAATAAAGGAAGGGTTAACTCAGTCATCACATCGAAATCTGAATATCCTTGTGATATTGTTATATTATCGGCAGGTGTTAATACTACACATTTGGCAGCTATTGTTGACGTCCATATTCCACAGCAATGCAGTCCAGGGATAGTCATTAGCACAACTAAGAGTAAGAAAGTCTTGCATCATGCTGCAGTAATTCATGCTCCATCTAAGAATGAAAAGCACCAACACATTCACTTGAGACAACTTGCTGATGGAACGCTAAGGATAGGACAAGGAACACAAGAAGGAATTAATACGGACGATTCACAGGAACATGCAGATACATTATTAGAAAACACCAAGAGATTTCTTCCCTCAATTGGAGATGTATCAGCGATAACAAATCCAGTTGGTTATCGACCTATGCCTATTGATGGATACCCTATAATTGGGTTCACAGAATCTATTTCAAATCTATATATTACATTCATGCATAGTGGAGTAACATTAGCCCCCTTAGTAAGTGAAATGGCTACTATTGAAATAATGGATGGGGTAAGTGTTGATTGGTTTACTCCATATCGTCATAGTAGATTCTGCTAAACAAATATAATTAAGAATACCGTTTATTCAAATAGTACCAAACTCCCATCTTTGACTATCAGTACTTGAGGATCATAGACAGCATCCCCATCTTGATTGAAAGAAAATTTACCTACTATGGTCTCTAATCCCGTAATATTTGCAAGTGCATCACGAATTGACATAGCATCTTTTGTAGATGCATTAGCAAGAGCTTCAGCTAAGACATATAGTGCGACATATGAACGTGCGGAATAGTTATTTGGAAGAGTACCATACTTCTCATGATAATTCTTAACAAATTCTTGATTCAAAGGGTTATCAACTGCTGTTCCCCATCCTGTGAAAGTAATGGTTCCTTCTGCTGCCTCTCCTGCTGCTTCAACATCAGCTTCGGTTAAGGTTCGTAATACAAACCGAGCTGTAATACCCAGATCACGACTTTGTTTAAGTATACTTGCCTTTTCTGGTGGTAATGAGGAAACAAATACCACATCAGGCTGTTCCATTTCTATTCGTGTCAACTGTTCTGAGAAATCTTCATCATTAGCCTGAAAGGTTTCTGTTGCAACCACTTCAATACCTTTTTGATTAAAAACTTCCAGTAGAGCTTTTTCACTATCTACTGAAAAAACATCGCTTTTATCATATAGAGTAGCAACTTTTGAAAAATTATACTTTGTAAGAATTGCATCAACTCCATTAGGAACTAATACATCAGTAGTTAGTGCTATACGAAATACATAATCACCCAATGCACTTAACCCACGTGCTGCTGATGTTGAACTGATTGCTACAACTTTATTCATTTGTGCTATAGGAAATACCTCTTTTGCGGCAGATGATGTAACTGGACCAAGAATCACTGATAGTCCATCTTCTATAAATTTATTATATGCAGTAATCGCTCCATCAGCTGTAGCCATATCATCCATTATAATAAAGTTAATAGTAAAATTATTCTCTGGATTCTCATTGATTTCATCCTTAGCTAATTGCAAAGCGTTGTAAATTGGTTCACCAAACGTTGAACCTAATCTGCCAGTTAATGGTAAAACTAACCCAATTGAGATCTCTTCCCTTTCAATCTCTATAGGTTCAATAACCTGTTGGATTCTTTCACATCCCAATATGGAGAAAATTGAAAAACAAAATACAACAATATAAACAAAATTCGATTTAGTCTTTTTGAACATTTAGATCCTCATTAAAATAAAATTTTTGATATTTTAAGAATTTGACTTGTCAAACTCACGTTATTATATACTGTATAGGATTGATGTCAATATCAAACTAAATATCCCCAATCACTAATACTTGACCTCTTACCTATAATGAAGTATAGTATGCTTTAATTATTTTAATGAATACAATTAGATATATCCATTATGAAACCAGAATTCAAACCACCTATTAAGTGGGGTATACTCAGTACAGCAAATATAGCCAAAAAAGTTAGTAAAGCTATAAATCATGCTAATAATGCTGAATTAGTAGCAATAGCCAGTAGAACTGAAGAACGTGCTACTTCGTGGGCAAAAGAACATAATATCCCAAAAGCATACGGTAGCTATGATGCACTCATTTCCGATCCTTCCATAGATGTAATTTATATTCCTCTTCCCCCATCCATGCATGCAGAATGGACAATCAAGGCTGCTGAACAAGGGAAACATGTATTGTGTGAAAAACCTTTGTCTGCTAATGCTGCTGAGGCGAAAGTGATGGCTATAGCATGTCAACAGAATGGTGTTCAATTAATGGATGGTGTAATGTGGGTACACCATGATAGAACTGAAGAGATGAAGAAACACATTCAGACCTTGGGGAAATTACGGAGGGTTACTACTGCATTTACATTCAGTTGGGATAAGATTCCTTACAATAATATTCGTGCAAAACCGGAACTTGCGGGTGGTAGTCTTGGAGATCTTGGTTATTACTGTGTTCGGGCAATTTTATGGGGATTTGAAGCGACACCTACTCAAGTTTTCGCTACTGCCCGATACACGAATGGTGTGGACTTTAATTTATCAGGTATTCTCTGGTTTGAAGATGACCGAATTGCAACAATGGATTGTGGTTTTGATACAGCCCTCAGAAAGTGGTTTGAAATTGCTGGAACAAAAGCATCTCTGGTTTGTGATGATTTTACTGTACCTACATCCGAAGAATCCTCACGATTTTGGATTCATGGTACTAATAATGAAAAGCATGAAATTGGACAGTGTATACAAGAAATTAATATGATAGAACACTTTTCCAACATTGTCATTAACGGTGCACTTGAACCCTATTGGTCCGATATAGCAGTGAAGACAATGATAATATGTGATGCCCTTCAAGAATCTGCTCGGACAAAAAAAGTGGTTGTACTTTAATAAGAAAAATCTTTGTCTAATTTCCTTAGACAAGACCAATTTATCCGTACTTAATTATTATGAAGATTACTAACATTGAAAGTTTTGTTGTAGATGGTGGATGGCGTCCATGGATCTTTGTTAAAATGGAAACTGACGAAGGTGTTACTGGATATGGAGAATGCAGTGATGGTAGAAATCCAAATGGTATTGTAGGTTGTATAAGAGATTTAACCCCATTGTTAATTGACCAAGATCCACGTCCCTACGAAATGCGTTTCTGGGATATGATACGAGGATCAAGACAAAGCCCAGGAGGAATAATAGCCAAAGCAATTGCAGGTATTGAATGTGCCCTAATTGATATCAAGGCAAAGGCATTAGGTATATCTGTCGTTGAACTGTTTGGGGGACCTACACGTGAGAATGTTAGGGTGTATTGGTCCCATTGTGGTAGTTCTCGTGTGAACAATTTCGAGTTGCTGGGTGTCCGCCCGTTGTTATCGATGAATGATATTTCACTCTTGGGTCGAGAAGTGATTTCAAAAGGGTTTACAGCCCTTAAAACGAACATAATCATTCCTGGTAATCCAGCATCTGTCTATTTTCCGGGGTTTGGTTCTGGACCAGGAACAACTGACGGAAATGTATCGAACCGTCTGTTACGTCATATCGAGGAATTAATTGGAACTTTCCGGCAAGCAGTAGGGAAGGATGTAGACATTAATCTTGATCTCAACTTTAACTTCAAACCTGAAGCTTGTATGCGAATTGCAAAAGTGTTAGAACAGTTTGACTTATTATGGTTAGAAATTGATATGTATGACCATGAAGCTATCCGTCAAATCAAAGATTCTACTTCAACGAAAATCTGTACAGGTGAGAATTTATATTATATGCATGACTACCTTCCATATTTTAATTCCCGTGCAGCAGATGTGTTTATGATAGATGTACCATGGAATGGATTCTCACAATCTAAGAAAATAGGTGATTTAGCTGATGTGTATCAACTGAATGTTGCCCCACATAATTACTATAGCCATTTGGCAACATTTATGAGTGCCAGTCTATGTGCAGTACTCCCTAATGTAAGAATAATGGAAGTAGACATAGATGATGTTCCATGGAAGGAAGAAATAACAACGAACGCACCGGAAATCTCTGATGGTTATATGAAAGTTCCAACTGAACCCGGATGGGGTACAGATTTGAATGAAGAGGTTGTAAAAGCACACTTATGGAAGAATACAAGAGGTGATTGGTAGTATGAAGGAGAAAACCCAATAGATGAATAGTGATAACCCCAGTATTAGACAAGAACTTCATGCTGCTCGTGAGAAATTACTTGATCTAACATTACGAAACAAACTCCTAAATTATAGAACGAGTAAGCTAAGAACAATTCAGGTGGTTGATGAGATTCCAAAGGAGATATTTGATATTCTTGTTCTAAATGAACATGGAATGCATTTTAAACATAGAGACAAAAATGAAATAGATTCTACTTTCGAATCTCCTGAAGAAAATGAAAATGTTAAAATGCCATGGTTATATGTTGAAGATGTATCAACCCATCAGACCGACAAACTTCTTCAAACTGATTTACCAATAGAGGATCTTCAGAAACGTCTATATTATATTCATCAACAAGCACGTTCAGTGTTTGAGGAGCAGGGATATTCTGTATTACATCTTGCTCTTGGATTCCTCAAATGGTTTGATCGAGAAAATACCGAAAAAGAAAATATTGCCCCCCTTCTATTAATCCCAGTAGAACTTGAACGTGGTAGGAATCGATCGCAATTTACATTGAAATGGAGTCAAGCGGATCTTGTGCCCAATCTATCGCTTGAAGCCAAACTTGCTGATCAAGGCATTTCACTACCTATATTTGATAATCCCGAAGAAAAGAATGAAATCGATGATTATTTTCATGCTGTAGGTGATACAGTATCAAATTACAGTAATTGGCAGGTAATACCAGATATATTCCTGGATTTCTTCAGCTTTACTAAATTTGTGATGTACAAGGATTTAGAACCTGGTTTATGGGATGTGAGTGATCATCCTTTACTGGGTAGCGTATTAGGTGGTGGAGAAAATGGAACAGTTAATGAGGATTTTAATGCAGATGAAGTAGATAAAATCTTGTCAAGTGAGAATGTCTATCATGTTATGGATGCTGACTCATCTCAAATTGCAGCAATTGAAGAGATAAAAAGCGGGAGAAATCTGGTGGTTGAGGGACCACCAGGAACAGGAAAATCACAAACAATAACGAATATAATTGCTGAGCTGCTATCTATGGGTAAGAAGGTATTATTTGTTAGTGAAAAAATGGCAGCACTTGAGGTGGTAAAACATCGACTGGATAATGTTGGATTAGGTGAATTCTGTTTAGAGCTACATAGTCATAAGTCAAATAAGAGAGAAGTATTGCAGGAATTAGAACGGACTATGTCAGCACAAATTAAAGCCAGTAATGGAGAGATAGATACGTTTAGACAACTTGACCTGTTAAAGACAGATTTAAATGGCTATGTAAGTGGCATACATTCTCCTATAGGACATACCCAAAAATCTTTGTTGTCAGCTTTTATTATACGCGAAGAAGCAAAGGAACATTTTAGTAGTAATAACAGAGAACTACCGAGTATAAGATTTCCTGACCCAAGCGAATCAGATCTGAGTGCTTGGGATGAAGCAATAAGACAATTAGAAAAAATCTCAGCCATAATGCCGCGTGTTTCGCCTATCTCAGAACATACATGGCGAGGTTGTTTAACAGGGATTATAACACCAGAAAAAGAGGAACTGATATATAAACATATTATAGATTTACAAGATGCTTGTAATAAAGTATATACAGTTTTTTCTCATTTAGAAACTGAATATGGTATTCGTTCACCCAAAAACCTTGAATCCATTAAACATCATCTCATGGCTGCAGATATTGTAGATAATTCATTTTCGGTAAAACCTGAAGTATTATTAAACCAAAAGTGGGATACATTTCATGAAGAAGCAAAAGATCTAATTCAAAAAGTAGAGATAATTGCCGAAGCAAAGAAAAAATTTATGGCATGGACTTTGGAAACTGATCCAAGATTGAAACTTGATACTGATTATATAATGAAACTTGCTGAAGAATATGAGAAGTATTATTACCTTCCTCGATTGAAAAGATTCCTAAGTTGGCGTTATAGGAAAGAGATAAAGTCCCCAATCAAGAGTTATTTTAAACAATCTATGCCAAAAGAACCGGATACTCTTAGAGCTGACCTAAGAGAATTATCGGATTGTATAAATATGATGGATCAGATGGAATGGGAAATGGCTGCGACTCAAAAAGGTCCATCACTTTTTGGTAAACAGTGGAAAGACGATGATAGTGATCCAGAAGAGTTAATAAAATTCGGAGAATGGATTGTTACATTTCGGCAGTTTCTCCGAGATGGAACATTTACTGAAGAATCTGTAAATATCGTGAGTAAAGGAACATTCGAAACTC
Organism: Candidatus Poribacteria bacterium; assembly: GCA_003635315.1. Lineage (GTDB taxonomy): Bacteria > Poribacteria > WGA-4E > WGA-4E > WGA-3G > MSPOR6. Next base: position 102,237 of record PYJD01000008.1, read on the forward strand.
CACTGAGATCTATAAAAGACTATTTGGATTTGGCAATTAATGAATTTAAAAAGCACCGTGATCTATTATATGAATGTTTAGGAACGGATTCCCAATCCATCTTTGACACAGATCCTGAGTTAGTCTTCTTTAGTGATCTTGATTGTCGACTTGAATTATGGCAAAAGGAAAGGGGTAAATTACATACTTGGGGACAATTTTCAGAATTAATGATTGGTTGTAAGAATACGATTGCAGTACAAATGCTTGAAAATATTCATAAACTAAATCCTGAAGACCTTGTTCCATGTTTTAAGGCAAACTATACAGAATCCCTCCTACACGATTCTATTTTAAAGAACCAGTCATTGAGAGAATTTGTTACAGAGATACATGAGAAAAAGATTACAGATTTTCAACACCTTGATACTACCAGTCTTGATTTAAATAGAATTAGACTTATTGCAGAACTACAGCAACAACGACCACGGTTATTCACCGGAGCATCAAAAGAATCTGAAATTGGAATCCTGCAAGGGCAATTCAACCGAAAACGTGGTCATATGCCAATTAGAAAATTGCTATCTGTTGTGGGAGGGTTGGTACAACGAATCAAACCGTGTTTTATGATGAGTCCACTGTCTGTTGCCCAATTTTGTGATCCTGTTAATATTGATTTTGATGTTATTGTTTTTGATGAAGCAAGTCAAATAAGACCTGAAGACGCACTTGGTGCAATGTTAAGAGCAAAACAGTCTGTTGTATTAGGAGATACAAGACAACTACCCCCAACCCGGTTCTTTGATAGTATTGTTGAGGATGCCAGTCAGGATGATGATGAAGATTACAACACGACGATAAAGGATGTTGAGAGTATATTGCATCAATGTAGACAGAGTTTCCCGGTTAAACAGTTAAAATGGCACTATAGAAGTAGACATGAATCTTTGATAGCCATATCAAATCAAGAATTCTATGAGAATGATTTATTAATATTTCCTTCCCCATTTGATAATACGGAACACTTAGGGCTTAAGTTTGTGCATATACCAGAGTCAGTCTATAGTAGAGGGGGAAGTTCAGCAAATATAATTGAAGCTGAAGCAGTTGTTCAAGCTGCAATTGCGCATTATCGAAATTATCCTGATAAGAGTATGGGGATAGGCACTTTTAATATGAGCCAACAGCAGACAATACTTGATGAAGTAGAACGTCAATTACATTTCAACCCGGAAATGAATGAGTTTTTTGCAAGAACACGTGATGAACACTTCTTTGTCAAAAACCTTGAAACAATACAAGGTGATGAACGTGATACAATATTTCTTAGTATTGGTTATGGTAAAGATGAAAATGGTAAGTTATATAGAAATTTTGGTCCATTGAATCATGAAGGAGGAGAACGTCGATTAAATGTCCTTATTACGCGTGCTCGTGAAAAATGTGTGGTTTTCTGTAATTTTCGTGCAAGTGATCTTCAATTAGATGCTAATGCCCCATTTGGCACAAGAGCATTGAAGATGTTTCTTGACTATGCTGAAAATAGAAACAGTGTAAGCAGTAGCAATTATGAGAGTGAGATGGATGCCCCATTTGAGGATGCCGTCTATGAGTATATTCAGAGTCATGGATATGACATGCGTAAACAGGTTGGATGTGCGGGGTATAGAATTGACCTTGGCATAATAGATCCAAATTCTCCTGATCGTTACTTAATTGGTATTGAGTGTGATGGTAAACAGTATTTTAATGCACCGGTTGCAAGAGACAGAGACCGGTTACGTCAACAGGTCTTAACAGGGTTAGGTTGGAAATTACATAGAGTATGGTCAATGGAGTGGTACCAAGACCGTGAGAATACAAAGCAACGATTGTTGACAGCAATTGAAAAAGCAAAAGTCTCTACCCCTCCAGAACTCTTCCCAACCCCTGAATCAGGGGATGTAGAGATAAAGGTTGAGAGTGAGTCTGAGATTGAGAGTGAATCTGTTGTTCTAACGAATCCTGAACCATCTATTCCTGACTATATCGAATGTGATGATTTGGGTATACCAATCTATGGGGAATTGCATCTACAGGATGGAATTAATATTGCTGAGGCAGTATCAAATGTGGTAAATGTAGAGAGTCCAGTACATTTAGATCAGGTAGTTATTCGTATACGTACTCTATGGGGGTTAGCAAAAGCAGGAAATAGAATTAGAATGGCTATTGAAAATGGGGTTTATATTGCAGAAAAAGCCAATCTCATACAAAGAAGAGGAGCTTTTCTTTGGTCTGTGAATCATGAAGATATACAGGTACGGAAACGTGAAAAACCTAAAATAGAATGGATTTGTGAAGAAGAAATATATGAGGCACTTACACTGGTATTAACATTACAAGGAGCAATTACACTGGAATCACTCATTTCTGAAGGAGTGAAATCATTTGGATATAAAGCGACAAGCAATTCCGTTGCCGCGTGTGTGAAGGACATTGTTAATGAGCGAATTAAAGATGGTGATTTAGAACAAATCGGAAATGGGATGATACAATCATCCCGTTAAAACTTATGAGATTGATAGTGAATTAAGAAGCCACTGCATCTCCACCTATATTCTCTTGTATCCATGCTCTAAGTGGTACATCCTTATCTCCGGGTGATGTATACCCCATCCCACCAGTACTCTTACCAAGGATTTGTTGTCGAATTGGATCAGACTTATCCATATAATGTTCTACAGTCATGTTATCACGGGGTTGTAGCCATCTATAACTATATCCGTAGAACAACACTTTTCGCGTAATATCTGATGTATTACGACCCACCGCATGCCACAATCTACGATCAAAAAAGACAGCGGTTCCAGGCTTTGCATAAACAGGCTTTGCATTTGCAGGATCTGTTCTATCATCAGCAGGCATTTGTAAACTATTCAATTTCTGACTACCCGGTATGACACTAAAATTCCCGCGACCTGGCACAGATGTATCTGTCAGAAAGTATGCAACTTTAAGTGAAACCCGTGGACGAGGATTACCTTCAAGTTCAATATTTAGTCGTCCACTATCCTGATGCCATCCGAGTCGTCTTTTTTTCTCTCTTTCTTCTTCAGGCATAGGTGGTAATGCGATCAGATGTGAATGATAGAGTTTTATATTCCATCCTAAAATACCCCATACCTTTGGAAAAGTCTTATACCAATCCAACAATTCTATGAAAATCTCATCTCTACCGACAAAGTCAAGAATATTAAAACTGGCATCAGATGGTAATTCGTCCTTTCCAAGATGTTCTGCACCCACACGATCAAATGCAGCTATCAACTTCTCAACCTTATCTTCAGGTATAGCATCTTCTACTATAATGAAACCATTGTCTTCAAATTTCTGTTTTTCATCTTCTGTTAAACAGTATTCTAAACATTGGATATCCATAAGTCACTCCTATTCAACGATGTTAGAATGGATTATACTTAGAGGTAGGTTTGCCTTCGATTTTTCTTAGAGAATCTAATTCATTTGCCTGAGAATTCCGTTTAAGTCTTTTTGAGTAAAACTGTCTGATTCTATTCATAGAAAACCATAATCTCCAATAATTCACCCCAGCAGTAAACAGAAAACCCAGTCCTATAATTCCGAATGTAATACCACCGAAAATCCATTCAGGTTTTCTGATACTGCCCCATACTGAAGAAAGAATTAAGAATAGAGCAATTAATGTATCTATAACACTGTTCTTTCTCGACCGTTTTTTTATGACATGAAGGTTGTTTTGTTTTTTCTTCTGTATGTATTCTTCAACTTGTTCTATTTTAATCTGAACCGGATTCGGTGAACTGACTTCAATATCTTGAACACATCTGAAGCCGATGTTATCTCCCATATAATCGGGTGGTGAATATAAACGATTAGCACACCGATAGTATCGTTCTGCAGTTCCATCACGTGCCTCTAACCATGAACCACCTCTTAATACCAGATCATTTGAAATATTATCATCTTGTGATCTATTATTATTAGAATCAGGATAGGATTGATATGCATCTGATGTCCATTCCCATACGCTACCGACAACATCACACACACCATACGGACTAATATTCTTATCGTATGTTCCTATAGGTGTTAATTCAGTTGAAAAATAGTTAGAATCCTCAGTTAATGTAAATCTGGATTTAGGAACATCAGGATTAAAAATATCTCCCCATGGATAGATTCTTCCGTCTGGACCTCGTGCAGCTTTTTCCCATTCAGCTTCAGTTGGTAATCTTTTCCCTATCCATTCTGCATAAGACTGACAATCGAACCAATTCACCTGTACCACAGGTTTATTTTCATCTTTTGGTGATATCTCCCCTTTTATCCAATGTGAAGGTGGTGGATGACCTGTTTCTCTAACAAACACAGCATACTCGGCATTAGTAACAGGATATTTGTCTATACAGTATGCCTCTAAATGTCGTGCATGGATAGGTGCTTCATCTGGTTTTGCATATCTACACTGTTTTAAAATAGTGCCATAGAACGATTCAAAATCTGTCCCCATAATAAATGCACCGGCAGGAATAAGAACAGTGGAGTTGTTTGTTTCAACCATTAAGTATTACAACCAGTTTACATATTGAAGTTCCATGCATTGGTACTATATTTTGAGTCAGCTAAATCACGTGCTTTTTTAATTTCTATATCTGTAAGTTCATCATCATTAAATTCCATATCAAAATCCAATGTATTTGAAATTACGGTTATCAGATCCTCTCTTTGGATGGATCTCCCATTTTTATTAATTGCAGATGATTCGTCTAATAATTGCCCTTGAACGATAGAATCCTTTGATGCATTTCTAAGCATTATATCTGTGGGTATATCTAATGAGATATATCCCTGAAACAGAAATCCATTTCTATTTCGTCTAACAGATACACCTGCAACTTTATTCCCATCACATGTGACATCATGCTCTGCAATGTTGATTAGACAATTATTCTGGGATGAAGTATCCCTATTGGTTAAATTAATATCTGTTTGAATTCTTAACTTACTTAATGCTAATTTTAGATCCCGACCAATAGATTGATATATTTCGGAGATTCGCATCTCACTGTTTTCTCGAGGAAGAATTAATGTGTAGGTGAGATCCCAGCCATGTATTACAGTTCCTCCACCTGTCATCCTTTTAACTAACTCTATACCTTCAGTGAAACACAAGTCAACATCAACTTCCGAATGAATATCTTGGAAATACCCAAAACTATATGCTGGAGATTCCCAATCATAAAATCTAAGTGTAGGATTTGGGTGATTGAACTGTGCCATCATGATTGACTCATCAATAGCCATATTCATAGCAGCACAATTCTTACCCATTCTCAGAAGTCGTCCGATTCTTTTCATTAGGATAATGGAACACGACACACAGCAGTTGAATGTGCATCACAATACCAGAAATACCCATCCCAATATGTCATTCCATGAGGTTCGGGGTGTGGTTCAGGAATATCTATTTTTCCAAGTTTAGATCCATCCTCAGGATTGAGACGATAGATAGCACGGTGATTTGTTTCAATACACCAAAGATCATCATCCACCCAAGCCAACCCGTGTGGTCTGTCATCAGGGGCGGGTATGGTATGAATAACCTTAAAATCGTCTTCCACATCTACTTGATATATTGTGGCTGTTGGAGGTACAGCAACCCATAATTTGTTATCTCGCCATTCAAGTCCATGTGCACCCGTCTCACCTGCCCCTGGTGTTTCATAGGTGTCGATTGTTTCTCCATTTTCAGGGTTAGCAGATAGAATTTGACAGCTATAGGTAGAAGCTAACCAGAGTGTATCTCCTGTATCTGTGATGCCACTTCCTCGATCTGAATCCGTATCGAAGGCTTTCTTTACTTCACCATCAAACGAAACCAAATGAACTTCATTACTATGTTGATCAATTATCCACAATCCATCTTCAGTAGCCTGCATACCATTTGGATGGGGTCCGGGTGAGTCAAACAGTCTTTCTACTTTTGACATAATACTACTCCATATTAGAATTTTAGGGAATTGTAAGTACAATAAAAAAATGTGTCAAGTTATTTTGATCTCAAGTAGATTCCCTGAACAGCAGCAGTGTGAGTAGACCTTGGGGCTTAAATTAAGCGGATGACAGCTCTGTAAAAATAGAATAGTGTGGGTAATTATCTTTTTTTCAACGTACCCCAGACCGTAGTCAACTTATCTTTATGTTCCACAGCGAGACCTGTATTAGATTGATAATTTTGATTGATTTCTGCTTCAGTTAGGGGTCGATCGTAAATGCGGACTTCATCAATTATCCCGTTAAAAAAGCCTTCGGCTTTACCACGATTATTTCCAGCACCAAGATACACAGGATCAGTGAATGGCACATATTTGTATTGAGCATTTTTAACTAATGGATTAAACACTGAAATCCGATTCAGAGTTCCATCAATAAAAAACGCGCGTTCAGTCTGTTCTGCCCCGTTCTTATCTACAGGTTTAGTCGTATAGACGAGGTGATGCCATTCACCATCTGAAATTGGATATTCACCCCTAAGAAAGGAAAGTGAACACCCATTTTTATTTTTAAAAAGAGATGGCAAATAAAGTTGAATGAAATCCTCTGTAAAAATAATCCGAGGACCAAAAGGATCGAGCTTAAGATCTTCGAGATCAACCATCTTTCTGTTAATATCTATTCCCCATATCATAACCGATTTATCACAGTTGCTGCCTATAGTTTTGATAATTGTTGACCAATTGTCTTTGTAATCGGTTTTAATCCATGCTTCAAACGTAGAATGATCGAGTTTAGCACCAAAATCGCCAAGCGTCGTGAGATTCACATAATCTTTGATACCATCAAATTTAAGGGCATCTTTCAGGTGTCCTTTGACAATTGATGGGTTTCCTACGATGGTTGCATTGTTTTCACCCCACACGTCTTTGACTGTATTATCAACAATATCACTTTGATCAAAGGTCCAATAACTTATAAGTCCATCGGTTACGATATTCTCCGCGACTGTAATGCCACCCAACCCAACAATAAATACAGCGAGTGTCAAAACAATGATGAGTGATTTCATAACAATTTTCCTTGTCATATACGGTAAAAGGTTGATGCTCAAAAAGTGTTGAGTGAATTTATAACATACTAACGTTTCAAATTCTACTTAAAAAATATATGAATACATACCTAAATTTCTAGAAATAGCATTAGATCTAATGGTCATAAATTGAATATTTAATCCTAATATCTCGACATCCTAATAGGGTGCAAAAACAGACCTTTAATCCTAAATTCCCTGATGAAAAATTGTGAAAATGTTAAATTTTTCAATTCGCTGAAAAAGTGAAAAAAGTTACACTTTTTCCTACATTTTGTAGGATTGAAATTGGTGTAAATTACCCCTATAACCTCTGTCATAGACTGACTTTACTCCACTTTGAATTGACTTTTAAGAATTTTCAAAAAGTGTGATTTTGTGTTTTTGTTGTCCTTGCGAATTTTGACAATTTCAACATGGGTATTATAGTAGATTTTTTGACATAAATAAAGTTGTGGTATTTAGGATCGTTTTTATAGATTTTCATCATTAATTCTCTTATTATTTCATTCTCATTAAGGTTATGATTTTGAAGTAGGATTTTCTCATATCATCTAAATATTATGATTCAATTTGTGCTATGTAATATATGTATGTTAACCTAATTTACCCCAATAAATTTTAATACTTGGAAACACTGTCTTAAATGAATATGCAGATGTTTTACAATATTATGTATTGTTAGTTGAAAGATATTGAAATCTTCTTCATTTAATTTTCAACTTTTATTAAAGTATGTATGTAATCAGCATTTGGTAGGTTTTTTACTCATGTTATTTAGCATTAATAATTACTGTGATAGAACTGTCTGAAAAACTAAGGCTAAATACCCCTGTATTGTAATAAGTAGCACTTGACAGTATCAACTTAACTAAGTATAATGAAAGTCGGTAATGTATCAGTAATACCCTATCTAAGAATACCTGATCAGAATGTTATTAACAATCACCACAACACACACCCCAGCTACAGACCTTGGATATCTCTTACATAAACATCCTGACAGATTTCAATCATTCAATATAAATTTTGGAAATGCGTATGTATACTATCCTGAAGCCAATGAGGATAGGTGCACAGCGGCTTTTTTGCTTGATATTGACTCGGTAGGACTTGTCAGACGTAATCCGGGACAGAGTGTGGCAAATATTTCATTGGCTGAATATGTTAATGATAGACCCTATGTTGCATCATCTTTTTTAAGTGTTGCAATTGCTAAGGTCTTTAGCTCTGCCCTATCTGGTAAATGTAAAGATCGACCTGAGCTTGTAGATAAACCCCTTCCATTATCAGTAAGATTATCTATCCTACCGTGTAAGGGAGGAAAGAAATTTCTACACCGACTTTTTGAACCCTTGGGTTACAAGGTAATTTCAGAACGGCATCAACTTGATGAGAAATATCCACAATGGGGTGAAAGTCGATATTATACAGTGACTCTTGAAAATACTTGCAAACTTAACACTTTCCTCTCACATCTGTATGTATTGATACCTGTACTTGATGACGAGAAACATTATTGGGTAGATGAAGCAGAAATTGAGAAACTGATTAGATATGGTCAAGATTGGTTAAGTGAACATCCTGACCATGAGATTATTGTGGGTCGATACTTAAAACATCAAGACAGACTCACCCGTCAAGCACTTACACAATTGGGTGATATTTCTGAAGAGGAAGATTCAGAAACTATCATTTCAAATGAAGAGCAGGTTGAGCAGAAGATAGGTTTAAATGAACAACGTTTAACAAAAGTTGTGGAAGTTCTAAAAGAATCAGGAGCACAACGGGTTATTGATTTAGGTTGCGGGGAGGGAAAACTTCTCAGAAAACTCCTATCGGAGAAACAGTTTACTGAAATAGTCGGGTTAGATGTGGCACATCAGACCTTAAAAATCGCGCATGAACGTCTACATATTGATAGAATGCCAGATAAACAGAAAGAACGTATAAATCTGATACACGGTTCACTAATCTATAGAGATAAACGGTTAGAAGGTTATGATGGAGCAGCAATTGTTGAGGTAATAGAACACTTGGATCCATCACGTTTAAGAGCATTTGAGAGATGTATTTTTGAGTTTGCATCTCCTAAGACTATTGTCTTGACAACACCAAATTTCGAATATAATCAAAAATTTGAGAATCTTTCTGATGGTAAGTTCCGCCATAGAGATCACCGTTTTGAATGGACACGCGATGAATTTAAGACATGGTCGTTTAGAATATGCAGTGAGTACAAGTATACTGTTGAATTTCATAATATTGGTGATATAGATGAAACTCTTGGTTCACCTACTCAGATGGCAGTATTTACACGTAGTGAATAGATCATGCAAATTAAAATACCCAACCCTTCTCTTGTAATACTCATAGGACCTTCAGGTTCAGGGAAATCCACATTTGCAAAACAGCATTTTAAATCCACTGAGATTCTCTCATCAGATTTTTGTCGAGGGATTGTCTCTGATGACGAAAATGATCAATCTGCTACTGAAGATGCATTTGATGTCTTACACTATATCGCTGCAAAAAGACTTGCAGCTGGTAGGTTAACGGTAATTGATGCTACAAATGTACAAGTAGAAGCAAGAAAGAAATTACAGGATTTGGCACGTCAGTATCATTATCTTACTGTTGGTATAGTAATGAATATGCCTGCCAAACTATGCCAAGAGAGGAATGAGCATCGTGAGGATAGAAATTTTAAACCCTATGTCATACGCAAACAGATTAGTCAACTCCGTCGGTCAATCCGATCACTAAGACGTGAAGGTTTCCGTAACTTTGTATATATACTATCATCACCTGAAGAAGCAGAAAATGCAGAAATTGTAAGACAACCTTTATGGACTAATCTGAAAGAATATCACGGTCCATTCGATATAATTGGGGATGTTCATGGGTGTTATGATGAGCTCATTTTATTACTTGTAGAATTGGGTTATGAAATTCCATCAGAACAAGGAACACCTATTTCACATCCAGATGGTAGAAAAGTCGTTTTTCTTGGTGATTATGTGGATAGAGGACCAAAGGTTGTCAATGTACTGAAGTTAGTTATGAAGATGCACCAAGATGGAATTGCATTCTGTGTTCCGGGGAATCATGATGTCAAACTTGCTCGTGCTTTGAGAGGTAAAAATGTTACGACTACCCACGGATTAGCAGAATCACTATCACAATTAGAGAATGAGTCCGATGAATTTAGAGAACAAATTGCTGATTTCATAGAAGGATTGATTAGTCACTATGAACTTGATGATGGGAAATTAGTTGTTGCACATGCCGGCATGAAAAGAGAATACCAAGGTAGGGCTTCCGGTCGTGTTAGAGAATTTGCACTATATGGAGAAACCACAGGAGAGACAGATGAATTTGGGTTACCCATTCGGCTGGACTGGGCAGAGGAATACCGAGGGGATGCAACTGTTGTCTATGGACACACACCCGTTAACGAACCACAATGGATTAACAGGACGATTAATATTGATACAGGATGTGTTTTTGGCGGAAACCTGACAGCATTACGATATCCAGAAAAAGAACTGATATCTATTGCTGCAGAAAAGACATATTATGAACCAGCAAAACCGTTAATTGAAGATGATACCGTCCAAAGTTCACACGAATCGTATCTGAATGAAGGTGTATTAGATATAACCGATGTGTTAGGTAAACGAATCATCAATACAAGATTGTATCGTAGTATTACAATTAGAGAAGAAAATACTATACCCGCGTTGGAATCTATCAGTCGTTTTGCAGTTGATCCGAGATGGCTTATTTATCTCCCGCCTACAATGTCTCCTTCTGAAACAAGTTCAAAACCAGATTTTCTTGAACATCCATCTGATGCCTTCAATTATTATAGGAATCAAGGTGTACCCAGCATAATTTGGCAAGAAAAACATATGGGTTCAAGGGCAATTGTCATTGTCTGTAAGGATCAAACAATTGTACAGAGACGTTTTGGTATCCCATCAGAGTCTATTGGGGTATGTTATACACGTAATGGAAGACCATTTTTCGATGATATTGACCTTGAATCACAACTCCTAAAACAAATTAAACATGCAATAGATAAACTTGACTATTGGGAGAAATTGGATACAGATTGGATCTGTCTTGATTGTGAATTAATGCCGTGGTCAGTCAAGGCACAAGAACTGTTACGACAACAATATGCACCTGTAGGAGTTGCTGGAAGTGTATCCATTTCAGATGCATTGGCTTCAATTGAAATGGCAAAGAACAGAGATATTGATACAGTTGACATGTTAGACGATTTTGTAAAACGCCAGAATGCAGTGAATGAATATATTAAATCGTATCAACAGTATTGTTGGGATGTTGAATCCATATCTGATATAAAACTTGCACCTTTTCACTTATTAGCAACGGAAAGTAAAGTATATATCAATAAAGACCATTTGTGGCATATGGAAATGCTCCAGGAATTATGTGAAGCTGTTGAAGATGATATTCTATATTTAACTTCTTATGGATTAGTTACACTATCTGATGAAAACAGTGAGAATACTGCAATAGAAAAATGGGTAGAACTTACCAAAAAGGGTGGGGAAGGTTTTGTCGTAAAACCTTTGGATTTTATTACACAAGGAAAAAAAGGTATTGTTCAACCAGCAGTGAAATGTCGTGGCAGAGAATATCTACGCATTATTTATGGACCAGAATACACTATGCCAAGATATTTAGAACGACTTCGTTCCAGGGGATTGTCTAAAAAACGGTCACTTGCGATACGAGAATTCACTTTAGGTATTGAAGCACTGGAAAGATTTGTCAGAAATGAACCGTTTTCAAAAGTACATGAGTGTGTCTTTGGCATTTTAGCTTTGGAAAGTGAATCAGTAGATCCGAGGCTATAACCATGATTTAATTCTGTAAATTCAACATAGTTATAAAAAAATGAAGAAAAAATAATAAGACCCATCATACATTTAAAATTGTATTACCATCGAAAATTAGACCACTACATAAGACAAGATTGTTATATATTCTCAGTCCAATTAGAAAGGGTAGTTTGAACGCAAAATCAAGAATCTTTATACAATTATTTTAGCTGAAGTTGTTATGGAAGCAAATACTCGTAGTGGACAATTTATTCAACAGGTATATAACCAAAAACCATATTCGTCTAAAAAATTAATTGACATCTATTGAATTTGAGATAACACACTTGTCTTAAGGTAATGAATTATGGTCAAAAAGACGATGACAGTTTCCATTTCTTAAAAAAATAAAATAAAATGAAGAAAATATATATACCTAACATCTAACATACATATTCTACAAAAGCACAATATCTATTTAAAGTTGTTTCCAGGATAATAGAAGATTTTGATTCAAAATCATAACCTTAATGACAAATATCTAATATCAGAAAAATGATGAATATCTACAAAAATGATCCTAAATACAAAAATCTATTTATGTCAAAAAACTGTCCTAATTTGCCAGTTGAAAATGTCAAAATCATGTAGGACAACAAAAACACAAAATACCATTTTTTGGAAATTCTTAAAAAGTCAATTCAAAGTACCGTAAAGTCTCTCTGGTACAGGGGTTATAGAGGTAATTTACACCAATTTCAATGACACACAATGTGTCAAAAAGTGTAACTTTTTTCAAATTTTTGACAAATTGATGAATAATACATTGACACGATTTACCTTATGAGTATTTAGGATTAAATGCCTGTTTTTGCACCCCATTTCTTGACTGGATATTAGGATTAAATGTGTGTTTTATAGATATTCAACCGACATAAACCAACTTCTGGATTTGAGAAAAAGCAGTTTTCATAACTTTATGAAATTAGGGTCTAAAATTCGATGGCATAACACTAATCTAAAATCCTTTAATTACTTTCAATACTATATAAGTCCTGATTAATATGAAGAAAACATCACTCACTTTATTTCTTATTCAAAGTATTCTCTGTTTTATCATATTTGGGTGTGGGGATGCAGATAAGTTAAATGGTGTTCCTGATAAAAAAGAGCAAGTCATCCTAAACGATCACACGCTATCAACAGATGAAACTTGGACACCAGACCAAAGTTATACCGTAAACGGTGAGCTGCGTATACCTCCAACTGTAGTTTTGGAGATTTTACCCGGTACATCAGTGAAATTTGGTGTAGATGCGTATGTTGTGGTTAGAGGAACAGTAAGAATTGGCACTCCATTAACCCAAGCAGTTCTGGATGAATTGGTCTACTTGTCATCGAATAGTGCCTCTCCAGATTCAGGAGATTGGCGTGGATTCCTGTTTGATCATACACATGACGTCGATAGTTTCTTCAGGGGTGTCGTCATACAACATGCTAAAATTGCAATGGATATTAAGACAGCCTCCCCTATTATAATGGATAGTATATTACAACAAAATGAAACAGCAATAGCTTTAGATGGAAGTAATTCCGTTATTCAACATAATAGGATAATACACAATGAAGTCGGTATATACACTATTGGTCGACAAACAAGACCTCGTATTGAGAAGAACAACATTCTTGAAAATGATTCAGGTATTATCTGTGAAAATGTGCAATCCATTATAAAGAATAATAACCTTGAAAGGAATGATTTCTCGCTTAGATTACAAGTAAAATTCGATCTTCATGTATCAAACAATTGGTGGGGTTCTACAGCTGATAATATAATTGATGAAACAATACTTGATTCGCAGGACTCTAATCTCATTACAAAACCTGTAGGAACTGTTACCTATCAACCTATTTCTGCTTTTCAATTCCCTGACGCAGGACCTCGTGAGTAATATTAAATGTCAACTATCTTAAATATATCTCAAAATTATTATATTCGTGGCGGTTCTGACCGGTATTTCTTTACAATGGGAGAATTATTAGAAAAACACGGACATACAGTAATACCTTTCACAGCAGCAAATTCAAACAACGAACCATCTGAATGGGAGAAATATTTTCCACGGGCAGCAGATTTTGAGAATCCAAGTCCGTTTGACATAATTAGGTATATATATAATCCAAGTGCCTATAAATCTATTAGAAAACTCCTAATGGAAACTAAGGTTGATATTGCACACTTTCACATCTATTATGGCAAATTGACAGCATCTATACTTAACAGTCTTAATAAAGCAGATATTCCAATGATTCAAACCCTTCATGAGTATAAATTGACATGTCCAGTCTATAGTCATTTATCGAATGACCAAATTTGTGAAGATTGTGAAGGTAAACACTTCTGGCGTGCCATACCTAAAAAATGCAATCGTGGTTCTACAGCCCGTACTGTATTGAGTGTTACAGAATCTTACGTCTCACGAATATTAGGGAATGTGGACAAGTTCGACCACTTTATCTCTGTTTCTCATTTTCATCGCAGAAAGATGATACAATACGGTATGCCAGAAGATAAGATCACTGCAATTCACAACTTTACAGATACCTCTCTGTTTGAACCTAATTATACACCTGGTGAATATGTACTTTATTTTGGAAGAGTTCATCAGAGTAAGGGGATTATTACCTTAATTAATGCAGCCCTCACTGTGAAAGATTTACCACTCTATATTGTCGGAGATGGTGAGGCAATGCCGGTAATACAGAGATTAATTGAAGAAAACAATTGTGATCATATTCATATATTAGGATTCAAACAGGGTGATGAACTTAGAGAGTTAATACAAAATAGCATTTGTACTGTCCTACCCTCAGAATGGTATGAGAATTGTCCTATGTCTGTCTTAGAGTCCTATGCATATGGGAAAGCAGTGATTGGAACAGATATTGGTGGTATACCTGAGTTAATTATAGATAAAGAAGATGGTTTTCTAATTCCGCCAACTGACGAAAACGCATTAAGAGAATGTCTTCAATGGGTCTCTGATAATAAAGATAAGGTCGTAGAAATGGGGAAATTTGGACGAAAAAAAATAGAAGAGGAATTTAATGCAGACATTCATTACGAAAGAATTATGAATGTATATAATCAATTTCTATAATTGTCACTTATCATGAAAGTAATTCAATAAAATATTGAACACATTGACAAAGTAAATCACTACTTACATCTTTGAATATGTTCAGTATATATAGTATAATAATTAGTTGTGTTAAGAAATGAAATAAACTCTAACCAATATTCTGTAGTAATATTGATAGTTTGTATAACTAAACTTTCATTGTATCAATAAGTTTAAATAATATTTAGGAGTGAAAATGAATAAAAGTACCATATATCTATTAGTTGTATTGTTGTGTAGTATAGGTTTTATCTCATGTGAGCAGATACCTAAAATGACGGAAACAGTTATATCTGATGATGATATAATAGAAACACCTCAAGAGATGGATACGGTAAGTATGGTTGATACCGATGACAGTCAAGATATGGCTGATGAGGTATCCACGGATGATCCCTCAATGGTTCGGATACCTGTAGTCATTAACGAACTGATGGCAGACAATGATAATATTGTCGCTGATCCTCAAGGGGACTATGACGATTGGCTTGAATTGTATAACCCATCCGATAGTGCTATAATGCTAACTGGACTGTATCTCTCTGATAAGGAAGATAATCCAACGAAATGGCAATTTCCAGATAATACTGAGATTGGGGCGAATGGATATTTGATTGTATGGTTGGATGAAGACCATGACAATGAAGAAGCAACAGAGGGATTACATGCAAACTTCAGACTATCAAAAAGTGGAGAACTCGTCCTATTCGTAGATAACGATACAGAGGGAAATGAAGTTCTGGATAGGGTTGAATTCGGTGCACAAGAGACTGATACAGCTTATGGACGTTTACCAGATGGTACAGGTGATTTCCAAATTGTAAAACCCACACCTGGTGCACCAAATATGGCTCAATAAAACTCAAGATTCCATTTTATCACTTAATTTAATCTAACCCAAATTGCTATCATAATTTTTTATATATGGAAACGCTGTCTCAATTATGAAAAATCCTTCCTATGCTGTTTCCAAACATCCTTATTCAAGTAAGAAGAGTTTGAAACAAAACACATACTTCGTCCTATTCCTGCTTTATTCTTTGGTAATATTGTCTTCAAAGTCTGTTATTGCACAGATTATTAATATTCCAGATCCAGAACTGCGTGCTGTACTTGAACTTGAACTTGGTAAAGAACCAGATGCAGATATAACTCAATCTGATTTTGATAGTCTTGAAGTATTAGTTGCTTTTGAATCTGGTATATCTAATTTGACAGGACTTGAGTTTGCTACCAACTTGAAAGAATTACATCTTGGCCTCAACGAAGTATCAGATATTTCACCGTTAAAAGGGTTAACGAACCTTGTCATTCTTGATCTACATCGGAATAATAGATTATCAAATTTATTGCCGCTTAAGAGTCTGATTAATTTGCAATG
The DNA here is from genome assembly GCA_003635315.1 of Candidatus Poribacteria bacterium. Lineage (GTDB taxonomy): Bacteria > Poribacteria > WGA-4E > WGA-4E > WGA-3G > MSPOR6. Next base: position 118,743 of record PYJD01000008.1, read on the forward strand.
GCTATCTCTGAGAGGGAATAGGATTACAAATTTGTCACCTCTCAGCGGATTAACAAACCTGACCTTTCTACATGTTGCGTATAACGGAATATCAGATTTAACTCCCATCAGCAATTTGACGAATTTAACATATCTTGATGTGGAACAGAATAGGATTTCAGATTTATCTCCATTAAAAAGAATGACGAATCTAACATACTTAGATTTTGATAGTAACTTGGTTACGGATGTGTCTGCTCTGAAAGATTTGACTAATCTATTGCATTTAGATGCAAGTGACAATTCAATATTAGATATTTCACCTTTCAGTGAAATGAGAGAGATGGATAATCTGGATATTGATAGTAACCAAATATCTGATCTTACACCTCTGATAAATATGAAGAAAATGATTATACTTGATGCTCATGAAAACCTGATCTCTGATGCATCCCCAATAAGTCATTTGACGGAATTGAGAAAATTGGACTTGGATGAGAACCAAATATCAGATCTCTCCCCGTTGAGGAATTTGATTTTTTTAGTGTTCCTTGATTTGGATGGAAACAATATCTCAGACATTACTCCTTTGATGGGTTTGAATCGTCTGAGAGAATTGGATCTTGATGAAAACCGTGTGACAGACATTTCATCACTTGAATTTTTGTCAAGTTTGACATTGTTAGATATCCATGACAATAATGTATCTGATATATCAATACTAAAAAACCTAACAAAGTTAACCTCATTAGATCTTGATGACAACCGCATTTCGGATATTTCATCCCTTAGCTATTTAACAGAATTAACATTTCTGGATCTTGATGGTAACAATATATTTGATCTGACTCCACTCAGAAAGTTAAATAAACTGGTAGATTTAGATTTACACGATAATAAGATAATAGATGTATCACCACTTAAAATGTTGACAAATCTTGTGATTCTGGATCTTAGTGAGAACCACATTTTAGATTTTAGTCCTATTGCCGAATTGAGTAGGAATTTAATGGAATACAACACAGATGATCAAACGGAACCTCCTACCAACTTGTCACAGATAGTGCATTACAATAGATCAGATGTCAATCGTGATGGTATTGTAAATATTGTAGATCTTACAATAATTGCCTCCCACTTTCATAATCCTAATTTAGAGTTACTTGCGGAAATGAATATATATCCAGATGTGAATGTCGACGAAGTTGTGGATATTTTAGACTTGTTAATTACTGCATCGGAGATAGATATAGTATCTTCTGCTCCTGCACTCAGCGAGAATTCAGTCGAAACAGTAAATCTCAGTGTTAAAAACCTAACTGAGTGGATTCAACTTGCAAAAGAAATTAATGCAAGTCAACCGAAGTTACAACAAGGTATTTCGTTGTTGACGGAACTTTTACAACTTCTCAGATCGATAGAGACATCTCCAATAGAGACAGTATTGCTACAAAACTATCCGAATCCATTTAACCCTGAGACTTGGTTTCCATTCCATCTTGCAGAACAAGCTAACGTTAGGATTTTGATATATTCTGCTGATTGGAAACTTATACGCATATTGGAATTAGGTACATTGTCCGCAGGAGTTTACAAACAGAAGTCGCGGGCAGCATATTGGGATGGAAAAAATGAAATCGGTGAATCCGTCGCCAGCGGAGTGTATTATTTTGTCCTTCAGACAGAAAGTTATTATGCTACTGGTAAAATGCTTATACAGAAGTAACCTATCTATATCTAATATCTTATAAATCGGAGTCAAGATGCGATTTTTAATACTTTTATGGATTTTCTGTATATCGTCTACAGGATGGAGTGACATACAATTTGAAGATGTCTCACACCAAGCAGGGATCACGCGAGTTGGGGAGAGTTGGGGGAATGCATGGGGAGATTTTGATGGTGACGGATACTTAGACCTATGGGCAACAAACCATAAACATAAACCCAGTCTATATCGTAATAATCAAGATGGAACTTTTACGGATATTATTGATCAGGTATGGGATGCATATCCGTTTGCAGATACCCATGGAGTTGCATGGGCAGATTTTGACAATGATGGGGACCAAGATTTGGTTGTTCTCTGTGGTGGTGGCGGAGGAGTAAATCAATCAAACATAACACACTTTAATCATTTTTATGTCAATGAAAATGGCAGATTAATCGAAAGGGCATCTGCATTTGGGATTGATATGCCTTTACTTCGTGGAAGAACACCTCTATGGTTTGACTGGAATAATGATGGACACTTAGATCTGCTTTTGACCGGTATAAGTCAGAAGGATAATACATCCACGCTTGTTAAACCGTCAATATTTGCCCAAACCCAACAAGAATTTGAGAATGTTAATACACATGCTGGTTTTTGCATTGACAAGGGAGCAAACTTAGCACAACTTGGTGATATTACGAACGATGGGAATATGGATTTGTTTATAGGTAAGACTATCTATCCAGAACACATATTTGATATCTCAATATTGCCATTTAATGATATAACTGAATTGCTTTCATTCCCAAAAACATATAATGTACAAGATGCAACACTTGTCGATCTCAACGGGGATTTGCATATAGATGCATTTCTTGCTTGTGGTGTTTATAGATCATTCATAGATACTTCCAAAGCAGAATCTATACAAGAAATAGGAGATTATCCTTACAAAATAAAGTTACATGTATTAATTAATGTTGGTGAGAAAGGTCTCAGATTTAAAACAGATGGTGCTGTCAAGTTTGAGGTGCATTCGGATTGGGCATCTCAATTCCGTCATTTGGTTATTGGAAAACAGGGAAGCTATATAGATACTTTTGGTGGAGAATTTATCCAAACTGATCGTCAACGAAATGTATCGTCTTTTACATTTGTACTTGATCCAACTGACACCCGAACTCATGGATTGGCAGATCGTCCTAAGATCGAGAAGTGGCGAACTTATGTGGGATACAACCCAGATACATTTCTATGGACAGTATTATACCATACAATGCCATCATCAAATACAACTTGGACTGGATTTGAAGCACTCATATCATCAGATAACCCAATTTTAGATGTAGAGCCAATTAACTTTACTTACTCTGATCTTATCTACCAACCGAATTCTGTATTATGTCTTGGGAATTCATCTAATCACATTAAGAAAATCGCTTTTCCCGATGCAGTTGAGGCACGTTCTATAGCAGCAGGAGATTTTGATAATGATATGGATGTCGACCTATACATAGTTCGGTCAAATAGTGCTATTAATCTTCCTAATCAGATGTATGAAAACCAAGGCAATGGTACATTCATAAAATTAATGGATGCAGGTGGTGCAATTGGAAGTAAAGATGGAAGGGGAATGAGTGTTACAATGGCGGATTATGACTTAGATGGTTATTTAGACCTTTTTGTTACAAATGGAAGAGGTGTATACCCGTTTAACAATGGTCCTGATCAACTCTTTCGTAACTTGGGGAGTGGCAATAATTGGATTCAAATAGATTTGCAGGGGACAGTTTCAAATAGAGATGGGATCGGTGCCAAAGTATTTGCTACGACACCAGATGGTAATACTCAGCTTCGCGAACGTAATGGTGGCATTCATTGGGCACAACAAGATCAAAAACGTATACACTTTGGTCTTGCACAGAATCAGAAGGTGAGTGAATTAATCATCTATTGGCCAAGCGGTATCCTGCAGAAACTTAACGATATTCCAGTGAACCAAGTCCTTCTGGTCGTTGAAAAAGGTAATCAAAATCTATCCTCTGGCGATGTTAATTTGGATGGAAAAGTAGACATACTCGACCTACTTACAATCATTGCACATTTCAATTCAAAACTTCATTGGAATTATCAGTATGATCTTAACAGAGATGGAAGAGTCGACTTGGAAGATGTTGTTTATGTGATTGAAAAGATTGAAGAGCAACAAGCTGCGTCTGCCCCATCTGTAAACAGCAATACAAGAACTCTATCCAGAATTTATTCATCCCTCTCTGAGGTTAAAATAGCATTACTTCATTCATTCTACGAAAAAATTGAAGAATTACCTGGGGATATTACACATAAGGTATTAATAAAGAAATTTATTGAGAATCTATTAATGCCGAGTGATGGTCCTATGCTAACAGAACTATTGACAAACTATCCGAATCCGTTTAATCCAGAAACATGGATACCTTATCAACTCTCTGAAGATGCGGAAATTTCCATAAAGATATACAATACTACTGGTGACTTGATAAATACAGTATTTTCTGGACATCGAGAGTCGGGGTATTATCTCACTCGGGACCGTGCTGCACATTGGGATGGAAAAAATGATGTTGGTGAACCTGTGGCAAATGGGGTTTATATTTATGAACTAACAACGCCGACTTTTAATAAAACAAGAAAAATGGTTATCCTTAAATAGGATGATTGATTTATGGCACTACTAAAGATAGGTTCAAACACATTAACAGAAAGACATTGTTAACCCATAGGTATTTTAATGCAAATCTTAGTTCTTGATATAGGTTGTTCATTTACAAAAGGCTATTTATTTAACAAAGAGTTAGATATAATTGCTGAGTATAAATTGTCTACCGATATGTCCTCACCCGATGCGCTTGAATTAGGAGTTAGAAATGTAATGTCTGAATTTGACAATTACACATATCAGGCGATTTTTCCTCTTAGTTTTGGTGAAGGGGTTGTATATGATAATGTCCTGTATGAACCAACTCATAATCGCGAATCACTTACAGAGGATTATTATCTATTAACAGGCACCCCAACAGATGTATTGCGTGATATTGGTTCTGCTTTTCATTCCGTCTTAACATTCCCATCATATTCTAAAGGTCCAGCTTTACCTGTCTCAACTTATATCGCATCACAACTTTCAAATACAGAAATATATACGTGGGACTTAACTCATGCAGGTAATAGTGGTATGTTAGATTTTTCACAACGCCAATGGGCTCTGAAGCTTCTAAATAATAATAAATGTGATCCATTGCCATTCTCAGAAGAATTCATCAGTCCAGCAACAATCGTAGGAAATACTGAAAATGGCATACCTGTTTTTGCTGGAGGACACGATCACAGTTGTATCTCTGTTTTTAATCCAAGGACTATTATAATTGCTGGAACTTGGGTTGTTCTCAGTCACCCTGAAATTGCTTATCTACCAAATCCGGATGAACAGAAAGAAGGAATCCGCTGGACAATTACGGCAAATGGTAGTTTTCATAAGCAGATAGTCAAGAAAGTCTCTAATCCAGTAACCCTTTCTGAAATGAAGCACATCATTTATATTTTTGAGAAAATGGGTGTATCAAAGAATACTGAGATATTCGCCATTGGAGGGTTTGGTGAGAAGCTTGCACCAGAATTGGATGGCGTTAAGAGCACTTATCGGTTTACAGCACCCCCAGACGCTGAAGTATATCAACATAGACAAACGGCAAAATACGCCTTCAGAGCATTGGAGCTTCAAACATGAAAAAGGTTTTGGTAACAGGATGTTTTGATCTATTCCATTATGGACATCTAAAGTTTCTTGAAGCTGCGGCTGCATGTGGTGACTACCTTATCGTCGGTGTCGCTGAAGATGATACTGTAAGACGTGTAAAAGGTGAAAATCGACCTATATATCCACTTGAGCACAGAATAGCATTATTGGAAGCATGTCGACATGTTACTTCAGTGGAAGTATTCTCCCTTGAGTCTCAACTTGATTTAGTAGATAAAGTATCCCCTGATATATGTGTTGAGGGAGCAGATGGTAACGCAAGATTGAGAGAAATACTTGATGAATTAAAATTAAATACACCTGTACAAACGGTTTATACGGATTATATTCATACAACAGATATTGTTGAGAAAATTCTCAATTGTAAATCTACTAAGAATAATTAGACTTGAACCGAAGTAAACCAGGAAGATTCTAAGATCCAAAATATATTTCAAAAATTAATCAACCCCACCACCTATTGGGTAATGTTAATTACTTTTGTTGGTATGGGGTTGAGTCTTTTATTTCATATATTAATCCCAAGATTTTTTGGGGTAAGTGAAACTGCAGACGCTTTTATTTCTGCGATCAAAGTCGTTCTATTGGTTGACATAATTTTCAGAGAGGGGGCAAAATTTAGTCTTGTTCCGTTCTTTGTAGAAAAGGAGAAAACACAAGATAAGCTTGTTTTTCAAAGTCTTACTAATGAAATTCTAACTATAGGCATACTTATTGGTTCTATATTCCTGATCCTTATAGAAATATCGGCAACCTGGATTTCAACAATGTTATTGCCGAATATTGCATTAGTTGCACGATCTGAAATGGCATTCTATCTTAGAATAGGTTCCCCTTTATTAATATTTGGATGTGGAAGTACAATGTTGGGGGCATTTCTAAATAGTCAAAAATGCTTCAAATTCGTGGCTTTACGAAATGTCTTACCACATGGAATTGCAATCTTAGGTTTCCTTCTACTTTATGGAAGAGACAATCTTGCTGAATTGATAACAATTGCCTATGTTATAGGGTTCTCGGTTTATTTCCTCTTACTACTAATCAGATATTTTAGATTAGGTTATAAATATACACCACACAAGATTTCATTAGAATCCTTAAGTATTTTGAGAAACACCTTATCCCTTCCAACACTTGGATTTGCAATCAGGCAGATGACTGTCCGTATAATAATAGAGGTATTATTGGTTGGTAAGCTTGGTAAAGGAGCAATAACACTATACAATAGTGCATTTCGTATATTCTCAGCTATACAAACACTTATAGGGAATACTATTGCGACAATTGGTCTGCCAGATATGACAGTGAAAGATAATAAAGACAATAAAAAAGACCTGAAAAACTCTCTCTCACGTAATATCCGTTCAGTTTTATATATCGCTGTTCCAATTACAGTTATTTTATTGTTAGGTTCATCTATAATAATAGAGTTGATATTTGGTAATGACAAATTTGACAATCAATCACTACATCAGATATCTCAGATCCTTTTCTGGTTAGGCTGTGGCATTGTCTTTTCCTGTATGATACCTGTTTTAAACGCTGGACTTTATGCACAAATGGCATATCGGTTGATTTTTAGAAATATGGTTACAATGGCAATTCTAAACTTTATAATCGCAGTGACATTATTTTTCTACTTGAAACTAAATGGACTCGCTATAGCAATATCCATAACAGCTATTATTGCAACAGTAAATTTGACATATCTTCTTAGAAAAACGGGTGTTTTTCTATTTCAAAAAGAATGAAAATCTTATACATCTCTCCAATGATGTATCTTGAAGTAAAACCAATTCTTCCACACTACTGAAATACATTTTATATACACTTGAAATATACACTTGAAGTTATTATACTTGAAGACCGACTGATATTCTGATAACATTGTTTCAAAGTGTGAAAAAGGTTGCCTTGTAATCTCCTTTCAAAGAAAATAAGTATTTTGAAAGGATAACCTATTTTCCAATTTTTGCCTCTAAAATCTTAAAACTGTCCAAACTATAGTAATAATTAATAGTAGCGGTAGAATAACAGTCTACTGTTCATTGAAGTAAAAGGAAAATCATCTGGAGCGACAAGCGTTCCCGTTTTTAAAACACAGAATTTTACAGCATGCAACAAACCAGAGGATTTTATCCTTGCTATTGTTGAAGTAGAGGACGATACAGCGAAAGAACCGTTTCAGATAGAACCGGACTTCGGCGTAAACAGCACCAATTACATCTCAATGAATTACTTGCCGTTCGGAGACATCGATTCAAAAAAGAGCGGAAAGGCAATGAATAACAAAATTATCTCAATCATGACAGAACGTATAGTACGTGAATTTGACCCGTTTCAGATTATTCTCTTCGGTTCACAAGCACGAGGGGATGCTGATCGGAATAGTGACATAGATTTGCTTATCGTTTTTGAGAAACTTGCAGATAAGGATAAGCGGAAAACGGCTGTTAACATACGCGTTGCCTTGGCTGACTTACTGGTAGCGAAGGACATCGTTGTCACAACACCGGAAGAACTGGAACAACACCGCACGCGGATCGGATCGGTGCTGCGTTATGCCCAACAAGAAGGAAAAGTACTCTATGCAAACAACTGAGGTATTCGCAGAAACGGCTCGATGGATGCGTTATGCTGAAGAAGACTTGATAACTGCTGAAACGCTTTTAGCACAAGCACACATCCCACCTCGCCAAGCTTGTTGGCACGCGCAACAAGCCACTGAAAAGGCTTTAAAGGCGGTATTAATCTTCTTGCAGATCGATTTTCCCAGAACGCATGACCTGAATGTTCTACGGAATCTGGTGCCTAATAGTTGGCACTTCAAAACCACGCATCCAAACCTCGCGAAATTAACCGATTGGGTGACTGATACCCGTTACCCGGGGACGGTACCAGAACCTACAAAAGCAGATGCAATCATGGCTGTTAAACACGCGCGAACCGTTTGGACAGATGCATCTCTGGAACTTGCACAAGACGGTTTTCATGATGAATCAATTGCATAAATGGTGATCGTTTAACGGCTGATTGCCAAATTCCGTTTAAATTCAACGGCATCCCATAATTCACCAACTTCCGCGGCTTGAACTAATGGACAATCCATCCTAATCATGTCACCATCAGAAGGATGCACCTTCAGAAGAAGATTCCTGTAAAATTAGCGTGGATTAACAACAAGTACCTTTAAAATACTTAAAACTGTCCATATTATAGTATAAATTACCAAACTAAGGTAGAAACTCAGATTTTTGAAAATAAATAAATTGAAGAAATAAAAATGAGAAAACATCACATATATCGACTATAGTTAAACTCATTAATGTAATTACAATATATATATATAAATGATGACCAAAATAAGTAATGTCAGTGATTACAAATATCTGATAGTCGGTGGCACAACGAAAGCAGCAACAACATCACTTTTCTCTTATCTTTCTGACCATCCTTCAATTTGTGCTGCTTCCTATAAGGAGCCCCGGTTTTTTCTTGATACTGAATATCCTCTACCTTCAAAATTCCGTTTTAAAGGAGATGTTGAAGAATACAACTCATTGTTCACACAATGTGATGACGATGATATAAGACTTGAATCGACTCCAGATTATCTCTATTGTCCTTCAGCTCTTGATAGAATTGCAACATTCTTACCAAAATCAAAATTGGTATTCAGTTTACGTGAACCGATCTCAAGGATTATTTCTTGGTATCGTTTTGGTCTACAAATAGATAGACTACCCAAATCACTCAGTTTGGATGAATATGTCGATTATATGTTCTCAATTCAACATAATGAAAACACAGTGAATAATGAAACCGAGTCAACTACAAACGAAATTACCGAACAATATATGCAAACATTACAACAAGGACGTTATTCGGATTATCTACAAGAATATCTTGATCATATCGGCAAAAATCGGGTTTATGTTTTGTATTATGAACAAATCGCGGATAATCCATTAAAGGTGTTAATGGATTTATGTAACTTTGTTCGTATAGATCCAAATTTCTATAGGAACTACTCATTCCAAGTATCAAATCGTACGGAGACTATGAGAAATACAGCTTTTCATAAAAAGTATAGAAATTTCAGATTTAAGATACGTAGTTGGACTCATAACAAACCTGTCATACACGAACCACTAAAAACAGTAAGGAAAGTCATCGAACCCATTTATCTTAGGTTGAATACTCGTCCTCAAGAAAACATCCATCTGTCTAAAGAAACAAAGGACAGATTAATCAATTATTATAGAAAAGATGTTCATACTTTAGCAGAAATCACTGGTAAACAACCACCTTGGGAACTTTACTTTTAATAGAGTTTTTTATGGATATTAGTCAAAACAGAAATCTAAAACTTATGATTGTAGGATCACAAAAAACGGGTACATCATCCCTATTACGTTATTTATCACAACACCCAGAGATTTATGCACATCCACAACCAGAAATGACATTTTTTCTTCAAGACCATGAATATGAACGTGGTTACAATTGGGCATATAAAAAGTACTATGCTAAGAGTCAAAATGATCAACATCTGATAGCTAAGAATGTAATGGTTATGTGTTCGATAGATATTATGAAGAGGATATATAAACACAATCCAAATATACAGCTTGTTGTGTTATTGCGTGAACCCATAGCACGAGCATATTCTGCATATTGGTGGGCAAGAAGAAGAGGATGGGAGAACATTAAAACTTTTGAAGAGGCACTACAGGTAGAAGAAAAACGACTTGAAGAAGATTGGTTTAAATGGAGACAATGTTTATATAAATACAATAGTACATACTATCCATTAATAATTGATATAATCAAACTCTTTGGAAAAGAAAATGTACGTTGTATATTGACAGATGACTTAAAAGATGATGCTGTAAAAACATGTCAAGAACTCTATGATATCATGGGTGTTTCAAACGATTTTTTACCAAAAGTAGAAATACGACATAATGAGGCTGCAATGGCAAGGTCAGAGAAATTTGGTTTCTTGTTTACACAATTTCTTGCATCCCGAAATCCTATCAGACGCGCGATAAGGGGATTAGTTCCTGACCAGTTTGCATATAAAATTAGAAATGTAGTCTTAAATCTAAACAATAAACCTTTTACAGCACCACCCATTAATCCTGATACATACGAACAATTAAGACGCTATTTTCAACCCTATAACAATCAGTTGTCTATCCTACTTGAAAGGGATCTATCCCACTGGTAAGTAATTACTTCATTTTAGGTCTATCTAATGTCTATCATCTATTTTCTTACAGGATATTTTGCTTTTGAGGAATTCATCCTCAAATTCTTACCTGTCAGTGATAATGTCTATTCTTACCTCAGATTTTTGGGTGAAATGCTAATTTATGCTGCATTTGGAAGACTCATTTTACATAAATTATATAGAGGTATTCCTTTTGTTAAAACCCCCATCGATCTGCCAATATTAGGCTTTTATTGTGTTGTATTACTATCATTGGTCGTTAATCGTAGTCCATTAATTGGTAGTTTATATAATATACGTCCTCTTGCTCGATACATTGTATTGTTCTATTTAATAGTAAATTCACCAATTTCTAAAGAACGGATTGCAACACTGTTACGTATAATTATAGGTATCGGATTAGTACAGATTGGAGTAGGATTAGTACAATGGCTTGGTGGTCCAACGATATATGATCTTTTCTTACCACGTGCATCTACTCTTGATGTGGCTGGTTTTACAAAAGAATACAGATTACTGGAGGTAGGAAGAGAGATTGGTAGTATCTATGGTACATTAGGAGATACAGTTATTTATGGCGTATTTATGATAATTATTTTAGTTGTTGTTCTTTCACGAATTAAGAAACTGGAATATCTAAATTTATTGACTATTGGGGTCTTACTGCTGGTAATTGCTCGATCATATTCACGTGCGGCGACATTTTCTGCAATTCTTGCTTGTGTAGTTTGGTACTTTTTTCAATTTGGTTGGAAGAACACACTTCGTTTATCCTTAGTCGTATTATTTCTCTTTGGAATACTATTAGCCATTGTAAACCCCTTTGAATTGGATTATATAAATCCTCGTAAAGCAAGGGTTGGAATGGTTGGTAATATTACAGGTGTATTTTCTGGATCGTATGTTAAAGTTGCGCAAAAACAACGACTTGGAGCTATATTAGGGAACGTTCCCACTGTTATTGCAAACAGACCTATATTAGGATACGGTGCCGATCAAAATACTACTATTGAAAGGCTCAATCAGAGTAAACGTTCCTATCTCTTTAAGATTCTTAGTAAGAAAGGCTTCAAAGATGTTTATTGGGTTGCAATCTTATGTTTCTATGGTGTGTTAGGTTTAGGGTTGTTTATGTTAATCTTCTACAAGCTTTTTACTGCATCACTTAGTCTATATAGAAACACAGTTAATAGATTTACTAAGGAAATGGCAATGGTAATGTTATGTCTTGTCGTTGTAACAGTATTTCTACTATTTTTCAATAGAACACTGGAGTTTAGAGGTTTTGGTTTTTACTTTTGGATGTGTGCTGGTCTCATGTTTGTCAGTGACACAACTATTCAAACTTACCGTGCTATTAGAATTACATTATGAAACAGAATAAATCAAGTATTAAATTAAATGCCAAATTTATATCAGTGGTTCTAATAATAATAATCATCGCAATAGTTTTTCTGATTTTCACCCGTATGAATTGGAATAAGGATAAAATACAACCAGATATTGCTACTTTTCTTATTGATATAGATACAAATTCTGTTACCCCATTAATAAAAGAACTTTACGGTTTTAATTCTAATATGATGAGTGGTGATTATGGTTACTTGGATGATGACTTTATTACGTTAACAAGTACCTTACATCCACAATCACTCCGTTTTCCCGGTGGAACAGTTGGTAATTTCTATCATTGGAAGGATTCAGGATTCTATGAAAATGAGATGGGAACCACGTTAAGCACTCAACTCAATAAGAGAAATAAAGGGAATTTCAACAAACTAAGAAAAAAACGGAATGGTAGAATTTCATTTGATGATTATATGGCTTTGTGTAAACGACTAAATATTACCCCAATTATTGTCGTCAATTTGTGGACAGGCAGTCCATCAGAAAGTGCAGAATGGGTTCGTTACGCATTAGAAAAAGGATATAACATTAGACATTGGGAACTTGGTAATGAGTATTATTTGACACACTATAAGAATAAGTATCCTACTGCAGACTCATATATCAAAGAAGCAAGGAAACATGCTACAGCAATGAAAGCGGTCGATCCCACAATAAAACTCTCCATCTGTGTTACACCAGTAGCATTCCATGAAGAAGGTTTCCTGATTAAAACTGGACAACGTAAATGGGATAAACAACTGTCTGAAAAACATGCTGAAACCTCTACAGATTGGTTTGATGCTTTTTCTGTGCATGTCTATGCATATAAAGCAATGAAAGATGTACCTATTAAAGAAATGGGGAGATATCTATATGGATGGATACACTACGGCATTCCAAAAGCAATGGATTACTATGAGGAATTATTTCCAAATAAAGATATGTGGATCACTGAATGGAATATAGCCAATCCTGCAAACCGTGTAGCCAATACCCAACTTCATGCGTTGTATGCCGGGGATTTCTTTCTAAAATTGCTTAGTTTTCCTAAGATTACGCAAGCCAATTTCCATGTCATCACTGGTCCGGGTAAAGGTTTTCCAGTATTTTCTCCGATTACTCCTGCATCAACCAGAACATTTTGGAAATATGGTGGTGAACCAGAATCTGATTTTGGGATTACAATCCGACGGACAGTATATTCAACCTTTCAATTAATTGGAGAAACTGTTAAACAATCAGATACGCTATTCTCAATAACGTTAAATGATCTTCCACAATTTAGAGGTGGATTAGATTATAAAGCGTCTTACATACCATATATTAATACTCAGGCAATTGGAAACAACCAATATGTATATTTACTAATATGTAATCGTTTTGATCAAGACCTTAGATCAAATATTACTATTGATGGTAGAAGGATAAAAAAACCAATATTATACCGATTCATCTCTGATAATAAACTAAATGCAACAAATGGTGGGAATGCTGAACTTGAGGGTTCAGGTATGATAGAGGTGAAAATCCAGGAATGGAATGGAAAAGTTGATGAATTTAGAATACCAAAGAATAGTTTTGGGGTATTAAGAATCTTAAATATAAAGAATTAAGTATGATTTTTGTTGTTGGTAACAGTCGAAGCGGAACGACTATGATGGGACGTATATTAGGTAATCATCCAGAGGTATTTACTTTTGGTGAACTACACTTTTTTGGTCAACTTTGGTCACCTGTTAATTCATCGAAAATAGATCTGTATGAATCTGAAAAATTAGCTGCTACGCTTTTCTGTATTCAAACAGAAGGTTATCGCACACATGGAAATTCAGATCAATTTGTTCAGAAAGCAAGAACTTTCTGTGAGAATATACAAAATTATCCCATTAACCCACCTGAACTTTTCTCAAAATTTCTTATATATGAGACCCATCTAAATAAGAAAACTATTCCGTGTGACCAAACTCCACGGAACGTATTTTACATTGATGAGATATTACGACACTATCCGGAAGCGAAAATCATCAATATGATCCGTGATCCGCGTGATGTTCTTTACTCTCAAAAAAGAAAATGGAAACGCAGATTTCTGGGTGGTTCCAACTTACCTTTAAAAGAGAGTTTACGTGATTGGATAAATTATCACCCCATTACAATAAGTCGTATTTGGAATACTGCTGTTACAGCTGCAGACAATCATAGACATAATAACCAGGTCATCACGATATATTTTGAGAAACTCCTTACGAATCCTGAAGACACTGTCAGAAATATATGTCAATTTTGCGACTTAGATTATTACTCATCACTGCTTAAAGTGCCACAAGTAGGATCATCTGAAGACACTGATAAACCAGAAAATCTTGGTATTAATCCAAATCGTGCTGGAAACTGGAACGATACAAATATCAGTAAAAGCAAACTCAATACAGCCGAAATCTACATTAACCAAAAACTTAACTATAAATTGATGGAAACACACAACTATACTCATGTCAATATTCGACCAAACCTATTCTATCTTCTTGTTACATTCTTGTCATTCCCTATGAAAATAATAGGTGCATTCATCTCTAATCTTAACAGGATCAAGAATATTAGAGAAACGCTTAGAAGACGATTATAAGTATTACTTTTTAGTAAAATTTCTATATGATTGCCCAACTCACCCCACAGTATATAAGAACAAGACCAAAAAAGGCGATTTCACGACTTATCAGCTATGCATTCTTTGAAGGTCGACCTGCAACAACAAAAGGACGTTGGATGAACCCTTTCGTATTATCCAACCTAAAAAGAATATCAGAAAATAAGAAACACTATAAAAAAGTTGATAAGCCTATTTTTATTTTAGGAACTGGTAGAAGCGGAACGACTATTCTCGGATTGGTTCTTTCAATGCATAGGGACATTGGATATTTAAATGAACCAAAGGCTATATGGCATCTTATTCATCCACAAGAAGATGTCATTGGAAGTTATACGAAAATGGATGCTTATTTTCGCTTATCTACAGGGGATGTTACCGATGAAATAAGTCATCGTGCCCATCAATTATTTGGGGCATATCTTTCTACTACAAAAACACATAGAGTTGTTGATAAATATCCTGAACTTATCTTCAGAATTGAGTTTGTTCGATCACTGTTTGCTAATGCACGATTTATATTACTTGTTAGAAACGGATGGGACACTTGTCATTCAATAGCAACTTGGTCAGAGCGATTTGGGGTTACAGTGGATGGAGAAACTCATGACTGGTGGGGTGTAGATAACAGAAAGTGGAATCTGTTGGTAGAACAGTTGGTGAATACTGATGAAGAATTAGGAAGATATGTAGAGGAAATTAAGGATTTTGACCGTCATATCGATAGAGCATCTGTTGAATGGGTAATTACCATGCGTGAAGGACTTAAAAATTTGGAAAAATTCCCAGATTGTATATTACCTGTTGCTTTTGAAGATTTGACATCCGATCCAATAGGAACTTTAAATGAAATATCTGAATTTTGCAATTTACCTATGGATCAGACATTCATTGAATATGCTGGGTCTATATTACATACTGTTCCATCAAGAAAAACTTTTAATTTGCATCACATAATAGAACCTATTTTCTATGACACAATGAAAAAATTAGAGTATAATAGTTAGGTTGTAATTCAAAATAATATAATATCAATCAATAGGTATGAAACAAGAGTCACACTCAATTACATCTCACAACAATACACCAGATCGACCTTTTTCACGACGCGATTTCCTTTCCACCAGTTTAAAAGTTGGTGCAGCAGCTTTCACGACAAGTCTAATACCTAATCTCAATGTTGCTGACGAAGGACGTTATAATGTTCTTTTCATCATGGTTGATGATTTACGTCCTTTACTTGGATGTTATGGGTACGCAGAGATGCATACACCCAACATTGATAGACTTGCTGCAAGAGGAACGGTCTTTAACCGTGCTTATTGCCAATGGCCTTTATGTAGTCCCTCTCGTACTTCATACTTGACAGGACTCAGACCTGATACCACTGGTGTGACAAATAATAGGTATTTTTTTCGTGAAACTATTCCAAACGTAGTTACACTCCCACAACATTTCAAAGCAAATGGTTATCATTCTCAAGCTGTTGGTAGAATATTTCACCTTCCAAATTTTCAAGATGATGAGTATTCTTGGAGTGTTCCATCATGGAGACCTACATGGACTCGCATTGACTACGAGACAACACCATCTTGGCAAGCACTTGATGTTGAGGACGATGCCTTAAGAGATGGTAAAACAGCAGAACGGGCAGTTCAGGTCTTAAACCAGATTAGAAACAAACAATTCTTTATGGCTGTAGGATTTTTTAAACCACATTTACCGTTTATAGCACCAAAGAAGTATTTTGATTTATATGATAATACATCATTTGATCTCCCATTTTTAACTGGAGACTCAACTGCCATCAATCCTCCTCATTGGAATGAAGTTAGACCTTATCAAGACATTCCCGATGGGAATGAACCAATATCGTATGAAAAGGGTCTGGAACTTGTACGCGCCTATGCAGCAACAACAAGCTATACAGATGCACAGATTGGGCGTGTCTTAGATCAATTGGAAGCACTTGGAATTATGGAAACTACAGTAATAGCATTCTGCGGTGACCATGGATATAATCTGTTGGAAAACGGTAACTTTGGAAAAAACATAGTATATGAAGCAACACTTCATTCACCTTTGATCGTTAGCATCCCTGGGCAGACATATCCTGGAGAGAGAACTGATGCCCTTGTTGAATTAGTTGATATATTTCCTACATTATGTGATGCATGTGAGATACCTATTTTTCAGGAATTAGAAGGACTTAGTATGTATCCTGTCATTGAACAGCCATCACTTCCTTGGAAAACTGCTGCATTCAGTCAACGAAATCAGAGACTTAGTATGCGGACCGATAGATATCGGTACACGGAAGAAAGAAATACTATAGAACTTTATGACTATGATGTTGATCCATATTCGGAACAGAATATTGCAGATCTCCCAGAAAACACAGATTTGGTTAGACAACTCAGCGAAATGTTACATAGTTCATGGCAAGCAGCATTACCTAATATGGTTCCACAGAATCAACGACCCAAAACATTGATTTGGGATGTCAATGATGATGGTATTGTAGATATACATGATTTACTCGTGATATCTATCAACTTCAATAATTCGAATCCTGAAAACCCCAAAGTTGATGTAAATATGGATGGCAAAGTAAATATTCTTGATCTGCTTATTGTTTCTGCACACTTAGGGAAATCGAGTTATGGAGCATCACCAAACCACTTAACTATCCCATCAAAAAATCTAAATAAGATTGAAGAATGGCTGTCAGAAGCACGTCTTATAGGTGATGGTTCTCCAATTTTGCAAAAAGGAATTGAAAACTTAGAGTTGTTGTTGAATAGCTTTATACCAAAAGAGACCCTACTCTTACCAAACTACCCAAACCCATTTAATCCAGAAACATGGATTCCGTATCAACTTGCAACGTCAACTGATGTCAATATATCAATTCATGCTGCAGATGGGAAGTTGATACGTACATTAGATATAGGATATCAATCTGTCGGTAAATATCATCATCGGGACAAAGCAGCGTATTGGGATGGTAAGAATACCCACGGTGAACCTGTGGCAAATGGAATGTATTTTTACACTTTGTCTGCTGGTAAGTTCACGGCTACACGGAAGATGTTAATAAGGAAGTGAGTGAAGAATTTAAGGTCAAATAATCAGCACAAATATCAACGTATTGACTCCTTTACTCGTCGAGACTTTCTTTCTACAGGTTTCAAAGTTGGAGCTGCCACATTTACTACTGGTCTGTTACCATATCTAAGTTTAGGTGCAGCAGAAAAGTATAATGTTCTGTTTATTGTTGTAGATGATTTGCGACCTATGCTCAGATGTTATGGTGTTCCAGAGATGAAGACACCGAACATTGACAAATTAGCCGCACGTGGAACACAATTTAATCGTGCATATTGTCAATATCCACTATGTAATCCATCTCGCGCGTCTATTCTAACCGGATTGAGACCGGAAACAACTAAAGTCAACAACAATTCTTTAGATTATAAGCATACCATACCAGATGCTGTTGATATCTACCAACACTTTATGAACAATGGTTATCAGACCTACACTATTGGTAAGGTAAAACATTATCCTAATCCATCATCAGGGGGACCGTCTTGGAAAGCACTGGATGTATCAGATGACGACTTAACTGATGGAATGACAGCAAGAGAGACTGTTGATTTGTTATCTGAAATTAAGGATCAAACATTTTTCTTAGCAGTGGGGTTGGACAAACCACATTTACCGTTCAACGCCCCTGTGAAATACTTTGATTTATATAATCCAAATCCATTCTCATTACCTACGACAATGAATTATCCTTCAAATTCACCATCATTTGCTGAGAATAATTTAGATACATTCGGACGTTTCTTTTCAGATATCCCGTCTGGAGACACTCAAATTTCTCAAGACAAAACCTTAGAGTTAATTCAAGCCTATGCTGCTTCAACAAGTTATATGGATGCACAAGTTGGGCGAATAATGACTCAATTAGATACTTTAGGACTGAGTGAAAACACAGTCATCGTTTTTTGTGGTGATCACGGTTTTCATCTCGGTGAACATGGCACATGGCGAAAAAACACATTATATGAGATAAGTGTTCGGTCTCCGATGATAATTTGTGTTCCAGGTCAAATGCCTTGTCAGACAAACTCATTGTCAGAACTTGTGGACATCTATCCAACACTATGCGATTTGTGCAATATACCTATACTAAGTGAGTTAGAAGGTGTTAGTTTGAAATCTGTTATAGAGGATCCGACTATATCTGTGAAAAGTGCTGCTTTTAGTAATTTAACCCGAGCGGGTGCTAAGTCTGGTTCAATACGTACTAACAGATATAGATATACTGAATGGGGAAGAATTGGTAAATTCGGACGTGAATTGTATGATTACCATACAGATCCACATGAAACTGTTAATATAGTAGACCTACCTGAGAATGCTGAAATTGTTGAAGAATTAAGTGAACGTTTGCATACTGGTTGGAAAGAAGCTATTTCTAATACTATAGAACATAGTCCAATTCTACATTTGCTTCCATGGGATGTGAATAATGATGGAATTGTTGATTTTGAAGATCTAAGAATTGTTTCAGATAGTTTTGGTTCGGATACTCCAGTACCAGTGAAGAATGATGTGAACAAAGATGGTAGGGTTGATATACTTGATTTGTTATTAATCGCATCTCATCTTGGAGAGAGTTGTTATTCATCTGCCCCAAAGTCTAACGCTTCAATTTCACATCAGCATTCAGATACCGTTTTACAATGGTTATTAAAAGCATACCAACTCGATGATGGTTCTGATATATTTCGTGATGGAATTGCAAATTTAGAAAACCTTATTAACATACAAAGACCACCCAATACTACCCTCCTACCAAACTATCCAAACCCCTTCAATCCAGAAACTTGGATTCCTTATGATTTATCACAAGATTCTATGGTTAAAATACAAATCTATAACCAAAAAGGTCAATCTGTAAGAATCCTTGATTTAGGATTTCAAAATGCAGGTACATATCGAACAAAACACCAAGCTGCTTTTTGGGATGGAAGGAATTCATATGGTGAATTGGTTGCAAGTGGTACATATTATTATTCACTTACGGCAAGAGAGTATAATTCTATACGTAAAATGGTTATACAAAAATAGAAGGAGTTTCATCAAATGTATAGACTTTTCAATATATTCTGGTTAATTATTATAATGAATCTATGTTTTATACATCATGGTGAAACTTCCTCTTTAATAAATGTACCCTTAAACCCTGAAATATCAGATTTCAATACTGAAACCTACAGATTTATTCATCGTTTACTTAATAAACGCTTGATATCAGGTATACCGCGGGGTTCTCTCCCTTTCACACATGGGCAAATCGCCACATTTCTTAAGGATGCATTCGAAAAACATCAAAACGGACAAATTGAATTAAGTCCACACGATCTAAAAAGGTTAAATTCACTTCTTGCATTCTACTCTGAAGCAGGAACGGGAACACCGCCAAATCGTAGATTACACCTTATGTCCACCACGGATGAGTCGACATTTCGTTTGTCCTTCGATCTAAGTGCTGTACAACATGAAAGAACAAGATTAATTGATAATGTATCTGAACTTCCTTCTGATGAAGGAAATATGCATACCACTACGTTTCATCCTCATATATATGGTCAAGTAAATGAGGAATTCGCCTTTTCAGTGGATATGGCATATAGGTTTTTATATGGGGACATTTTCGATGATATTTATGTTGATGAATCAAAATATAGACAATTAGAAGGTGAATTAAAGAATAGAACAGCAATTAATAACTATCTTAAATTTAAATTTCCTTGGTTTGAATTACAGTATGGAAACGATAATTTACAATGGGGTCCTGGTTATTATGGAAATTTAATAATTTCACCTAATCCTATTGCCATTAACATGGTGAAACTAAATGCAACATACAACAACATAACATATACAAGCTTCACCGGTGAATTAGAAGATATGTCTCAGGAAATTAATCAAAAATATATATCGGGACATAGAGCGGAAGGATATTTTTGGGATAGGTTCGGATTTGGAATTTCAGAAGTAGTTGTTTACGGTAACCGTTTTGAGATAGGATATGTCAATCCTATTAACATCTACTTAATCAACGAACAAACTATTTCACGTGCAGATGGACGTAGTCCAGGGAGTGGGGACAATGTAATCGCCAGTGTTGATATGAGACTACGACCTACTGATAATTTCGAAATTTATGGTGAAGTTATGGTAGACGATGGAAATCCTGCAGCGAGTTTCCATCATTGGGATACGAAATTCGGCATACTCGGAGGAATATACCTCACAGATCCATTTGGACTCTCAGATACTGATCTTCATATTGAATATGCTTTCATTAATCAGTATGCATATACCCATGTAAATCCATTCAATGTATACAAGCATTTCACTTCTGTTATTGGTCATCACATAGGTTCCGATGCTGATAATTTATGGATTGCATTCCGTAGACGTTTCACTGATAAACTTGAAACAGTTTTTCAGTATGAATTAGAACGCCACGGAGAAGGAAATATAGATAAACATCATCCTGAAGATGCTCCCAAAGATGATGTATGGACACCACTTTCTGGATTAACTGCAAGTGAACACCGTGTAAAATTAGGATTTAATTGGGTTGTTATTGGACATTATTCTATTTATGGTAATTGGACAAGAATATGGCGTAGAAACATCCAAAATATGTTTGATGTGAATGAATCAGCGAATGAAATTACACTAAAATTCCTATACCGGATCTAATTCTATTTCTTTTTCTTTATATTAGGATTAAAAGTTAAAATTACGACTATCAATTCTAATACAATTTTAAATGAAAATGTCTCTTTTGCAGTATAACATTTAGGTTGTGTAGAGTTAGATGGCATCTCACAAAAACCTATAAGGCAGCATCACTTTTTAGAAGTGATATACGAAATTATTTTACTACTTAATTTGAAGAAGAATTGATACTTGCGTATCTAAGTAATTGGTTTTATACTATTTTATGAGTACAATAAATATATCAATTCAATGCCCGTTATCATGGATTAATCAATTATTAAAAAGTAATTCTGACTGAAGGTATAAAAATGAGGATAAGTGTATTAGGAATACGAGGACTTCCAGCCACCTACAGTGGTTCAGAAACTGTGATGAGTGAACTTGCACCTCGTTGGGTTGATGCGGGACATGAGGTCGTTGTTTACTGTCGAAAAGGATTTTTCAAGGAAAGACCGGAAGAGTGGAAAGGAATTAAATTAGTATATCTTCCAAGTATAGAACACAAAATATTTAGCACTTTAAGCCATAGTTTTTTCGCCTCAATACATGCCTCTTTCTCAAAGTCTGATGTTGTATTCGTTTGGAATGCTGGAAATGGACCATTTGGTTGGTTCTTCAGATTAACCGGTAAGAAGGCAGTTATTAATGTAGATGGAATGGAATGGCTCCGTCCAAAGTGGAAGGGTATAGGTGCGGTATACTTTAAATGGGCTGCAAAAATGGCAACCTCTGCCTTTCCCCTCGTAATTACTGATGCCGAAGAGATGAAAAGACTATATCTTGAAGATTTAGGAGCAGAAACTACATATATTGCTTACGGGGCAAATATTGAGCCTTCAGAACATCCTGAAGTCGTGACAGATTATGGTCTCGAATCAAGAGATTACTACCTAATTGCCAGTCGACTTGTTCCAGACAATAATGCTGATATTATTCTTGAGGCTTTCGTTAATTCAAATAGTCAAAAAAAATTAGCGATCGCAGGTGGTGCTGATTATAGAGGAAATAAACTTGAAAATCAGTTCTTAGACAAACTAAAGAGTATTGCAAATGAAAATGTTCTATTTCTCGGACATATTGACAATTTTGATCATATAAAAGAACTTCATCATCACTGTTTCGCATATATACATGGACACCAATTTGGTGGTATAAATCCATCAATACTAAAAGCTTTAGGTTTTTCAAACTGTATACTTGCTCTAAACACACCATTTAATCACGAAGTGTTAGAGGGTGGTAGGTATGGGGTGCTTTTTGATAAAAATCCGGATTCTTTAAAAGAGAAAATTGAAGAGTTAGAAGCAGATTTAGACAAAGTTGAAGATTTCAGAAATAGAGCACCAGAACAGATAAGAAAAAGGTTCAATTGGGACCACATTGCGGAGCAATACATTGAAGTTTTCGAGAAATTACAATCAAAGTAGAACTTCTTGAACAATTAGAAAAATGATACTTCAACATAACATATTTATAGTAGATCATTGAATTTAACAGAAACTAATCATACATATATGAAGGATACTACAGAAACATTAGAGATCAAATTGGAATCGTTCTATTCAAAACGTGGAAAATACATCATAGATTTTTTCGCAGCACTCATCTTAGTCCTGCTTTTTACACCATTAATGATTCTTATTGCTGTTCTCATTAAGGTATCCTCCCGCGGACCAGTGTTATTCTCCCATAATCGTGTTGGGATTAACAACAATCTCTTTCTAATATATAAATTCAGAAGCCTGCATATTGACACACCTTCTTACTCTGAGAATCCAGAGTCAACTGATGACCAACGTATCACATCTGTAGGCAAATGGATACGTAAAACCAGTTTAGATGAATTGCCCCAATTATTTAATGTGATTAAAGGTGATATGAGCCTGGTAGGTCCAAGACCTGAAATGCCATTTCTTGCAGAAAAATACGAAGATTCAGAAAATCAACGACATCTTGTTAGACCAGGAATGACAGGTTTGTGGCAACTGAGTCCTAAACGAAAGGGGACAATTCGTGAAGGTATTCCAATTGATTTGGAATATATTAAGAATATATCATTATGGAATGACTTTAAAATACTATTACGGACCTTTAAAGTATTCTGGGATGACAATACCTACTAATTATCCTTTTTTACACGTCCCAAGACCTTACAAGTTGTTGCTGATAAAATTTCATATTGTACGCCACCCCACACAATTCTTCTTTGAAACATTGCATAAAATGCATTGATTCCCGCAAGGAATATTGAGAATGGGGCAACATATTTACTTACTCGAATTATATCATTAACATTTGGTCTTTCACGCAGCCATTTAGGTAGATTTCTACATACAAGCTGGTAAACATATATCTCTAAAAAGGGGATAAATAGTATAGGTAAAAGAGATTGTCTCCAATAAATAAATGGGATTGATCCAAAAATCAACAGACCTTTTGGGAAAAACATGATAAACGTACCCAACCATTGTGCAATTAGACCCATATGACAGGTCATAATCATTTGTCTGTTAGTGAATTCGATTACTTGTTTCCATGTTCTGTTTTGTGTACGGGTAACAGCAATACAATCTGGAACAAAATGTATTTTCAACTTTAGATCTCTGACTGCTCTCGTTGTATTTAAATCTTCAATTGTTGCATTTTCCCACCTCTTAAGAATTTCACCATTTTGTAGTAATTCTCTACGAAAAGCATTTGAACCACCCCAGACCATAGCAAAACGATGATCTCCTTGTAATCCTAATTGGTAATTTACCCAGATAGCTTCAACAAAAGTAGCGAAATTCCAATTTTGAGGTGAGTAAAATCTGCCACCAACCGTGACACCAATTATTGGATCTTGAAGAGGGGTAACAAGTAATGATAGCCAATCTTGTTGTATCTCTACATCCGCATCGACAAAAGCTATCACCTCGATATCATCTGGTAATGACTCTATTACAGTAATCAGGTTTTGAATTTTTTGAGATCTTGGTAGGTTATTATCAATAATGTTGGATGCTAAGAAAACATCAGCATGATTTACATCTTCTACAAGTCTTTTAAGATGTGGGTAGGATATATCATATCCATCTCCATTAATTTGATGGGTTACGAAATATATTTGGTATTCTCCTTCATAGTCTTGGCAAAGAAGACTCTTTACGTGTTCTTCTGTATTGTTATCCCATCCATAATGAGGAGCGATAATAGCGACTTTGGGTGAATATTTTGGTCGATTAGACCTTCTTTCACGTCGTGTATAGAGGAATGACTGACATATCATCAGAAACTCTACAAGGAATAATGTATATGCTACAGCAAGTATAAAGATGTCCACAATTCTATTTATGACTCGGGTAATTAAGTAGTACAAACTGGTTGAAGAATATCAATAAATTTGGGTTGTTTTTTTAGTCCAGGATGGTTTAAATCCGGTCTTATCCTGTCAACAAGGGATTGGGATACAGTAATATAAGACATTATTGATTTCTTATCCAACTAAGTTTTATCATTAGATTTGATATGACATCTGAATCAATTAGAAATATTCGTCCAGAATGTTTTTTCAATCTACAATAATACCTATTTTTCGAATCCTGATTTCCAATTTGTAGGTTATAAATTTCATCCTGTAACTCTATAATAATTTGTATGTATGGAGAATTTAATCCTGTAATATTATCGGTTATACTATATTTTTTCTTACTGTCCTTTGATAGAAATTCATCAATTCTTAAATCAATCAACCTATATAGAAATGCTTTAATTTCTTCGTTATTTGCATTTTCTTTTATGGGTGATGTTAATCGCCAGTTTCCTTCAATCAGTTGCAAAGTGAAAGATCTTGTATTAGATTCTGTTGAGACTTCTTGATATTTGACAAATATTCGTATCGGATCATCTATCTTGAAATGAAAAACTTGTTTATTTGATAACCAATTTTCTGATTGATATAATTTATCAATTAATCCCCGTTTAACCGTTGCAATCTCACCTGTTTTTTCTGAGATTACATAAACAGTGTCTTCTGTTGCATTTTTCCCTACCTTTAGAATTGCTGGTTTATCTTCACCTTTTATTGTGAATTTTAGCAACATTTTTGGTGGATTAAGTCCATATATCGAAAGTCGATCATTAGGATTTGTAATAAAAGAAACTGCTTTAAGGGAATCCACACCAAATAATAGATCGCTCACTGCTTGAGGATCGGCAAGAATCTTTTGAGAAGTTTGTAATTCCCATGTATCATCAAGCTTAATTACGGTAGTTTTTTGTTGTTCCAGTTCTATTTCAAACTTTATTGTATCTTCACGTTGAAAATCAATTACCCGTTTATCTCTAATATCAAGAAGAGTCTTATTGAGAATTTTAATGATCTGATTACTTACTGTATATATTCCTCCTATATTTGACGAACGAACATAAACATATTCTTCCTCATTATTAGTTTGTGGATCGGAATTGATGACTCTTGATCCAATATCAAGATTAATACTATCATCATTACGATTAACCTTCAGTTTTGTAATCGGATTAAGCATCCCGTATTTATCTAATAATGTGGTTCCAATATCCCCGTCTACTTCAAATGTTGATACTTTTAAAGCATGTAATTCAGTCAACATGGAATCAATTAGGTCACTATCAGCATCCAAATTTAATGGTTGAATTATCTTCCATATTCCGTCTAACTTTTGGCATATAAATTCATCAGGTTTGACAAAATGTAATTGAGTAATACTATTCGGATTAAAGTTCAGGACAGACTTATCTCGTATATCATTAGGAGATTTAGACAAATCTTGAAGAGCACTTGATTCGATCAAAAAAATATGATCTTCTGTAGCTTCTTTTGTATAGACAGAGTAATTGATAGCCTTTTTCCCTAAAGAGAATGTTTTAGGTTGTCCATTTTGACTTGTCCATAATTTAATCTGTATGGTAGGTTTTTCTAAACCATATTTCTTATATTCTGTAACTTCAAGCTTTTCTTTTATCTGTTTGTTTACAAATTCTGAAATTAGTTCATTTATTTTTTTTGTATCAGCATTTGTTATAAAGGGAGATGTAATCTTCCAATTTGAGAATGGATCTTTAATTATAACTATATTCTGTAAGTCAGTATTATCATATTGTATGTGAATTTTTTGTATTTCATTAGGTTGAAGATTATATATTTCAGATATCCTTGGCTTATTTATTTCAGTAGAGGATTGTTCTGAATTATGAAGAAACAGGAAGTATGTGATACCCAAACCAACCAATAAAATAATAATAATTAAGGTTGAACGGAAATTCACTATGTGCCTCCTTCCCGTCGATACCACCAAACAACTAACCCTGCAATAAATATAAGTATTGGTAAAAGAAAGACAGAAATGACTTGTACCACTCTCTCCTGGTTGTCATTCATCATACGTAATATTTCACTTTTAGGATTTGGTTTATCAACTACTATGAGTTCTTCATCATAAGAAAGCCAATTAATTATTGATGAAATGAAAGGGGCATAAGCTGGAACATCTGGATTATCGGTGGCAAAAATTGCATCTGTAGCAAAATCCGAATCCCCAATGACTACAATGCGAGTTGGTGTTGTTTCAGTGTCAGATCTGATTTCAGTATTATCTTTTTCTACTAATACACCTACAGAAACTGGACCAGGTAAATCAGTATTTGGCGTAAATCCATTTGAACTGAATGTTCCATCTTGATCACGTTCAGTTTCTGCCCAACTAATACCAACAGCACTTTTTGTCTGTAAGATGGTTTTTACACTTAATTTATCCTTGTTTTCATCAGATGGGGAGACTGATCGACAATAGATAAATGGAATAGTTTCATTCACATAATGCTGTGTGATTTCATGATAGATAAAGTTTAAATTGAGTCCAATTGACCCTTCAGAGAAAACATAGAAGTGTTGTCTGTCTATAACCAGATCATTCCCTATTTTTACACCCCATTTTTGCATTAATTTTACTAACCCACTATGTATATCGTCAACTGATTTGATTGATGGATCAAGGAGTAAAAGTAATTTTCCATTGTTTTTTAAATAACGATCAATCATTCTTAATTCTTGTGTATTAATTGGATTTTTTGGTCCGGCAATTACCAATACATCACAGTCATCTGGAACTCTTGTTTCCTTTAATAGACTTAATTGATGGACTGAGTAATTGACTTTTTCAAGTTCGGTTTTTACCTGACTGTATCGAAAATTAGAAGAGCCATCAATACCATGCTCCCCATGTCCAGTCAAAAAATATACCTTCTGTGTTAAGTCTTGTATCAACTTAAGGATTGCTGTTGTAAAAGCTTGTTCATTTACAATTGTTACCTTTTCGAATCTATCACCAGAATCAAATACAGTTGTTCCATCAATACGAATATCATATTTTTCAGTTGAAGCGATTTGTAATTCGGGATTATTAAAGACGACATTTATGAGTTTACTTTCCCGTTGGTATGCTTCTAATTGCTCTTGAACTAATGATCTTTCAGGATTTGTATCTTTAAAAAAGGCTATAACATTAATTTCTTGATCAAGATTCTTGAGAATTTGCTTTGATTGTGCAGAGATTGAATAATGTCTAAACTTTGTAATATCAATACTTTTGTCTATATTTTGAGAAACTATGATATTTATAAACAAAGCTATTCCAATTATACCTATTAGACTTACTGCAACATTAAGTCCGTAGCGAAATTGCCTGCTTGTAAATAGATTCTTTAATTCAATCGAACGGAATCTAATGAATATACCAAATGTGATGAGTGAGATCAGCAGAAATATACCAAATGGCAACCAGGTATTTAAAAATAAACATGCAATTGTAACAAAGCTACAGATTAAGGCAATGAATCCAAAAAACGGACTTAATAATTCTTTCCCTTTCATTCTATCTCCACTTAGAGGATTCAATTGACTTCACTGTAGCAAATAGACACACACAGGTGAAACTAAGATAGTATACGACATCCTTTAAAACAATAATTCCGCGGGAAAATTCAGTGTAATGTACATGAAATGACAAATAACTTAAGATTTTGGCAATTGAACCCTCGCTATTTGAAAGGATGCCTACAATCCATAATATGAGAATCACTCCAAAACTTGATAATGCTGCAACTATTTGGTTCCGACTCATAGAGGACATTAATAAACCCAGTGAAATAAAACATGAACTGATAAGAATTAATCCAAGATAACCACTAAAAATTAGTCCTATATCTATGATACCAAAAAAGAGTATGAGAATTGGATAGAGGAGGGTCAAGGTAAGCATAATCAACAGGAGTGTCATACTTGCCAAGTATTTTCCAAGGACAACGTGACTATCGGAGATAGGAGAAGTGAGAAGGAGTTCAATAGTTCCAGATTTTCGTTCTTCGGCAAATAGTTTCATTGTTAAAACAGGCGTAAAAAAGAGGAGAATGAAAGCCATTTGTGAGAATAGTGTCTGCAGTACAATTGAACTTAATCCACTTCTTTGACTCGTCAGGATTAAAATCACTGAGAATAGAAATCCAGATAGAGCAGAAAAAACAAAACAGACAAAATATGCAATTGGAGAAACAAAGTAGGTGTATAGTTCCTTTGAACATACTGCTAATATCTTCTTCATATCTGTTTTATGGTGATTTGGTAAACCGCTTTCGCACCTTACCTATAAAGAAGGGACCAAGAGAATCGATATATTTGGTTGTCTGTTCAGTTTTTCTCATATCTTGTATTAGTCGAGACAATGGGTATAATTCAGAACCAACCAATCCTATTACAAACTCGTTATCGTGAGTATCTAATCCAAAACATGCTAATCTTATGTCTTTAGCATATCCACCGGTTGCATAACTACGACCTAACATGGCATGTTCCCCTAATATACGTCCTCTTTCTCGTGGATCCAATAGATAAAACTCAGGTTTTCTTCTGAGTGGATACCATATTGCCCATGTGAAATCAGGATTGAGAGCATTAGACATAGGTTTATTGATTAACCATTCCTCTAAATCAGGTTCTCTACCACTTGAATATGTTCTACCTAACATTGTCATCTCTGATCGGTAAGACAATTTATCTGACAGATGAATTAAATTTGCAGATTCAGTTATTAGGTCAGATGGACTTTCTGCGATCAATAGAATTCCAATTCCGGTAGGATTATTCAGATCATCATATAGAACAGAATTCAAAGAACTGTTGTTTAGGTTTTCGTTGATTGTGTCAATGTCTTTATCAAATACATGTAATTGGATATATAATCGACGATCACTATATTGTGGTTCACCATCTATAGGTGTACCTATTTCACGGATATCAAGTGTTTCTGATTGAGGTATTCTATTATTCTCTTTTTTCATAAATGGTATAGACTTTACATATCATCGTTTTGTATTATATGAATCACGTATCCATTCTTCAAGTATGGCATCAGGATCTTCAATGACATCTTTTGGGAAGGTAAACGAAGTTTGACCGGTATTTTGTTTGATTAAATTTAATCCGTGCTGATAACTTTCTAAAATAGAATCACAGATATTCTGCACAGATTTATCCTCTGTAATTGCTTTATCACTAATAAGGTTGGTTGCTTCTTCATTAAAAACGATATTCAGACTATGTTTCGCATGAAAGGAGTATTCATATCTACGAACCTGTTCACATAAGACATTTCTCTTATTGTAATTTGAATCTTGAATAATATAATGTAGTTCTTTGTCAGGATCTTCTATGACATCTATTGTGACAACGAATTCCTTTACATTGGTGGATGGTAATTCAAACTTATAATTGCGAAGGGATCGTTCACAGACTGTCATAAGAGCCCGCGCTCCAGTTTTCTGTTCAATAGCATTTTCAGCGATTCTGCGTAACCCTCCATCAGAAAAGTAAACTGCAATACCATAAGCCTTGAAAGCATTTTCATATTGTCGAATGATAGAACCTTCAGAATGTTTTAAGATATAATAGAGATCATCAACTTCCAGTTCATTACAAATGACGTGAACAGGTAATCTACCAATGAATTCAGGTTCAAAACCGAAATCAATAAAATCCTTTGGTGTCACATGTTCCAAATATTGTGCTACTTCTTCTTTTTGTTGTGCTACATCAGCGTTAAACCCAATTCTATTGTGATGCATTCGTTGTTTTATAATTTTCTCTAAGCCAGTAAATGCCCCACTTATGATAAATAAAATATGTCGTGTATTTATGACTTCTTTATCAACTTTTCCCTGTTTTTGAAACTGCATTGCAGCACGCATCTGTGAAGCAACATCATTTCCTGCTCGTAGGTCAACTTCAGTTTCTTCCATTAATTTTAATAATCCTATTTGTACCCCACGACCACTAACATCTCGCCCTATAATATTTGGTGGTGTTGCTATTTTATCCGCTTCATCAAGATATATGATTCCATATTGTGCTAATTCAAGATTGTCATCTGCTTGTGATACCAGTTCACGGATAAGGTCATCAACATTTGCCCCGACATATCCTGTTTCACTAAACCTTGTAGCATCCGCCTTTACAAATGGCACTCCAATTAACTTTGCAATATGTCGAATAAGGTAAGTCTTACCAACACCTGTGGGACCCAACATGACAATATTCTGCTTTGAATAATCAGTATCAGCTATCTCTGGATTTTCATGGCATTCTCGAACGTGGTTATAGTGATCACAAACTGCAATTGCAAGAGCTTTTTTTGCAGCATCTTGTTTGATGATATACCGATCCAGATATTTCTTAATTTCTTTAGGTTTCAGATCAAATTTAAGGTCAAAAGTCTTTTTAGGTTCAGGATCTGCATCATCAGTAGCTTCCTGATGTGGCTGTCCACTTCGAAAATCAACACCGACACCAATCCTATCACCATACTTCTTTTTAAGATTTTCTTGAAATTCTTGAATTTCTCTTTGTAAATCTTCTTCAGTGGGAATCTTCTTATTAGTAATCATAATAAAAAATATATAAAACTTATAGTTCTTTCACTTGTTAGTTTTGTTAACTTAAGACATTTGCGTAGAAGAAAGGTGGCATAGTTAAAGCAACGACATCATCATCACCAGATATTTCTCGTGCCATTGCAAGAGCATCATCCAAGTTTTTTGCCCAATCAACCCCCAATCTTTTTGCAACCCCCGGATCTTTAGGTCCTACTAAGATCACTTTAGAAAGATATTTTAAGGGATATGTTGCCCAATACCAAACTGTAAATGGATGAAATCCATGATGTGCAAATTTATTTCTATAGCAATCAATTAGGAACTCATCTTTTGCATATTTTTCCTGATATTTCTGTTGCATTTCAAATGGTTCGGTAGTGTCTGAAAGTACTTCATCATAGAACATCTTATATGCGACATGATACTCATCGTGGAAAATCTCAAAGGTGGGATTCATTATAATGACAACACCATTTTCTTTTATAATCGGTTTATTATAGAACCAATTAAATACGTAACCCAAAATATCACTGACAACCAGAACAGGATTAATTCGTGCATCCACAGCATAAGGACTCATATCTGGAAGACCAAAAACTAAAGTACTATACTGTCGAGGAATATCAATTGATAACTGTTCCTTCATCATATCTAAAGTTTTTTCATGAACAGAATCAATATCTCCTGCATTTATACCAATTGGTTCATAGTCCGTGCGAACACTCTTTAATATCTTATATCTGATAGATTCTGGGAGGAGAGATAGTGTTGGGGGAGTAAACGATTTTATTACCTTTTCTAAGATGTTGCAATCTTTATTTGGTTTGCCAACATACTTCAGATGGAAAGGATATAATGCGCCATTCATTGCTGCTTCAAGGACAAGAATAGGTGTTTCTTTCTGAATTAGTCGACTCATCCTTTCAATGCATGCATGCATATGTGAACCATCAGGCTGCATTACATGTGGACTCTCTGCTGTCATATGTGGAGAATGGTGTGGTGCAATTGAATTATATGTTCCAAGTCCAACAGCAACAGATTTATGTCCTCCATTCAACGGAATCTGAATCATATCTACATATATTACTAAATCAGAATCAAGAACAACTTTATCCGTCTCAACAATTTCATCATTTTCTGTTTTTCCAACTTCAACAATTTGTGTTGAATCTTCTGCATCGAAGTTTCTCAGTTGATTTGGATAGAACTCATTCATAATGTTTTTACCTAACATATAAGTGAGTTCAGCTTCTTTCATTTTCCGATGTAAAGCCACAGCACACATCAATTGAATATTCTTTTTATCTACTCCATAGCTATATAACATTTGAAGAAGTGTTTCAATCATGATCTGACGTAGGTCAGGTTTCTTTGTAGCAGGGAAAGGTTGACAATTATCATCAAATAGAATTAATACCTTTGAGTTTCCATCAACCAGATCTCTTAAAGGAGACATATTTAATGGGTTTTCAAATGCCTTTTGTGTATATTCTCGAATGGCTTCGCGTTTAATCCCAGGTAAGGGAGGCTTTGCATAGAATATATCAGAGTTATTAGGTATTCTTGCATTAATGAGATGGTTGCCGAAGTATGTAAAATATTTCATTAATAGTATTATTGTGTATGTGTAATAGAGTATTAAAGTAATCATTGTATTATATCATATCAGTGAGTATTATTCAATTGTGTGATTTTGTAGTTTTGTAGTCCTTCTTTAGACTAAGAAATTACGATCCTTATTTCTAAGGGTTTTCATTTTTTCTGAACATTCCAAGCTACAGGTGATGTTACCAAAAAGAGACAAATTCATTTAGAAATGGTGGTTGAAATAATAGCCAAAATTAAACTTTTAATCCTAATATACAGACGACTAATAAGGTGCAAAAACAGACCTTTAATCCTAATTTCCCAGATGATAAATCGTGATAATGTTGAATTTTTCAATTCGTCGAAAAAGTGAAAAAAGTTACACTTTTTCCTACATTTTGTAGGATTGAAATTGGTGTAAATTACCCCTCTAACCACTGTCATAGACTGACTTTACTCGACTTTGAATTAACATTTTAAGAATTTGCAAAAAGTGTGATTTTGTGTTTTTGTTGTCCCTTTTAAATTTGGCAATTCTAAGCTACATTATACTTCCAAAAATGGGTGATTTTTGACATAAAGAATTTTTTGTATTTAGGATCGTTTATACAGTGTGTCATGATTAATTCTCTAATTATTTACTTCCCATAATAGTTATGATTCTTACATAGGATTTACACATATCATCTTATTATCTTAATTCAATTTTTTGCTTTGTAGTATATGTATGTTAACCATATTTTCCGCTTCCCAGTAGTTATACTTGGGTAACGTTGTCAATTATGAGTATGTTGATAAAGTGCCAATATTCTGTAGTACTTGGTAATGTTAGATGTTAGATATGGATATATTCTTCATTATTTTTATTTTATTTAGTAATATTATCGGGTAGGGGAGGGTTTTGTGGTGAGTTGTTTGAATTTTGGATTTTACGGAATTATAGTCTGAATCACAGATATTATGGATTCCACGGAATTCGCAGAGAAGAGGCGTAGGTATCAGGTAAATTGTATTGTGTATGGATGGCTTCTTGGTGAGGTGGTTGTTGGAATATAATTCTATAGGTTTTATTTTTATTAGGTATTCCAGTTATTTTATTTATCTTACATCGAAGACAGTTTTGATTGAATTAGTTTTACCAGTATTAAGGGATGTTTGTATAGCTTGTTTGTAATTTCTGAGTGAGAATGGTGTACCTACTATAGGGAGTAGCTGTTCCCCATGGTTTTGTAGTAGTCTTAGACCGAGATCGAATGTATGAATTGTTTCACCATTATAGGTTTCAATACCGTAAGTGTATGCACCTTTAACATTTAATTGTTTATACCATATAGATACCCAATCGATGTTTTTTGGTATCCCCGGCATTCCAAGTAGAATTACATCACCACCAGAACGTGTGTATCGGAGTGCATCGTCAATTGTTGAACTTGATGCAATACAGTCAAATGTGATATCCACTCCTCCGATTAATACTTGCTGTCCAAGTTCTGGTTGATAGGATTCAGCATTGGTTAATTCGCAGAAAGCTGAATATCTATTTCGATTTGGTGGTATTACAACGTCTGCCCCGAAATCTTGAGCTATTTTTTGTTGATGTGGATATTTTGCAGCAATAATAATCCGGTTTTTGTATCCCAGCATTCTGAGTGCGGAGACTGTTAGTAATCCAATCGTCCCTCCACCAATTACACAGATATCCTCTTTATTATTAAATTCTACCTGAAGTACACCGTGTAAACTACATGCGAAAGGTTCAAGTATTACAGCTAATTCGTCGGTGATATTATCAGGAACCCTCCGTATCTGTTCTTTATGTGCGAGGACATATTCACTCCATCCACCCCCTGTATCACGGCAATATCCAGTTTGAACACCTTCAGATATACTTCCTCTTGTTATATTCTCACAATTTGAAAAGCGTAAGTTTTGACATTGGGGACAAGGGGGATTAATTTCCCTAACTTTACATGAAAGGGCAGGTTCGATGACAACCCTATCACCGATTGAAAAACCGTGTACCTCATCTCCAATATCGGTAATTTCGCCTACGATTTCATGCCCAAGAATAAAGGGTGTTGATGTAAAAGGGGAAAAATAAGTACTGCCTTTGGCGGTAATAGTGGCTAAATCTGAACCACAAATGCCACTGAGTCGAGTTTTAACTTTCACCCACTGTTGTGTCGGAATTTGTGGTTCAGGAATATCAATAAGTTCTATACTTGACAGTGGTGATGTATATAGACTACCCCACTTCTTACCAATGTAACGCATTGTTAGATAGCGTGGGATGCTCTTATTGTATTGTATAGCTAACACAAGCTTGTTTAATTAACTTCAGTTTGGTAAAATTCCATAAGGATTTCAGCGACCTCGGGTCTTGCAATTTCAGGAGGAAGATGGTCTCCGGCAGCCAGAATCTCTCTTTGTCTTGTACCTGATATTGTGAAGTAATCATCATCTCCATGTGGACAATCTCGCATCATAACAATCTCATTGCACTTATTACACCAAACAGTCCAATCCCCACGGAAGATTTCAATTTCTAATGCGTCATTCGGTATATCATCAAAGACAATTTGCGCATCAAATGGACCGTAATACTGTCCTGCTCCAGCATGATCTCGACCGACAATGAAATGAGAAGCACCACAATTTTGTCTGAAAACAGCATGGAGTAAGGCTTCGCGTGGACCAGCATATAGCATGTCAAATCCATATCCTGTTATAGAAACAGTATTGTCTGGGAAGTAATGTTTTACCATTGCCCGAATTGATTCGTCTCTAACATTCGCAGGTATATCTCCAGGTTTGAGTTTTCCCAGAAGCATGTGTATCAATACTCCATCAGCCCCAACTTCTTTTTGTGCGATTTTGCAGAGTTCTTCATGTGCGCGATGCATTGGGTTTCTTGTTTGAAAGGCAACAACAGTTTCCCAACCACGTGAATCAATATCTTGTCGAATTTCAACAGCAGTGCGAAACGTCTCCGGGAAATCATTTGGAAAGTATGAGTAATTAAGTACTTCAATCGTACCTGATAAGATATGATTTCCAACACTTGAAAATGCAGGTACACCCGGATGTTCAGGATCTGTAGTACCAAAGGTTTTATTAATTAACAGATTTTTTTGAACATCGGTTAGTTCCTCAATTGCAGATACATCCATAATAGCCAAAGGTGGATTACCTTCAACATTCGGATCAAGTAATACAATTCGATCTGTGTTTTTTATATCATCTGTTAACTGTTCAGATTTAATTAAATTCAAAATAGGGACAGGCCAAAATAATCCGTTTAGCAATTTCATATCAGAAGCAACACTAATTGCCTCAGCGATATTCATATATCCCTTCAGTGGAGTGAAATACCCCGATGCGAGCATAACGGCTGATGCAGCAGCACCAGAATTGAGGACAACAGACGGTAAATCATTTGCCTGCTTTTCCAATTCAGATCTTCGTGCATCATCCGTTACGTAAAGTGGTGTTAGGGTATCAGCTCCATGTGGTTTTATCATTATACACTCCTCTATAAACTCAATTTATACCAATTCTAAATAAATAGTTCTCTTAAATTCATATGTACTTCA
The DNA here is from genome assembly GCA_003635315.1 of Candidatus Poribacteria bacterium. Lineage (GTDB taxonomy): Bacteria > Poribacteria > WGA-4E > WGA-4E > WGA-3G > MSPOR6. The sequence goes on from PYJD01000008.1 coordinate 155,439, forward strand.
AAATTCGGTGCGGTTCCAAACCGCACCTACCGTGTTTGGTGGAGTCGTTGCGGTTCCAAACCGCACCTACCAGGTTTGGTGGATGATGTCTATATGTCAGAATATTTCTTAGAAATGGTATTATAAAATACACAAAAGTAGTTTTTATACCATTTCAATTAATTTTTGTACCATTACCAATTGTTTGAAATGAAACTGAATGGAGCACAAACTGGAAAGTTTATACTACAAGAGAGACATTATATATCAGAAATGGTATTACTTATTCATCAATCTTCTCAATTATACATCCGCTCCATACCCAATGATTGTGTCTGGTAGATTTCTTAATCCTAATTTTGGATGTATTTATAACAAGGACGATAGATCCATCCGTAACTTCAACATTTATCTTCTTGTCAATTCTTTGGTTGCCAATAGGAATAATAAACTTCGATAAAAAAGGCTTTTCATTTACAAACATATTAATTTCATGCTCTGCCCCAGCTTCTTCCTGAAAAACAATAGTTATCTGATATGTGCCATTTGGTAAGTCCACTCTAAAGGCAGCATCTTCTATACCAAATATGCCATCCTTTGTCAGTGGTGGATTCTTGGCGTTTGCTACAGATGCTTGGCGTGGGTGGATTCTCCAATTGGTTGTATTCAATGGATCTCTTGGGTTCCATTCAGTATCCCATCCATATTTACCCGTTTGATACATGGTTTTTGGGCCGACAATATGATAACCTTGTTCCACTTCACCATTGTCAGGTTGCATGTCAAAACGAATAACCATATTTCCGTTTTCAGATTTACTCCATAAGTCCAGGTCAGGTTGGTCAGCAGTTTTTCTCTTGAATAGTTTTAGATGTTTAGTCTGATGTATAATATCATAATCGGGTTTAAGATTATTAAAAGGTTCAGTTTCAGGATAATACCATGCAACAACATAATCTGCTCGAACATAATTGAGGCCAACGCTATCTTTATTATTACGATTAACAGGAAAATAATCGTAATTTGCTTCATAGTTTGCCAGATGTACGACATCATCTGCATAGACTCCATAGAATGCTTTTATGTGTGAAAATGGAGTGACATATTCAACTCTACCCAATGCTTCAGATTTATGTCCATCAGCACTCATCACATTAAAAGTTGTATGGGGTTCAATTAAATGGGTACCAGATACAAGTTCAGCCATTTCAGGTGAAATACGTGCATGATCATAGGCTGTCCTACCAAAATGAACCAACGCAAATAAGATTAAACAAGCTGAGATACCGTATCTAAAATATTTATGCATATCAAATACTAACCATGGTGCCAACATTAATAAAATGTATAGATGTATTCTATCGTTAATCCAACCCCCAGGACCGTAACCCCAAGGTGCTTTTATAAACATATAGGTATAAATGAGTGCAATGAGTAAAAATACATCGGTAGATTTCATTTGTTGACGTCTGTAGAAACGATAATATATTGTAATGAGAACAGATATACCTAAAACTGCAAGTAGGAAATAATTTACAGGTATGTGCCAATTTGTAAAATATACTATTGATTTTACACCAATGAAGTATTCCCATATCCACTGCATACCTCTATGTCCACCCTCCTGATGTTGTTTCAGACTTTTTAGATAGTATTGCATTAATACAAAGTAGATAGGGATCATATAGAGTAAGAACTGAAAAAACGGTTTTATTGTTAAGAAGAATTGTGTTAATACATCTTTAAACTGTCTATTCTTAATTCTCCATGTTTCAACAAGAGATTCTGAACCCCAAATGCATGCTGCAGCCACTGAGATACCTAATACAACGAGTCCATACGATACTATATGGGATAGATAAGTAAGTAGAAGCAGTATATATAATATACATAGTTGCTTAACCTGCATGATATCTTTGTATTTCCACCAATAGCCAAAACTTAGAAAGAAGAATGAAATACTGAGTGTAAAATTATAAAAACCCATATATAGTAGGTAGTTATATGCAAATGGGAAACCGAGCCATACATAAAGATAATTCTCACTTCTCCCACTATGGACAGCATTAAGAAAATAGTAAAATGCTATCGGTATCAATCCGATTGCAAATGTTAGGAAGACTTTCTCAGCGTAGAGTGGAGGGAAAACATATAGGAGAGCTAAAAGTAAAATATGAGATAACCAATTTGGGAAGATGGTGATATTCAGTTTCCATAGATCGCGGATTTTATAGTTTGCAGGATCTGAATATTCTTTAAGTACTAATGCGTTATAGACATGACTTGGACCGTCTTGAGATGGAAAATAAACGAAAATCCATAAAGGTAAAATGTGTAAAATCAGTAATACAACAAAAATGTGTTTCCAAGTAATTTTCTTGAGATAATCCATTATTCCTGTCTGAATATCAGTCTCCTAAGATTGTTTGTTTTCTTTATAATATAGACAGTAATCGGTTAATGGACATTGATCACATAAAGGTTTACGTGCATTACAGATTTGTCTACCAAAGTAGATCAGGTTCATATGGAAAGGATAGGATTTACCTTCAGGTATAATGAGAGGTAATTCATAATGTGCTTTTTCGGCAGAGCAATTTTGTTGAATTAGACCGAGTCGTTTTGCAATACGGTGTATATGTGTATCAACAGGAAATACATCCCTTCCACAAGCGAATGATAGTGTTACAGATGCAGTTTTTATCCCAATACCCTTATGTTGACACAGTAAATCCATTGCATCTTCAGTATCCATTTTATGGATAAATTCCAAACTCAACTCACCATATTCTTGATTTAACCATGTTAGAAAGTTCTTTATTGTCTCAGCTTTCTGCTTACCTAAACCAACGATTCTAATTTGTTCTTCAATAGACTTTACACTTGCTTTTAGAACTTGTTCCCAAGTTGGGTATTTTTTTCTAAGTTGTATATAACCTTTATCTCGATTTACATCAGTAGTATTTTGTGACAAGATGGTCGATATAAGGCATTCAAGGACATCCTTAGTTCCACCTCGTTTTGGAATCCCCATGAATTGTTCGAGTGTATTAGAAATGATATTTGCTTTATGACTTAAATCCAAGATTTCGTCCGGAAATTAGTTTTAGATATTATATCATATTGAGGGAAAATATCAATGTATATTGTCATCTAAAACAGGAATCTATACATCGGTTTATCAAGGAAAACAGCTAAGAGACTCCAGAATGAACCGATTAAAAATTCACCGAGAACTATTCCAAGAAAGAATGGAATCGCTTTTCGATGTAAACGGATACCACCATATTTTAATACTAACCATTTGAGTAACCATCCGATAAAAATGGAACCGATCATGGGATTTATAGCCCAACTCCCAGAGATTGCATATCCGACAGGATGTAGATTCCACCAAATAAATCGCATACGCATGGCAGCGAGAACAAGTGTAACAAGGAATCCAAATGATGCAAACGCAATAGCAGGAATATCTGGTGGTGCAGCATAGGTTAACCACGACTCTAATCTACCAAAAGATTCTCTTCCAAAACCAGCACCACCCCCTTCAGTATAATACATTGAAAGAAATACCCAGAACGAACCTAATGCTCCCAATCCGGATGCTAAGATCATTAGGAGTGCAAATTTCTTAATTGGTATTTTCGCACCTTCTGCTAATTTGAAACCTTCAAGTTGATGTGGCATTGCATGTGATCTATGTGCGCGGTTTAGAAAGTATAAATATGCGAATCCAGTAAGATTGATTGGACCTAATCTACGGATACCTACCAGTCGTGGAAGCATCTCATCAGGACCAATAAAATGTAAATCGTGTACGGGTGATCCGAGTTCTGCTCTGAGTCGTGTAATTGCGATTGCTATTGCAAACCAAATAATGAAATAAACGACAATTACCCAGAGACTCATACCCATCTTAAGACAGAATCCGATGATAAAGGTAATTCCACAGATAAATGATATGAGTATAAGCCTGTAGGAAACTGGTTCTTTTCTATTATTTGTTCTACCATTTTGTAATAGACTATTCCTTGAGAAGATTGATTGACTAATACTGAGTAAGTATCTTCTACTCATCCAAATTGCCAGGAGACATAATCCTAAGTATGCCCCATGTGATTGTTCTGCTTCATAAGGGAAACGAGGCAAAGCACGCCAACCTGCAATTGTACCTAATAACCGTTCTGCACGCCAAATTAGCCAGAATGCCCAACACGAGAAGGAGAGATCGAGCGGAATAAAAAAGGACAATCCAACTCCAAAAGGGAAAACACCGATTGGACTCCATCCTATTCCACTCCAAGGTTTTTCAGTGAAAATCCGTCTAAGATCGTATAATTTTCCTCCAAGACTTGGAACTGCCGGAAATAAATAATTTAGACCATTTATAATATCAATGGTTACTCCAATTCCAAGTCCTAACCACATCCAATATGATTTGAAAAACCTTACTTTTGGTGCAGTCATTTGGAATGGTAATTGGATAATGGGATAACTTAGCCGTTCAGATTCTACCCACTGTTTTCTAAAGATTAGACTCATACACAACATGACAAGATGGACTGCCAGTATAAATAGTGTCCACCATAGGATCTTAGGTAACCATGGTATTAAATTCTGTGAATCATAAATACTTGAAAAACCGTAGTAATATCCTTCAAGTGCACGTTTATTACTGACAACCAACCAAGATGGAATATGTAGATGGAAGAGGTTTATCCAATCGTTTTCAGGAGTTGCGAACCAATGTGCATGTCCAATTAATGGCATTAATACCAAGAATCTATCTACTCCTGCAAGACCAGCACCGATGGAGATGCATGTATATATCACTAATAGTTCAGCACGGTTTAAAGCTAAAATTTTATTGAGTCTACTCAACAATAAACCGATTCCAAATAGGACCAGAATAGTAAAAATGGCATTATAGAATAAAGAAACTTGGGTAGGACTGCCACCCCCTCGTAGAATTGATGCAGAAACCCACCAGCAATTTAGTGGTACTAAGATACATATTAGTAGGATGGAAAAAAAGCGGATTTTTTGATATGTAGGTGGGATTTGTTCAGAATCATACATACTAACTGTATATTGTATACCACAATTAGACAATCATCAAATGTATTTTGGATTGTTGTAATATATTGTGTATGTTATAATCATAAATGGATTCAGTGAAGTCTGTTATCATTATCTATGATATGAAAATTAGTCGTAAAAAGCTCATCTTAATTATACTTCTCACCTTACTTGGAATTATCCTTTTGCTATCCGTAATTTATCAAAAAACTGCCCTTTGGAAACCTGAACAAAGCCTAATTACTCTTCTACCCAAATCCCCTTTATGTTATTTAACACTTAAGGAGTTGGAAGGTCTTGTAAAGACTTTTAATGAGAGTGAATTTGGAGAACAATCGCGTAAAATGCCGCTCATTTCATATATTAGAAATCAACTTTGGTGGAGACAATTGGTGTATCAGAAGTTAGTATGGGAAGCTGAAATGGGTGGAAAGCTTGATATGGATGGGGTTAATGGACATTTTGGAACAGAAGCGATAATGGCATTGTATCAACGTGAAGGAGAACTGTCGTTTCTTCTCATTACAGAAGTTGGGGGACCAGAAAAGCTTGGGATCGAAGCCATTACTGCTACAGATGCTATTAATCCCAAGTATGAACGGATTCAGAGAGAATACAAGGGTCTAACTATTAATACTATTACTGGATACCCGCGTGATTTTAGTTATACTTTCATTGGAAAAATAGGTGTTTTAAGTCTTAGTCCAATTCTTGTTGCGGAAGTGATTGACAATTTTACTCAGCAAGCGAATGGATTTCTTGAATCACATCCCTTTAATGAAAAGATAATAAAAAGTTATGATCAAGAGTCTAACACCGCTTATCTGGATATTTCTGGTATGTCATTATTAGTAGGAGGATCGAAGGATTATTCATTTCCTATTGTAGAGCAAATCCTACCTATGATAAAGGATTATGATTATTGTACAATAGGAAATCACTACTCGGATGGTATGATTTATTCTCAATTACGTCTTGGTGAACCTGATACATTAGCTATTAGAGAATCTAAATCACTACCAGCATCATTACCTAAACAGACTGCAATTAGAGTATTTAATCCACAGCAGGATTTGACAATGTTGTGGAATACAGTTAGAGATGGATTGAAGATTAATTCTGAATCTGATCTACCTAATTTTACAGATCTTCTGAAGGGTGAAATGACAATTGGGATGATAGCCCATACCGAGGGTGAAGATACTAAATTCCCTTCAGTAGTAATATCGGTGCCTATCTTAGACAGATCCGTTTTTGATAAAAGGATTACAAGCTTAGATAAAACTAATCTCATGATAAGTGGGAAGGCTTTAGAATTTCTTGAACCGGAAGAATACAGTGGGATTACGATTCAACCGGTAAAATTACGGTTACATTTCCTATTATCATTGGTTGGGGGATATGCCGTAATCAATGACGAATTTGTATTTTCTACTACTCTAAATGGCATGAGAGAAGTTATTGACACACGAATTGGCAATAAACCAGAACTCTCGGAATTGAGACTTCCATTAAATGATGATGTAATTTACGGATATATTCAACCCGAACTGCTAATTCCTGAAGTAAGGCGTTTACTACCGCTTATTTCGTTGCTTATGTCACTTTCAGGACAAAAGATAGATTTGAGATTAATTCAACAATTAAGGGACAATTTATTTCCGTTAGAATATCTTGGTCCGATTACTGTTGCAGTGAATAAGGATGAAAAAGGGATTGAAGCAAATATAGAGATAGACTTAGAGAAGTGAGAATGAGCTTGTTTTTGACAAGTGTAGGGAAATAAAGGAATAGCTATTACATAATAAAATTTATAGATTATAGATCGGATAACATTAAGATGAAATCAAAGATTGGTATTGGTATAGTAAGTTTTGCTCATGGACATGCTAATGCATATTGTAATCAGATGGTATCTTTTGATGATGTGAACCTCATTGGTTGTTGGGATGATAATGAGGAACGTGGTAGGCGTGCTGCTGAACAATATAATATGAAATATTCCCCACATCTTGAAGATATAGTATGTAATTCGGAAATAGATGCAGTGATTGTTACCTGTGAGACAAACAGACATGCTGAGATGGTTGTGGCGGCAGCGAAAGAAGGAAAAGATATATTATGCCAGAAACCTATGGCACTCACACTTGAGGATTGTGATGTAATTGGAGATATTGTAAGAAAGACGGGTGTGAAATTCATGATGGCTCATCAGATGCGACGTGATCCAGCGAATATTGCTATGAAAGAATTGATTGACAGTGGGGTCTTGGGAAAGATTGGGATGCTTCGAAGACGTCATTGCATTAATGTCCTTTTTAATGAAGCATTTGTTACAGGACCAAGTAAATGGCATATTGATCCAGAGAAGAATATGGGTATGTTTATGGATGATGCATCTCATGCGACCGATTTTATTTATTGGATGCTTGGGAAACCATTGAGTGTGATGGCTGAAATTGATAATGTACTTACAGATGTAGCACCTGATGATACAGGTGTTGCGATTTATCGATTTGAAGATGGTGCAATGGCTGTCCTCCTAAATACGTCTGTAACTTTAGCGGGTGAGAATACAACAGAGATTTATGGAGATAATGGGGTTGCAATCCAGAATTATGGGGATGCTCCATCTTGCAATTTACCAAGACCTGATAATGCTGTAGCCTTGAAACTCTATACTAAGGATGAACCATCATGGAAAGATCTGGGAATAGAAATTCCTGATGGACACGGGGTTAGAATTGGTGGAGTTCCACGACCATTCATTGATTGTTTAAAGAGTGATTCTATCCCTGATGTGTCTGTTGAGGAAGGAAGGGTTTCAGTGGAAATGGTGTTAGGTGCGTATCAATCTGCTCAGGAAGGGAAACGGGTAACTTTCCCATTATAATTGATTTTATAGTAAATTTTTGAATTAATGTAACATTTTGAGATGTAGGAGGGAACTCCGATTCCCGACTATCACTGCGTAAAATCGCGATTCGGAAATCGCTCCTACAGGGATTTTGTGTTATTATTTTTAATGTTTACTATAATTCTAAGGACTCACCCGTCTCATTATACTGAGAATCTGTCCGGTTGGACCACTATCGGTGGGTTGTGTAGCTAAGAATAGAGCAGATGCGACAACCTGTTCGGGTTCTTTCCATGGGTCACTCTGACCTCTAAATGTATCCGTACTTTCCCATGCGGGTTTTGATAGTTGTGTTTTCACAGGACCAGGTATGAGTACATTAGCAATGATCCCATCCTGCCAAACCTCTTCAGCTATGGATTGTGTTAATCCATGTAATGCAGCTTTCGAAGCACTATATATACTCAGATTCGCATGTCCCACTTGTCCTAATCCTGAACCTATATTGATAATGTTTCCACTATTCTGTTTTTGCATTATAGGCAATACATACCGACAGCAATGCACTACTGCCATAACATTCACCTGCCATACCTGATGCCATTCTTCATCAGTTGAATCTAAGAACAATCCTCTTGGATTAATACCTGCATTATTAACCAATATATCTATACGGTTATATTCTTCAATTGTTCTATTCACAAGAGCTTCAACCGCTGTTTGATCGGTAACATCTGCGGGTATAGCAAGGACATTCCCGCCATTATCGGTAATCTCATTTGCTACATCATCCAATTGGTCAGTAGTTCTTGAAGTGATTACAACATTTGCACCTTCGGCAGCGAATGCAATTGAAAGAGCTTTACCAATCCCTCGTCCACCACCAGTTACTATTACAGTTTTATCTTTTAGTTGCATTACCTAATCCTTCGTTTGCCATATCAATGTTCAGTCTTATTCTATATGTAGCTATTGGGAACTGGTTTTATTCCAAAAAGAAATTAGACGGGTTAATTGTGAACGTCCTATCTTTAATTTTCTTTTAACATCATTTGCTAATGTAGTAAGTAGGTCAGTTCCGCTTTTTTCTGCAGTTTCAACTTCCTTTTTCAACTGATACGTCTTCCCAGCTTTAATGCGATTAATCTCAGATTTCAGTTCACTGGTAACACTGTTAAGGTTACGGATTTCACTATGTAATTTTTTTCTTTTATCTGAAAGTGTCTGTTCAATTGATAAGTCAACTTCTGTATATCCTATACTCAATCGTTCAAGAGTTAGTAAATCCTGTTCTTGATATGCCCGGTTAATTAGTGGCATAATCTGCTCAGTGATATTTTCCTGTTCTGGTTTTTCTACTTTGTCAGGATGAAATCTTTTTGCAAGTTTCCTATATAGTGTTTGCAGCCTCTTTGCATCTTGATTGGGTAAATCGTCAAGTTTTGGATTTTCGTCACCATCTTTCTGTCTATCAATAGACTCTAATCGTATTCTATTCTCATTGAAACATGCTGCAACGCGTTTCTCAATTTCCTCTTCACTTATATCTTCTCTTCGCAATTTTAATCTTAGTCGATATTCTTGTGTTTCAAGTTCAATCTTATCAAGTTCAAGATAAAAGTTCCCGACCTGTGTATTATATCGGTGTTGAAATAGATCAACTTCTTCTTTCATTTGTTCCATAGTAATAGTAAGTTGTTCTATATTAGCTTGTTTTTCTTTGATAGATTGAAGTAGGCGTAGTATCTCCTTATCATCTTGATCCGTAATATTAACTAAGGTAGTAGGTGTCATGGCTTACGATATGTAATACGTCCACGTGATAGGTCATAAGGAGATAGTTCAACAGTAACCTTATCACCGGGTTCAATTTTGATAAAATGTTTACGCATTCTACCTGAGATATGTGCAAGGATCTGGTGCTTATTTTCTAATTCAACCTTGAACATTGCATTTGGTAGCGGTTCAACAACAACACCTTCAACTTCGATTTTATCATTCTTAGATTGTGAAGGTTCAGGTGTTTCTTCTACATTCTCAGTAACCTCTGGTTCTTCAACCAGCTGTTTCTTTTGTTGTTTACGATTCGGTCTTTTCCTTGCAGGTGGACGACTAAATTTCCTTTTTCTATTCCCAGAAGGTTTGCGGTTCAAAATATGAAATCCTCTCATTTAAATAGATTAATTAAGTTAGAATATGACGCAATTACTGTAATTTAACAGATATTATTCATCATAACTAAAAGATTTACCAGCTTCAAGAACAAGTTCACGAAAGAAGTCTATTGAAGATTTTAGTTGTTCTTCAGTTTCTTGGCTTTCTGAACTTGTTGAAACAAAGTCGATAGGCATAGAATTCCCTTCAGTGTTTCGAAGAGATACATATGCCTTTAGGTATACATCAGGATAGCGTTCCATTACTTTTTGCATTAGAGGTGAAACTTCAGCCTCAAACATACTTACATATACGCGTGCAGTACTAATTTCATCACGGTATCGATCTATAATTAAAGGTTGAATGTATGCATCAAATATAGCCTTCATTTCCCGTGGTGGACCTGGCATCATCATAATTGTGGACATTTTATACTCAACACTAATACATGGCGCCCATCCAGCAGGATTTTGATATACTTGAGCAGTTTCAGGAATTGTTGCCATTTTGGTAAGAGCCTCATTAAGAATGTCGTCCTCAGGCATCTCACGTCGTTTTTTGTACTCAGCCACTGTTTCATTACTTACAATTGGTTTTGTTCCAATGAGAGATGCAATGACGGCAACAGTCATATCATCAGGAGTTGGACCAAGTCCCCCAGTAGTTAGAATAAGTGCCGTTTCCCGTTGAATTGCTGAACTTATGGCTTCAGTCATCTCATCAAAATCATCCCGTAGCATTGTTACCCGTCGTAACTCACCACCATTTTGAAGGATTTGCTGAGCAATCCAATGTGCATTTGTATCCTGAATTTGTCCTAATACTAATTCAGTACCCACAGAGAATAATTCAATAGCCACTAATATCTCCTACTTACAAGATCTGATTGAGAAATTGAAAAGCTTTTACACCATAGAAACTATGTCCTGCCTCAAAGACTTCTATATCCAATTTGTCCTCTGCATTGAAAATTTTGAAGATTTCTTTTGCGCGTATATATGAGGAACGTGTAGCATCTATTGGGAAGATCGTGTCTTCAGTACCAGATTCAACAAACAGAGCTCTTGGTGCGATTAATCCTGCAATATCGTACATCTCGGCATATTTTAGCACATTTGGAATATAATTGTCTATACAATGGCTAATGCTAAGTATACTATCCTTGAAAGTATTAAAATAGCCACTAACTACAGCAACCTTAACCCTTTGGTCAATTGCTGCGGTGTAGAATGATGTAGTACCCCCACCGGATATACCCATTATACCTAATCGGTCCATATCTACATCAGGTCGAGTTGATAAATAATCATAAGACCGAATTGCATCGTATACACGCCAACCCACCATAGTCTGTCCCAGTAAAAATGCTGCCCCAGAGCTTGGTTGACAGGACGAACTCCCACCACCCCTTTCACGTGCTACAGAATCTCTTCTATGTCCAAAACCAAATTGCTCAATAGCCAATACAGAATATCCATTTGCAACACACTGAAGGGCGAAGTCGTTTTGGTAACCTCCATATTCATCCCGCATCGTTCCATCTTCATCAATTCCAACGATATCGTCCACACCACGACCATGACCTGCTAAACATAAAATTGTTGGATTTTGCGTGTCAATTTTGTCTTTTGGTGCTAAAAAATAACCAAAAACCTTCATATTAGATCTACTAAAAAATATGACAGTCTCGCGAGTGTATTCTTGGAACTCATTGAATTCTATTATTTCTGATTGTAAGTCACACACAGAAGATCGGAACCCACCAATCAATTCAATAAGTTTTACCCGTAATTTGGCTTGCCATAATTCGGCTTCATATAAATTCGTAGAAGTGAATTCGAATTGTTGCGGCGTTTCATCATATAACTGATGTGAGAATTCAAGTGTATCAAGGAATTTATCAGTATTCATGTGTTCATGTAAGTATTCTTTTTGTTACTGATTCAATAAATTCAGAATCAAACCAGTAGCCATTTTTGGATAAAAATATGTAGATTTCTGCGGCATAATTGATCCTGCCATAGCTACATCTAAAACTTGTTCAACTGGTGTAGGATTCATTAATATCGCCACGCGTCCTGAGCTTTCATTGACATGGTTAATTGCATCTTCAGTATATGCAGTATAACTAATGTGTTCAGCGAGATTCTCGATTTTAAAAAGTCCATTAATAATAGTATCCTGAACGATGGATACATCTAATCTCTCAGTATTGTCAGTTGGTATCAATAATTTATATTTCTTATCAGATGTATATAATCCAAAAACAGAAGATTTACCTTTTAATTCCTCTAATTTCACCATTAGAGAAGATAAATTATCCATCTGATGAACATCGAAATCTTCATATATATATTTCATAGCATTCTCAATCTGTACAGCACTAAGATTAGATAGTAATCGGTGAATTGCTAAGACTGCTAAACCAGATGATTCCATACGAACCAAATTCATCATCATGTAATCGTATCCATTAAAATCTGTTCCCAATCCTTTCTGTTCCATCTCTTGCCGGAAGGTAAGGGCAGTTTCATAACGATGATGTCCATCAGCAATCAATAAAGGTTTTGTCTTAAACAAAGATTTTATTTTTTCATTGGATTGTAAATGTTTTAACGTCCATATTCTATGTGTACTCCCAAATACTTCAGGACAATCGACATCAGGCATATTCTCTTGTGTAAACAGATGCATAATTTCTTCAATCTCACCATCTGAATCTTGGTATAAAAGAAATATTGGACTTAGATTGGCATGACATGTCCGCATTAGATTGAGTCTATCAATTTTTGGACCTGCATGTGTTTTTTCATGAGGAAAAATGACTCTATTTTCAAATGGTTCAAGTTTTACATTAGCAATTAATGCGCGTCGAGAGTAATCTCTTCCATCTGGAGCATGAAACGATTGATCATAGATGTAATATGTTGGTTCACTATCACGAACGAGGATACTGTCATCAATCCATTGATTCAATAATTGGGCTGCCCGGGTATATTGATTGTCCTTGTCGTTATCATTTTTATTGGGTTGGCTAAGTATTAGACGGATAATATTGGCGGGGTGTCGTTGTTCTAATTCTCTTTGTTCATCTGGTTTGATGACATCATAAGGTGGGGCGATAACATCTACTATATTTCCAACTTTCTTAGGATTATATCGTAGACCACGAAAGGGTATAACTGTCGTATCCATATAACTCCTGGTTTTTATAATCCAATGATTAAAATCAATATTTTCTCAATTGAATGGGTAGATGCTATTAATCCCATAAACTTGTACTAAAGTATCGTTCACCGAGATCATTAAAAACTGTTACTATTGTACCATTTTGTATATCTTTTGCTACTTGATATACACCGTATAGGTATCCACCGGATGATTGTCCTACGAACCATCCTTGTTGTGCGAGTTTTAGACACATATCAAGAGCATTTTCAATTTTTGTAGGAATCTTGATGTCAATTACAGATTGGTCAAGTATTTCAGGAACAATATCATCAGGATGGTCAAGTGATTTTAAGCCCTCTATACCTGGAAAGAGTTCTGTTGCTATAGAAACCACTTGAATATTAGAATTATATTCCTTAAGTCTTCGTCCGATACCAGTAATTGTACCACCTGTTCCAACACCTGCGACAAAGTGAGTAAGTTTTCCGTCAGTTTGTTCTAAGATTTCAACACCTGTCGTTTCATAATGAGCTAACCAGTTATTCTCATTCTCATATTGTGATTTAAAGAAGTATTTTTCAGGATTTTTTTCGTATCTACGATCAACCTCACGTAATGCTTCATCATACCCAAGAATTGCATCAGTGTATACAATTTTTGCGCCGTGTGAGTGTATCCGTTTTTTTCTTTCTTCACTTGCATTATCTGGAATTACCAGCTCAACTTGATAACCCAATGATGCCCCAATCATAGCATAAGCAATACCAGCATTGCCAGAACTGGAATCCAGTATAATTTTTTCTTTAGTTAGTTCCCCTGATGCGATTGCTTCAGTTAACATTCGTAAAACAGGTCTGTCTTTAATTGAACCTCCAGGATTATAGGTTTCAACTTTAGCGTATATATCAACATTTGGGAATTCGTTTTTGAATAGGTTAATTTTAACGAGGGGGGTTTTTCCGATTAATTGTAGTAATGGATAATCTGCAAGATTAACTGTTGAAACAGTTTGTTTGCTCATGAAGTGATAAATACCCTACCTTTTCTGAAAACGAATTGGGGTTTTAATTGTCCATTCGTTCAAATAATATTCTTTTCAAATAGTCTATTGCTGCTTGTCCTGTTAATTCTTCATTGAGTATTGGGTAAACTTCAAATTCTGCTATTCTAATCGTGGGTTTTAGTCCATGTAGAGTTGGCAACCAATCCCTAAATGTATCAAAAAAGGCTCTTTGTGCAGCTCTTCCATTTACATACTGAAAATCAGTGGTTGTTCGTCGAAATCTTTCCGGTCCTTTTGCGAGTGCTTCAGAATAAAATTTCTGACAATACTCTATATATTTGTTGGTATTATATCCAACACTTATGTCTTGAGGATAATAATTGAATGACTCTTCTCTATATTTAGTAAAGTGTTGTAATTCGTCGAATTCAACAATGAACTTGTAGGGATCGGGGAAATATGCATCTGGTGTCAGTAGACCGTCTGCCTTTGCAGTAGTTCCTTCCCAGTTTCCATTAAAATGGTTATACAAATTGATTATTTTATCGTAGTGTTCTCCAAAATGTTCTTTTTTTGGTTTATTACATAACCAATTAAACTGTGCTCTTTTTTCTGCTTTTGTTTCTAACGCCTGTTCAAGAAGAGCGATGATTCCAATTTCTAACCGCATATATGAAAGATAGAACTAAATTACACAGGATCTGATTCAATATCCTTCAATGAATTTTCTGGTAAAGGTTCAATCAAACTTGCTAAGTAATCTCTGTCCCGTTGCAGATCTTCCATTTTGTTATCGCCGGGAATGAATTCAACGTGTATAAATCCATCGTATCCTGCCGAATTGAGCGTTTCGATAATCCTGCTGTAATCTACGACACCTTCAGCGATTCTACACGGTTTTCCATTCTCATCGAAATTCTGTGCATGTATATTGACAACATGTTCAGCCAGTTTTTGAGCAGCATCGTGGGGTTCATCTGCATCAATGCGAGACAATGGTTGATAATAGGTCTTAAGAGCGGGATTGTTTGTTTTTTCAATTACATCTAATATACTCTCAACAGAATCAGTGAGATGGTTATTATGCATTTCTAACCCTAATTTAATCCCTCTAAAATCAGCCCATTGAGATAGACTGACTAAACGGAAGAGTATTAGCCGTTTATCAACGGGTGAGATAGATTTTGATGGACCACCACCAGACCATATTCTTATCAGATCGGTTCCGAGATCTTGTGCTATAACAAATGCTTCTTCAAAATACTTTTGATGTAGGTCCATTAGGGGATCTACATAAGAACCGTAAGCAGAAATTGTTATGCCTTTTTGTAGTGCTAAACTATGTATCTTTTTAACATAGGATTTTTCATATTCGACGGGTATATGGGGTGGTTTTCCCCATACCTCTAATCCATCGAAACCGTATTCGGCAGCAATATCAATTACTTCTTCCAAAGGCTTTTCTTGAAAGGCAATGGAGCATAGACCTAATTTCATAGCAGTTACCCCACATATATACTTCAATATTAGATAGGATACCACAATTATTAGCATATTGCAAACAAAGTTGGTGATGAAGATGGGTAATTTTTCTAATTTTGTACATTGATAATTTAACACTTGTTTTATTCAAACGTCTGATATTTGCGTAAAATCAATGGTCTGGATATCTCAGATTCATTTGTATATTGTTAATGTATTATGTGAATTTGTGAAGATGCATAATAGGTTTATGTTGGTTCTCATCTTATACTGTTCGGGGTTAGTCTGAATTGCGGATTACACGGATTACGAGGATAAGAGGGGTTGGTGTTGGGTGAGTGGTTTGGAAAGTGATGGTTTCTTGGGTGTCTAAATGCGATTTTGCGATTTTCGGACAATTACACTAAGCAACCCCCTTCTCATTACTCAATTCTCTAAGGATTTTGACATATTGATTTTCTAAAGCAGCACCACTCTCTTTACGTAGACTCTCCCAATCCAAACCTGCAGGAATTTTAGATGATGTGTTTGTAGGTAGTTTTCCCTGTTCGTCCGCGAGTTTCAGAAAGAGCAGATACGTGAGTTGTTCCACGAAATCTCCGTAACTTACTCCATCATCTCGAAGGGCATTACAGAAATTCCATAGTTTTTGAACAATTGTTGTGGAATCATTTGACATGACTATTTCTCAAACATGAAATCAGGTGTTTTCTGGTAGAACAACTAATTTGCTGACACTGGCAAGTTTTCTGGCTATACTTTGCCGCGCCCTATTATCTGCAGGAAAGGGTGTAATATTGGCATGTCTGGGAGGTGGTTCGTCAAGAATGACCTTAAGGTTACAAGCAGTTACATCCCTCACAAATAGTTCGGCACGTGCCTTTATCGGTATTCCGCCTCGTTGGACATGATCAAATCCAATCTTCCATACTTCGCTGTCTGAAAGTTCTGTCGGTAATGATATTTGGAACACAGACAGATTTTCACTATTTTTAGGTGGAATAATTGCTCTATATCTTACCTCCCCCTTGACCTGAGAAAACTGATTGCTAAAACGAATAAAACGGGTGAGTTTTTCACCCGATGAGATATTCATATAAAATCCTTATTTAAACGACTTGTGCCAGTAAACCAATTATTTTTAAAGTTATCACATATATTAGGTTTACCATAGAAACATATCGTCGTTACCAAATCAACACCAAATGCGAGTTTGGCATTTGTCGGGACTAAAGAGGGTGTTATAGACGTTTTTCTATAAACATATCGTCGCTACGGTACTGAAAAAAGTTTAAAACAAAAAAAGATATCCAATTCTACCTGCTAATGTGAATTATTATCTAACAATTAGTCATTTAGCATAACTCGTTATTTAAGGATGTTTAATAATGTCGTAAGAAAACTCGATAACATTGGCGTATCCGATAATTCACAAATTCCCTCAACTTGACGGTTTTCTTCAAAGAACGCTCCGAATATAACGAGATTATCTCCATATATTCCTATGGTTGCGATTCCTTTCTTCGGCCTCCATTCCAAGCCAAGACTCCCATCCTCTGTCCACCCGAAATCTGGCATAGGTACATTGTTATCAAAAAGTATATCTAATAAGTAATAAGTATCATCATAAGCAGAATCAGGGACAGGGTCAATTTCGTTATCCAAGGCATAAGCTTCCTCAGCTTCTTGTCGGATTTCGTCTAATTCGCTTTGCATCTGTTTACGAAACAGCACTTTATTTGTGGGGGGTAGAAGGATATCGTGTTCCTTTTGTCCAGTTTCCATATTATGTCACCTACAAGTGTGCTTTAAGTTTGTTATTCATCCTCATCTCCCGACAATTCTGCTAAAAGTGCGTGTCTGATATAATCATCGTGATGTTCACTGATGTCAGTAACATCAGATTACAACGTTCCTACTAATGCGATGAGCGGATCCGGGTGCTCTACAGAAGGTCCTTTAACGACATGTATCTTAGGACGAACAGTATTCTTGAGGTGTTTCTTTATTTCAGCAATATCAATATCCAACGTTCCTGCAAGTGCAAGCAGCGGATCGGTTTCCGTGTTTTTTCATCTCTATCTGTGCAGTCTGTAATTTTTGGGTTTCATGTAAAATATTTCTTAAGAGAATAAAAAATACTTGTAGTGAATGGATTATATAGATATTTTACATTTATATATTACCATATTTCTACATGAAAAACAAAAAGAAGCTTCAATTTTGGCAAGTTGTTGAACGTTGTAGAGATCAGTAAATTTCCTGCCATCATCGGGAGTTGTGTAATTTTGATCCTCACACAACACCACCGATGAAGAGGAGATAGTCTGCTCTCTGATTAAATCTTAATGGATATTCGCGGATAGCAACACCAAGGGAAGCATCTGTATCATGTTCTGCATAATTCTGAATCTGCCAACCAGACGTTTCCAACATGCTATCTATGGTTTGACGTGCTTTGGCTTCAGGTGTCATTAGATTATATTTAATGGACGGGTATAGAGACCCGTCCAACGATATTAGAATAATCTATACATTACAGATATCATAAGCGTGTTGCATCGCATCAAACGCATCACCTTTAGGACTGAACTCATGTCCAACGTACAGATCATATCCAGTTTCAACTATGGCACGCATGACTGCTGGATAATAGATTTCTTGTTCATTATCAAGATCACGTCGACCGGGATTACCGGCTGTATGATAATGTCCGATGTATTCGCCAAAATCGGTAATATTGCGAATTAAATCACCTTCCATAATTTGCATATGGTAAATGTCATATAATAGTAAAGCTCGTGGTGAACCAACACCTTTACAAACTTCTACACCCCAATCCGTCTTATCACACTGATAATCTGGGTGGTTCACTTTACTATTCAATAGCTCAATATTGAGGTTAATACCTTTTTCTTCAGCTGCTTTGGTAACACGTGATAATCCAGCAATAGTGTTATCTCGACCCTCTTCGTCCGATCTCCCTTCACGGTTGCCTGAGAAACAGATTAGACCGGGTATATCATTTTCTGCTGCAATATCAATATTCTTTAGGAGTTCATCTTCAATACGATCATGGTTGTCAGGATCGTTTAGCCCTGATGGTAGGGATGAATGACCTACGATTATACCGACACGCATACCATGGTCTTGGACAGCAGACCACAATTCCTGAGGTAACATTTCTACGGATTTATAGCCGATGTCAGCAGCTTTTTTAATTACATCTAACGGTTCTTTGTCTCGACGGAAACCACCAAAACAGATGGATTGATTAATTGGCATAATGTTTTACTCTCTTTCTCATTAAAAATACAAAATAACCCCTTAATCGGATAGAACACTAATACTAATAGAATTAGATTCTTCCAAAGGGAGAAATTCTTTCTATAACTGTTTCTTATAAATCAACTGCTTTTCCAGTTTCAAAGGATGTACTGGCAGCGAGCATAATTCTAAGTGTCTGTAATGCATCACTATAGGGTGAAAGAATCTCTGAATCATCACCGGATTTAACAGCATCAATAAACACTCGATCACGATCTTTTCCACCTTCACCGGATAAGGGTTCGGTTTCACCCTTTATGTTAACGTTATTGGGTCCACCGACAGTAACGACCAAGCCCCGAGTAAAGACCTCCAAATGAACCCGTCCGAAACCTTCTAAAGCACATGCGGAAACGATGTTTGCTACGGCACCGTTTTCAAATTCGATATTGACCATACTAATATCATCAACATCATAATTCTCGATATGTGTCATACTCCCGCTGTTTGCTACACCGTGGACAGTTTTTCCATCGCTTCCAACGAGAAACCGTGCCAGATCGAAGATATGGGTAGTCTGTTCAACGTGTTGTCCACCTGATTCAGCGCGGACTCTCCACCAAGGAGTTCCCGGCATTCCACCCATCCAATAACCGAGTGCACCGAGAATTTGTGGTTGTTCTTCGAGCATCTTTTTTGCATTCTGTGCATTACCACCATAACGCCAATGATATCCAACACTTGTAATCACACCACTCTGTTCCACATGGTCATTAATAATGACCGCAGGTTCAAGTTCGGAATGGATTGGTTTTTCAATGAACATGGCAATACCTTGTTCACAAGCAATCCGTTCTTGTTCTCCATGTGCGAATGGTGGCGTACAAATATAAACTGCATTTAAATCTTCTTTATCGTACATTTCACGGTAATCAGAGTATGCATTACCACCATATTCTTCAGCTCGTGCTTTTGCCCTATCTTCGGATATATCACACATGGCACAGAATTCGACATCCTCAAAGTTGTCTTTCAGGTTACGCATATGTGCACCTGCCATACCACCTGTACCGATAAATCCGAGTTTAACTTTGTCCATATTATCTCCTTAAGATTAGGTCGTAACTATATATACATAGGTTTTTAATAGTCTATCAAAAGACAACATTTATTGCAAGTCCTACGAAATTTTGATATAATTTAATGGATGAATAAACGGTTTCAGATAATGTGTTATGAGGAGAAAAATTATGGGATTTAAATTTGGATATAGTACTTTACGATGGCAAGAACCGGATTTTGAGGAACTATTAAAACAGCTTAAAGATGCAGGATGGGATGGTTGGGAGATGCGTCAATCATTGGAATGGGTGGGTTCACCGAAGGATATACGAAAAACCTGTGACAATGTTGATTTACCTATTGCGGCAGTTACCGCCCGCGGGTTGCCTATAGATAAGAATGAGAATCAGATGGAGTTAAATAAGCGACGAATTGACTTTGCCGCTGAGGTAGAAGCAGATTGCTTTATGTTTATGGGGGCTGGTAAACCGAAAGATAGACCTGTTGATAACACAGACTTGGCTCAGCTTGCAGATGTATCAGAGGATTGGGCAGAATACGCATCTCAATACGGTTTAGATGTTTGCTATCATATACATACGAATACGACCGTTGATTCTATTGAAGATTGGGCAAAGTATATGAGTCTTCTAAGAAAGTGTAAATTATGTATTGATGTATCCCATTCTGCATTATGGGGATATGATCCAATTGAATCTATACGTAGATACCAAGATGTCCTTGTTTATATGCATCTTCAAGATTATTCCGGTTATTCAGGAGGGAATGGTGATTCATACGAAGTAGACTGGGTGGATGTTGGTGAAGGTGATGCAATGGATTTTCCAGGAATTATGAATGCCTTGGAAGAAATAGGATATGATCGTTGGATTACAGCATGTCCAGGAATGGTAGAAGATCGGAGTGATGAAGAACGTATGAGTGTAAATCGGGAATATCTACGTGAAATTGGATATTAATTATCTTATATAATTTGATCCACTTGTCAGGAAGTAAAGGAAATAAATATGAATGAGTCCGCGGAGAATATCCGCTCTATTCTTGCAACTGATTGTGGTAGCACAACTACTAAGGCAATTCTCATAGAAAAGAGAGATGATGAATACCATCTTATAGTCCGTGGAGAAGCCCCCACAACTGTTGAAGCACCTGTTGAAGATGTTACAGCTGGGGTGATTAATGCTATAACAGAGGTAGAAGAACTTGCAGGACGTAAACTCCTTGATAATGGTGTTATCTTAAAGCCGCAGACAGGTGATGACGGTGTAGATATCTATATATCAACCAGTAGTGCAGGTGGTGGTCTACAGATGATGGTTGCAGGTGTTGTGCGTAATCTTACTGGAGAAAGTGCAGAACGTGCAGCTTTGGGGGCTGGTGCAATTGTTATGGATGTCATTGCATCAAATGACAAACGATTACCACATGAAAAGATTGAGAGAATACGTCATCTCCGTCCAGATATGTTACTTTTATCTGGTGGAATAGATGGTGGAACGACATCTCATGTAGTAGAATTAGCAGAGATCATTGCTGCTGCGCGTCCACAACCCCGATTGGGAATTGCTTATGAGTTACCATTAATCTATGCTGGAAATATCGATGCACAAGAACTAATTAGGGAACGTTTAGATGATGTCATGTCTTTGGAGATTGTAGATAACTTACGACCGGTCTTAGAACGTGAAGAACTCATGCCTACCCGTTACAAGATTCAGGAACAGTTTCTTGAACATGTAATGGCACATGCACCGGGATATAAGAAACTAATTGAGTGGACAGATGCTCCAATAATGCCAACGCCTGGTGCAGTAGGAGAAATAATTCAAACAGTATCGTCTCAGCAGAACATCCAAGTGATCGGTGTTGACATCGGTGGTGCAACGACGGATGTATTTTCAGTATTTAAGAATAAAGATTCAGAACCCATTTTTAATAGAACTGTCAGTGCTAACCTGGGCATGAGTTATAGTGTATCGAATGTCCTTGCTGAAGCAGGTATAGAGAACATCCTCCGTTGGGTACCATTTGAGATTCAATTAGGGGATCTAAGAAATCGAGTAAAGAATAAGATGATCCGTCCCACAACGATTCCACAGACATTGCAGGAATTAGTATTGGAACAGGCAATCGCTCGAGAGGCATTAAGATTAGCCTTTGAACAACATAAACAGTTAGCAGTTGAATTGCGGGGAGTTCAACAACAGCGAACTATTGCTGAAGCATTTGACCAAGCAGAAAGTGGACAAACGCTTGTAAATATGTTGTCATTAGATATGATAGTGGGCAGTGGAGGTGTACTCTCACATGCCCCACGTCGACAGCAATCTATGTTAATGATGATAGATGCCTTTCAACCTGAAGGTATAACCCACCTTGCTGTTGATAGTATTTTTATGATGCCTCAACTGGGTGTCTTGGCACAGGTAAATGCAGAAGCTGCAACACAGGTATTTGAGAGAGACTGTCTAATTCATCTTGGTACATGTATATCACCTGTAGGCGTATCTAAGGATGGTGATCCTTGTCTCACAATCGAGATTGTATATGAAGGAAGGGATAACATTGTTGAGGAAATTCCATATGGTGAACTCAGAATGTATCCCTTGGGTATAGGGGAAACGGTAACGGTAAAACTACAACCCTCACGAAAATTTGATCTTGGGACGGGTCATGGGAATTCTGTTGAAAGAAAAGTATCTGGAGGTGTAGTAGGTATCGTAATAGATACCCGAGGAAGACCTTTGGAGATTCCAACAGATTCTGATCATAGAGTAGAACAGTTGGCAAAATGGCAAAATGCTTTGGATTCATATCCGGTGTAATCGATATAGACTATAGTAATAGACAAAACTGTAATGCTGTAATGAAACATAGACGTGCGTCAAACTATATTGGCTGATTGACATTTATTAGTAGAACGATCGTATTTGATTTCTATTAAAAAATATTTTCATTACCGGTGGTTAGGTATGAAACGGGAAATCACTTAATTGTAGTTAATGCTACAAAAAAGAGACATTCTCTTTTAGAAATTTTTTTATTACTCCAGAGAATCAAACCATAATATAAAACCAGTACACACTCCAAACCCAGTTAACGAACCGATTGCGGTCCATTTCAGACGCTGAATACGAACTGACTTTCTATATGTTTTTGAATAGTGCCATACATATTCAGGTGATTTTCCAAGCAATCGGTAAGGTGGGACGGTAGGTTTTTGGACCAGAATCAACAATGGTGAAATTATATCAATAAGAGCACTACATCCAATTGCATATGATAAATTTACATCTGTTGGGTAGTATTCTAAGCCTCCGCTACTCCCCTCAGCATTAACTAACCCGGTATAACAGCCCGTGCAAAAACCTATGCCACTGATACTAAAACCAGTAATTAACCACAAGCCTATATCGACATCTGTTTTTGCATCTATTGCTGCTTGTTTTTGTATAACGGTGAGTTCTGCATAAGTAGAGTTGATGATGAAAGTTGATAATATCAGGACAATAAGTATATACTTTTTCAATAATTATCTCCTCTGTACTTCGTATGTTGTAACTATATAATACTAAATAAACCGATTGAATACAATTAATTTCAACGAATATATAAAATTTACAGAGACACTTAGATGAATATGGAGCGGATATATATCTACCCCAGAACTACCAACCCGTAAACGACGTATAGATACTCCAGATCGTCAAACTTATCTGCGTGAATATTACACCCGTCATCGCTAATGAGCTTATATTGATATCTAACCTGAAATCCGTTTGCTTAAAGACATTACAGAAATATCTACATAAGTTCCATTTTTATTAAGAAATAGAATAATACCATTCATAATATAAACATGTATTGTTTCTTTTGAATAGTGTAAATAAATAAGACTAAATATCACAGTCAAGTTTATTTAAGACTTGACATATTTTTGTATATAATATAGCATTCTTATATATATAATTTTACATCCTCTGATTCAGTATAATCTTAGCATTCAGAGGAGTTGTTAGTAGTGTTATAAGAACCAATCAAGAAAGTTTATTGAATTCTAACAAAATTGGAGGAAATATTTCATTATGAAAAAAGTATATTTACACATACTCATAACAATTATCTCATTCGGTATAATTATGAGTATTTCTCATCCTGTATACGGCATCGGTAAAGTAAATATGGATGGTGGTCCACTTAAAGAGGCAGATTTATTAACAAATCCCCCAGTAGGTCAATTAAATGAGGATCATTCAGGCGTGGATACTTGGATTACCAAATGGTATGGTCCTGATAAGAATTATGCTAATAGTGGAGGCTTTGGGAATTCTGCTCCAAAAGATTTGATTGATCTGAGTTCAGGAGGCAAAATCAATCAGGTGGAACTCTCAACAATTGAAGGTTTAATGGAGACTAAGAAAACTGACCTTGACTGGGGAGAAAATAACGGTGGTGCTGCAGGATGGGAAGTCTTTGAAATTGATCCTGCTAATGCACACAATATGCAAAAAGAGGGTGGACCCGTTGACAATTTTGATTCATATTGGATTTGTGTTATTGAAGCAAAAAAAGACATGAAAGCCGTCATGTCCCCTGCACATGATGATTATGCGCAGATCTGGATTAATGGAGAGAAATGGTATAATAATTCCACATGGACTGGTGCAGCCCAACAAGTGGATTATAATATTGAAGTTCAATTGCAAAAAGGAGCTAATGTCATCTTATTCCGTTGTGGTGAGGGTGGAGGACATGCATACGCAAATCTTCACTTTGATGATGCCACACATAATGCTGTCAAGTATTATCCAAACAATGCAGATGACCAAGCCAGTTTCTTCAAGGAAGTAGCTGGTGCATTGCCTGTTGAGCCAGAGGATAAGTTGACGACAATTTGGGCAGATATTAAACGTAATTAGAATTATCTATTTATCAAAGGCGTGTTTAATAGCACGCCTTTTTTGTTTTAATTGTTTCATCGACTCTGATGATAAGCTATACCATTTCTATTTATGATTATCTCATTCCCGGTTGTTAGGATTGAAGCA
Organism: Candidatus Poribacteria bacterium; assembly: GCA_003635315.1. GTDB lineage: Bacteria > Poribacteria > WGA-4E > WGA-4E > WGA-3G > MSPOR6. The sequence goes on from PYJD01000008.1 coordinate 180,562, forward strand.
AGGTAGACACCAACTGAAAGTTTGTGCTACAAAATAGAGAGTTATTCAATTAGAAATGGTATTATATTGATCAATCAACAATCTCATCCTCATTGAATGTTGTCCATGAATTAAATACAGGAAAAGGTGGTGGTAGTACTTTATTCTCATCATTGATTCTGAATTCGATCCTGTTATCATCATATAAGTTCCTGATAGAAATAGAAACACCGGTTGTAATTATACAATCATCACATTTTTCAGGTAGATTCTGATGAGTTTCAGGATTTATGAATGACAATTCGTAATATGTTTCATTCTTATACACAAACACTTCATCGGCAAGAATTTCCCATTCATTAATGGCATTTCCACCTTCAGCATATTGTGCCCATAGATTTATTTTTCTATTCTGATGATTAGAAAAATCAATAATTACAGCCTGTCTTTTATATGCATCTTTTGAAGGAACAAATTGTCTGAAAGACCTATTTTGTAATTGTGATAATACATCGTTTCTTTCATCACCTAATACAAGGGTTAATGGGCTTTTACATGCATTTAATAGCAGAAGAAATAAGATTGTTATATGGAAAGTGATTATACTGATTCTATACTTTTCCACTGTTTTTTTAATTTTGTATAACGTCTTATTTATCATTTTTCACACTCATAATCTATCTATACTTGTGATGATTTTAACACTATATCCAATAGAATTTCAAATAGAAATAACAGATTTAGTTAGAGTTTCAAACTTTACAATAAACCTCCATATTGAGAATTACTGACATCTATAGAATGTCCTTGTATCATGTTTGTGTCTCTGTTAAAATACGAACTACTTTTATAAAATAATGAGGTATACATGCAGGAAGTCATTGTTAAGTCAGATAGATTGCATGATTTCACTCGATCCTTGTGTGAAAGTGCAGGGTTATCAAGTGTAAATGCGGAGTTAATGGCAGAACTGTTGGTCCAGACCGACCTTCGGGGTGTTCATTCACACGGGACGCGTGCTTTACCGGGATATCTGAACCAAGTATTAAATGGATCACTCAACCCCGAACCAAATATACGGATAATTTCTGAATCTACAAGTTCTGCTGTGATTGATGGGGATAATTGTATTGGACATATCGCGAGCACATATGCGATGGAAACTGCAATATTAAAAGCCAAATCCACAGGTGTTGCTGCAGTTGGCGTGAATAATGCTGGACATTTTGGTGCTGCTGCTTGCTATTCAATTATGGCTACCTTAAATGGTATGATCGGTTTTTCTACGACGAATACAGGAAATCCTACACTTGTTCCACCCGGGGGTGCTGAAGCAGTTACTGCGAACAATGCAATGAGTTATGCATTGCCAACTGGTGACAGTCATCCAATTGTATTGGATATGGCATGTGGTGTTTCTTCATGGGGTAAAGTTGGGACAATGCGGATGTATGGAAAGGAAGTGCCAGAAGGATGGTTGCTTGATGATACAGGTAATCCAAGCAATGATCCAAATCAAGGTCCTTGGATGCTTCCTGCTGGTGAAGCAAGGGGATACGGATTGGCACTTATCATGGGTATTTTAGCTGGTCCTTTAGTAGGTGGAATGATGTCTTGTGTCAAGACAGGATCATCATCCGAACACTTCTTTATCGCTATCAATATTGAAAACTTCACTGATTTTGACGCTTATGTGAACCAGATCAAGCAAGGTATCAGTCATATTCATAATACAAAAACGCAGGATGATGTAGCACAAGTATATTTACCAGGAGAAATTGAGTGGAATAATTACGATGCATGGATAGAATCAGGTATACCGATTCATGTTGATCATCTGCGTAATCTTGAATCAATTGCAGAGAAATTAGATATCAGTATATGTTGGGAGTGGTAATATGTCAGAAATTATTGAGAATGAACATGTTGACGGTGGGGAGCTACCTGATTGGGAGGTTGCAGAATTACCAGAACCACCACGTTACCAATTTGGTAGAGCATTTGCAGCTATTTTGGGACCGGGGATAATTGCACTTGGTGCTTCAATCGGCAGTGGTGAATGGTTATTGGGACCTGCGATTACCGCGCAATATGGTGGAACTTTATTATGGATAGCAACAATTGCAATTATTTTACAAGCATTCCTAAATACTGAGTCAATTCGATATACTCTCTATACTGGAGAACCGATGTTAAGTGGGTATATGCGATGTAAACCTGGTCCTCGTTTCTGGGCAATCTCATATTCGAGTGTAGATTTTTTAAGTAGTTGGCCAGGTTGGGCAATGACAGCTGCAACGGCACTCGGGGCAATATATTTAGGTCACTTACCTGAAGAAACTGAAACTGGAACAGTTAGAATTTTTGCATTCATAGTCTTTTTCTCTTGCTTGGCGATCGTCATGGTGGGTGGTAAGATCTACAATTCCTTGGCAGTGGTACAACTCATTATGGTGGTTCTGATTATTGGTTACCTTGTTTTGGTTGACATTACACTTGTCTCACCCCGGGTTTGGTGGACAGTAATAAAGGGATTTTTTAGTTTTGGTGCTATTCCAGAGGCACAGGATGGTACTACATTTAATTGGTTACTATTAGGTGCATTTGCAGCTTACGCTGGTAGTGGTGGTTTAGGTAATATTACTATTTCCAATTATGTACGAGATAAAGGTTGGGGAATGGGGAAACTTGTTGGTGCTATCCCATCAATTATCGGTGGTCAAAATGTAACCCTCTCCCATATTGGAAAAGTATTCCGCATTACACCTGAGAATATCGAAAAGTTTCGTGAATGGTGGAAATATGTTCGTTTTGAACAATACTTTATCTGGATGATAGGATGTTTTATTGGATTAGCACTCCCTGCAATGTTAACACTTGAATATGTGCCATTAGGTGAGGAGATGGAGCAATGGAAAGCAGCAGGTTTTCAAGCTGATGGCTTAGCTGAGGTAGGTGGTAGATTGATGTGGTATCTAACACTGTTATGTGGGTTCTGGGTACTGTTTTCTACTCAACTTGGTGCGGTTGATAGTGTTCCACGTAGATATACGGACATAATTTGGACCGGTTTTAAAAGTGCAAGAAAGATGGGGGAACATAATGCAAAATGGATCTATTATCCGATATTGATTGTGTATATCTTATACGGTGTAATTGCAATGTATTTTGCAAAACCATTATTTATGATTCTGTTCTCAGCAACAATTGGGGGTTATCTACTTGTGATTACATCAGTACATACATTATATGTTAACAGAAAATTTCTACCAAAAGAGATTCAAGCACCGTTATGGAAACAGCTTGGTCTTCTATTATGTGCTGTCTTTTATTCCATCTTTGGAAGTATAACAATTTACAAAGAGTTTATTGTTAAATACATTCTTGTATTATTTTAAATGAGGTATATCACGTAGTCATAGTTAATTCATACCGGTATAATTTCATCATTATACTTTGGGTTTTATAGGTTAGAATATTCCGTTTGTATAGGAATTTAATTCACATTATTTTTTGTTCCAACCATAAAATATCCAGCTATTTTTGTATTGACACTATTTTCCTATCAGGTGTATGATATGAAGACATTGTAAACATTGGAGGACATAAGATTGTCAGCAGATATCGGACTTATTGGATTAGCAGTTATGGGAGAAAACCTTGCTCTCAATATCGAAAGTAAAGGTTTTGAAGTTGCGGTCTTTAATAGAACAGTTTCTCGTGTTGATGCATTCCTTTCTGGCTCCGCAAAAGGCAAAAACATTACTGGTGCACATTCCATTCCAGAATTCATTTCCCAATTAAAATCACCCAAAAAGATTATATTAATGGTAAAAGCGGGAGAACCTGTTGATGCATTCATTGAGTTGTTAGTTCCTCATCTATCAAAAGGCGACCTAATTATTGATGGTGGAAATTCAAACTTTAATGATACTGTTCGACGTCATGAGGAATTAAGTGAACAAGATATACTATATATTGGAACGGGTATATCAGGCGGTGAAGAGGGTGCATTAAAAGGTCCAGCCATGATGCCTGGAGGCTCTCGTGAAGCTTATGCACTTGTAGAACCAATCTTCACAAAGATTGCTGCTCAGGTTGAAGATACACCTTGTTCTTCATATATTGGACCGGATGGAGCAGGACATTATGTTAAGATGGTACATAATGGCATTGAATATGGTGATATGCAACTGATATGCGAAGCCTACTCTTTGATGAAAGAGGTATTAGGTCTTAATGCTGAAGAGATGCATGAAGTCTTTAACAAATGGAATCAAGGAGAACTTAATTCTTATCTTATAGAGATTACCGCAGACATATTTACACAACTTGATGCTGCAGGATACCCCTTTGTAGATGTTGTACTTGATCAAGCCGGACAAAAAGGCACAGGTAAATGGACAAGTATTTCAGCTTTAGATCTTGGAATTTCAGCACCAACTATAGCGGAAGCTGTGTTTGCGAGATGTATATCTGCTATCAAAAGTGAACGAGTGGATGCTGCGGAAGTGATTAAGGGACCAGTAGGTAAATTTGATGGTGATCGTGAAGCAACACTTCAAGCGATACATGATGCATTATATGCTGCGAAGATTTGTTCCTATGCACAAGGTTTTGCCCTTATGCGAGAGGCAAGTACAGAATATGATTGGAATCTTGATCTTGGAAATATAGCTTTAGGATGGCGAGGAGGATGTATTATCCGTGCTAAATTCCTTCATCGGATCGCGGAGGCATATGACCGTAATCCGGATCTACCGAACCTTTTACTTGACTCCTATTTCCGTGGTGTAATTGAAACTGCACAACCCCACTGGAGAAATGTTATCAGTACTGCGACACAATTAGGTGTTCCAGTACCAGCATTTAGTTCTGCATTGGCATATTTTGATAGTTACAGAAGCAAGAGATTATCTGCGAACCTAATTCAAGCAATGCGAGACTATTTTGGGGCACATACATATCATAAGTTGGATAAGGATGGCAATATCATTATAGGAGATGATGGAGAACCGAAGGTGTTCCATACAGAATGGATGTTGGAGGATCGTCCAGAAGTTACCATTGAATGATCGTAAATACTTAATGCCGTTTTTTACATACTAACAATTGCTTTCGATCTCAAAGAATTGATTCAAGGAGAGGATATGGCAAATAGTCCACAACAACCCCTTCATGATTTTGAACCACAGCACGAGTTTTTTGTTGGCATCGACTCAGACGGTTGTGTCTTCAATAGCATGGAGGTAAAACACAATGATTGTTTCAGTGTAAATGTAGTAAAACACTTCGGTTTAGCTTCAATCTCTCGTCAGGTGCACCAGGCGTGGGATTTTGTTAATTTATATTCCACAATGAGAGGGACAAACCGATTCAAGGCTATCCTACTTGTCTTTGATTATTTGCGTAATATGGCATTGGTTCAGAAAATGGGGATTGATGTTCCAGAATTACGTTTCCTCCGTGAATGGACAGAAGTGGAGACTAAACTTGGAAATCCTGCGCTTCAGACAGCAATTGATAGTGCATCTGGAGAAAAACATGGTGAATTAAGTAAAGTGATGGAGTGGAGTCTTGGCGTAAATGAAAGTGTAGGGGAAATTGTTTATAATCTACCTCCTTTTCCAGGTGTTAGAGAAGCCTTACAACGTCTTCATGGAGAGGCAGATGTTATAGTAGTTTCTGCCACCCCAGATGAGGCACTCCAAAGAGAATGGATTGAGCATGATATTGACCAGTATGTAGCACTGATCGCCGGACAAGAGATGGGAACAAAGACAGAACATCTTACTATCACTACTAAAGGAAAGTATGATGAAAATCGTGTATTGATGATTGGTGATTCACCAGGTGATTTAAAAGCAGCACAAAGTGTTGATGCAATGTTTTTTCCAGTCAATCCTGGATCTGAAGATACATCATGGGCACATTTTCTGGATGAAGGAATAGATAGATTTTTTAGTGGACAATATGTTGGTAGATATGAGGAAGATTTGCTAACCCAATTTCAAGAATTACTTCCGGACACCCCTCCGTGGTAAAATGACATCGACGATTCCATTTTGAAAGGAAAATATATGAAGATATTATTACAACATAGAGTTGAAGGTGAACAACTTAAACGATTAGAAGATATCATTGGTAATGAACACACCTACGTCTTGTCAGGTTCACACGAGGAAATTGCTGAGGAAGGTAAAGACACAGATATTTTCTTCGGTTTTTGTAGTGAAGAGATTTTTCCACTATTTCCAAATATAAAATGGATACAAGCTTCGAGTGCAGGTATGGATAGACATATGTATCCTGCTATACGCGAAAGTGATGTAATTCTTACAAATGCTGCGGGTTTGTATGCTACGCATGTTGCCGACCAAGCTTTTGCGCTTCTACTGGGGTTAGCACGTGGTATTCACCAAACGGTACGTAATCAAGACCAACACAAATGGGGTGGTTTAGGAACACCTATGATTGAGATTGATGGATTTAAGATGGGTATTGTTGGTTTAGGTGGGATTGGCATGGAAATGGTGAAACGTGCAAAGGGATTTGATATGCATGTTATTGCAGTAGATGCTTACCGAACAGAAAAACCAGATAATGTTGATGAGCTGATGCCAATGGATAAACTCAAAGACCTGATGAGTCAAGTAGATGTAGTCATGATTGCATGTCCATTGACAGAGGAGACACGTGGATTGATAAATGCAGATAATCTATCTGTCATGCAACCATCATCTTATTTCATTAACGTTGCCCGTGGTCCAATTGTAAAAGAAGATGACTTAATTCAAATACTGAGAGAGAACAAAATAGCTGGTGCGGGGTTAGATGTCACAGAAGTTGAACCATTAGACTCAGACAGTCCGTTATGGGATTTTCCAAATGTAATTATTTCACCTCATTCTGCGGGTGGTTCTCAACATAGAATGAACCGTATCACCTCATTTTTCTTGGATAATTTAGAACGATATCTGAATGGGGAAGAGTTGAAGAATATCGTCAATAAAGAACTTGGATTCTAAACACTTTATTCGCGTTGGTACAAGAAGAACTGATAGTATTATATGGGTGAAACAGTTCTATTCTATGGATAATAGTATTTAATTATGGTTTGACCTGTGATGAATAAGCAGTTCAATTATAATTCGATAGTTGGATTTTTATTATCATTACGTTCAATCCGTACTGCACAATATTTCAATTCTGGTTGCTTTGAAATAGGATCGAACATTGAATTCGTTACATAGTTTACATTGGTCTCATTATGGAATAGATCTCCCCAATGAAATGGCATAAAGAGTAATCCACGACGTATTGTATCTGTGACTCGTGCTTCAGTGTAGCATTTGCCTCGTCTACTAATAAGGTAAATCCAATCTTTATCATTCACACCGATTTCCAATGCATCATCAGGATGTATTTCAACAAATGGACTGGGATCCATTTTATTTAATTGGTCTACTTTTCCAGTACGAGTTCGTGTATGCCATTGACTTGCCACGCGTCCGGTTGTCAAGCCAAATGGAAATTCCTCATTAATGTTTTCATCGGGTGGTTTGTAAACAGGTGTCATAAACTGTGCCTTACCTGATGTAGTTAAGAATTTTCTTCTTGTATACCTACGTGGCGTACCAGGGTGTTGTGTATTAGGACAAGGCCATCTCAAAGATGTTTTTTCTAATCGTTCATTCGTCATCCCCATTTGATCACAAGGTGTACCGCCAGTTAAATGCCTGTATTCGTCCCATATATCCTTGTGAGTTCGATAATCAAATTCACGTTTGAATCCCATAACCTTTGCTACCTGAGTGAAGATCCACCAATCAGGCTTAGCAATCCCAGGTGGTTCTATCATTTTATCACTTCGAACAACAAGACGTTCACTGTTTGTCATGGTGCCATGCTTTTCTCCCCATTGTGCAGCAGGTAGTAATACATCTGCATATTTAGTTGTTTCAGTAGGGTGATAACAATCCTGCACAATGACCAATTCTGCACGAGATAAACCTTCCTGTGCAATCTTTGTATCAGGCATACTTACAGCCGGATTCGTGCATGCTATCCACAATGCTTTTAGATTTCCTTGCGCTGCTGCTTCAAACATAGGGACTGCAGTCAAACCCGGATTTTCATCAATACTATTCGGAGGTATTCTCCATGCTCCCTCAAGATATGCGCGATGCATCTCATTTGACACAGAACGGTACCCAGGAAGTTGATGGGAGAGATATCCTACTTCTCTACCTCCCATTGCATTCGCCTGTCCTGTAAGAGAAAATGGACCTGCACCCTCTTTTCCAATTTCCCCTAATTGGAGATGAAGATTTATCAAAGCTGCATTCTTATCAACACCACTGGTACTTTGATTCGTTCCTTGACAATAAAAACTGAGAAGTCTATTCGGTTTTGAAAGATACTCAATAATTTCGTCTATTCTTCCTGGATGTATATCACAGATTGATAGTAATGAATCTTCGTTTAGACTATCTAAATGGTTGCTATATGCAGAGTAATTCTCAGTATTCCTCTGAATGAAACGTTTATCAAAGCGTCCAAGTGATAACAACCGTTTGGCAATGAGTTGCAAAAATGCCACATCACTACCAGCCGCAAGAGGAACATGTATATCAGAAAACTCTGCAGTTTTTGTTCTACGCGGATCAACGCAAATTATACGTACATTTGGATCTAAGGATCGTCGTTTTCGTATCATTTGAAAAAGCACTGGATGATTGACCATCATGTTTGCCCCAATGATAAGAAATACATCGGCATGATTAATATCATCATAACATGTAGGTGGTCCGTCGGAACCAAAAGCCTGAATGTAAGCAGCAACGGCAGATGACATACAGAGTCTACTGTTTGTATCCACATTGTTTGTTCGAAGAAATCCTTTGAATAGTTTGTTATAGACATAAGATGCTTCAGTGTCCATTTGTCCTGAACCGTAAAGTGCTATTGCATCCTTCCCATAATCAAACTGAATTTCCTGTAGCCGATTTGCTGTGAATGTAATAGCATCCTCCCATGTTACTTTTCTTAGAGTTTCGTTTTTATTTTTACGAATCATGGGATATACTAATCTTCCATCCTGGTTTCGATATATCTCCTTTAGAAGTGCCCCCTTTGGACAGAGCATTCCAAAATTTGGTGCTTCATTGTCATCAGTAGATATTTTTATGATTTTATTCTTCTCAACAGTTGGTCGGATAATACATCCAACCCCACAATAAGGACAAACAGCTTTTCCAGATGTTGTTTCCATAGTTTTCACCATATTCTTTATACTTCACAATTATATAATCTGAGTTTTTGATATGGATTGGTGTGATTTGTTATAGTTAAGATGATAAATTTCCTGTATCCTCTTTTAATCGTCTTTCAATTAATGCTGCCTCAAACGCTTCTCTTTCTGCTGTTTGTGTTGCAGGTGAGAAACGAATTAATAGAGTAGCAAATGAAGCGACTATAACCATAACACTAAGAAATAGTAAAGCATGGGATGTGGATATGTGTTCAGATCTAAATAAAAAACCTGCTGCCACCGCCCCTGCATTACCACCAGCACCAACAATTCCTGCCACTGTACCTAATGCTTTTTTATTAATAAAAGGAACAATTCCGAATGTAGCACCTTCTGCCATTTGTACAAATAAACTGAATACGATCATTGTTCCAACTGCATAGATTAATACTTGCATCTGTGAAAACACCATGAGCATAATACCTTCCCCTAATAGTACAATGAATAGAAATATTACTCGTCCACGGAGTCCATAGTTCTTCGCAGAATAATCAGAAAAGAATCCACCAACAGAACGAGCAAAGATGTTCATCGTTCCAAATAAACCGGCAATTAACCCTGCCGATCCCAATGACAATTGAAAATGATCTCTATAATATAATGCAGCAATATTGTTGATAGTAAGTTCCACGCCAAAACATGCAGCATAAATGACAAAAAGAGCCCAAACACGGTAGTCTTTGATGACTTGAGTATAGTTCATTAAACTAACGGATTTGATCTGGAGTTTATCTTTATCAGTTGGAAAATTAGAATAATTACCAGCAGGGGTATCATTGGTAATATAATAGTAAGCGATTCCTGTAAGAAATAATGCAAAACCTGGAACTATCATTGCCAATCGCCAGCCCATAAATTTATCCACCCCCATTAGAAGGAATGCAGTGAATATTAATGGCATTACCATTTGGGTTACACCACCTCCCATGTTTCCCCAACCAGCAGTAGTTGCATTCGCTGTACCTATACAATTTGGGGCAAACATCAATGAAGTATGATGTTGTGTAATTACAAATGAAGCACCGATTGCACCTATTGCAAGTCTAAAAATGAGAAAGGTTGTGTAACTGTTTGCTAAACCTATTCCCATAACTGGTAAAGATCCGACAATTAGTAACCAAGTATACACCTTACGTGGTCCTATTCTGTCACATAACGGACCAATTAACATTCTTACTATAACAGTAATAGCAACCGATGCAATTATCGTATTACCAATTTGTACTTGAGTGAGTATGAGATCCTCGCGAACAATTGCCATAAGAGGTGCAATTCCAAACCATCCAAAAAATGCTAAGAAAAATGCAAACCAAGTCATATGAAATGTACGCATTGGAATCGATTTGAGACTAAAGAGTTTGATTTCAGTTGCTTTATTATTATTCACAAAATTCATTCCTTATAATCAATATTAGTGTGTTGATGAAAGTGTCTATAGAGTTAATCCTTATATAAAAATATACAGATAAACTGAATTATCATCTCCGGGATAGATAAGGGACCAGACCTTCTAATACATGAGGCAAATCGTCACATGGAACATTTTCTAATATTCTGGGAGGTATTTTTGGGTTAGTTCCAGAATCCCCTTTTAAAAACACATCCACGGCATCGGTTATCACACCATTGATTTTAGTTTTCTTACCGAGTAAACCAATATCAGATGCCATATGGTTTCCACATCCATTAGGACAACCAGACCAATGTATAGACAATGGTTGGACATTATCCAATTTTGACTCTAAGTGTCTGATTGCCTCCATTGCACGTTCTTTTGTTTCAATGAGAGAGAAATGACAGTAATCCATTCCAGTACAACTCACCATTCCACGAGAGATCTCAGTTGGGTCATATCTCAATTCTTGAAGTAAAGGTTCAGAAGTTAAATTACCGATTTTTTCATCTGGTACATTTGGAATAACAAAATTCTGACCTTGTGTTAATCTGATATCACCTGAACCATATTCATCTGCAATACGGGCAACATCAAGAAGGTTGGATGTTGTTATTCTCCCTACAGGTACAACAATTCCTACATAGTTGAGTCCTTTCTGTTTCTGTGCATAGATACCAGAATGATCAGTCTTGTTCTTTCCTCTCATATCTTTCCCTGCCTGATGTAACACTTTTCCATAACGTATCTCTAATTCTTGTCTAAATTTATCTATACCCCAATCCAATAACAGAAAAGCAAAACGGGATTTATTCCTGACACTTCGTGATCCGTGATCGCGAAAGATCTTAGTAATTTCGGCACATAGGTGTGGTGCGTTTTCTGGTAAAACAAAAGCATTAAGATCTTTAGCAGGAGTGAATCCTCCAGAACCCATCTTTCCTCCAACGAATACATTGAAGCCTTTATGTTCTACTCCGTCAATTTCATTCACTGCAGGGATTAGGGCAATGTCCTGAGATGCGGCATGTGTACAATTATCCAAACATCCAGTGATACCTACATTGAATTTTCGGGGTAAATCCGTAAAATCTTTATTCCCAACTATAATATCCGTATATTTCTGTGCAATATTTGATGCGTCAAACAGTTCATTTGGTGTTAATCCAGAAACAGGACATCCTGTTACTCCACGAATATTATCAAAACCAGTTTGTAGTGAATTTAACCCAACATCTTCAAGTTCATCCCAGATGGTCTGTACATTCTCAATAGTAAATCCGCGAAGTTGAACCTGTTGACGAGTGGTCAAATCTACATATCCTGGACCGTATAACTCACTGATTCTTGCAATAGTACGAAATTGCTCAGAATTACTCCTACCACTGGTCATTCGTAACCGCATCATAAAAGCACCTGGAGTTTGTTTTCGAAAAAACACACCTACATACTTAAGCCTATCTCGTTCATCGGTTGGTATGGATTCCCATCCATTTTGAATAAAGTGAGGAATATCATCAACCACATCAAGACCATTTTTCTTTCGTTTGAGTAATTCTGCTGGATGGATTTTTACTCTTGCCTTATTACTTCCATTCTTATTACTCATTTTCGGTTTTTTCTTATTATTTTGACTCATATATATCTCCTATATGATTGGGTAGTTACCTAATTCCAATATTGCTTGAACTTAAATAAAAAAGGCATCCATAGATTAACAAAGTAGTTTATCTTATGGACACCTATGTCCGATGACAGCCAACCTTGGCTGAAAATATAATTAAAATTGTTTGATATTACTCATTCAACGTTGAATGAATTATCTCAATGGTAGTTTATTGTATCATTTTATATTTATTGCTTAAATTTCTATTTTCTAAACACCTCAGCGATAGATATTATCTCTTTTGCAATGTCTGCAAGTCGTTTTCTTTGATCCATAGCCATTTTACGCATTACTTTGTATGCTTCTGCTTCAGACGTTCCTCTCTGTTGTGCAACAATTTCTTTAGCACGTTCAATGGTTTTTCTTTCTTCAAGTGTTGTTTTAGTTTTTTCGAGTTCTTGTAATAGGATCTGATATTCTGAAAACCGTGCAACAGCAGCTTTAATAATTGTAACCATACGTTCTTTACTGAGACTACCTACAGCATAAGCTGAAACCCCGGCACGGGTAACATTTTGAATCGTTTCAGAACGTTCATCCTTAGCAAACATTACAATAGGTCGAGGGCAATTTTTGCTTATATTATCTACCATTGCTATTGTTTTTTCATCTGGTGTTTCAACACCTATAAGTATAATATCAGGGTTTTCTCTCAATATAAAATCTTGTAGATTGGCTTCAATATCGACAATTGCAATTACAGGATAACGTTGGGGATTCAACAGTTGATTAATCTGTTGAATTCTCTCTGTATCGTTATCAACAATTAAAACGCTCTGCCTATTAGCGACCGTTTCCATTCTTATGAGTCAACCTTTTTTAAACCAATTTTAGACAACATTAGAACTTATTACTGGATTACATGGATTATATTAGCAATTTTAATGCCAAGTAATTTTAAGACAGATAATTATAGATACAACTTAGGTTTATTTATGATTGTTATGAATTATAATAAAATTAATTGCCTATTTTTTAGGCAGAATCAACTTATTTTTTTAGCAATTTAATAAAAGTGTGAATGAAGTATAAAAATAAAAAAACCTACCCATCGATTAACGACAAAGTAGGTTTTAAGCTTTTATGATATATACCTTATAATTTCATGCTCTACCATATACAGGTATAGCTGCCCCATTAATAATTGCTGCGGCATCAGAAACCAAAAAGGAAATTACATTCGCTACATCATCTGTTTTTACCCATCTTGAATAGTCTTCATCTGGCATTGCTTCTCGATTCATAGGTGTATCCATTATACTTGGCATAATACAATTTACATTGATGCCTGAATCCATGACTTCCGCGGATAATGATTCTGTCAAAGTTTTGACCCCACCTTTAGATACACAATAAGCACTCATACCAGCTTCACCTTTTAATCCTGCTCTTGCAGAGACATTTACGATTTTACCTGAACCACGTTCTGTCATATGTGGTATAACTGCCTTACAACATAGAAAAACAGACTTTAGGTTCAAGTTCATCATGAAGTCCCACCTATCTTCTTCAAGTTCTGTTGTTGGAATACCTCCAACAAAACCACCAACAATATTAATCAATATATCTAATTGCTCGTATTTTGATAGAAAAGTATTAAGTGTCTTTTGTATATCATCTTGTTCAGTAACATTGGCATATAAGAATGTGATTTTTTCAGATAGCTCTGGATAATACTCATTAAATCGATCTACTTCTGAATCAAATAGATACGTAACAGCGACATTATCTCCTTGTGTCAGAAATGACTTGGTTACAGAACTACCTAATATACCTGTTCCACCTGTAATGAGTACATTTCGATTTTTATTTACCATTTTTTCTCCATTTTATTATTAAAAAATCATTAAAGGTCCTATACATCAACTGGTGCCACACCGATACCAGGACAATTTGGCAGTATTAATTTTCCATTCTGAAGTGTTACACCTTTGTATGGATCATTCTTTATTAATAGATTACCATCTAAGTCAGCATAATCAACCAATGGTGTTAAATGTGCTGCTGCGGTAATACCAATGGATGACTCAATCATACACCCTATCATGACAAGTAGTCCATGAACACGTGCAACATGTATCATCCTTATGGCTTCAAGCAATCCTCCACATTTTACAAGTTTGATGTTGATCCCATCAACAGCATCTGCAATTTTGGGTATATCTTCAGCACGTTTGACACTTTCATCAGCGATTATAGGCAACTTAGAATTATCTCGTATATATTTTAAACCGTCAATATCCTCTGCAGTTGTTGGTTGTTCAACTAATTCGACACCAAAATCAGATAATTTTTTAATTTTTTCAACTGCTTCTTGTGGACTCCAAGCAGTATTTACATCCACATAGATTGGTTTATTTGTTATTCTTCTAATATTTGTCAGTATGTCAAAGTCATCTTGATTACCAAGCTTAACCTTCAAAATTGGATATTCTTCTGCAGCGTATACTTTTTCTACCATTATGTTTGGTTCATCAAGTCCAATAGTGTATGATGTATTAGGAGTTTTTTTTGGATTTAATCCCCATAACTTATATAGCGGAGCACCCATTTTTTTTCCAAATCTATCATGAAGTGCCATATCTATGACAGATTTTGCTGCATAATTATCTGGTAAATCTTGTTCAATTTTTGACATTACATCCTGAATAGCATCTAAATCTACATCAAGAGATCCAGATAACTCATTGATTACCTTTTCAACAGTTTGAACGGTTTCACCATAAAACTTTGCTGGAGACGTTTCACCGATGCCACCATCAATCTCAACTGTAATTACCTCCCTATATGAATCTGTTGTACGTCGTGCAATTTTAAAAGGATGGAGTAATTGTAGTTTTTTAATTTTGGTGGATATTTTCATTTTACTTGTCCTAAAGAATCCAAAAAGTAGGACATAAACCGATCCATTTTTTCTTCATCTATTTCATCTGCATTTGAAAGATGCTTCCACAATCCCTTAAAAATTACCATACTCTCACTCAAATGAGTTGAGTCGAGATATTTTAATGTTCCTATTTCAATTGTCATAGCCATTTTGTTTGTCTGTTGTATTACTGGGGTATCTCTATCTTGAATAGTATCTATTGATGTTTTAAAAAGATCTTGATTAAATTGTTCTAATATTTTCTTTTGAAACATCTCTGTTGTTCGGTTTCCTCGATTATGGGCAGCAGCAACTGTTGGTTCACCATTCTCTAATGGCTTATGACTAATTTGTAGATAAAATCCTTCATCCTTAATATCATTAATAAAGTTAATTCTATCTATAGTATTTAGATTGGTGGTATCTAAATGTATCGGATAGACTCTTGAACCAGCAAATTCTAATAATTTTTGTAATCTAACAATTAATTTGTGGGTTTTTGGTTCATTTGAATATGAATCAAGGACAATTGCGGTGTTATCAAATAAACCATCTGCAATTGCATATAGATTTGCATTGTGTATTACGGATTGATTTGGTTGTAAAACTAATTCGTGTGAATATGGATAATATCCTGGTTTTGAAATCCCAATTATTGTTCTGTCTGATTGATCAATTGTAATATCTTTATCTATAAAATAATGACCATTTCTATCAGTAATTGTTGTTAATTCTGTAGATATATCAACTTTGGCATTCGGTATTGGATTTCCGTCATCACCATTTCTTACTTGTCCTACTATTCTATTTTCATCTATATTTTTAAAGTTAATTCTAATAGACTCTTTGGTTTTCCCATATACAACATCCACAATTGCTGTGCCTTTTTCTGTAGGTGATTGCAAATAAAAGATAGATTCTCCATTCACTGAGTTGTCTTCTGATTCGAATAACGTACCATGTGTGGTAGTAGCATGTATTACTTCATCATCTGCAATGTTAAAACCATCAACATCGGTTGCCTTGACAGTAATTCCGACATAACTTTTTCCATCGTAGGGCAAATGATCTGTCCATGCGTTTAGCATCATTTTTTCTGCTGGTGGGGCAACTTTGAACTGTTGGGGTTTAGGTAAACTGTGGTTGCCATAATAATTGACAAGGTTTGTCAGTATTAAATGGATTCCATTCGATAACTTATCATTGATTTTAACAGTAATTACATCCGATTCGGGATCGTAGATATATGGAAATGTCTCATTATTTATATAAATTTGGATTGAATTGGTATAAATCTGTTGACGTTTTAGCATCCATGCGCCACGTTCATGTATTCCATCTTTCACACTAATTTTTATGGTTGGCGTCTTGGATTTAATTACAGAATTATGTTCTGGTGTAATAAGTATACCTTTGGGGAATCCAGCCTCAGCATATCTGGCAAGACCTAAAAAATATCCGTATGCCTCCTTTTTTAGGTATTCATCATTCTTTAATCTTTCCTCTTCCTCAGGGTTGGTATAGAAAGATGCTTCACAAACAACTGCAGTACATTCTGTTAATCGAAGTACGCCGAAACCTGAGGCAACTAAGAGTTTATCCGAATACAATCCAGTTGATGGTGTTTTTGGTAATTGCAGTGCATCTGAGACCCCCTGTTGTATATATCTTGCAAGATCTAAACTTGATCTTGATTCATCAGCATCCCCATGATACCAAGTGGATGTATAGTTTGTTTCAGGATTATTTATGCCATTGTGGTGTAATGAAATAAAAAGATCTGCCTTATTCTCATTAGAGATTTGACTACGATCAGCAAGACTAATATAAGAATCATCAATACGCGTCATGATAACTTCTACACCAACTTCTTTGAGCAAATCCCTAAGGTGATTTGCAACCTTAAGATTAATCACAGCTTCACGAAGTCCGGTTGGTCCACGTTTATAGTCTGGGATATGACTTTGTCCACCGTGTCCAGGATCGAGACAGATTTTCAAACCCTTTAAATGACGTGCATAAGATGGTATTAGAAAATTCTGGCTTACATTTGATTTGATATTTTTACTTTGGTTGCAATCAGAAAGAGAGAATATGAGTAGAGGAATTATAAATAGTATAATAAGGCGGGGCATAATATATAAATATTACGAATATGGAATAATCTAAGCGAAGTATAATATAAAGAGAGATTGTACTTAGAAAATATACTTTATCTCAGGCTGAAAGTCTACTTAAGAATTGAAAATGCTTCTTTGTATCTTCATTTTTCTGTGTCATTTGACTCAGATTTAACATCAGTGGTGTTATTTTCATCTATATCCTGCACAGGGATATATTCAATTGACTTGTGGTCTATTGTTGTATTAGATATCTTGGAGGAATTGCATTTTTGACAACTGTCCTCAGAATTTTGCTTTTTTTGTATAAGAATATTTTCTAAATCTCTCTTGCTCAGATAACTTATTACACAAAAAAATATTATAATTAATAGTGGAGCGATAAGAACTTTCCAAATCATTGTCTTAAATCCAAATTGATGACATTTTTATAATTATCTTCTTCTGCGAAGCGTTTTTGGTTTACCAAGTATTTCAGATAATATAATACCCTGTCGAAATGTTTCAGGTGTAACATCAATTAATGATGTTGTTGGAAATTGTCTTGTTCCGATAGGTGTTCTACCTCTTGATTCTGGAGGAATTGGAGGTGGCTCAGTTTCCTTAGGTTCTGGTGAGGTCTCAGGAACAGGTTCAGATTGTTCAACCATAACAGGTACAGATTCCTCTTCTAAAACCATCTGTTCTTCAGTTGGATCCTCAATATGTATGAACGGAGGAATTCCCATCTCCTCATCTTGTTGAACATCAGCTTCATTGGCTGTCTCAACCGTTTGTTCAGGCTGTTTTTTTCTTCGGAAAAGACTAAAGATCAGTCCAAGGACAATTACAATTAATGGAATTAATTGATCAAAATCCATATGTTACTCCTATCATATTCTACGTTAAACCGAGTGAATGAGATGACCTTGTGGTATCACCATCATCCGTACCACCAGGTGATGCAATGGATTGTCGCATTTCAGTATCAGCAAGGATATTTCGTAGTGTATAGTAATCCATCACACTCATCCGTGTTGAGTTAAAAGCGTCTGAGATGGATAAAGGAATTTCAGCTTCAGCTTCGATCAATTTCACAGTCATTTCCTCAACAAGAGCTTTATTCTCTTCTTCTTCAGCTTCAGCACGGGCACGTTGTTCCTCTGCTTTTGCGCGTGCAATCTTGAGTTCAGCCTCTGCTTGATCGGTCTGTAATTTTGCCCCTACATTCTCACCAACATTTATGTCTGCTATATCAATAGATAAGATTTCAAAAGCTGTTCCTGCTTCAAGACCTTTGTCCAGAACAGTTTCTGATATACGGACAGGATTTTCGAGAACCTGTTTATGATTAGAAGAAGATCCAATTGTAGTGATGATTCCTTCCCCAACTCTTGCTCTTATCGTATCTTCTGTAGCACCCCCAACGAGACGATCAATATTTGCTCTGACAGTTACACGTGCTTTTACAATCAATTGGATTCCATCACGAGCAACAGCAGTAATTCCTTTGACAGGTTCATCTTGATTTGGAATATCTATTATTTCGGGAGTAACACTCACCTGAACAGCATTTAACACATCTCTACCTGCTAAGTCGATTGCCGCAGCTTGGGCGAAATCCAGTGCAATTTGTGCCTTATCTGCGGCAATGAGTGCAGAAACTACACTTGCAACCCTACCACCTGCAAGGTAATGTGCTTCAAGGTCATCAAGTGAAAGACTAAGTCCAGCTTTAGTTGCATTGATTTGTGGTTCTACAATATCTGATGGTGGTACACGGCGTAACCGCATTGCTACAAGGTCAAAAATACCTACCTTCACTCCAGCTGCAATCGCGGTTATCCATAATCCCAGTGGCACTAACCAAGCAATGACAATGATGAAAACAAGTATACATACTGCAATAATTGCAGGAACTAACATATTTATTCTCCTTGATTTATGGGTGTAATGTCTAAATTACCTTCACGAAAGGCGTCTGCAAGAGCTCTTGGCACAGATGCTTCTGCTTCAACCACCTGTGCTCTTTTTTCTTGAACACTTGCGGTCATTTCCTGCTTTCTTGCTACAGCAAGTGCACGTCGTTCTTCAGCTTTTGCTTGGGCAACAACAAGGTCTGCTTCTGCCTGTTCAGCTTGGAGTTCAGCGCCGATATTCTTGCCAACATTTACATCTGCAATATCAATAGACAAGATTTCAAATGCGGTGCCCGCGTCTAACCCTCTATCCAGAACTGTTTTTGATATAATGTCAGGATTCTCAAGCACATCTTCGTAGGTATCGGAAGCCCCAATAGCACTAATAATACCTTCACCTACACGAGCAATTATGGTTTCTTCACCAGCACCACCAACTAAACGATTGATGAATGTTCTTACAGTAATCCGCACTGTAGTAATTAGTTCAACTCCATCAAGGGCAAGTGCGGTAATACTGGGTGTTGTAATCACTCTTGGATTAACACTTATTTGGACTGCTTCAAATACATCTCTACCAGCCAAATCAATGGCAGCAGCTTGTGCAAAATCGAGACTGATGTTTCTTGCTTTATCTGCAGCAATAAGTGCACTGACAACGTTTAGTACGTTTCCACCTGCCAGATAATGTGCCTCTAAATCTGGGGTTGATACAGTTAAACCAGCTTTATGACTACTGATTAATGCCCTTACAATAACATTTGGATTTACTCTTCTTAAACGCATTCCAATTAATTCAAAAATACGAAGTGGAACACCAGCTGCTACAGCTGCAATCCAAAGCCCAACTGGAACAAACCAGAAGAATATAAATATGACAATAAGGAATAGTACTGCAAATATAGGCAATACTGGTAAGAATTCTCCCATCTCAAACTCCTTTCATAACTCATTTAAATAAAATAGATAGATTTAAATAACTATAAACTCCTAACAATCACGCGACTTCCTTCAACATGTATCACTTCAATCTCAGTTTCAGGCTCTACAAACTCTCCCTGTGTTACAATATCAATTCGTTGTCCGTTGATAAGAGCTACTCCTGCGGGTCTAAGAGGAGTGACAGATTTACCTGATTTTCCAATAAGGTTAGTTAATTCCTCACGGGCAGCATGATATCCTTCATCACTTCTTTCTGCAGCATTTAAGATAAAAGTCTTACCAATTGCTGAATCACGGATAAGTGATAAACCGATGATTGAAATAGGTATAACGAAAATAAGTGATAAACAAGTATATATAGCAGCAGTTGTAAGACCAGCTTTCGACCAGATTAATCCTACACCCACACAAAATATTATAATTCCCGGGATGCCTGCAGCCCCAAATCCAGGTAATATCAAAATCTCGATGAAGATTAATAAAATTCCAAGTGCAATTAGTATCGTTGGAACCCATAACATAATAATTTTCTCCAGTCTTCAATACATAAGTCTTAAGTTATATTTACAGATAAAGTGTTTAATTTGTCAATTGAGTAGACTATCCACATATAATAATGGTAGAAGTTTGTATTGGAATAAACAATAGAATGTCATTCCTCAAACGGCTCAACTGCTATCTTTGATCCTTCAACCTCACTAACCTTGATTGGTGTATTTTGAGGAATGAAATCTCCAACTGTCACAACATCTAATCGTTTATTTTCAATTCGAACAGTCCCAGCCGGTCGTAGTGGAGTGAGAGCTATACCTGTTTTCCCGAGAAAACTGTTAAAATCTAATGTTCCTGCTGAATGATAACCTTCATCTGTACTCATTACTGTAGATAAAGCAATTTTTTGGAATGGGGATGATTTGGGTAAATATATAGTTGCAACAATTGCTAAGACTGAAGTCAATATAACCGATATTGACAACCAAAGTAAGGCTAAACCAAGATCATCTGTACTTTGAAAGAATACAAAGAATACACTACCAAACATCAAGAATAAACCCAGAATACCGGCTATACCAAAACCAGGAATTACAAATACCTCAACAATTATTAGTGCTAAACCAAGTATAAAGATAAAAGGCAACCAAGCTTGAGAAATATCATTCAACATATGTCCGCCGAAGAATAGACCAATAAAGAGTATACCAAGTAATCCTGGAACCCCAAATCCGGGTGTGCGTATTTCTATTAATAGGCCAATACCCCCTAAAGACAGCAAAAGTGCACTGATGTAAGGACTCGTAATGAAAAATACAGTTCTATCTGCAAGTGTTACAACAAATCTTTCAACTTGAACATCACGAAGTGATTTGATTGATGTGTATCTATCTCCCTTCCGTCCTTCTTTTCGACTAAGGTAATCATCATTTGTAAGTGCCATTTTGACAGTATCAATTTTACCACCATAATCTTGTTCATATTCTACGATTTGATATTGTTCCAATAATGCTGATATACTTGTAGCTTGGGTTTCAACGAAACCGTATTCCAAGGCTTCTCTTGTGGTTAATGTTAGCAATTCACCTTCAGCACAAAGGACTTCCATTTGTGTCCCTGCATCCTGTTCATCAAGAAACTCGTCTGGACGCATTCTGACGATAACACCGTTATCTAAACGAACGAGGACAAGTCTTTTATCAACCATTGTTTCAGCAATATCGGAATTTCGTCCTTGTCGTTCTGCAGTAGAGCGTATGGTTGCTCTAATGTATGTAACAGCTTTTTCATTTGCCTCATTTCCCTGACCATCAACAGGTGCTGAATCTCCGATCGTAGCCCCAGGAGTCATAACAATTTGATCGCATGCAGAGGCAATCATTGCCCCAGCGGAAATTGCCTGTCTGTTAACAAATGCAATTGTAGGAATTGAAGTAGCTTGTATGGATCTTATAATTCTGACAGCAGCATCGACTCGTCCACCCGGTGTATCAACATCAAAGATTATAGCATCAGCTTGAACTTGTTCAGCTTTTTGGATTCCTTTTTTAATGTATGTACTAACGCCACCACCAATTTCAGAACGAATGTCTATTACATATACTAAACCATCATCTTGAGCAAATGACCCATTCACTATAAAGAATGGGATGGTAAAGTATATTATGAAATATAAATTAGAAATATTTATTCTCATCTCCAAACTCCATTGATACTGATTAGTTGGTGCTTAATTTACATGTCGTTTTATGTTTAGTATACCCTATTGAAGGTTGTAGTGTCAAGAATGTTGAATCGGTGTTGTGAAGGTGTAATAATATATTCAAGAAATGGATGTAAACAATAGGGATATAATTCCAAGTGTTAATTTTCTTGTAATTCCTCTGTAATCCAGACATGAAGAATATGATTTAATATCAGATGAACATCTTCAACAGGTCCATATTGATTACTGTCAACCACAACATTTACATCACAAATCGTTGCCAATTTACCTCCTCCAAAACCGCTCCATCCTATAGTCTTACATCCTATATCAGCTGCATGTTGCATTGCGCGTAATACGTTCTCAGAATTCCCACTGGCACTTATCCCAATAACTACATCACCACTATTCACAAGATTCTTAAGTTGTTCAATAAATACATCCTCATAGGAAACATCATTAGACCAAGCGGTCATAGTTGCGATATTATCAGTTAAACTGATAACCTTGAATCGTGGTTTACTTGGCATACTTGTCCCTTTTCCAAGATCACATGCGATATGAGATGCAGTAGAGGCACTACCACCGTTTCCAATTACAAATATTTGTTTGTCGTTATAGTAACCATCCATAATAACATCTATGGATTTCCTAACATCTTCTATGTTTAGATGGTTTAATACCTCTTGAAGATGGGATATATACTTTTGAATTCTCTCCATATATTCGTTCACTCCGAATTTACTTTTAATAAAATTTATACCATTCTTTAGAAATGATGTATAAGAGTTTTATGTGGAATGCCATTTAATACTTTACAACCTAAAGGTTATACCATTTCTAAATAATAGTTCTCTTAAATTCACATTTAATACTAAATTCGATGCGGTTCCAAACCACATCTACCGGGTTTGGTGGATGATGTTTATATGTAATACCATTTCCAAATTAATAGGTGTCATAAATACGCAGATTATATTATATTCGATGCGGTTCCAAACCGCATCTACCGGGTTTGGTGGATGATGTTTATATGTCATAATATTTCTTAGAAGTGGTATTATGTTAAAAAAGAGATATTTTCATTTAGAAATAAGATTAGAATTCATAGCCGTAAATTGAACATTTAATCCTAATATCCAAACAACCCTATAAGGTGCAGAAACAGACATTTAATCCTAAATTCCCAGAGCAAAAATCGTGAAAATGATGACTTTTTCCCTGTGTCGAAAAAGTTCCAAAATTTGAAAAAAGTTACACTTTTTGACACATTGTGTGTCATTTAATTTGGTGTAAATTACCCCTCTAACCGCTGTCATAGCCTGACTTTACTCCACTTTAAATTGACTTTATAAGAATTTCCCAAAAGTGTGATTTTGTGTTTTTCTTGTTTTTATAGATTTTGACAATTCCAACAAGTATAATAAAGCAGGAATTTTGACATAAATAGAATCTTGTATATTAGGATCGTTTTTATAGATAGTCATCGTTTATTCTCTATTTTTATATTTCTCTTAAATCTTAAAGATATTGATTTTTTCTGTCAATAAAGATGTCCAAACTGGATGTTTGCACTAAAAAAGTAGCTTTTGGTAATGTTAGATGTAATATTTAGATATTTTCTTCATTTTATTTTAAATTTTTTGATTTATTTTATACTACTAATGAAATCGCTGCCATATCCCCCAGTTTTTCACCTAATTCTGCAGGTTTAATAGTAACAATTTCTGCTGGTCGGGTCATGGCAAGATCTTCAACTGTTTTACATATTGGATCAATAAGAAGATCTCCAGCAGCAATTGCGATCGTACCTAATAGAACTATGTCTGGATTAATGATATTTACCAGATTTGCTATACCCCAACCCATATAATATGCAGTGACATCAATTAATTTTAGAGCAATTTTATCACCATGTCGTGCAGCCTCAAGTACATGCTCAGATTTAATAGAATTTATATCGTCATTTGCTATTGACAAAATTAGACTATCAGGATTGTTTTCAACAGCCTGTTTTGCCCGTCTTGCTATTGCTGGACCGGAACACAATGCTTCAAGACAACCTCGTTTGCCACATCCACATTGTGGACCATTTGGAAGTAAGATCTGATGTCCTACTTCACCAGCGGAATCGTTTGCACCATGGTAGATCTCACCATTGATCACTATACCTCCGCCAATTCCAGTACTCATTGTCATATAAAGGACAATATTATAACCTTTACCACCCCCAAAACGATACTCAGCGAGTGCTGATGCATTTGCATCATTTTCAATAACTGTATTGATATGAAATTCGCTTTCAAGTCGATCTTTTAATGGGAATGCATCCCATCCGGGTAGGTTGGGTGGAGAATAGACAATACCCGTTTGTGTATCTAAAGGACCACCACAACTAACACCGATACCTGAAATGTCTTTTTTATCTAATTCAGCATCTTTAATTGTCTGATAGATCATTTCAAATAGGGTTTGGATAGCAAATTCTGGACCTTTATCAGATTGTGTTGGCTTGCGGATTTTATTAAGGATTCTTCCGTTTTTGTCGGCAACTACAGTTGCCAGTTTTGTACCACCGATGTCTATTCCAACAACATAATCTGACATAGCAATTAAGTATAATGAATACAATTTACAGTTGATCGTTAATTTCTTTTATTGACGGATATATCTTTTCATAGATGTTAAGTTTTTCGTTATATTGTTTTGCAACTTCAGCACGAGGATAGAATGTCTCACGTGGTTTTACTAACAGATCTACTGCTTCTTCTATTGATTTGTATTTACCAATTGCGGTACCCGAGAGAATTGCTGTTCCAAGACAAACACCTTCAGATATATCAAGAGCAATGACCTTTTTCCCGAACATATCTGCTTTGAGTTGTAACCATTTATCTGATTTTGCACCACCACCGATTGCGCGAACTTCATTTATTTCTACACCGGCATTTTGTAACATTGAAAGATTTTGTTTAATTTCGTAACTGATGCCCTCAAGAATAGATTTGACCAGTTCGGCTTTTGTTGTAGAGAGTGTTAAACCAACAATAGCCCCTTTGGATTCTAAGTCAAGATGTGGTGTTCCTGAACCTGTAAAATGAGGTAGTAGCATTGCTGAACTTGGGGTATCTGGAATTTTATCTAACAAGATGTCATATACATCACGTCCATCTTTATCTGCTTGTGCTATTTCAAATTGTGCGAAATTATCCCGAAACCAGCGTAGGACTACACCACCACTTGAAACAAAGCCTAATGTAACATATAAGTCTTCAACAACATGAGGATAACATGCAAAATTACCATCAATCATCTGATTATTTATAACCGGTTCAGAAAATGCGGGTGCAATACATTCGACTGTCCCTGTAGCGTCCATTAGTTCACCACTGCGAATTATACCTGCCCCTAATGCCCCACATGGCTGGTCATGACCACCAGCAACAACGACTACACCTTGAGGTAGACCGAGTTCTTCAGAAACTTTAGCTCCAATTTCACCAATAATCGAGCCGGATGGTACAGGTTTAGGTAAGAGTTCAGGATCAATATCTGCAAGATTAAGCATCTTCTCTGACCAAGTTTTATTTATAATGTCAAAAAACATTGTTCGGGCAGCGAGAGAATAGTCGACAGCCAAATCAACACCTAATCTGAAATTGACAAAGTCTTCATATCCAAAGAATTTCCAGACTTCCCCATATAATTCAGGTTGGTTTCTTTGGATCCAGACGATTTTAGCCAAAGTATGTATATCACTTGGTGGCATACCAGTGATTTGCATTATTTCTAAAGGACTCATGTCCTGGAATAATTCATCACAAATACCAATTGTACGGGAATCAAAAGTTGTGATTGCATTTGCAAGTACATCACAATTACCCCATACAGGCGTAACAGCTTCACCTTGTGATGCAACTGATATTGCTTCGATAGGATCATGTTTTGTTTCTGATGCTACCTTGCGTATACCATTTGAGACCTTTTCCCATACGACATTACTATCAAGTTCTGACCATCCGGGTTGTGGATGTATTAGAGGATATTCACCGTATGCTTGCGATAAAATCTCTCCATCTTCACGAAATGCAATGACTTTACATCCTGTAGTGCCTACATCAATAGCCAAAAGACTCATTCTAAAACTCCTTAAAATGGGATGTAGACATCATATTACATATTTCGTTTAATTACAAGGAATTGAGAAGACTAATGAAACTATATTTCACTCCGTAACGTGTAATTGTAGTGAGTAAATCACATATATAATATCATATTTATTATTTGGAGGAATTAATGAATATTAACACATACATATGGTTCAATGAAAGTTGTCTTGAAGCATTTGAATATTATAAAACAGTTTTTGGTGGAGAGTTCAAGAGCTTAATGACTTATCGGGATGGACCGGAAGATTTACCCGTAGCTGAAGAGGATCTTGACCGTATTATGCATGTATCACTACCCATTGGCTCAAGTGTATTGATGGGAAGTGATTCCTGTTCTTCACTCGGACCCCCGCGTGTAATGGGAAATAATTTTTCTCTATGTTTTGAAGCAGATAATACCGAACATGCAGATGATATATATAGGAAGCTTTCTTCAGGTGGAAAAGTTATATATCCAATGGAAGATGCCTTCTGGGGTGCATATTATGGAAAATTAACTGATAAATTTGGAATCAATTGGGATATTATATTTAGTTATCACCAGGAACAATAATTTCAATATGATTGCGTCTAATTTACTGTAAATCATTAAATCGAAGGATTAATTATTCAACTCAACCTTCCATAGTGCTGGTTGGGTTGTTTTTTTAATATACTCATTAGACTTTTATTATAGTAAACTTTTGAATTAATGGTACATTTTGAGATGTAGGAGGGAACTCCGATTCCCAAATATCACTTAGTTAAATCGCGATTCGGAGATCGCTCCTACATGGATTTTGTGTTATTATTTTCAATGTTCACTATAATTTAGTCTTTTACATACAGTAGATAATATGTTAATATAATGTTGGGGTAAATGAAAATGGGAAATAATCCAATGCGTTTTAAAAATCAGGTAGTATTTGTTACGGGTGGTGGCGGACCTTTAGGAATTGGACGTGCGGCATGTTTGGCTTTTGCAAGGGAAGGTGCTAAAATTGTGGTTGCCGGGGGAAGAAGTTCGGATGCAGTAATGAATGAAATAAGTGATACAGGTGGTGATGCCATATCTATTCAATTGGATGTTACTGATACGAACCAGGTTCAATCCGCAGTTGAAAAGACAATTAATACCTTTGGTGGGATTGATGTCTTGTTTAATAATGCTGGTATTATCAATCGACAATCCTTATTAGAACTTACAGCAGAAGGATTTGATCATGTAATGGCAGTAAATGTAAAGGGTTGTTTATTATGTGCTCAGGCAGTAGCAAAGGTGATGATTGCCAATGGAACTCGTGGTAGGATTATAAATAATTCATCTATTTTTGCTGAAGAATCCCATGCTGGTGTATTAAGTTATTGTGTAAGTAAAGCAGCAGTTAATCGATTAACACGTAGTTTGGCATTAGAACTTCGACCCCATGGTATTACTGTTAACGCAATAGCACCAGGTGGAGGAGCACCAACGGGTATGAATGCTCCGCATAACCTTCCAGAGGATGATAGTTTGCCCGAGTTAATTCCTGCCCCTACAGATGCTCCACTTGAGCGATCTGCCACAGTATGGGATTATATAGGAGCCGTATTGTTTCTGGCATCTGAAGATGCGGCTTATATTAGTGGTGAAATTATGACTGTAGATGGTGGGGCGGCTGCCCGAAGATAATTAGGTTAGGAGAGAACCTATTTTGTGGTTGTTAGATTTCTTTAGTAGTTGTTGGCATACTGTTTCTGGATGGTTTATATATCTCTGGAAATACATTTCACCTATTTTACATTTCCTTAATGAGTATAAGTTATTATTAGTGATAATATCGGTTTCCAGTATTCTATTAAGTATTATAGGATGTATTGCCCTAATTACATTTCTTCCTTCCGATTATTTCACTGAATCAAAACACGGTAAACACATTAACAATCTGTTTTTGAGGATAGTTGTTTCTATTACAAAAAATCTTATAGGTGTGATTCTTGTAATTATGGGTATATTGTTGTCAGTTCCGGGTATACCAGGTCAAGGGTTGTTAACCATTTTTGCAGGAATTATACTAAGTGATTTTCCGGGTAAAAAGAGATTTGCACGAAAAATCATCAAAATAAAAGCAGTGAATTCTTCTGCAAATCAGATCAGAAACACATTTAATCGATCACCACTTATATTGGATGAATGAAATTAGTGAACGATGCTTTTCATAGTGAAGCAGTCATCTCTTTTGATAAATCACAAACCCCTTATACCAATATATTTGAAATCTGTTGTTTCATATTTACATACAACAGATCACCAGTATCGAAATAGACAATTATTCAGATGCTCTGTTTAGTATTCCCATTGAAAGTAATACAGCAATTAGAAGTAGGAATCCAACAAGAAGTATGGTAAACAGTTTTGTAATGAAGTTAAGAATAGCTTGAAAGCTAAAGACATTTGAACCTGATTCTCCGTAACATAAGGCATATCCACCAGTTCCAAACCAAGATCCCAAGGTCAAATGGTAATTATCGATATTGGCATGATCTAAAAATCCTGTTGGTTTTACATGATCGTGACGTCCAACAAAATAGTGTCGACCAGACTGCCATCTCAAATTTCCATCTTTAGTAATCCGATATTCGTTACCAAGTAATCCTTTTTCCCTTAATTTACTGACTTCACCTGGTTCCATTCTATCTTCCCTAATACTCATTTTTAGACCTTTAATAAAATCTTTAATGGACCCACCTTCGCGATAATATGTTTCTATATCGTTCCAATCTGCTAATCTTACATTTTCACCTAATTGTTTCTTACATTCTTCCTTTAGATCCTCCAGTTCTGATAGATTATGTTTAATCACATGGAACTGTTTATAACTGGCTAAAGCTCCAGAAATTGGAACCTGAAGTGATACAGACATTCCGTAATCATAAACAAATCTGGCAATAAAAAACGTAAGAATTAATATACCCAAGACAATTATGTATTTTAGTAATGAATTTGATTTTTTCATTTTTACCTCTATCTGAATTTTAAGGTTATATCTTGTTTCTTTTTGTACAATGATAGCATAAGTTATAGATTATACCAATTCTATTTATGATTATCTCATTACTGGCAGTTAGGAATGAAACACCGAAGACACAAACTGAAAGTTTGTGCTACAAAAAAGAGAGTTTAGCAATTACAATACCTTCGCCAATTATCCTGGATTTAAATCAGGTTGCGTGTAATGAATAGCACCGATTGAACTTAGATGTTGCGTGATCTCATCAATAACAATTGGTTCAGGTTTTTGCGGAAGTATTTTTAATGTTTCCTCTAAATATTTCAAGCCTCTATAGTGTGATTTCAGATCTAAAACACTATAGGGTGTATTCTCATCACCAAATCTATTTTTGAGTTTCGCACTGACCGATACCATAAACATTGATAGGTTTGCTGCATTATTCACAGGTGTTTTGTTGACATTCATAGAATCTTGTAATCCCCAATATTGTTTCGCATCCCGGAAGTTGAACTCGATTTGAAAACGAAGGGAATAATAGTCCACCATTTTTTCTGCATCTAATGCTAAATCAGAACTAAACAATAAAATGTAGGATTGCTGATTTGTTAGCAAGTTTGTCTTGCGGACACAAACGATATTTAGAAGTTCTGTGAACTTTCGGTGCCGTAAGTTCATTTGATACACTTCGGTTCTGATGTCTTGGG
>PYJD01000009.1 GCA_003635315.1 Candidatus Poribacteria bacterium
ACCATAGGCGTCAATTTAGCACATTTCCCTAACATGGTAGGTTCGGTTTGGAACCGAACCGGGTTTTTAGACCCGACCCGTAATGGGAGGATATCTATAAGTAGGTTTCGGTGTCCACAAGACTTCAGAGGATTTTATGGGTTTTACGATTTATTTTTAATATCCAGAGCGGTTCCAAACCGCTCCTACCGGGTCTGGGTTTACGAGGGTTGTTTTTCCTTAAATTGATACCTATGGAGATGTTATAATAAGAACAACTTCAACCATATCAGCGGATATCAAGATGCATTATATTAAAAAAGACACTATAACAAACAGATATACCATCAAAAATCTATTATTCCAATTCCTACTATTCCAAATTCTAAGTTTCGTAAGTATTTCCGCTCAAGTAAATCAAGAACCCGTTGAACTTGAAAAGATTGTTGTAACTCCCGGTAGGTTCATGATTTATGATGGAACTGTACCACAATTGTCTCTCTCCAAGACAGAAATAGAACAGTTCCCTCTAATTGGTAACGATATAATGCGTTCAGGTCATATTTTTCCCGGTGTTGTCGCCAGTGATTATAGTGCTCGTTTCAGTGTACGTGGAGGAGAAAAGGATGGTGTCTCCGTACGGTTAGATGGAATGGAACTCTATAACCCTTATCATTTACAGGATTTTGGGGGTGCAATATCCATGATTGGTCTAAAGTTAATACAACGTGCAGATCTTTTGATGGGCGGGTTTCCTGCAGAATATGGTCAGAAGATGTCGGGTGTCTATGACATTACGACCAAATCTCCAAATCCAGATAAGATCTCGGCTAATTTTGGTATTGATCTCATCAATACTACATTATTGTTGGAAGGACCGTTAACTACAAAGGGAACTGATAAAGGTGGATGGCTTCTTTCTGCACGACGAGGTTATATTGACCTTATTCTGGCTCTCATAGATATTGATGAACAATACAAACCACAATATGCTGATGTATACGGTAAGTTTGTTTATCAACTAACAAACAACGATACAATTACATTAAATGGGTTATACGGCTGGGATAAAAACCTAATTCGCGTTGATGATATAGACAATAATTTGGAATCGCAATATGGCAATTCAACCATTTGGATGAAATGGAGACACTCTTTCAACACATCACATTGGTCAGATGTTTATGTCTTTGCTGGGACATCGAGTCAAAATAGAACAACTGGAAAAGAAGATTTTGATAATCGGGATTTCCGATTTCTGGGTACAAAGGTGGAATACACTGCTAACATATTAGAGAAACACACCTTACGGTCTGGTTTTGAGTGGCGGTGGTTATTTGGTGAATATCAATATGATGTCAACGAACGGATCGCTGGTATAGATAAATATAGACCCATTAATGCTAATATTGAAGATAGCGGGAGCGATATCAAGTTTTTCATACAAGATGAGTGGCAACTTCATTCAAAAGTCGCGCTGAATGTTGGTGGACGATATATTATACAGAACTATCGTGACCCTGATATACAAACCTATGAAATTAGTCCACGGATTGCCCTTGCAGTACAACCAAAAAAGAACTTAGTATTACGGGGTGCTTGGGGAATTTACCATCAACCTGTAGATATTATGTCTGTACCTGTCGAAGATGATATACAATCTGTAGGTCGCGCAGAACAAGCGATTCACTATATATTAGGATGTGAATACAATCCAACCAACAATTTCCTAATTCGTCTTGAAGGATATTACAAGGAATACGACAATTTGGTAGGTAGACTTAGAGAATTTGGTCGACAAACACAGATCTTTACCTCACCTGAATCGGCGAATGCAAAAGGATTTGATGTATTTGCTTCCCATGCGGTTTCATCTCAATTTACATGGGGACTTGGGTATGCTTACGGTATCGCAAGAGAACAGACAAATGATATATCTATCTATCGACAGAATGATCGACGTCATTCCTTATTTTTAAGTGGGAGTTATCAGATTACAACAAGTTGGCATCTGTATCTTAGTTGGCGTTTTCATTCAGGTGACCCGAGAACACCACTCGTACACAATCCTGTTACTTTAGATGGCAGTATCATAGCATGTGACAGACAGTTTGATGATGTACATTCTGAACGTCTTCCTTCCTACCATAGTCTCGACTTTAGAATAACAAAACGTAGTCCATATAAACGATGGAATCTATCTTGGTATTTCCAAATCCTGAATCTGTATAACAACACGAATGTAGATCAATATGCCTTCAGTGAAATGCGGGACGAAGATACGAATGAAATTATAGGTTGTGAAATTGGTGAAGAACCCTTGTTGCCTATACTCCCAACCTTAGGGATGACGATTACATTTTAGTTGATGTTATACTATTTCTAAATGAAAATGTCTCTTCTTTGTAGCACAAACTGTATGAAGAATAAGTAAATATTTCGGGAATCCAGTCTATAAAAATTATCGTTGGGACGGGTTTCCCCGTACCGAATTGGAGATTGTCTGCTACAACCCTACTTCCCACAAGACAATTGTTCCATTCATACAGCCAGCAGACAACAGTTTTCCGTTAGGAGAAAAGGCAAGACTCACCAACAAATCGCCATGTCCACGCAAATCTCCGACTTGTTCACACGTCTCTATATTCCAGATACGGACAGCCAAATTGTCATAACCTTCCTCCCACCACGTCGCGCCAGCAATGAAACGACTACAAGGAGAGAATACAAGTGGTGTTGTTCGCCAGTAATGTGGTTTCGTTTGTGGGATTGAACGCAACGGCGTAAAATCTTCAGCATCATAAATGCGGATTTCAGTCCTCAACTCAGCAGCAATGAATTTACCACACGGAGAGTAGACAAGTTCTATAGGATCAATAGAATTTTCTATTTCCAACCTATCGATTTCCTGACAAGACTCTAAATCCCACAGACGCCGAGGTTCATCCCGAGCATAACTTATCAGTCTTTGTCCATCTGGAGAAAACGTTGATACACGACTATCATCAGTATGTCCCTTTAACACTAATGGATTATCAGGATCGGTAATATTCCATACATAAATATTACCCATCTCACACCCGACTGCAATTCGATCCCCCATCGGTGAAAATTCGGGACCACAATTCCTATCATATACTTCATCCGGTAAAGGAATTTTAGTGATAGGTTGATCGTGTGTCCGAATACGCCATGTTTTATGACGTTCCTCATGATGGCAAAGTATAACCCGTATCTCACTTGAAGGCATTACCACAAAACTACTTACATAATTATAAAAATAATGTGTGTTTTTATGACTTGTCTTATCTATATCAAAAAATTCTAATCCATCAAAAGAAAGTGCTACAAGGTTATGGTCGTCAAGCCAAGCAATTTCAGGTCCAGGATGTAAAAAACTGAGCTCATGCACTACATCAAACATAGGAACATCAGTTGTACTTTTACCCTTGTTATTGGTACGGTTTTCATCAGCAGACAATTCAATCAATTTGTTTGTGTATGCTTTCGCTATATCATAGGAGAACCAATAATTTCCAACACCCATACAGACTTCAAGTGTTTTTTCGTTTGTCTCAACATTCCAGACATCAACAGTATAGTTGGTGAATCCTGGAGCATCTTCTGTTTTGTTAGGGTATCTTATAGCGTATAGTTGTCCGGTGTTTGAATAGAATGGATCCTGCACATTCGGAATTAGCTTCTGTACTGTACCTGTAGCGATCTCCCAAACCAGTAAAGTTTCGTCTTCTGATGCGATGTATTTTCTACAAGGTGAAAAAGCGATTGAGTTTATCCAATTACTATGTTCAGTGAAGTAGGTGATCTGTTCACTGGTGGCAATATCCCACACTGCGACATCGCTATAAAGTAGTTCATCATCGGTCAAGGTGCCATCAGTTGATGCACCCGCTATAAGACGACTGTCCTGTGAAATTTCAAAGGTATTTCCTGCAAACTTAACAACTGGTTTACCTGTCTCCGGATCCCAAACATAGATTTGCTCATCTTCGTCATCTGGATTCATAACTTCATTGTCCTTAGAGTATTTCTTGTGATTCCTCACCATCGATGCAAGCAACGATCCGTCTGGTGTAAAAGTAAGTCCCTCAATGTCATTCGTTTTCCACTTGTGTTCTCCACGATCCATCTGAGCAATCTGTTTTCCCGTGTGAATATCCAACACCCTGACATGTCCTTCTTGATCAGCAACCGCCACCCATTTCCCATTGGACGAACACGCAAGACCAGCATACGCATTCTGATCCTCCATTTCAAACACGGTTTCACCTGTTTCTACCTCAACAACCTTGACAGATGGCGTTACATTACTTAGGATAACCCACTTGCCATCGGGTGAAAAATTGATTCCAACGACTAATCTTCCAATGTGATCCCATAGAGAGATCGGTTTCATTGTAGCGACATCATACCACCACAGTCCTAATATAGTTGACATTGCAAAATATGACCCATCGGGAGAAAGTTCAACACTTTTAACTTCCCCTTTGCCAAACCGTGCAAACAACCCTTCAGGTGCACCCCAACTTTCCCCAGTCGGTTCATTCGGATTAACATTAAAAATCGCAGGTCTTCTGTTATTTGACGTTTTACCTGTGTGAGTCTTTGTAGGTGTGTTTTTCGGTTGAACTATTTTTGATGTCATAGATACTCCTTTTGTGACTTCCGCATCAAATTCCTTTCGTAGAAGTGTCCGGATTTCCTTTAATTTCGTTTTAACAGTTCCAATAGGTAAATTACACTCGACAGCAATTTCTTTGATGTGCCACGATTCTAAGTAGAACAATTCAGCAACTGAACGTACCTTTTGTGGTAGATGATGTATCGCTTCTTTTATATCTGCCATCAGCTGCTTCTCTCTATATCGTGCTGCAGCCTGTTGTTCTATCTGTTCAACAATCACAGAATGTTCATGTGGGATTTCATTTCGAGATTGTCTTGTTAATGTGTAATATCGTTTACATGTGTTAAAGGCGATCCGATGTAGCCATGCGCCGAAACTCTCTATATTTCTAAGATGAATTATATTTTGCCAAACAGCCACCCAGATGTCGGTGTGTATCTCTTCTGCGTCGAGTTTATGTCTGGAATTCGATCTGACTACACCCTTTATCCGTGGCGTCCAGCGTGTAATGAGTTCAGAAAATGCATCCTGATCTCTATTCTGGACGTGTTGAATCAATTCTTCATCTGTGAGATTACTCATAGCAACTATATTCTTCCGCATAAGAACAACTATCCCGAATTGGTTTTAATTAATAGAGGATGATATATGGGAAAAAAGTTTAAAAATCTGTGTGGGTAGGACGGTCGTGACCAGGAGATCGCTCATTTAGAATATGAACAGTTGGGAAAGACAACAAAACTATCCCATAACTAACACAAGTCTTTATCTTAACTGACACTATCCTTAAAATCTTGACTCTGAAGACCATAATTCTGCATTCGATGCTGAAGTTGACGGCGTGAAATACCTAACAACTCTGCTGCCTTTGTCTGTGTACCGTTTGTTTTTGCTAACGCCGCGCACACATACTCTTTAATAATTTCCTCTAACGCTACACCACCTTCAGGTATACCAATCTCAAGTTCAGTTGTTGGTAGTGAAGTATCAATAATCTCAGGTGGAAGTTCATCTAAGTCAATAGAAGTGGTTTCTGACAATACAAAGATTCTATGTAGGTAGTTTTCTAATTGACGGACATTTCCGGGCCATTGGAAACGACAGAGAGCTGACATCGCGCGTTGTGTGACCTGTTTTGGCTCAGCATCCACATATTCATCACTAAATTTCTGAATCAAATAATTGATGAGTAGAGGAATGTCTTCCACACGCTCACGAAGGGGAGGAAGATGGAGTGGAATCACATTTAATCGGAAAAAGAGATCAGATCGAAATGTTTCATCTTTTACTGCCTCAACAAGCTTCTTATTTGTCGCAGCAATGACACAGACATCTACTTGTATGTTCTGATTACCACCGATCCTCCGTATCTCATGTTTTTCCAACACATGAAGAAGTGTACTTTGCATTTGAATAGAGATATCACCAATTTCATCAAGAAAAAGGGTTCCAGTATCTGCAATCTCAAAAATACCTTTCTTCTGTTGTATTGCGTCAGTGAATGCCCCCTTCTCATGCCCAAAAAGTTCACTCTCAATTAAGGTATCAGGAATTGCGCCACAATTAATCGAAACAAACGGTTTATCTTTTCTATCACCATGTTCGTGGAGTGCGCGTGCCACAAGACTCTTACCACTCCCCGTTTCACCTGTAATCAAAACCTGTTTCACGCCTCGGTGAATAACACGAGACATATTCTTATAGAGTTGTTGCATTTTTTCACATTCACCAATTATATCGTCAAAATGTACCTCTGATGACACATCATCTGAATCCGATTCTCCTGCTGTTAATATACCACGTGTTTCTAATGCTCTATTCACTTCGCGTTTTAACACATCAATTTCAATCGGCTTTTCAAGGTAATAGAATGCACCCTCATTTGCAACAAGATCAACAGCATCATTTATTTCAGCGAATGCAGTAATGATTAATACAGGTAATGCAGGATCAACCTTCTTGATTTCTCGCAGTAAGTCTCGTCCCTCAAATCGTGATGACATCCACATATCACTGATGACGATGTCAATCATCTGTTCTTTTATCTTTTCAAGGGCAGTTTTACTCTCTTCAACTGTCTCAACATCATGTCCTTCACGTTGTAAGATACGTTGTAATATCTTAAGTTGATCTTGATCGTCATCTACAATCAATATTGATGTCATTATATTATCTCCACTTATATATTCTTACTTTTTCTATTTCCCTGATTCCTCACTATGCTCAACAAAATCAGTATATTCATGATCAATAGTTCTTTTTATAGGTAGAAGAATCTTAAATGCTGTCCCCATACCGACTTGACTCTTAACTTCCACTTTGCCCTTATGGGCAGATATTATCTGATGTGAAATCGATAGTCCAAGACCGACACCCCCATCAGTCTCTTTAGTCGTAAAGTAAGCATCATATATACGTTCCTGATTCTCTTCGGGGATACCTATACCTGTATCACGGATATCAAGCACCGCGAATGGCATATCACCTATTTCCTCTAAGGTTGTTGTGATGTATATACTACCACCTTTAGGCATTGCCTGAATACTATTCTGTATAAAGTTGAAGATCGTCTGTCGCATCAACATCTCATCTAACGCTAAATCGGGTAGTTCGGAATTGTAATTGCTAATAATCTGTATTTTTGCCTCTTCAGCAATAAGTACAAATTCAGATATTACCGACTCTATTAGATTATTGAGATTTACAGTCTCCAATTTGAGCTTTTGTGGTCGGTTGAGCGTTAAAAATTGTTCAGACGTCTGTCTTAATTCTCCAATTTTGTCATCAACAATGTCCAAGAACTCCTTAGCTTCTTCTATATCTTCGGAACTAACATGAGGTTGTGAGAATATATTCTTTAAATGTTGTGCAGTCATGCCAATGGAATTTAACGGATTCCGGATTTCGTGTGCAACTCCCGCAGCAAATTGCCCAAGCGCAGCAATCCTTCTGGTATGTGAAGTTTTCAACTGAACAAACATCCGTACCAAATTTCGTGTTGCTTTCCCTATTTCATCAGAACCGTACCTACGATGTAACATATTTGAAAGATCACCGGATTCAGCCTTTTGAATAATATCTGTCATCCGTTCAAGGGGTTTCATAATCAAATGGTTTGTCATAAGGTCAATTAATACTACCAGTAATACCCCAACAATTAGGATAAAGATCGCGTATGTTAACAACGAGGAGCGGATGGATTCTTTTATGTATGGTACATCGAAAAAAGCACGGATATATCCTGTGTTTTTAGGACCTATATGAATCCAATATGTATTATCTTTTAGCCATAGATGATATATGTCATTATTTTCAGAATCGGTAATAATCCATCTATTATTTTCAGCATCATTTCTTATTGTTGAATCTGGTGATGGAATTATATCATTTGAAATAAACATCCCCCATAATTCAGCGGAAAACTTACCATTATTTAGTGTCGATTGTGTCTTTTGATAGTCAAACTCAGGTTTTATTTCCTCAATAGTAAAATCCATATTACTTGACAGAAGCATACGCCACACTTCAGGAGATAGTTCTTCTAAGGTCGTTGGTGTATTCAGATCTGATTGAGGGGGTTCCAATTGTTTAGGAGGGATAGTATATTTTGTTACGACTGTAGTTAGATTTTGTCCATCCATCGTATCTATTTTGGAACCAGCTCTCTCAATATGTTCCATATCCTCTTCATCCAAGAAAAATGTTGCTTCTTCTTGGGTGAGTAGGCTGGATCGGACACCCTTATTTCCTAATGTGACCTGTATGTTCTTAACATGCTTTATGGTAGGATCTTGTATAAGATTAAAGAGAAGTTGATCAATTCGTTCAAGATTGAAGTTTTGAGAGGACGCAATTTCTGAAACAACAGCATCGCGGATTTTATTCTCGACTACTTTCTTTAGAATGGTGCCTTGTTCTGCACCGAACACATATTGCTCACCCATCTCCTTACGTAACCGAATGGTATAAAAAAAGTAGAAAACAACGAGTACTGCAATAACAGTTAAGTTGATTATTAAAGAATACTTCCACTGCAACCGCATTGTTACACTCCGACTGCAACATTGGTTAACCTTTGAATAGAAGTCTGCCATTCACATAATTTCTGGTCACGTTGGTCCATATTCAACTGTGGTGAAAAGACAGTATCTACATTTCTATATTTTTCAAGTTCTTCACCATTCTGCCATACCCCTGAAGTAATACCTGCAAGATATGCTGCACCGAGTCCTGTTGTCTCAATCTGTGTAGGTCGTTCCACATCTATTCCTAATAGGTCAGCCTGAAACTGCATGAGGAAATTGTTTGCTACAGCCCCTCCATCTACACGCAATCGCTCAAGACTTATATCAGAATCATCAATCATTGAACGAACAACATCCGCAGATTGAAAGGCTATTGATTCCAACGTGGCACGTACAATGTGTTCGTGCGTTGTACCCCTCGTTAATCCGAATATTGCTCCCCTTGCTTCTGTATCCCAATAAGGTGCACCTAATCCGGTAAAAGCAGGAACAACAACGACACCTGCAGAATCCTTAACCCCCAT
The DNA here is from genome assembly GCA_003635315.1 of Candidatus Poribacteria bacterium. Classification (GTDB taxonomy): domain Bacteria; phylum Poribacteria; class WGA-4E; order WGA-4E; family WGA-3G; genus MSPOR6. The sequence goes on from PYJD01000009.1 coordinate 9,174, forward strand.
TGCAATTTCCTCTGTTTCTTCGGCAGATTCAATCAATCTCAAACCATCCCTTAACCATTGAATAGCTGCCCCTGCTATAAACACACTCCCTTCCAGTGCATACACAGGTTTTTCATTCAAACTACAAGCAAGTGTGGTTAATAAGCCTGATTGTGATTCAACCCTTTTTCTACCGGTGTTTAACATCAAAAAACATCCGGTCCCATAAGTGTTTTTCACCATCCCTTGTTTATAGCAAAGCTGACCAAACAGGGCAGCCTGTTGGTCACCTGCTATACCAGTAATCGGTATCTGTTCTAACGGTTGTATCTTTGCTTTCCCAAAGTGAGATGCTGATGGACAGATTTCTGGTAGTATGTTTTTTGGTATGTTAAAAATATCTAAGAGTGAATCATCCCAAGTGAGTGAATCAATGTTGAATAATAGAGTTCGGGAGGCGTTTGTATAATCCGTCTTATGTACCTTACCATCCGTCAATTTCCATAGCAGCCAAGTGTCAATTGTACCAAATGTAAGGTCTCCACGTTCAGCCTTATCTCTGGCACCATCTACATTGTCAAGTATCCATCCCACCTTCGTTGCTGAGAAATAGGGATCTATCACAAGACCGGTTTTAGATTTAACTTTTTCTGGGATGCCATCCTGTACGTTAAGCTTAGCACAAATATCAGAAGTGCGGCGGCATTGCCATACAATCGCAGGATAGATAGCCTTCCCTGTATTACGATCCCAAATGACGGTGGTTTCACGTTGGTTAGTTATCCCAATCGCTGTGATATTGTTTTTTGTATCTGTATTGTCTAAGACTTCTGCAATCGCTTTTTGGGTGGCAATCCAAATCTCTTCTGGATCGTGTTCCACCCATCCAGGATGTGGATAATGTTGTGTAAATTCCTGATAACCTTTGGAAACTATATTGCCACAGTTGTCAACAAGGAGGATTGTCGAACCGGTAGTTCCCTGGTCTATTGAGAGAAGGTAGTCTGAACTTGCCATTTCTTATTTCCAGACGATCATTATGATACCTATTTTAGTCATCAGATACCACAAAGTCAAGGTAAATACCTAAGCAATATCTCAAAAAAAATTACAACTAAGACTATTGTAATCAGTCTATTACATCAAAGATCATGTTATAGAGTAAAAGTTAAGATCGTATATAGAAAGACCAAAGTTTATTCATTGTCAACAACTGTCTGATTTTTCCGTTGACATTGTAAGGTTCACATGATATTTTAAAACATCAACAAATTAACTGATTTTTGAAAAAACAATTTTGTTAAGTGACTTAATCTTATACATCTAATATTACAAGATTATAGTTACCATCCTCTAAATCATGGTTAGTAGTAAAATGAATATATTATATATTTTCAAAATCAGAGAGGAGTAAAATAGTGAAAAAGGTTTTGTTTTGTGCACTCGTAGTATTTTGTTTCGTTGCAGTCCACTCCAATGCACAAATTGAATGGGACGTAGATAAATTCATGCCTTTATCTGATATTAAACCCGGCATGAAGGGTAAAGGATATACAGTATTTTATGGAACAAATGCTGAAGAGTTTACCTTTGAAGTTGTCAGCATTATATATAATGACGCATCCCCGGGATGGCATGTGGTATGGGCAGAAGGGACAAGTGAAAACTTCAAACGTACGGGTGTTGCCGGTGGCATGAGTGGCAGCCCTGTTTATATTGATGGACGACTGATGGGCGCAATTTCTCTTGGATATTTCAATCAACGAGAACGTTCAAACATCTTTGGTATAACCCCTTTTGAGTTAATGGTGAAAGTTACTGATCATGGTATGAAACCCAACCTACTGTATGCAGGAGAACAATTCTTACATATGGGGTCAGAATACGTTAACGAAGGACTCAATATGATTCCTATTCCTGCTAACGAAGAAGGAATAGAGAGAGTTAATCGCCATACTTCAGATTCACCAATACATGCTAATATGGGAATGGATTGGAAGATGTCCCAATTGGCTATTCCGGTCACACTACCACGGCTTGATGCAGCAACAATGCAACTGCTGAAACCATTCTTTGAAAGAGGAAACATGATGCCTTTACAAGGAATGGGTGGTGGAGGACCAGTTAAAGAGTCTCCTGTTGAAGGTGGACAAACGGTTGGGACTGAAATGTTACGCGGTGATGTCGCAGGATTCGGATTTGGGACGATTACATACGTTGATAAAGATAAGAAACAATTGCTTGCCTATGGACATCCAGCATTTAGCGAAGGACATATTAATCTACCACTTTCGGGTGGTCATGTACATTTCATACTTCCAAGTCGTACACGTTCATCTAAAGTTGCCTCCGCAACACAACCTATTGGCACTTTAGTACAAGATAGAGTGCCTGCTATTGCAGGAGTAATTGAAGATGTACCTAATACACATCATTATCTACCCGTGTCTGTAAAGATACAAACATCAGATAATAAAGTTCATGAAAAGTATTATGAAGCAGCACGCGATAAGATGTTTACAGCATTATATGCCTCTTCTGGTATTTCATCTCTAATTAGTGCATTGGAATTCAGTGGGAATGATTACACTATTAATGTTAATGCAAAAATTAAACTCAGAGATCAACCGGAATTAGATACCAATGAATTAGTGCTAAACAACATCTTTTCTTCATCCGGTTCTCCGGCTTTTAATGCATCACAATTAGTCAGGGGACCTTTAATGGACTTAATTGTAAATCCATATACTAAAGTTAGAGTAGATTCGATCAATTTCGACGTTAAAGTTGAGGACAAACGTAAAACCGCCTCAATCTTAACCACTCAAGTTGATAAACAGGTCTACCGTCCAGGAGAAGAGGTTACTGTAACCCTTAGTATCCGTCCTTACCTTGAGAAACCAAAGACTATGACAGCATCTATTAAAATTCCTGATGATACAACCGATGGAATTGTCTTGCTACGTGGAATGAATGCCGGATCATACAGGTTTTGGAGACTCTCACGTGCTCCAGGGAATTTTCAAGCCAAGAATATAAATCATCTGATTGAATTGTGGCAGAATGATCGTCAATCTAATACAGACCTTATATTGGAGATTTCTCAACAAAAACCGGGGTTAACGGTTCAAGGACAGGAATTCTCGGATCTACCCATATCCGTTATGTCGGTCATGAACACTGGATTGCGTACTGGGGAAAATAGGTACACAAATGGTACAGAATTACAAACTAACTTTGTGAAGACAGATTATATTATTGTTGGTAGTTTTTCAATTCCTATCGCAATTAATAGTAGTGCTCAATAAACACATTACCGGATAAATATTACTCTATAATTATTGAAAGTGCAGTATAACAGGAGGAATGTTCAATGCACCGTGCGTTTCGTTTTTGTATCTTAATAACAACGGTTTTAATTTATGTAAGTCTCGCTTCAGCTGTGACGACTTCGTTATGGGAACAACAATCACGTACAGATTTTGAGGCGGGAGAGATAAAGGATATATCAGTTAGTAGTTTGGGAGATGCAATGTTATCTCTCAAGATTGAGGAATTCTCAGAAGTAAAAGAAGCTCAAGTATGGGCGCTGGCTGAAGATTCTGATGGAAATATATATGCTGGAACAGGAACTGAAGGAAAAATCTACAAAATCAGTACTGATGGTAAAACAGTATCACTGTATTACGATTCACCCGAGGTAACTATTTATAGCCTCGCAATTACTGCAGATGGTATTCTTTACGCAGGTACAGGACCTGACGGTCTTATCTATAAAATCACAGATCAAGAGACTCCCCCTAAGACAATACTCAGCAAAGGTGATAAATATGTATGGGCACTGCATTTAGATGGTGATGGAAACCTATATGCAGCTACCGGTACTGAAGGTAAGATCTATAAAATCACCCCTGACGATGAAGTAAGTGTCTTATTTGATGCAGAAGAGAAAAACATCACCTCTTTAGTTGCTTCTGATGATGGATTCTATGCTGGTAGTGGTGATAACGGAATCATCTATAAGATTACCCAAGATGGTTCCGCAAATGTCGTATATCAAGCAAATGAAAAGGAAATACGAGACCTTGTCATGGACAGTGAAGGCAATGTATATGCATCTGCTATTACTTCTATGCCAGTAGATAGAGGAAATAGAGCACAAAGTCGAGGTCCGGCTGTTCCAAGTCCACAACCACCAGGTAGCGGTCCACCAAAAGAGAATAAATCGTATATTTATAGGCTTCACCCTGATGGTACAACTGCACTCGTTTGGACCTCTACAGAACCACTTATCTCATCTGTTGTTCTTGAAAATGATGAACAACTTTTAGTCGGTACTGGAGATAAAGGGAAGTTGTATCGCGTCAACACCAAAACAGGTGAGTTTGCTGCTATCGGCAAATGTTCAAGTAAAGAAGTGGTTACTATACATCAGATTAAACAAGATGATGGAATGAAGACTGTTATCGGTACTGGAAATCCTGGAAAACTCTTTACTGTTACTTCATCCTATGTTGAAGAAGGAACGCTGGAATCTTCGGTTCACAACACCCAAAGTCTGTCACGATGGGGCAAACTCTCATGGGAAGCTACTGGTGAAGATGGAACATCCCTTACTTTTTCTACTCGTACAGGGAATACCAGAAAACCTGATGATACATGGAATGATTGGTCAGAGGAGTTAACTACTCCTGAAGGTTCACAAATTCCTAATGCTGATGCCCAATATATCCAATGGAAAGCTAAGTTCACTACTACTGAAGTAGGGAAGACACCTATTCTAAAGAAAGTTGCTCTCGCTTCAGCACAAGCCAATATTGAACCACGGTTCTCCGGAATTAGCATTAATACAGGGAGTGGGACTGCCAGTAATACCGGTAGTGCCCAAAGACCTGGACCCCCATCATCTGGTGGTTCAAGTAGAGGATCGTCCCCTGCTACGCCAAAAAAGTGGAAAGTTGAATGGAAAGTTGCTGACGCAAACAAAGATACCCTTCAATTTAACCTGTATTATAAAGGTGTTGATGAAGACAATTGGAAACTCCTTAAGAAAGAACTATCCGCCCCCAGTTATGATTGGGATATTACTACCGTGGCTGATGGTAGATACGAGTTGAAAGTAAATGCTACTGATAAATTAAGCAATCCGGTAGGATGGGATAAATCTGCTGAGAAGATGAGCACACCATTCAATATCGACAATACCGATCCCGCTGTGGGTGATATCGATATTGCTGACAATGGTGACGGAAGTTATAAAATCACTTGTAATGTTTCAGATATGATGAATATTGTTGAAAAAGCAGTTTACAAGATTGATAATGATGAAAAATGGAGAGTTATCTTCCCTGAGGATGGTATTTTCGATTCTAAGGAAGAAAGCCTCCTATTAGAAACTGGCAAATTGACTGACGGTCCACATAGTATTATTATACGTGTCACCGATAGAGCAAAGAATGTAGCAACTGGACGTGCAAGTTTCTAAATTTCCATCAAAATAATGGATTAAACAACAGAAGGGCAGGTAATTACCTGCCCTTCTCTGTTTTTGTAATACCATTTCTAATTGATAAACCCTCTTTTTTCTAGCACAAACTTTCAGTTTGTGTCTTCCCTGTTTCATTCCAAATACCATTTCTAAATGAATAATTCCCTTTTTTGTAGCACAAACTTTCAGTTTGTGCTTTCCCCATTTCATTTCTAACAACCGGTAATGGAACTAAAAATAATAGAAATGCTATTACAAGGTCTTTGTATATTCTACCCTATAAGAATTCGATATTGGAATTGCTTTGAACCAGGGATTCGACACCGTGATATTAACGCTATTCTGTTACTTCAGCAATTGCCTTATAGGTAATATCCAACAGGGAATCTAATTCCGCTATTGTGATCTGCAATGGTGGCATCAATACAATAGTATTTACCAACGGACGGAGAATCGCACCACGTTCGAGCGCAGCCTTGCAAACTCTGATACCCATTTTTTCTTCAAAACGATAGAGAATTCTCCTTTCAGTATTTTCCATTAATTCTATTCCAACAGCCATACCACAAGCACGAATATCCCCAACATGATGCAAAGTGTAGAATTCTTCAAGTCTGTCATGTAAGTGCTGTATTGTGGCTTGTACTTTTTTGATAAGATCTTCACGTTCAAATATAGCAATATTCTCCAATGCCACTGCACATCCCAATGGATTTCCAGTAAAGGTATGACCATGAAAAAATGTCTTAAGTTCGTGATATTCTCCAAGGAAAGCTTCATAGATATCGTCGGTAGTCAAGGTTGCAGCAAGAGGGAGATAACCCGCAGTCAATCCTTTAGCTGTACATAACAGATCCGGAGATACATCCTCATGTTCACACGCCCACATCCTTCCCGTCCGTCCAAATCCTGTCATGACTTCATCGACGATAAGAAGTGTACCATGCTGTCTCGCCAATTCCTCGACACCTTTTAAAAACCCTTTTGGAGCAAGTAACATTCCACCTGCGCCTTGTATCAATGGTTCTAAAATGATACCAGCAACACGCCCTCGATTTTCTATTAGAGCGCGGTTAACCGAATTCAGCCATGCCTCTTTTACTAAAGTAGAATCACAATCTTTTCGTGATGTATAATATACTTCAGGTGCAGTAATTTGGACATTTTTAAAGAGAAGAGAATTAAATATACTATGAAAAGTGGGAATACCACCCACACTCATCGCTCCTACCGTATCTCCATGGTATGCATTATCAAAGTGAATAAAGAGATTCCGTTCGGATTGACCCTTATGTTGCCAATACTGAATGGCAATTTTAAGTGCTATTTCAACAGCCGTGGAACCATTATCTGAATAGAATACTTTGTTAAGACCTGATGGTGTAATTGCAACAAGCTTTTTGGCAAGTTTTATGGCGGGGATATTACTATAACCCAGTAATGTTGAATGTGCTATTGCATCTAACTGAGTTTTTAAGGCGGAATTTAGATCAGGATGGTTATGTCCATGGATATTCGTCCACATGGATGCTATGCCGTCAAGATATCGATTTCCATCAATATCAATCAGGTAAACACCTTCACCACGTTCTATTATTACAGGATCTTCTGTTAGCCAATCCTGCATCTGCGTAAACGGATGCCAGAGATAATTTTTATCCCATTCAACTAATTTCTCTCTATCCCTTAAGTTTTGCATAGTGGACAGGAGACTCTATAGAGAGATCATCGTATGTCCCAGTTTTTGGAACGATGATTTCAAGCATCCGATTTTGATATTTCGCGTAAAAGTCTTCTGGTTGACACGGTATAGGGAAGATATTTCTAAAACCGTCAGGGAAGGAACTGGTACGACCAACCACTTTCTCAAAACGAGGATCGGCAAATTCCATCGGCTTTTTAGGATCCCTCGGAAGTTGCGTTTGAACGGTCACCACACTCTCTAAATTAGGGGAGGTGTCTTCTGGGGCATAGGGTGAACTGATGGATACTTCATAATCGTAGTGAGGCATTCTGTCTGGGAGGTCGTAAGTGTTTTTGGCTGAAGAATCTGGTACCCAACGCGGGAATTCTATTTCAATCCGATAATAATCTGCTAACTCTGAGACGTTATTCACCATTCCATAACGACGGTAACGCTCTTTTATGTCATCCGAATAAATAGCACCTTCAGTTTCAACTGCTCCAGGCATTGTTTTTCTTAATCCAACATCATCTTTGACCAAGGTAGAACGTAAACCTATGAGGAGTGGGGTCGCAACTAATGAAGCAAACCACCCATATATTGATGCTCCGTAACGTGCATCTTCCACATCTCCTGTTGAAGTCAACTCAGATTTAAAACGAATCATTCCTTCAATGATGCCAATAACTATTCCCAAGAAGATCATCAAATTACCAGATGGCGTAAAAAGACCTACTGTTCCCTGCTGCATTCCTATGAAAAAGAGAACAAGGGGGTATAGAATCAGATTGATAAGAGAGTTAATACCTGTTGAAATGGCTGCACTAAAAATTCGAGGATTACCTGCCATCTCCTCTAATCGCGACTTAAATCCTGCTGAGAACGCACCTAACAAAGGCTGTCCCAACATCACAATCAATCCGTAGGGCGAACGTAATGAGGATCTGACTGCATCTGGTAACTGAACGAATTCTTCTGGGATACCTTGTTCTTTTTTCTTTTTAGATTGTCCCGTCTCATCAGTGTCATCATCTGATTCAGGTTTAACAAAGGTCACAAAGAACTTGCTATTTACTTCTATATACGATTCCCATTCACTCGGAACTTCACTCTCCATAAAGATAGCAGTAACAGGACACGCAGGTTCACACGCTGCACAGTCAATACACACACCCGGATCAATATACAGTTGGTTTTCACCTTCAGAAGTGTGTATGCAATCCACTGGACACACATCAACACAAGCTGTGTCTTTTACATCAACACAAGGTTCGCAGATAATATATGCCATATCAACATGACTTCCTTTGGAATGTTTATACCACTTATAATATCACAATTAAGCTTAAGATAACAAGCTTCACATCACTATAATCTAATCTATAGTAACGGAATTCCGTTGTATCAAATCTAACCAGACCAGCGAAAACCCAATGATATTGTTCTTTCATCCTGTAATACCATTTCTAAGAAATATTGTGACATATCAACACCATGCACCCAACCCGGTAGGAGCGGTTTGGAACCGCTGCATAGGTGTCAATTTAAGGAATTTCTAATGAAATTTGATTGATTTCTACCCTCTTGTAGGTCGGGTAGAGGAACGAAACCCGACATGAAACGCCTTTACATGCAGCAAATGTTGTGCTTCACCTACAATTCAACACTACCTACGAGCACATGTAATCACTAAATTGACGCTTATGGAGCGGTTTGGAACCGCTGCATAGGTGTCAATTTAAGGAATTTCTAATGAAATTTGATTGATTTCTACCCTCTTGTAGGTCGGGTAGAGGAACGAAACCCGACACGTGTTGATAAGGTCTATCCTATCGGGTTTCGTGCTTCTACTCGAACTACCGTATAAGGTTATATTATCAATTAGAAGTGGTATTATAGTAGATAAAATAAATTGAAGAAATATAAAAAACAAACATCACATTTTGTGTAAAACAGTTGACATATAAGTAAACATACGTTACAATAACAGATAGAGAATTACTTTAATACGCATGCTAATACCTAACATAAGTAGAATCAATATGATTAAAGAAAATATATACACAGTTATACAAAAATCAATAATATCACACATTTTACCTGAGAATTCAGTGTTAAGAAATCCATCAAAAACACTTTTTTATATTTTTACACAAATTCGTAAATTGTCTCTAAACATAGGTGGCTACTTACTTAACAGCGAATATACTAAAATAGGGGTGACAGAAAAAAGTTACGATTTCGTAACTTTTTCACATAATAGTAATAGTTTGTTTATAAACTGTCCAATACAATCAAATCATCTCAAAAACAACCCAAACGCGCATGCTGCCTCTTTTGTTGTTTGGACTTGGGAACTCACGTTAGAATGCAAGAAAATCAGAAATATCATGACAGTAGGAATAAAAAATAATCCACAAAAAATACACAAAACTATTGGAATAGAAAAAGAAAAAAATGACACAAAAATCAGCATTTTCACAAATTCTCATGTATTCAAAACAGTGTCTCTAAACCCAGTGTAGCACTGGCGGGAGAGGAAAATTACCAATGACACACATTGTGTCAAAAAGTGTAACATTTTAAACAAAAATAAAATATAAATATTACTATCGTTAACTGATAAAAAGGCATAATTATACCTTTGATTTTGCTATGAAAACACCATATTCTATGGTATACTGCAATTATAGTAAACATTGAAAATAATAACACAAAATCCCGGTAGGAGCGATCTCCGAATTGCGATCAAACTGGAACTTGTAGGAGCGATCTCCGAATTGCGATCAAACCGTATGTTAATCTGTAACTTGTAGGAGCGATCTCCGAATCGCGATTAAACCGTATGATAATCGGGAATCGGAATTCCCCGCCTACAAGCCAGTATATAGAATTAATTGTATAATCTATCATATATAGGAACCCTGAGCACAAACAAGAAATGTTAAAACCAAATCCAGGTATCGAAACAATAAAAGCATATCAAGGTGGAAAACCAATTGAAGAGGTTAAAAGGGAACTGGGAATCTCTGACATTATCAAATTGGCTTCAAACGAAAATCCACTCGGTCCGTCTCCTTTAGCACAACAGGCAATCAAAGAAATATCAACGCAGGTACATTTCTATCCTGATGGAAATGCATTCTATCTTAAAGCAGATTTAGCGAAACATCTTAATGTTACCGAAGAACATCTAATACTGACCAACGGTTCAAACGAAGTATTACAGCTCGTAGGAGAAACTTACTTAGGTCCTGGTGACGAGGTAATATATGCTGAAGGGGCATTTGTCGTATACGGTCTTGTCGCAACTGTTACAGGTGCAACGCCGGTTGTTGTACCAATGCAAAATGATACGCACCATTTACCAGCCATGGCTGACGCAATAACAGATAAAACCAAAGCAATCTTCATAGCAAATCCAAACAACCCTACTGGAACAATGGTTACTGCTAAGGAAACAGCACATTTTATGGCACAAGTTCCAGAAGATGTGTTGGTTGTTTTTGATGAAGCGTATTATGAATACGTAACACATCCAGATTATCCACATACACTACCATACGTTATGGATGGTCGTAATTTCATAATCACTCGAACCTTCTCTAAAATATACGGACTTGCAGGTTTAAGAATTGGGTATGGAATCGCACCACCCGACGTAATCGCAACTATGAATCCTGTTCGGCAACCATTCAACTGTAATGCTGTCGCACAAGCTGCCGCACGCGCAGCTATCACTGATACTGAATACGTTAAAGAAAGTCAATTGCTTAACGAACAAGGTAAGGTGTTCCTATATAATGCATTCGACGATTTAGGTCTTCGTTATATAAAGACTGAAGGGAATTTCATCATGGTTTTTGTTAACCAAGCTGGAGCAAATATGGCGGAAGCAATGATGAAAAAAGGTGTGATTGTAAGAGCAATGAACAGCTACGGTTATCCTGACGCAATCAGAGTCACTATCGGCAAACAGAAGGAAAACGAACGATTCTTCGAAGTCCTCTCTTCACTTATATGAATAAAATAAATTGAAAAACCCAATTCATCAAGTGAACTATTTTTTACTTATAACCAAAATTAGCCATGAAAGAATTGATTCAAATAAATAATAGAAAGCCAACCAGAAAAATTATGGTTGGAGATATACCAATAGGTGGCGGTAGTCCAATTTCTATACAAACTATGACTACCACACTTACCCACGATGTCGATGCAACTCTGGCTCAAGTTGAACGATGTGCTGAAGCAGGTGCACAGATTGTTCGTGTCGCAGTGCCTGAGGAAAAAGATGCAAATGCATTGTCCACATTGGTAAAACGTTCACCTGTTCCCATAGTCTCAGATATCCATTTCAATTTCAAATTTGCGCTTGCTGCAGTGGATGCCGGTGTAGCAAAAGTACGTATTAACCCTGGTAATATCGGAAACAAAGAACGTATCGCACAAGTACTCTCTGCTGCTAAATCTGCAAATATCCCTATCCGTATAGGTGTGAATGAAGGATCACTTGAAAAAGATCTATTGGATAAATATCCTTCACCAACCGCAGAGGCATTAGTTGAAAGCGCAATGCGACATGTCAATATCTGTGAAGAACACGATTTTACCGATATTGCTATTTCTGTTAAATCCAGTGATCCAATACGCATGATCAAAGCAAACCGTTTACTCTCGTCAAAGGTTAACTACCCATTACATCTCGGCGTAACAGAAGCTGGAACACCACGGCGCGCACACGTCAAATCAACACTCGGTATTGGGACATTGTTACAAGAAGGTATTGGTGATACCATTCGAATCTCTATTACGGGTGATCCTGTTGAAGAGGTATTAACCGCAAAAGAACTCTTACGTGCACTCGGCATGGCTGATGATATTTTAGATGTTATCTCATGTCCTTTCTGTGGACGGGGAGACCCAGAAGCAAATTATGAGAATATCGTGATTGCCGCTGAAGAACTATTGGAGAAAAATGGCATTAACATACCCGTAGCTGTGATGGGATGTGAAGTCAATGGTCCAGGTGAGACACGAAATGCCAAACTTGGAATACATCTTGGTGGGAAAGAACTTGCTGTTCTTAAAGTAGATGGTGAAAAAGTTCGAACATTCCGTGGAAAAGATGAGGTTAATCCAGAATACTTATCCAAGGCATTACTCCAAGCAGCACAACAACTACAATTGTCAGAAAGCTAACTCATTTTGTGAATATTTAATCACTTATTTATATTGGAATATACCCAATGCAGTTCCTGCGTAAAGCTGTTCGATCTATAGTTGGACAAATCGTTCTATTCACGATTTTTTTCTTTCTATACCATAAGTTCATAGTATACATCATGCGTGAGACAGGACTCAAGCTTGGAGCTGTTGGGTATAACGGCGTTTTTACACCGCTCTATGCACCAATAAGACCAGAACTGAGTTGGTGGATCATTCCTGCTGTTCTAATCTGTATCGGGTTCCTATTTCTCTGTCATAAGTATCTCCTATCCCATAAGGTAAATACTACACAGCTCATTTTAATTGCCATAATTTGCTTCATCGCAATAACAATCAGTGTTACACTGATTGATGGATACAATAATGTTGGTAGTGAGGAGGAACCCAATTGGATTCTTGCTCTTCTTGAACCTTATACACGCACAGGATTGGAATATTATGGAGATGTGCCACGAATTGAAGAGTTAGGTCTGCAAGGTTTTCTACGCGATTTCAGCAAACCCGAACTATTTAATACATTATCAGGACATACCCGAACACATCCTGCTGGTGGAGTAGTCTTCTTGTGGTTGGTTAGTAAAGTATTTGGGTATAATCTCCTTTCTGCTTCGTTGTGCTCAATCTTTTTCACTGCAATTGTTACCATACTCATCTATAAGCTTGGGGTGCATCTTTACGATGAAACAGTTGCGTTATACGCATTACTCCTGTTTCTTATCACACCTAATTTCGTGATGTTTACAGGTACATCAATGGACGGTCCCTTTAGTGTATTTCCAATTCTTAGCCTTTATCTATTCTATAAAGCAAGAGAACGAGAGACTAAACCAGACATTGGGTTGGATACGTTCCGACCCTACAGTCTTTTAACAGGAATTTCACTTGCCATTGGTATGTTTATGACATATGCAACAGTTGTCATCGGTGTCTTCTTATGTGTCATAGCAATATTAGAATATAAACAGTTCAAACAGTATTTGAAAGTCTTAGCATTTGCAGCGGTAGGTTATATAGGGTTCTATGTATTACTATTTATAATTACCGGTTACGATCCAATTACCTCAACATGGGCAGCCATAAAAAAAGATGAAGCCGGATTAGGATCAGGTTTTGAAAGTATTGATCGGTTCTTCCATCTGAGTATTGGAAACCTTTTTGCATTTCTAATTGGTGTAGGTATCCCTATTACTGCTGTTTGGTTCCGTCAAGTCTTAACTACATTCAGCGACTGGAGAAGAAACACTACTGTAACTGAGGAAGATGCAAGCTCATCAGCAAAACCTTGGTTCTTACGTTTTGAAAAAGCAGATACTTATTTAATTGGATTCTGTATTACCCTATTCTATTTCACATTTTCAACATGGTTCACAATGGAGGTAGAACGTATCTGGATTTTCATGGTACCGTTCTTCGTTATTCCAGTTGCAAAATTCCTTACAACGCGACCTCGTTCTGATCTATATTGGGTTGGATGTCTTCTCGTCCTACAACTCATTCTATCAGAAGTATTACTCTATACACATTGGTAGACAGTAGACATAGTAAAGTTTGATTTTTACACCCATGTAGTTTCATTCTATTAGAAAATAAACCCTCAGGATAACGAATTGATGCGAATTCTATATGTCATTGATTCTATGACAAGGGATGGTGCTGAATCTCAACTGTTAAAAACTTTGGATCGGTTAAAACCTGATGAGTATGAAGTCAGTGTGGTTCTAAGTCGTACTGAAGGAGAGCGAATCAGAGAACTTACTGCAATCTCATGTGTTCGTGATGTAACCATACTTAACAGTGAAGGTAAAAAAAGAAAAATATTAGAAAATGCATTCACTCTTGGTGGTGTAATTAAAGCGATACAACCCGACATTGTACATAGTTGGTTGTGGTATTCAAATTTCCTGACTGGACTTTCACACAGATTGGGACTATGGCGTCGTATTCCATTAATCGTTTCGCAGCGTGGGGATTATCATGCAAGATACTCGAAATTCCGACTCTGGATTACAGAGAAGTTCATATATAATCCTGCCGATATTCTCATAACAAATTCGCAACAGATCCAACAACTTCTCCAAGATTTATATCCGAACAAAACAATATATAGCATACCAAATATATTGGAACTCCCTACTGAAGAATGGACGCCAACCCAAAGAGACAGATCAGAGAAGAGCATAGTTTGTGTTGGTAGATTCGCTCCAGAAAAAGGGCATCGATATCTAATTGAAGCTTTAAACCTGTTAGACTGTAAGGATCTTCCTTGGCAATGTACTTTTCTCGGTGATGGGGAATTAAAGTCTGAACTAAGTAATCTTGCTGAGAATCTGAATCTGACCGATAAGATTTCTTTTCCTGGATTCTGTGATGATGTGTATTCTGTGCTACTACAGGCAGATCTGTTTGTTCTTCCCTCACTTCATGAAGGATCTCCGAATGCATTAATTGAAGCGATGGGATTAGGATTACCGTGTATTGCATCTGATGTCGGTGGCATTAAGGATTTAATCGTAAATGGAAAAAACGGTATCCTTGTTCCACCCAAAGATTCTATTTCTTTATCCGACGCAGTGAAACAATTAATCACGGATTCCAATTATTCTGAGGATTTAGGTAGAAATGCACGTAAAACTATTCAACAAAAATTCAACAATACAGAATCCATACGAAAATTAGAAGACATCTACAAAAGTGTTATTTTGTAAGTATGAATCCTAATCGACTTACACAATTTGCCAAAAATCTTATTGCATTCGTAATCTATTTCCTCGGTATTCCTTGGTTGGTAAGGGAGTGGATATGCCGAAACAAGGTGACAATTCTCCTATATCACGATGTTTCATCAAAGGTGTTTGAAAAACACATTAAATACCTTATTCGCAATTACAATATCATCAGTTTAGAGTCGCTCGTTACAGCAATTTACAATCAGGACTTTACAGTATTATCAAAGAAAAGTGTCGTAATTACGTTTGATGATGGACACATCGACAATTTCAAACTCCTACCTATTTTTCACAAGTATTCCATTCGACCGACAATATATGTTTGCACACAGATCATCAACACTCACAGACATTTCTGGTTTAAAATAGAAGGTCTATCCAAAAAAGAGAAAGAACATCTCAAGAGAATACCGAATGAGCAACGAATTATATATCTAAGAGATCTCTCTAATTTTGAACCTAAGATAGAATATAAGGATAGGCAAGCACTGAATATTGATGAATTGAAACAAATGATGGATAGTGTAGACTTTCAACCACATACACAAACCCATCCTATACTACCTAATTGTACGGAACTCGATTGTAAACAAGAGATCCTTGGGAGTAAGACGGACTTAGAATTGATGTTAGATCTTGATTGTCTACATTTTAGCTATCCTAATGGAGATTATACTGAACGAGAAATAGAATTTGTAAAAGAGTGCGGCTATCGTTCCGCACGTACCACAGATATTGGATGGAACACTATTAATACATCACCTTATACACTTAAGGCAATTCCGATTACTGATTCTGCTGGGTACATTAGATTTTGTGCAGAAATGACTTCAATACCACAACGGTTGGCGAAAATAGTAAATACTTTCTTATGGAGAAGAGTGAAATAACAAAATGGCACCATGCCTATATTCAAAATGCTTATAAAGAATTAGCACAAGGATACACAAAAGACCAGATTGATAGGCTTAATATCAATGCATTAGATAAAAAGGTTTTAGATGTCGGTTGTGGTCCAGGGAATATGCTTGCTGCGTTATCTTCCCATAATCCGAGACTTCTAATTGGAATTGATACGGATAAGATATTTCTTCTATATGCCAGCGAAAAAACTGAAAATATCTTAAAACCTACAGCAGCTCACCCATCCTTTCTTCAAGGAACACTACCCACATTACCTTTTCAGGATGAGACTTTCGATCTTGTCACCTGTTTGCTTGTGATGCCACATGTACCTGACGATGAAATCGCTATTACAGAACTCACGCGCGTATTAAAATACGGGGGTACACTCGCAATTTCAGGACATGGTCTCGGCTTCCCATTACGTTATCTCAAAAGGTTCAAATTCAAACCATTACAGATGTATCTCGCAACTATAATCTATCGACTTACTGGAAAAAAGTTGATACGCAATACCCTACAAAATTCAAAGAAGATATGTAACCTCATGGGTCAATTAGGTATGGACATAGATATACAACATCGTAAAAGAGTGTTTGGATGTGTTGCAACCTATTGGATAAAAGCTACTAAGAGAGAAGCCAATCCTAAGGCTACACAATAATATGAGAAATGTGAGAATCTTCCTCTGTTTAACACAACCAGTAGAAAACGTAATGCAATATAACCAACAAGAAATGAAGCCAACATACCACTACCTAATATATAAGGTGAAATAGTCGTTTCTCCAATATCACGAAGTTTAAGTACAACTGCACCCAAAATGGCTGGAATGGAGAGAAGAAAGGAATATTCTGCTGCGGTTTTCGCTGGAATTCCCAAAAACAGGGCAAGGGATATGGTTGTTCCTGAACGCGAAATCCCAGGTGTAATTGCACATCCTTGGGCAATACCAATGATTGGCGCATGCCACGATTGTAATCCTTTACTTCTCGGTTCGCTCTTATCACACTCTCCTTTTTGAAGTCGTGGTAACTGAAGGATAATTCCCGTTACAATTAACATTAAGCTAACAAGCCATACTTTATCAAAGAACGATTCAAGTTGTGATTTAAACAACACAGCTATCAGACCCGTTGGAATAGAACCGAATAGTATTAACCATATAAATCTCAGATCATCAGATGTTTTTACTGTTTGTATTGGATTACGAAGGAAACCTGTATTTACAATGCTTGATATGCTGTTGAATAACAGTCTTGTAATAGACTGTCGATAGACAACAATAATAGCTGCTAATGTTCCAACGTGCAGCATCACATCAAAAAAAATAAGTGGTTCGTTTAATCCAAGGAAATGTTGGGCTAAGACGAGATGTCCAGAACTACTAATCGGTAGGAATTCGGTTAAGCCTTGTAAAGTACCCAGAAGAATCGCATCAAAAAATGTCATATAAATAGTATAGCAATGTAGAATACAATGAGCAAGATTTTACGCCAAACTATCATAACCGATAACTGAATGGTTTTATAAATGTAGGTTGTCAATTGACACTTATACTTTTTTCTGCTACAATATACACAATTAGCTTCTAAATAAGGAGAAAGACATGCTAAGAATACTATTACTGATTAACATCACAATGATGTTATTATTTACATTCACTCATACTGATGCGGTTGAAAAGGAAGACATAGTAGTCTATTACTCTTTCGATAAACTTGATGGAAAGAAATTCAAGGATAACTCTGGTAATGGTAATGATGCTGAATTATCTGGAAATGGGAAGTTAGTTGATGGGCAGTTTGGAAAAGCAATCAACCTTAGTGGCGGGATTGTACAGATGGTTCCAGCGAATGACTTTATCGTTCCTATTGGGGAAAATGGAGAAATTACAATGGAAGCATGGTTCTATCTTAATGAACATGCAGCCTACGATGGTATCATCTCTATTGAGACTGAAAGTGGAGGATGCTGTGAATTCCGTACTATGGTGAATCCTAATTTCAATCCTTTCTGGGATGCAGCACACCATGCAGACAAGAGTTTGGGTAATTTCAAGTTTGAATTAAAGGAATGGTATCACTACGTCTTAGTCGCAGATGGCATAGATGGAAAAATATATGTGAATGGTAAATTCATTGGCTCACAAGTTGAGAATTTTGAGTTCCCAAAATTCAAAAAAGCAGCAATTTACATTGGCGCCGGTGAAAATCCAAATGTACACCGCGTTGAGGATGCTATTATTGATGAAGTCGTTATTTATTCAAAAGCACTAACTGAAGAGGAAGTGAAAACCTCTATGGAACTTAGCGTTCCAGGAGTTTTGGCTGTTGAAGCAAGTAATAAACTCGCTGTTACTTGGGCAAAAATGAAGTCTTCATTTTAACTTTTGATATAGTTCACTGGTTGTTGAGAATCGGTTTATGAAATTAGGGTTTCTTTCAAGACTATTTGAAGGTGCTTTAAGCATTGAAAAAACATATAATCAATGTGATAAAGCAATAGGTGCTTTGCGTGCATATAATGAAAATCAACAAAAGGAAAATGCAGCTATTTCTGCAGCTGATAAGGCTGAACTCGATAATACTGTAAACATTGCTATTCAAAATGCTACACGTATTATTGAAAAGGAAGGTGAACGAAATTGGCCTGGGGTTTTTCGTGAAATGCACAAGAATTTAGCAAACATCTATTTAGAACTTGATGAATACGATAAAGTTCGTGAGAAGTGTGAACATCTGCAAGACTATGGAGAAGTTGGTAAATTGGATGCAGAAGAAGTACTCAAGAATCTGAATGAAAGAGAGAATGGAGATTCCGATAGTACTCCCGCAGAATCACAACACACTGATTCAAATCCAGATGTTGATGTAGATGCTTCATAATACTTTATCTATATTTCTCAGGTATACATTTATTAAATTTAATGGTTATTACACAGACAAGGTATATTGACTAAAATCGTTTGGAACTTTGAATCAATTAGATTTAACTAACCCTATCTGTTCCAACTAAATACATGTCATTTCTGAATCCAGCTGCATTTTACCTGTTAGGGGCAATCCCAATTGTGATTGCCCTACACTTTTTGAGGTTACGCAGACAACGTTACCTTGTTCCAAGTATAATGCTATGGCGTACAGGAGCAGAGGATCAGAAGGCAAATGTACCATTTCAACGTTTACGTAACATATTCCTTCCCTTATTACAAAGCCTCTTTCTACTAATTATCATCATAAGTGTTGCACGTCCAGCCATCCGGATACCCAGTATAATTCAAGGCAAAATTATCTTCATTATTGACAATTCAGCAAGTATGTCATCAAAGGAGACAGGACAGACGCGATTGGATATGGCTAAAAAGGAAGTGTTGAGACTCCTTGATGAAATCACCGCAAGTGGCGGAATAATGATAATGACCACACATTCCCCAGAACAGTATATACAACAGCCATTCACTATTGATCAAGATAAGTTAAGACAAGCAGTCGAAAACATCAGTCAGACACACGTAGCAGTGAAATCTACGGGTGTTTTTGACTTCGCAACACGATATTTAGATTCACCACAGGATATAATCTACTATGTGAGTGATTCATTTGAGGACTTGCCAGATATATCAACGACAATTGAAAAAATAGTGGTTGGGGAAAAAGCCAATAATATCGGTATTATTCAGTTTGGGGTCGAGAGAATTGACGATCAATATACGATCTTAGCTGTAATACAAAATTGGACTGATACCGATAAAGAAATTGATACCCAATTAGAGATAGAGGGTGGTAGTGTTATCGCTGATAAACCAGTCTCAATAACTGCAGGTAACCATAAATCCATCATCTATTCTATAAATGCTGAAAATTTATCTGGTACGACTATACGTTTAAACCTTATCGGCACAGAAGATGACTTTGAAGTTGATAATTCTGCATGGGCAATTCTAAATGAAGTTAGACCTTTCAAAATACTACTAATCAGTAATAGAAACCCATCCTTATTAAAAGCACTCTTGCGAAATTACGGAAACCATGTTGAACTACAAATCATCACAACAGATGAATTTCATGGAATTAGCAATACGGATCTCATCATTTTTGATGGAAATATATCAATTGAAGACCACCAATTGCACGGATTGGAAACAGACAACTTCATTTTCATCAATTCTGAAAACTTATCATTGATAGAAGCGGATGATTATAAGCCGATCAGTACACCGGTAACCATTACCAGTCAGAATAGGACACATCCAATTATGCAGGAATTATCTATTGTAGGATTGACTATAAAAGAATCCATAAAAAGGGAATTACCTTTGTGGGGAGAACACTTATTCGCATCTGATCAAACCGAGTTGGTATGGATAGGAATAAAAGAAGATAGGAGGTATTTAGTTTTTGAATTTGATGCTTTTGATGCAAATGTCTCATCTTTTTCACTTAGTATCCCAGACGGTCCACTCATGTTCTATAGATGTTTGGAATGGTTTGAATCTAACTGTATGCCAATTAGATCTATTAATTATAGGAGTGGATTGAGTGATTCATTTCGGACGGGTTTACCGATAAAAATCACCTATCCTGTGGCTCAAGATACGGATTTATATTTAGAGAAACCAGATAAGAGCAGGGTTACATTAGGTGATACTATATTCCGTCAAACAGACCAAGTCGGTGTATACACCATATTTGCTGAAGATACACAACTTGGGAGATTTGCAGTCAATTTATTGGATGAAACGGAATCCTCTTTAGAATATACTAAGACTGTAGATGGATCTCAAGAGAACACTATTCTGGAACAATTGCAACCAATACAGAAAGAGATTTGGCAATGGACAGCGTTATTCGCTGTTTTCTTGCTCCTGTTCGAGTGGTTCATTTACCACCGTACCTAAAGCATTGTGAATCTTATTAAGTAATCTCGCTCTTGGCATAGCTCCTTCTATCCTTTCAATTACCTTTCCCTTGTAGAATAGAATATAGGTTGGTGTTCCACGAATATGGTATTCAGCAGTTTTGAGAGGATTTTCATTTACCTCTAATTTCCCTACATGGAAAACATCACGAAATTCTAATGCAATTCTTGCTATAGTAGGTCTCATGAGAAAACAGTAGAAACAATATTTGGATTCAAATTCTACTAAAATAGGCAGCTTTACATTCTGTAGTAAATCATCGAATGTTACATCGGTTAATTGTAATGGGATTCCACTATATTTACCAAAGTATCCTGCTATCAGAGTTAAATCAAGAATGTCAACACTACCATCTTTATTGACATCCGGATTAGGGAATTGTTCTGCTGATATGTCCTGACCAAATTTTGAAGCAACATATACCAAATCAAGTATATTTACTATTCCATCTGCATTTACATCGGAATCAAAAAGAGGATCACTTATCTCATCAGCATGGAGTAAGGTAACGGGTAAGAGTATAAATAGTATATAAATGTAATTCTTAATTGACATAATTAAACGAGTAATAGATATGGGTTCTGTATATATTGAGAAATGGTTTGTAGAAACTGTGCGGCAGGAGCTCCATCTACAATACGATGGTCAAAGGTTAAACTAAGTGCCATCATACTCCGAATGACGATATCATTTTCTTGTACAACCGGTTTCTTTACAATCCTTCCAACACCAAGAATTCCACACTCAGGTGGATTGATAATAGGTGTAAATGCATCAATACCAAAATTACCAAGATTCGTAAGGGTAAAAGTGCCTCCTTGAAGTTCTCCTGGTGTAAGCTGATTATTTCGTGCTTTCTCTGCGGCTGTCCTGATTAGTTCTGAGATCGTTGCCAAACCTATAGTATCAACATTGCGGATTACAGGTACAACAAGTCCATCATCCAACGCAACTGCAACACCGATATTGATATCTTTTAACAGTTCAATTTTTTCATCATGAAGTGTTGCATTCAGTCGTGGGTGTTTCTGTAACCCGCTTGAAGTGATTTTAACAATTAAGTCAGTGTAGGTAAGTTTTACTTCTTGTTCCTGTAAACTCTCGTTGAACTGTTCCCGTAATTCGACCAATGCTGTTGCATCAACCTCAGTATGTAGGGTGACACTTGCATTTGTCTGAACACTCATTGTCATCCGCTCAGCGATTATCTTACGGATTCCACTGAATTCAACCAACTCCCCAGGAACAGGTTCAGTAGGAAGTGTTTGTGTTGGTACTTCAGTACTTGCTTGAAGCACATCATCTCTAACAACTCTACCATCCGGTCCTGATCCGTCGATAGATGTCAGATCCAGTCCAAATTCTTTTGCTAATCGACGTGCAAGAGGAGAAGCCTTTATGCGGGTCGATTCGGTATGGGTAGGTCCTATTGTCTCTATATATCGGTGTATATCACTCTCAAGGATTCTGCCACCTGGTCCCGATGCCTTCACTTGTGAGAGATTGATCCCAAGTTTCTCTGCTAACTGTTTTGCTGCCGGAGATGCCTTAAATGTATCCGTCGTCTGTGTAGTTTCTTGAGGTATTGTTTGCTGTGTTATGGGTTCTGATATAGACTGATCCGGTTCATCTATCTGTTCTTGATCCTGTATAGTGTCAACTTCAACTCGTTCTACCTCTTCTCCAGGGGCTGCAATTATCGCTAATAACGCATTAACTGGAACATCATTCCCCTCTTCAGCGAATAGTTGTGCAATGACACCATCACAAGGGGATTCCTGTTCATGCACAACTTTATCGGTTTCGATTTCCAGTATGGGTTGTCCTTCGGTAATGGTATCTCCTTCCTTAACAAGCCATTTCCCGATCTTACCCTTCGTCATTGTCTGATCCATCTGGAGCATTCTTAGTTCAACAGCCATCAAATATCTCCTATCTTCTACGAATTCTTTGGACTGTGGTATAGTAATCTTATGCTATGGGTTTATAACAAGATTTATCTATCCGTAGATTGTTCAATAAGTTCAATGAGTAATTCTACGTTTTCATCTTTTTCAAGAATGAGTGCGACTTTCTGATATTGTTCTCCTTTGAAAAATGCCTGTATAAAAGGACTAAAAGCAATCAACAATTGAGATCCCAAAAAATTGAGAGGTTTCCCTGTTTCTAAAAACAGAATTGCAGGTGTAGTCAGATTCTTACTCACAACCCATTCTGCCAATTTTTCAAGAAGGGCACGTTGTTCATCTTCAGGTATATCGTCAATAACTGTAGGGATGTCTGAATTTTGATTATACATGCCTAATTAACCAAGGAAAACAAACTTCAATACTCTGTAAAATCAAAGGTCTAAGTCACTTAGGTATTCAGTAATATGTTTCGGTTGGCCGTCAACTGTAGTTTCCATAGCAGCAATTACAAGAACAAAACTTTTAATGTTATCTTCTATCCGAGTATCAGATGGTTTTCCACCTTCTAACCAGTTAAGAAACTCATCAAAGAGATGCTGGTGGGCATAATATGGAATCCCAGGAGCTTCATATACCTCTTTTTCACCGCCTACACGATGAATAGTTATTTGGTTACCTCCAGCAATTTCCACTGTACCTTCTTCAAATTCTACGCGGTAGTGTTCACCATTCCAACAATTGGTTATACCTGCAGCAGTACTGTTACCTTCATAAGATGCGTGTACTCCGTTATCCATACGCATTAAATAATAACCACTTGAGAAATGCTTAAAACTTGACCATTCAGGATTCCATCCAAATCCTACCAAAGTTTCACAATTTCCACCTGAGAGAAATCTAAGCATATCAAGATGATGTACCGATGCCTCAAATAGAAGACTAAAATCCATATCATGCCGCCAATCAACACCCCAAGATAGATAACGTCGATAATCACAAGCGTATCTACCAACAATGTGTTGAATACGTCCTAATTTACCTTCCTCCCGAATACGGACTATTTCCTGCTTATTGTTTGCATATCGATAGTTTTGAATAATTGCACATGGTAAGCCTGTATTCTGTGACGTGCGAACCATTGCTTTTGCTGCATCTAAAGTATCTGCAATCGGTTTTTCACAGATTACAGGCATACCATTCTCCATGGCTGCGATTGCAGCAGGACTGTGAAAGGGAGGTGGTGTTGCAACCCCACAGAAATCAGCTTTGATTTTAGCACATGCTTCGTTAAAATCCGTGAAGAGTTGAGAGGAATTTAAACCTAATGCTTCACCTTGTGATTTTAGAACCTCTTCCTTAACATCTGCTATACCAACAATTTCTATCCGGTCATCGAAGTTTGATCTAAAGTTATTTATCCAACCCCCAGCCATTCCACTTCCACCAATCATTAGACATGTGTGTTTTGCCATAAAAACTCCTTTTCATAGAATCAGGACGCCAATACTTCCATTCTTAATCAGATGGTAGACTATCCTGCATTATCTTACCTCGTATTACATAATCATCTTTACCATGTCGGACACGTTCCAGTTCTTCTTCTTTAACCTCTCGTCGTACTATCGCAGGCACTCCCATTGCAATCGTATCAGCAGGTATTTCTTGACCTTCTCTGACAAGTGTTCCAGCTGCAACAATAGCGCGCTCACCAATTTTACAACCAGTTAGGAGAATCGCACCCATTCCTATTAATGCTTCATTGCCAATGCTACAACTGTGAAGGATCGCACTATGTCCAATTGTAACATCATCACCTATGAGACAAGGTATCTCTTTATCCATATGTATCACAGTTCCATCCTGTATATTCGTCCGACATCCAATCTTTATCGGTTCTAAATCACCACGCAGAACGGTGTTGAACCAGACACTTGAATCTTCTCCAATCGCAACATTTCCAATTATCATTGATCCAGGAGCGACGAATACAGTTGGGTGAACCTCAGGTGTTATTCCTTCATATTTAATTAACATAATTTCTATACCAATTATTTCACAAGATATTTATTATAGCTAATGTTGGGCAACTAATAACTTCCGTATATTACCTAAACCATAAATATATGATATGACGAACACTATGAGGAGAATGATTATCATTAAAATAAATATCAATATATTATTCATATACCATGCTATTACAGGTACGATAACAAATGCAACATCAATTAATAGAGTGAATGAAAATGATAATACTCTGAGAAAAGGTTTCGGTTGATTGTTTAATTCAGCCATCCAAGGAAGTGTTCCTATCATCGTATTCATAACACAACCTACAGGTAACGTAATGATAGGTGTTAGTAGTATGAATATTCGATTATGCGTTGGAATATTGAGTAGAAAAATAGCTATCAATGACCAGAATTCTGCATATATTACAGCACAAAGAAACGCTGTAAGGAATTTACTTGTGAATATCAATTTTGGTGATATCGGTGCTGTTTTCAACATCCACCAAGTATTGATCTCATCTCGTAGACCATTACAACTAATACCAAAAGTAATCAGTAGACTATAAAGAACTATCTGGACTGTCAGTATCTCCGACGTATTTGATTCTGATACATTTCCTTGGTACCATAAAACAAGGATATGCACAACCAGGAATAAGGTCAACATGATTATTGCAATTAACCTACCCGTATGTCTAACATAAATTAGAAAATCCTTCAGTATCATGGATTGGATTTTTCCGCGGAAGAGAGCAACAAAAATACTATTTAGCTCTGCAGAGGACGTCGTGATGGTACGAGAAGACCTACGTTTGGATTTCAACTGTCGGACATTCTCCCATCCCCGTTTATATATCAAGTGCGCTGTTAACATAGCTATTCCGAGAGAAAGAACAGTAAAACCGTATACTGCTATACCCCAACTAATACGTTCCCATGTAGATGATTGTGTATTTAAACTGACCAGTATTTGACCTATCCATTCATGAGGAGATCTGACAAAAGTTGTTTCTCCGGTCTTTACTGCTGCCCAGTTAAGTATATACTTCTTTATAGGTAGAACATCCGAACCAATAAATAATGAAAATGATAATAGAAACCCTACAGACACACTTATAGCTGTTCCAACTATTTTTATAATTGATATAAGTCTGGTTGATGCAAAAAAACGGGCAATAACCATCATACTGATAGTTACATAACTCCCTATCATGACAAGCAAGGAGATAGAAATCGGAAAGAGCGTGACATAAAAATGCCAGGGTAATTTGTAGATTACACCATATACTACCCAAGGAGGACTTAAGAAACAAAGGATACTTAAGAAACGTGTCGTAGTTATATGAATGAACTTATAACTGAAGATTGCAACAGGTAGAATTGGAGCTGCATGGAGGATAGTTGTATCAGGGGCTTCGAAAAGAATTCTCAGTGAACTTTCCATTAATTCTTTCGCAACAATTAACACCCCAAACAATAAGAAACCATTAATCACATTCAATAGAAGTTTAGAGGGGGCATCGAATGATCGTAGATCTGAGAAAAGAGAATAACCCAAGAATGACAATGCAACGACAATTATTATATAGCCAATAAACTTTAGAAGACTTTTTCGCCAAGCTTGTTTGTTGTATTTGAAGTTATTCAACCATCCATGACAATCCGCCTGTATAAGAATTCTAATGTCTTTTACCATTTGATACCTAATACTATTCTAAATGAGTATGTGATTTAATGTAGGATTTAAGATACAAGGATTGGATTGAACGATGATCTACTACCCTTACATATCAGAAGTAAGATCAAGAAAAATATCTTCTAACGTCTCTACAGGTTGCTCGTTTGTGTCTACAGTTTGAGAGAGCATTTCCCGTTTCTGTTTTTGTAGATCAGATAGAGTTCCAACAGCAATTAAACGTCCTTTCGTGATAATGCCTACCCGATCACAAATCCGTTCAGCTATTTCGAGGATATGTGTTGTCATAAAGACAGTACACCCTTGCTCGCATCTTTCACGCATGATTTCCCTAACAGTTCGTGCACTTCTTGGATCAAGTCCACTTGTTGGTTCATCCAGAAATAGAATTTGAGGATGATGAATCAGAACGGAAATGAGAAGGATCTTTTTCTGCATACCGTAGGAATATCCTTTAATTTGATCATCAGCAGCATCTGCCAATTCAAGCAGTTCAAGTAAAGTTCCCATTTCTTTTTCCGCTTCACGTGGTGGAACTTCATACAGATCGGCGATCATCCGTACGAATTGTCTACCCGTTAATGCCTCATAGAGTTGTGGTGTATCCGGCATGAGTCCGAGTATTGCTTTCGCTTGTAAACTTTCTTCTTGAATATCATAACCAGCGAGAGTCGCTGTGCCAGAGGTAGGTTGGATTAATCCAGTTAGCATATTGATTGTGGTTGTTTTGCCAGCCCCATTAGGTCCAAGAAAACCAAATATCTCACCAGAATCAACATGGAGTTTTAGCGAATTGACAGCACACAATTTACCGTAATTTTTTGTCAAGTTAAAGGTTTCAATCATTTTGACTACTGCCAAGAATATCGCGCTTGAGCTCATCAAGTGCATCATCAATGTTGAAATCAGATTCGTTGTCTTTCGTCTTACTGTTTGCCTTCCTACTTTTCTGTTTCAACATCTTTACCTGTGCTTCAGTCTTTCTTACTTGATTTTCTGCTTGTTGAAAAGCACTTTTATGGTCTGGCAAACTAAATTCAGATAACACCCTATAGAATTCCGCTTGTGTTTCTGCTTGCTTTTGACGTATTGATAACGTTTTAGCTTGTTTCAATGCTTTCTGATATGTTTGATAGAAATCAAAGAGATCCGATTTCAATTCAGCAACTACCCTTTCTTGCTCTTCAATTTGCCGGTTTAATTCATTTATCTTACGTAAATATTCTGATTTCCACCCAGAGTCTGCATTTGCTTCATCATCGCTTATGTTTCCACCTGAGATCTGTCCTATTCTAAGAAGTTCCTTATATTCATGCTTAAGCCTTTTCTCCTCTGCTATAGCTGTGGCAACAAGGTCTATTCCTTCTGGTATCCGATTTTTCATATCAGAAAGAGCTTTATCAATCTCTGATTCGTTATTCTCAATATCCTCAAAGAATTGGTCTATACCTTCTCGGATCTTTTCAGACATTTGTTTAATCCTATTCATCATATCCCTCCACTTAAATCTTTCAATTCCTTATAATTCCCAATAGTGGCTTTTGAACTAATAGACGCATCTGGAATCGATACATTAACAACTATTTCTCCCAATAAATAGAGACATCTTTCCTATAGAAAGATAGAGAATAATGTTGATACTGATATAAAATGTCAATGTATCGAACTATAATAATTTGTAATCTGCATTTACAAGTTCAACACCAAAAACGGCTAATCTTGCCATAATACTATGGATAGCAGTAAGATTACTATCAATTAAGATTGAGGAACGATTGTGTTGTGCAGCAGCTTCCCCTAATGTGCCACTACCAGCAAAGAAATCTAAAAGTAAATCTCCGGGTGAGGAATGTATTTTCACAATTCGATTTAGAATTCCAAGTGGTTTTTGCGTAGGATAACCCGTTTTTTCTTCTCCGTTAGTGCTCACAATGGTATGCCACCATACATCGGTCGGAGTTTTTCCACGAGCAGCTTTCTCTTTACCTACCAAACCTGGTGCCATATATGGTATCCTGTCCATCTCATCAAAATTGAATGTATAATGTTTTGGACTTTTTGTATACCATAGAATGTTATCATGTTTAGCCGGCCAACGAGATTTGGATCTCCCTCCGTAGTCATACGCCCATATAATTTCGTTAATAAAACACTCTCGACCGAATATTTCGTCGAGAATTATCTTACAATAATGTACTTCTCGGTAATCAATATGGAGAAAAAAACTACCTTGAGGATGTAGGACACGATATGCTTCTTCAAGACGTGGACGCAAAAACTGTAGATATACATCCGAACTTGCAAATTTATCTGAGTAGTGTCGAGTCTCTCCAATGTGAGTTTTATATGTTTTGCCTTGAAATCCTACTCGATCCCCTTCATCATCTTGTTCGACCTGTATTTCAGTTCGAAATTGATATTTTCCTGTATTAAACGGCGGGTCAATATATATGAGATCTATACTCTCATCAGGAACATACTTCTGAAGAATAGTTAGGTTATCCCCGTAATAGAGAGAATGCTTAGACATAGGGACTTATATTCACTTGTATATAGAATAGGTGGATTTGTATCTACTACGATTTAATGGTAAAATTGTATCAGAATATGTATAATTTAGCAACCTGATAGTATTGAATGTTGTCCATAATACTTTCGTGAATCACACACAATTTCTTCAAATTAACAACTATTTTCTTCAACCATTGCTACCAATTTAAGTTATATTATTCTTGACGGTATGTAGTGTTTTATGTAAAATTATGATTGTCTGTTAGTCTGATTTTGTAGCTGTAATGTCAAAGGAGTAACAATGTCTGTTTTATTAGGATTAGATGTCGGTGACGTAAGAATTGGTGTTGCAATTAGTGATATACTTGGAAGTGGTGCACACCCTCTTTGTACACTGACACGGACAAATCGACAGCGAGATGTTACTGCGATAGGGGATCTCGTTTCGATCCATAATGTAGAACGGATTATCATCGGATTACCTGTTTCACTTGATGGAACTCTGGGAACACAAGCTGAAAAGGTACAACAATTTGGCAGTCGTTTATCAAAAACACTCGGTATTACTGTAGAATACTTTGACGAAAGGTTTACAACATCAGAAGCAGAAGAGATTTTAGATCTAGTAGAAATTGATACAAAAAATAGAAAAAATATTATTGACCAGGTGTCAGCTGTAATTATCTTAGATGAATATATGCAAGGTAATTCTACAGATAGTCAAGATGAAGAATAAGATAAATCAATAGTCCGCTGTTTTTGACGATCCTACTTAGAGCAGCGTTAAATTGGGGGTCGTCCTTGTTTGTACGGAATATACGTCGAATAATTTCTTGGAAACGATTTCGGAGGTATGCATTATACGGATTTGGATGTTTTGCAATCGTTTGCGTAAGCACTATCCTTATTGGAGGATATTACCTGTCTCCACCTTCGACCTCAGAAGATATCGTCTCAGTAACAATTGTGCCTGGGAGTAATACGACAACAATAGCTAAACGTCTTGCTTCAGAAAATCTAATTCGTAGTCCTTTTGTTTTTAAACTGGCTGTTCGTTATCAAGGTGTTGGAACACAACTTCGCGCGGGTAAGTATCAACTCAGTCGGGATATGCCTCTTATCCGAATACTTGAGGAACTTAAGAAGGGGCAAATCGAATATCAGACTTTTACGGTACCAGAAGGTCTTACCGCTACTGCTATTGCTGAACTGTGGGAAAAAACTGGATTGGGAACAGCAGAGGAATTTCAAAATGCCATAGAATTACCTGTTTTACTTCAGAAGTATATTCCAGAGGGTGTCTCTGCAGAAGGATATTTGTTTCCAAATACCTATAAATTTGCCAAGGGTACTACAGCTGAGACAGTTGCAAAAATGATGTTGTCTGAATCTGATGCAGTTTGGAACGATTCATTAGCAGAAGAGGCAAAGATATTAGGACTTACACGACATCAAGTGATAACACTTGCATCTATTATTGGGAGGGAAGCAGGATCTAAAACAGAAATTCCAATTATTTCAAGTGTGTTTCACAATCGACTTAAACAAAATTGGCGATTGCAAGCTGATCCAACGGTCCTTTATGCTTTAGGAGATCCCAAACGTCCATTGACACGAGAAGACTTGAAAACTGTTTCACCCTATAACACCTATCTTCATAAAGGTTTACCCCCTGGACCTATCGGAAACCCTGGAAAGGCTTCTATTTTGGGGGCACTTAGACCGGAAAAGACTTCATTTTACTACTTTGTAGCAACTGGACCAGGAAAACACCATTTTTCAAAAACACTTGAAGAACACAATAGGATGAGACGCCAAATTAGACGTAACCGAAACGCATCAAATAATCAATAAAGTATTGATATGGTAGATCAATAATGAACTAAAATATTCATGATCGGAGTTATTAATCATACATGGGAAATGTTGAATCTCAACAAACACTTCAGTCTGAAATTACAATTTCTGGAATAGGATTGATGCTTGGAGAACAAGTTGAAGTAACTGTAAAACCTGCTCCAGTGGATTATGGTATTGTCTTTCAGCGTACAGACATTCCTGGTATACCAAATGTGAAAGTATGTCCAGAAAATTGGGTGGATGTTATCCCAAGATGTACGAGTTTACAACAAGGAGACGTTACAATTAGTAGCATTGAGCATATCTTATCTGCTCTTGCAGGATATAGGATTGATAATGCTATAGTAGAGATGAACGCACAGGAACCACCCGCTCTTGATGGTAGTGCCCTACCTTATATTCAGAAATTTCAAGAGGTTGGTTTAGCACAGTCTGATTCTCCTCGTAAATACATTGAAGTATCTGAACCCTTTGCTGTTTGTGAAGATAACAAACAGCTTCTTTTTATACCATCCGATACCTTTGAAGTCACTTTCGCCTATGACCATCCGAATGTTTCTCCGCAGTTCGCAACATGGGAAATGTCAGATGAGAACTATATTAACGAAATTGCCCCTGCACGTAGTTTCTGTTTTGAGTCTGAAATTGAAGCATTACAAGCATTAGGAATAGGCAAAGGTGCAAGTTATGACAACGTAGTGGTAGTAGGAACGGATGGGGAAACAAGTTCGGACCTTAGGTTTTCTGATGAATTTGTACGCCATAAGACGCTTGATCTTATAGGTGATCTTTACCTTGCCGGTTATTTACCGAGAGCTCGAGTCGTAGCAATGCGAACTGGACACACATTTCATGCTGAATTTGTGAAAGCTTTGTCAGAGAACGGACTGATTGATTTTAGCAATAATGCTGACCAAATAGTTGAAGCACAGGATATCTATCGAATTCTACCACACCGTCATCCAATGTGCCTAATTGATAGAGTTATAGAATATGAAAATGGGAAACGGGCTGTCGGAATTAAGAATCTTACGTATAATGAACCAATCTTTGAAGGGCATTTTCCATCACAACCAGTTATGCCCGGAGTATTACAAGTAGAAGCACTGGCACAACTTGGGGCCTGGTTGTTACTACACGAGATTGGAAAGGAGGATCAACTGGGATATTTTCGTTCCATTACCAATGCCACATTTCGAAGAATGGCTATCCCAGGAGATCAACTCAGATTAGAGATTGAGATTGTTCAAAGACGAAGAAATTTAGCGCGTATTACAGGGGAAGTGTATGTAGGTGATGCTCTGGCTACCGAAGCAGAATTATCTATTGCACTTGCTTCAGAAGATTAGAATCTTCCAATTATACTTTAGTTATATGAAATAATTTGAAAGCAGAGGCAACTTTTGACATCTAAAAACATTCACCCAACAGCAATTATTTCACCAAAAGCGGAGTTAGGAGATGGTGTTTCCATCGGACCTTATTCCATTGTTGAAGACCATGCGGAAATAGGGGCAAACACTGTCATCGGTCCGCATGTGCAGATAGATAAATGGACGATAATTGGTGAAGATTGCCAAGTTTTCTTTGGTGCATCCCTCGGCAACCCTCCAAAAGATCTAAAGTATAACGGGTGTCGGAGTTTTGTACGGATTGGGGATCGTAATGTTTTACGCGAATACGTCTCTATTTCTCGGGCAACTTTTGAAGATGAAGAAACAGTAATTGGTGATGATAATCTATTTATGAATTGGGTTAATATTGCACATGACGCGATTATTGGGAACAGAACGATTATGGCGAATTTTGCTACTCTTGCGGGTCATGTAACCATTGAGGATGATGTTCGACTTGGTGCTTATGCTGCACTACACCAATTTGTCCGTGTAGGTAAAATGGCGATGGCTGGCGGGTGCTCAAAAATCGTTCAGGATATACCTCCGTTTGCCTTGTCCGCTGGTCAACCTGCGCGTGTACGTGATCTTAATCGTATAGGTATTAGGACTTCCCAGATTAATCCGTTATCCAAATTATCATCTGAGACATTTGCTGTTCTCAAAAGAGCTTTCCGTATCTTATTCCGTTCCGGTTTGCCTTTAAAGCATGCTGTAACAAGAGTCAAAGAAGAAGTAGAGATAGTTCCCGAGGTAGAGTATCTACTCAATTTTATAGAATCATCTAAACGTGGTATCGGTTTCAGCCAACCAAATCGATCTGCAAAGGGGGATGGGTAATTTACCGCAGAGACTTATTTAACGCCTGAAAATTCGGACTGCCGCTGGACACAAACGGAGAAAATCATGGATACCATCAATGACTTTACAATAAAACAGAGAAAATATATGCCTGTTTTTCCAAAGGCAGATGGTAAACCGACAATTTATATTGACGGCTATCCTTGTGAGGACGATGAACCTATGGCTGAAACCGATTTTCACGCTGAACAGATAATTACGCTCTCCGACCAACTCAAACGATATTTTGCAATCAACGATTTGGTTTACATCGGTGTTGACAGTTTTATCTATTATAGCGAAGGGGATATCACAAAATGTGTCGTCCCTGATATCTACATCGTCTTTGGTGTTGATAAATACCCACTACGTCGCAGTTTCTATACGTGGGCAGAAGGAGCAGCACCTGTTGCTGTTTTGAGTTTCTTTCTGATTCGACAGCACATCTGGATCGGCATAGAAAAGTTGCATTGTATCTAAATGATATAGGTGTTCAAGAATATTTTATTCATCAACCGGAACTAAAGAAGTCAGCGGAGTTTTATGGGTGGCGGCGAAGTTCATCAGGAGACATCGTTGAGATGGATCCAGATGCGGAAGGTGGTTTATTCAGCGAAGTGTTAAATCTCTGGTTTCGGTGGACAGACGATCACAAAACGGACGTAAGACTTTTGCGTCCGTACCTGCCTGACGGCACTCCGATAACAACTTCTACGGAAGCAGAACACCTTCATTTGCAGGAAAAACATCTCAGAGAGGAAGCGGAAGCGATGGCAGCAGAAGAAGCAGAACGCAGAGAGGAAGCGGAAGCGATGGCAGCAGAAGAAACAGAACGTAGACGCACGTTGGAAATTGAGTTAGAACAACTTCGTGCCCAACTCGCTAACGGACAGAACGATACGCTATAAGAAAAGAACTCTCAGCAACCCAGAAGTTGAAATCTACTTCAGTTTATTGAAACATCTAAACGTGGTATCGGCTTCAGTCAACCAAATCGTCATACGAAAATCCAAGAATAACTTCGACATTATATTATTTTTCTATAAAATTATTGTTCAAGTTTCTATACCAGTTTCCTATCCCAATAATTTACCAAATGATTGTTATCTGTAGAATGGATAGAATCGCTTTGCTAAAAAAATAAATGGGATAAAAGACCAAACTACTAAAGGTAGATATTCATGAATAGAGAAAGTCTTAATCACCTAATAACAGAGGATGAAAGGGAGCATTTTGAAAAACAGGGATACCTTTACATACCAAATGCTCTTTCTCCTGTTTTGAGGGATCGCTTATTAAATGCAGTGGATAAACTGTATGATGATGCGCTTGCTACTGGTAGAGCCAATCCACAGAATCAATGGGGATACTCGAATTTTATTGGAATAGATGATGCGT
Organism: Candidatus Poribacteria bacterium; assembly: GCA_003635315.1. Taxonomy (GTDB): domain Bacteria; phylum Poribacteria; class WGA-4E; order WGA-4E; family WGA-3G; genus MSPOR6. The sequence continues at coordinate 43,725 of PYJD01000009.1, forward strand.
TCTTGGATCTTGTTGATCATCCAACAACATTACCAAAAGTGTGGGGAATTCTGGGGTGGAATATCTATCTCTATCATGCACATCTACATGTAAAACCACCTGCTCCAGAAGATGCACAAGTTGGTGATGGATGGTTGGAATGGCATCAAGATAGTGGTCGTGTCAATATTGAGATGGAAACCCACCCTCGTCCACGTTTATCCTTGAAGGTGGCGTATTTCCTTACGGATGTTTCTGAACCGGGACGTGGTAATTTCTATATCCGTCCGGGTAGTCATTATTCGGATGTACCTTTGCCGGAATCAGAAATCAGTCGGGACCCACGTGAAAAAACTTCTTCAGATATACCTGATGACGCTATTCCAGTATGTGTGGAACCTGGAACTGCTGTCTTGTTTGATAGAAGACTTTGGCATTCCCGTAGTCCAAATACCTCAGATATTACACGAAAAGCACTATTCTACGGATATGGATACAGATGGATTCGTCCCAAAGACGATATGGTCGTAGAACATTTGTATGAACGGAGTGATCCAATTCGTAGGCAATTACTGGGGGATGCAGTGAAGAACAATGGTCGATATATTCCTTCAGATGACGATGTGCCGTTGCGTGGTTGGTTGATTGAGCAGTTTGGTGAGAAATCTGTGAATTCGCAAGCACCGCTCGGTACATAATCTGTCTTCTAAGGTATCAGACAGACCTTCCCAAAATTCCTTCGCGATTCCAGTAATTGGTGTGCCTTTGCAGCGTGCTTTAAGGGTAGTGTTGAATCAATGATTGGGATTAACCTTCGCTGTTCTGCAAGGTGGACAAGTTGCCTGAGTTCTTTAGTCGTTCCCAACGCAGAACCCATGATGGTAAGTTGTTTCTGATACATTTTTCGGATGTTGATTTCTCCAATATTCCCTGTTGTTACGCCACAAGATACAAGCCTTCCATTTTTCGCAAGACTGCTGATACTTTGCTCCCATGTAGCCGCACCCACATGTTCTAACACCACATCCACGCCACGACCATTTGTCTCCTCAAGTATTACTTCGGAGAAGTCCACATCTTTGTAGTTTATGGTCACATCGGCACCATGCTGTTTGGCACGTTCTAATTTCTCCTGCGTACTCGCAGTAGCGAAGATCCGTGCTCCAACAAGTTTGGCTATCTGTAATCCAGCACTTCCAACACTTCCTCCAGAACCAAGTATCAAAATATCATCACCAGCACTTAATTGTGCTCGTGTTATGAGCATATGCCATGCCGTGAGATAAGCAATCGGTAATGCGGATGCTTCAATAAAAGATAAGGTGTCTGTTATTGGAATAGCGTTTTTTGCAGGTGCTTTGACATACTCTGCATACCCACCGTTAGTTTGAAACCCCAATAATTCTTGGGTATCACACAGGTTCTCATATCCCCTTACACAATCAGAACACACACCGCATGGAATACAGGGAGCAAGTAGAATACGATCTCCAATTTTGAGATGAGGTTGATTACCAGAAATATCAGCAATTTCACCTGCGATGTCAGAACCGAGGATGTGAGGTGTGCCTGTTTCTTCTAATTTCTGCTTTATCTCAGGTCGGTCGCGCCGTGCGTGAATGTCAAGGTAGTTGACAGCGCATGCTTTAACTTTAACGAGGATTTCATCGTTGCCAAGAGGAGGATTATCTAACTCTTGATACTGTAATACTTCAATCTCACCTTGTTCCAAAAACGCAACTGCTTTCATACCACATCATCACTTTAGTATTCTCAATTCAGCCATCTTCTCGTCAGTTTACCCTATACAGATATACACCTTCTCAGACGTATCGTGGCAAACTACTCCCACACACATGCATGTAAGACTTCCTCTATATCCGTAAATAAGGGTTTATATTGTTCCTACCCGTATGCACCACTACTGAGAAATCCTAAGAGCCTACGGAGTCTTGGGTTTGCATCTTTATAGACGGATTCCGGCATTACGTAATTCATAAACGGATTGTATTTATGTCCTACCAGACGGCGTGCATAGGTTATCTGTGTAATGTATCGAGTACGTTGACTTTGATTCGGTCCACCCCGGTGCCATACTTGATTGTTGAACATTATCACACTTCCAGCCTTACCGAGATTGTATTGAATGTTGTCTTCCCATTTTGATCCATCAATTGGGTTAGGGGGTGATGCACCAAATAGGTGTGAACCGGGTATGACTTCTGTTCCCCCATGTTCTACCTCTGTAACATCAGTTAGGTAGTAATTGGCAGTAAATAGGATGACAGGAAGACGAACATTCGTTGGCGGTTCACCGTCAGTAACAATATAGTGGGGTGAGTCGTCTTGGTGCCAAGAAGTTATTCCACCACCAGGACGCGTTTGGAAGGAATTGTTGTGAATAATATGACATTCTCCAGGAATCAGTGCCTCAGCAAATGATACAATTGGTTCAATGTCAAATAACCTTAGGTTTGCTTTACTATGTTCAAACATGCGATGCGAAAGATGCATGGTAGATTCCATGTTCCCACTGTTTAAACCGTTTGGATTGTTTTTGAGTGCCCATTCTAAATCCTCTCGAAGTTCAGCACAATGGTCAGGTGTTAATACATCCTGTAGAAATAAACACCCATCACGGTTGAAGGTTTCAACCCATTCTTGTATCTGTTCTGAACTAACTTCTTGCTCCGACAAATAGCGTGTTTCAGACATGAGAATCTCCTATAATCAGAAATAGGTGGAGTTGGGAACTCCACCTATAAATGTCAACTAATAGCTATAAATATAAAAAGTTGTATCTGATTTACTAACCCATTGCCGCTGCAACAATGATACCTAATGAAACGAGAACACCAGCCACGGCAATACCCGCAGCGGTATTATTCTCTTCAGCAATTTGACGGTTGAGATCATAAGGTGTTGCCATATCAAAAACCTTATATCCGACCATAAGAATGATTAAACCGACAATACTAAAGACGACGACTAATATTATATCACGTGTAATGCCCCTTAAGTCAAACATTGAGACTTCTTCAGCCACGGCTTCTTCCTGTGCCCGTACTGTTGTCGTAAATATTGCGAAGACACAGAGTGATACCATAACAAGACAGAGGGTTGTTGCTACGATTCTTTGCGCTTTCATGATTCCTCCTGACCCGGTATCTTTTTCCGGGTGATAGTTTTTGTGCCAATACTATTGTTGGATGTTTGAATAAGCATGATATTGCATTTTACAACATACATTCTACTTTTCAACAATAACATATAAGATTTTGTATCATTTTACGAGTAGGAACTGCATTTCAGCAGTTAGATGTTTCTGTTTAATCAGGATTGCGTCCCTCTCCGGTAGATAACGCCATCCAGATGAGACTTCTTCAAGAGAATCAACTTCGGGGATGTCAAATGCTGAATCATCCCTATCATCATCACTCTCTGCAACTTGTGTACGGATGTTCGATGGCGGTTGTCCATGTCCGGTTATTAACGTATAACTCACCTCATTATCAGCATAATTCAATGTCCACTTAAATTCACCGTTGCGAGATGTATTTGCAACTGTTGGTGTAGCCCCTGAACTGAGATGAATTGATCCAGAAATAACTGTTTTTACACAAGGGTCAAGTCCTCGAAGTGTGTAGACATTCACCATAATATCTTCAGGATTTAGATGTGGACCTTTACCCTCGGTACAATATCCATAGAACCCATCAGGATATGTTCCTTTCAATTCACCGTCTGTCCACTGTTGATACATTGCACTTACTGTGATACCTTCAGCAATTTTCTGCCATTTTTCATCTTTGGCGTGCTGATTGAGTCTTTGGAGATAATAAGCATAAACCAATCCATTCCATTGTACAGGCACACCGAGCCAAGAATGTGTAAAAAAGGTTGTTCCGAATACAGGAATAGATGCATAACGCATTCCTGGACGATCAGGGAGATGCCAATGGTATAAAAATAGCAGACCAACTTGTGCCCAATATTCTGCTCTTTTCAAATAAGATTTATTACCTAACACTTCATGTGCTTCAACATAAGCCCCAATGGCATGGGCAGCAGCCAGAATATCTGGTTCATATAAGGGACATTCCCAAGCTTGTGCACCACGTGGAACAACAAATCGATCCATATATGACAATGCCTTTTTTCCAGCTTCAAGTGATGATTTGTTTCCAGTGATACGAGCATGTTTCAGGAGTTTCAATGCATTTGATGCACAAGTTCCGAGGACAACATCCCCGTCTGTTCCAAGACCCTTGGTTTGTTCAGTTGTGGGTTGAAAACCCCAACTACCATCCTCAGACTGTGAATCTAATATAGGATGTATTTCAGATTCATAGTGTTCCATAGCAGCATCTATATGACCATAATAGAATGGAAAATCTCCATTTAAAATATGACATGAACCGCGGGCAGCCAATCCTTTGGGTCCAGCATCAGCGATGGTCTTCTCTCCAATCTCTTTAACACGTTCTAATACCTCATCAGATTTTGTAATTAAGTAGTCATACCACAGCAGATTTGCAAATCCCGGTTCGTTTTGAGAGGACCAATCAACACAATGACGTGATTGCCGTGCTTCCTCATCCCAGACAGAATGCATGAATCCGTGTCTGGATAATAATAATTCCTCTTCATCATTCCGTGGTGGTTCAAGAGGTTCAGGTGAACCGTAGGCAGAAGTCCAATGTGATATAGCATCTAAGATAGATGCATTACCATCAGCAATAATTTCACAATCAATATTGATTGGATGGTCAGGTTTGATCGAATAAGGTTTTTCCGCGATTAATGTGTTCTCTTTTACCCAGTCTGGTATAGTTGGAATGAAAAGACCCATGAGATGATTTCTTTCTTGATGATACCAGTTAGGAGAGGCAAATGTAGCAGATAGTGATTGTGCTTCTCCATCCCAACAATGCATTGGATCCCACGCAATACCGACCACAGATTTTTGTATCTCAATTGCCATAACAGGTATAGTGATTTTATATGGGTGTGGCACTAATCGATTGTTGAGTGGGGGTGCAGCGTCTCGGGTGTTTGACGAAGGTTCATCATCTTCAAGAAACTCCAATCCGGGAAAAATGGCTGCCGTTTTCTTTTCGCGAGTGCTTTTATGCCCTGCATAGATTTCTGCAGTTCTGAAAGCCAGTATCTCTCGTTCTCGATCAGTAGATAAGCTATATTTTGCTTTGATCCGTTTTACATCATCTGTAAGTATCAACTGTAATTGAAGTGTCCATTTTACTCCATCAGTGTCAGCGTGTTCGCCTGAGATACGAATTATGGATTCTCCAAGACTGTTTCCAACCAATTGAACATCATTTGGAATAAAACGGAATTCTTTACTATTGCCTTCAGAAAGATATGTTACCTCTGCAATCATCTTTGTAGTGGCAATCTGCTGATATGTACTTCCTCTTGTCACATAAATAGCGATATATTCATATCCAACTTGAGGTGGTTCATTCGATTTATTATTTTTTCCTTTCCCGTTTTTTGATCGTGATTGATCATCACTATGAACTAATATTAGTCTAAGATGTTTATTTCCGAATACGATGTGCTTATTCTCCATATATGTATGGAGTTCAGGAACAACTTGCGCTTCAAGTTTCGGTTGTGCTGGACGTATTTGTATGACACCTCTAATCCGTTCGTCCACTTGATGTGTTCGTGACTTGAGAGAAATGGAAAAATTCTGATTCGTTGGTCGAGAGACACCGCGTGCATACCACACATAGGTAGCAGTATCCCCAACAGCAAGGGGTTTAAGGTTGTGGGCATTCCGACCCCGACGTAGTTTTATGTCATTTATGGTGAGACGTGTTTTACTATTTTTCCCAAGTGGACCTATACCAGTGTTTTTAATGGTACATTGAACTTCAAATGCTTCCCCTGTAGCAACGACCGCTGCTGTCGAACCGATACTCACTATCTCTAATTTAGGTTGTGCAACATAAAGGGTTAAATCGGTGGGATCGGTATCAAACTGATTATAGATATCAGCAGCAATTTCATACGTAGGTGTAAAATCGTCTCTATTGAATTCAAAGATTGCCGTAGTATCTTCAGGAAGGTTTGTAATGGCAAGTCCACATTGGATCTCTGATGGTTGTGCTTTTTGCTTTCCAGTTTTTTCCTCATGTTCCCCAACATTATTGCGAGTAAGTTTAAGGAGTTTCGGCTGACCCCATAATGCCCATGCATAACTACTATTCCCTTCAACCTGACAACGGGTGATAAATGTGAGTTCGACTTGACTATCGGCTAAATGGGTAATATCTAAAGTATTTTCATTCCAACTACACTCATTTGATTGGGATTCAAAGAGTTGTTCACCAGAGATCTCAATAGAATAATTGACACCACCAGGGATTTTTTCTAGATCATCAAACACAACCCCATCACGGAGACCAATGCTGAAATGTAGTATCAGTGATCCATTTTCAGATACGGAAGGTAATGTTAGATTATAAGTAATTCGTGAAGTATCATGAGGTGAGGGGTGTTCAAACAGTGAAGGTTTGGTTACCCCTCCAGATGTATCTGCCATATTCGCAGAGATTTGTTCTCCACCTGAAGTAGAACTTACTTCAAACATTTCAACGAAATCGTATAATAGTTCGCTTTCCCCAAGAGAGTATGGGACTTGAGGGAGGGTTTCTGGAGGTATTTCTTCTATAACAGGATCGGAGTCTTCCTCTTCGTCTGTCTCTTCCGTTTCTGAAGGTTCGTCTGATTCAAGATGTTCTTCAGATTCAGAGATAACATCATCTGATTCATCGGTATCTTGTGATTCATCTATCTCTGACACTTCAATTTCGGATTCCTCTTTATTATCTAATGGATCTTCTATATATATATTCACCAATGGCTCAAATTCAATTTGTACTGTATCATTGTCTTCAGATTCTTCTTGTAATTCAGATGGATCTTCTGCATCAGGTGTGTCTTCTATTTCAATCTGTATGTCATTAACATCTATTTCACTATGTTCAGGTAAATCTTCATAATGATGTTCATCTGTATCATCGGTTGAATCTACCTCAATTTCTTCCGTATGAATAGTGTCAGTTTCTGGATGTGATTCTTCATCATCAGAGGACTCTTCTGTAGTTGCTTCTTCAACAGGTTCTGTAGCTTCAGGATCGGTAGTCTCATCTGAATGTTCAGACTCCGGTTGTTCTTGATCAACTACCTCCTCCTCGTTTTGATTTTCTTCTTCCATTTTTCCGATGAAAAAATGTTGGAAAAAGGTTAGCATTATATATCTCCTATGGTCATTTCTCAGTAGGAAGTAGGTGGTTTATTTATCTTGCCACTGCTTCTTCATATTTTCATTTCATCATTGAGAATCAGGTCTGATGTGGGAGTTTGGCTGGCTTCATCAATTATCCAATTTCCCTCTTCATCTCTCAATACAGGTTTTCGTTGTAAAACTGGGAGTATACTGAAAGGTTTATGCGGTTCGATCTGATACCAATATGCAACGGATGATGTCTCGTTGCTAAGATGATTACCGTGACCGTGTTCTATAGTTACCCGTATTTCTTTCTCAAAACGGATTGGATTTTCTAAATGATAGACATACGAAGTTTGGTAACCGTTGGTATCGTTTTCGTGTATGGATGAACCGTTATGTGCAAATGCATTCTTTTGCATTCCCCATGCCTGATTGAGGTAATCCTCAGATCCAGTTCCGTGTAGATCTGGTGGCCATTTATAACCGTCAATCCAAATCATATCATCCCCTTCACCCCACCAGGTCCCTTGGAAATTGCTGACAGATAGGTTACAACCAATGTAATGTCCCTTACCTTCAGCAGATAAAATTAAGTAATTGGTATCCCATGCAAGACGTTCGGCATTTATGATATTTGCTTCAGGAGTGTTGACTTGTATTTCATGTCCCCATCCATCACAAGGATTCTCACGATGAAATTGTGCGTGAAAATAAGCAACTTCCTCACTGTGTGAATTGGGATAAAGTTCATAATCAACATAGAAGTATTGACGGTGGGATGTATCACCTTCATTGACAAGTTCGATACGAGCCGAACGATTGAACGGCATCTGCAGATAACAGTTTAAGGCACAACCTGTATTGAACTGATTGTTGCTATGGGTTGATGCAGAGAACAGCATGGAATCATAAGAGTTGACGATTTCGTTTCCAAGTCCAAAAAAGTCTCCTAATGGACACAGGACACTTGGATGTTCCTCGTCATCCCAAAACATCTGAATGAGTACATTTCGATAGCCGTTTGGTTGTGTCATCCAAATGTGGTTGATGCATCCTGGACCATTTATTTTGGCAATGACCCTTGTTTCGCCAGGGGCGATATCCCATGCGTCGTTATTTCGTCCTGTGGTATCCCACGAGGATGCACGGAATGATTTAGCGTTTTTTAGATGTGTTAACGAAGACAATAATCCATCAGAATAACTCATTCACAATATCCTTCTAATTCTCTTGGTAGTAAAATTAATGTCTTATGATTTCACTATTATACCATATACCTATGGATTTTCAACATCTTTATTAGGGAGTATAATACAGAGAAAGATAGGTCAGAATGGAAGGAAATGGATAGAAAAAATCGGTAAGATATTCAGTATAACCGATAGCATATCTGCTTAGATTAATTAGAGAGAATATCTTTTAGCCATTCAAGAAGGTTTGTGTCATTCACAATCCCAATGCTAAAGATGATCGTAAAGAGAATAAGAAACAGTATTGCCACACGTAGGGAGCGTTTGGCAATACTAATCATGAGGATTATTATACAGGCTAATAGAATGAAAAGGTACGGTGTGGAACGAAACAGTTCATCCATATCAGATCTTATCTTCACAACCGTATGTAAGATTTATAGAATTAATGTCTTATGTGGATATCGCGGATCAGAATCCTCTTCAACAATAACTATGCTGACTGTATGACAACTTCCATCTTTTCCAATCCGATACGTGCGACTTCTTGTGGGTCATCTTCCCAATAGCTTGGATTGAAGAGTTCTAACGAAATAACACCGGAGTAATCAGCATCTTTTAGTATTGAGATCATCTTTTTTAGATCAAGGATGCCATCACCCGGATAGACCCGATCAGCATCAGTCTGTTCTGCACGTGCAGGTTCCGCAGGGGCATCGTTGAAGTGGAATACAGCAATTTTATTTCCAGGAATTCCTTCCATATCCTCAATTTCTCCACCGCCCCGGTAGATATGAAACGGGTCGAGTACGATAGTACTGTCAGGATGATCAGCGACTTCCATCACTTTCCATGCATGTTTGACCTGATTCACACCATCAACAAAACCGAGGAATTCCATGGCAGGTTTAACACCAAACTCACGACCAAGTTCAAGCAGTTCACGGTAGTTTTCACCACCCAATTTCAGATCTGCTATCTCACGGGGTGGACTGGAGATAATATAGGTCGAACCAACGGCTGCAGCTTGTGCCATTTTGATTTTTGCATCTTCTATTGCATTCTTATGTTCATCCCCTGTTGTATTAAGCCATCCGTGTAATGCAATGACAGTTGGCACTGAAAGTCCATTATCATCAAGTGCTTTTTTTACATCACTCAGTGAACCACCTTGTTCCTCATATTCTGATAAATCGTTATTCCACAACTCAATTGCAGTATAACCTGTTTCAGCTGCAATTCGAATCTTATCCATCAAACTTGCGGGTCTGATCGTACTTGTGTTTAACCCTAATTCAAACTGTGCCATACTCTCTCCTTATTTGTTCATCAATGCTTTAATAAAACGGACATCAACACGTGCCAGATCAATCACACTGTCAACAGGTTCACCACCATATTCACTATGGAAACTCACGGGACCTGAATAATCTATCCGTTTTAATGTAGCAAGCGTTGTTTCCCAATCAACGAAACCTTTACCCATACGAACGACTTGTCCGCCACGCATCCCTGGGGAGCGTGCAAGGTCTTTGAAAGCAATTACAGCGAGATGGGACTTCACTATGTCAAGTGCCATATTTATCGGTTCACCAACTATGGATAGATGTCCGGTATCAGCAAAAACACCGATATGTTGTGGATCAAAATCTTTGACTAAGTTCATTACCGCACAGGAATTAAGTCCCATTGAAGTGCCAGAGTGGTTATGAATACATGTCCGAGGACCGTATTTCTCAGAAAGTTTTGCAAACCCATCAAGTTCAACCCGAATGAAATCGACTTGGTCCCAGTAATCACCATTATCAGCATGCCAATGCCAATATCCTAATTTGATGTTATCGACTCCTGCTTCACCGGCTGCGGCGAATACACGTACTGTTTCTTCTTTTGAGGGGTCTAAAAAATCACCAGGGGTTGTGACAAGTGGGATAGATAAACCTGCGTCTGCAAATTGTTTCGCAGCTGCGGGAAGTTCCTTTGTTGCGTTTTCTGGGTTAACAGGATAGCCTGGACGAACACATAGGTCTGGACCTTCAACCCCTACGGATTGTAATGCTGTTATAATCTCTGGAATTTCTAAACCTTCCAGATGTTTTGTGAACATAATAAATTTCATAATAGTTATTAGTTGTCAGTTATCAGTTATCAGTTTGTGAGTGTTTGTGCGTACGATATATTTACCAATCTACAACGGAACCGTCGTCTGGATCGTATGTGATAGGATTCAGCCAGTCATGATCAATCTTATCTGCAATTGCATCTTCATCGAGTTCTATACCGAGTCCAGGACCTGTTGGTAATTCAACAAATCCATCTTTAAAGACAAATGGATTTTTTAGGTAGCCTTCACCAAGTGTTGTATGTTCCTGCATTACAAAGTTTGGGATAGAGGCATCTAACTGAATACATGCTGCTAAAGAAATAGGACCGAGAGGGTTATGTGGTGCGATCCCACCATAATAGGCTTCTGCCATACCAGCAATGATCCGGACTTCGTTGATTCCACCAGCATGACAGAGGTCAGGTTGTAAAATGGATGCAGCTTGTTTTTCTAATATTTCACGGAAACCCCATTTAGTAAAGATACGTTCTCCTGTGGCAATTGGTAGGTGTGTACCACGTGCGATTTCTGCCATGACATCAACATTTTGACACTGGATCGGTTCTTCTACAAACATCGGTTGGTAAGGTTCCAATGCCTTGATGAGGAGTTTCGCTGTTTGGGGACTAACTGCTCCGTGAAAGTCGATGGCGAGGTCAACCTCTGTACCTGCTGCTTCGCGTAATGCGGCAAAATGGTCTACTGCTTTATCTACAAAAGCTTTGTTTTCAATAATACGAGGAGCCCTACCACCTGCGACACCTGTCTTAAATGCTGTAAAGCCTTTATCGATCCACTCTTTAATTCCATCTGGATCACCACCACCTCTATATAGTCTAATCCTATCCCGTGTAGGTCCACCAAAGAGTTGGTAGACAGGTACATCAAGCGCTTTACCAGCAAGATCCCAGAGTGCTTGTTCCACTCCGCTCAATGCACTTGTTAGGATAGGTCCTCCACGGTAAAAGGCGTGTCTATACATAGCTTGCCAGTGGTGGACAACCCGTCGTGGATCTTCTCCAATTAGATAGGGTGCAAGTTCATCAACAGCTTGTGCACAAGTCTTGGCACGTCCTTCTAAAATAGGTTCACCGAGTCCTACCAATCCTTCATCAGTATGAATTTTCAGAAAAAGCCATCGTGGTTGTACAAGAAACGTCTCTAATTTAGTTATTTTCATCTGTGGTTCCCTTAGAATGAGAGTGATATTAGAGGTATATATGGTTGAAGGTTTATGCTATCATTTTGCTTTCAATTTGTCAATGCATTTCCAGAATTAGCAGGATTATTAATTAATGTGAGTTTGATAAATCAGATATAAAGCGTGCCTACCAAGCGAGAATAATTGATTATCCCATTAATACCAATTTTATTTATAGTGAACTTTTGAATGAATTGAACACATCTGTTAAAGGATCTCTGCATATACATCTAACAGAATGTGCTACAAACCAGGGCACAATCTAACAGAATGTGGTACAAACACAATCTAACAGAATGTGGTACAAACACAATCTAACAGAATGTGGTACAAAGCGCACAATCTAACAGAATGTGCTACTACAAAAAATGTCTCATTAATTCAAGGTTTACTATAAATTGCTCACATTAGGAGTGATCATAATAATCTTGATAATGAGAATTTAGTGTTTCTTCTGTTCGTAATGGGTAATCATTATTTTGAATATGTAAAAAATAAAAGACGAAGTAATTTTATGCCCGTTACGTATTTGTGAGATACATTATTAATTACTATAACGTTAATTTGTTTTGGGTGTCAATCTCCTTTCATGAGTTTCGATTCATAAGTTTAGAATTTGTCGAAAAACGGGAAAATGTTACACTTTTTCCTACATTCTGTAGGATTTATTTTCGATGAAATTATGGCTTTTAGACCAGTGCTGGACTGGGTTTATTACCATTGATTTTGAAGAAAGCACAATTATGCATTTTCTGATTTTGTGTTATTTCTGTTTTTGATCTGATTTTTCACATATGTTAATATTATGTTGGCAATTATTAGTTTATAGCTGATAGTTGTCAGTTGTTGGTTATCAGTTAATTGAATTTCTGAACAAGGTTTTACTGTATATCTCAGGGTCTTTTTTTGAGACATATCTATATATTTTCTGATCCAGAATGTGTTGAATTTAATTGAGAAAGTTACGATATCGTAACATTTTGCATAATTATCTTTCATTTAGAAATAGTATTATCCTTGATTTTTAGTTTTTCAAGTTTTTCAAGTTGGTTTTTTAGAATCTCGGTATTTGAAGTGTCTTGCAGTAAGTCTGGCACTGTGTTCATAGCGAATTACTATAAGCAGGTGATTTTTTAAAAATTTGAAAAACTTGAAAACTGTGTTCTTGGGTCAATCTGCTATTAACCGAGTAGGGTAACGGGATTGTATAGAATTGTCCGATGTTTATCATTTTAGATTTAGAATTATAATTTATCATAACATAATAGACCTTTGTTATTTATATATCACATTATACATGATGGTATTATAACATATACACAAATGATATTGCAACATAATTTTTCACTTATGTTACATTAGATGTTCGTGTATCGATTTTCTTCATTATTTTTTTATCTGAGACGCGGATTTCGAATAATGAATGTGTGGTATTCTGAATTGATGTGTAAAATAGAACATATTAATAGTCGTTAAAACATGGTATGGGTTTCAGGGGAATGGTAATATGTGGTAATATATTATTCTACAACAGCGTTAAAGAAATCAGAATAATAGATGACAAGGAGATCTCGCAATGACTAAAATACATTTTCGAATTTTTATACTAACATCATTTATAATGTTTGCAGTTTTTTTTACTTTCATTTGCTTGGGATAGTGAAGCGCAGCAAATGCAGACGACAGTTTCAGGTCGAATAGTTGATATTCAAAAAAATCCTATGTCTGGAATAGAGATTGGAATCCAACCTATTGATATAACAAAGTCAGATCGGTATCCATCTATTTATGGTGAAATTGCCTTGAGAACCAGAACTGATAGTAATGGAGATTTTTCAATCTCTGGTATCTCATCAGTTCCAGTTGAATTTAAGCTTCTACCGGTAGATATGGCAAATTATATGATTAAGACTATTGATGTAGGTGGGGTTACCCTGTATTCCCATAGATATTTCGGTTTTAGTCGGATGCCAATCGGAATTACGAAAGGGCAGCATCTCAAGAACATGCTTTTTACTGTGGAACCTCGTATGAAAATTAGTGGTCAAATTATATTTAATGATGGAACACCACTCCGTAATAGACCAGTAAAGTTAGACCTAAGACCGTCTTATCTATGGGAGAGTCTTAGAAGTAGGATGGATGGATCGATAATGACAGATAAAGAAGGATACTTCACTGAGTTCGTTCGTGGTGCTGCAACCTATACATTGTCTGTAGAGTATTTTAATTTATCTGCATTTTCAGATCCAATTGTGCTTCAAGATGGAGATCAATATGATAAATTGGTGTTGAAACTCAGTGAGGATACAGGTAAACCAAATAGGCAAATGGTCGATTCTGACAATGAAGAATTCGATCGATGGAGAGCAATGCAGGAGGTTTGGGTGGTTAACCCTGCAAATGGTCATGCATACAAGACAATACGTTGTAAAAGCTGGTGGCAAGCAAAGAGAAAAGCTGAGGAGGAAGACGCGTATCTTGTATCTATCAACAATGTTGAGGAACAAAATTGGATAGAAAGTCTGTTTTCTCAGAACGATTTCTATTGGATTGGTTTACGACTAACAAGCAAAGGTGAGAAGTGGCATAATAAAGAACAGATAGCATATTCTAACTTTGCTCAAAATACAGAAGTATTGACATCCAATTCTGAGAATAAGCATGTTGTTTTAGATGCAGCGACAAAGAAATGGATTGGAATTAACAAAGGTAGTCCATTCCAACAATTTGTCCAAGATGCAATTATTGAGAAAGATGAAGTTCAAGTAAATTCCGATTAGATTTGCAGTTTTAGAATGATACATGACCGATATCTTAGCAAATAGTTATACTATGATAGTATTCTAATACCGTTTCTATTAATTTTTTGTCCATTGCCTATTATTAGAAATGAAGCGGAATGTGGCACAAACTGGAAAGTTTATGCTACAAGAGAGACATCATATATCGGAAATGGTATAAGTCACTTTCCAACAGTAGGAGATTTTATTATGATTAGCTCAAATTCAATGAAAAACACATGGGTACTTTTTGTATTCCTCACTATTTATATATTCTTTTGTTATATGAATCTGTGTGTTGCTGATGAATTATCAAGAATAAATGGACGCGTAATTAATATCAATGGTGAACCCGTTGAAGGGGCATCAATTGTCCTCTTTTCTGTAACACTAAGGGATGGTCGTGTTGTTCCATTACGATTCACTCGTGGGTTAAATTATCCTTCATTTCAACCGAAACCTGATGAATTGGATGGTGAACAACTTGATTTTAATGAGATTGAAAAACGGCTTTCAGTAACACCTATGGCAAAAACGGATGCTGATGGACAATTTAACATTAGCAAAGTCTATCAGGGAATGTATCAGATTGGTATTGGCAAAGAGAAAATACCTACTCAAGAGATGCATTTAAGGAACACTGATGTGCAAATATATACGATACGGATTGGAGATGCAAAGATATTTCCACAAATGACATCAAGGGCAGAAGAAGATATTGTAATTGGTGTCAAAAATGAAACGAATATTGACGACATAGAAATTACTGTAAAATTCCTTAAGCGATTAGAGGGTAAAGTTGTTTACAAAGATGGGATCCCATTTTCAAATAAACGGATTAGTATTTATTTGCGATATTCCCAATTAGATGGTACAGGACCCCGTCAATTAAGTGTTACAGGCTCCCGTCAATTAAGTGGTACAGTTGCCACTGATAACGAAGGAAATTTCGTTTATTACATTAATCAATCTGGCGTATATACACTATACGCGCGTTATAGGGGACATAATACTGTATCAGGATTTGTAAATATGATAGAGGAAGGTGAATATAACCCTGTGGTTTTGTCGTTTGATGACATTACTCATAAACAAAGCACTACAGAATTTGCTATGCCAGAAACCCCGATAATGTATTTTGGTGTACTAAATGTATGGGTCATCAATCCTGAGAATCAGCATCTATACAAGAGAATATCATGTAAGGACTGGGATGATGCACAAGAACAAGCTGCCAAAGAAGATGCTCATCTTGTAACAATTAATAGCGAAAGTGAACAGATTTGGCTTGAGGTATTCTTTAAACGCGGTCCGAGTTGGATAGGATTGACTGACATTGAGACAGAAGGTGAATGGAAATGGGATACAGGTGAACCGCTTACATATACAAATTGGATTGATGAAGCATGGTATCCAAACGAACTTGAGGATAGCGAGAAGAATTATGCCATCATCTCCTATGCAGATGGTAAATGGGATGCCATTGGGAGAGGACATCCAGTATGGCAAGATACACGTACAGCAATTATTGAGAAGGATGGATTAAAAGCTAAAAAACCTGAGAAAAATCGGTAGCTTGAAGGATTATAATATCATTTCCAAAAGACAATGTCTTTTTATTGTGGCATAAACTGTCAGTTTTGCTTTCCTGTTTCATTCCTATCAGCTGGTAATGTTGTATTGACATTTTCTATATAAACATATCGTCCCTACCAAATCAACGCCAAATGCGCGAAATCAAGGAATCAACGGTATGAATGCCATTTAGGCATTCCCCCCAAATCAACACCGAATCCGCGTGTGGAATTCGGTGGGTATGAATGCCATTAGGCATTCCCCGGGCATTTATCGGGACTGAAGACGCTCATAAAATGGAATAATCTTCTCAAGTTGACAGCTATGGTTCGGTTTCAAACCGAACCTACCATGTCAGGGAAATGTGCTAAATTTACGCCTATGGAGCGGTTCCAAACCGCTGCTACTGGGTGGGGTGCATGGTGTTAATATGTCATAATATTTCTTGGAAATGGTATTAGTATAGAAACCTTCTTTTTTGTTGGTTTTTCTATTTTCACATATGTAATATTATATGTGTATTATGTTAAAAATGTTACACTTTTTGACACATTGTGTGTCATTAGTAAAACGGCTGTCCGCCCTGTCACAGACTGTGTTCATCGGTGTTTTTTTTAGAATAGTAAAATTTCTTAAATTGTATGATTTTGTGTCCTTCTTCTATTTTTTCTAAGACCATCTGATACATACTTTTGTAATACAATTTCTAAAAAATAATATCTCATTATTATTGAAATATAACCTTTTAGGTTGTTAGCTATTAGATGGTATCTCCAAAAACCATCCATTCGGTTTTTTTCTCAGAAATGGTGTAGGTGATGCTGTTGTTTTTAAGATTATTTTGAATGTATTGGATAGTCATTAGAAAGTGTCCTGTTATTTGTAAAAAGTTACGAAATCGTAACTTTTTTCTGTCACCCCAATTTTAGTATAGTCGCTGTGATGTTAGTATCTGTCAGTGTTTACAGGCAATTTACGAATTAGATTTAAAAAAACAAAAAAGTACACTTGGTGGATTCCTTCGTAGTACATATCTCATTAATCTTATCATTTAGGTTTGTAGACATCTGAGATTTTATTTTCATTTCACAACAACTCTTCATGTGGTGTTTTTATTGTAATATATATAGTAACATAATAAAAATAGGGTGTCAAGGAAAAAGTTATATTCTATGATACTATAGTGAAGTTTTGTCAGAATCGCGGATTTCGCGGATGTGAAACCCTTCCCCTACGATAAGTATATGGACAGGTTTACCAAAACATTTATTGAATCTACATATAGTTTGTGCTACAAAAAAGAGAAAGATTCATTTATAAATGGTATAATAGTAATACCATTTCTATTAATTTTTGTCCCATTATCTATTGTTAGAAACGTAGCGTAATGTGGCACAAACTGGAAAGTTTATGCTACAAGAGAGACATTATATAAATGAAGCGTAATGTGGCACAAACTGGAAAGTTTATGCTACAAGAGAGACATTATATAAATGAAGCGTAATGTGGCACAAACTGGAAAGTTTATGCTACAAGAGAGACATTATATATCAGAAATGGTATAAATAGATGTAGATCCCAATTCAGAGATCGCGCTTACAAACAATTATCACATCGTCCTTATTGGAACACATTATATGAACCAAAACCATATCAAATCTGCATTAGCAGAAATGCCGACTGGCGACCTGTTAGAAGAAACAATTAACTTTCTATCCATTTTAGGTTACCGTAGTGAGAAGAGACTGAAACTTTCTGGAGATATAGACGAGTTTTTTGAACAATTCCCAGCACCCAACCCAAACACCAAGACCGAACAAGATTTCCATCAAAACGCAAAATCCGCACATATCATCTTCCAATTTACCGAAGATGAAATCGTTGATGATCAGCAGCTTCAGTTGCTTGAATCTCCTTCTTTTGATGATAGTAATAACCTATGTTTCCTGTTCTGTGCGGTTGAACTGAAAGATGAAGACTACTCCCGCACGAAATACTCGGAATTCACACGGGAAATCAATAAGAGATTTTTTGCACCGACTGTTGTATTTTTCCGTGCAGGAGAACATCTGACGATTGCCTTTGCAGATCGGCGTCCGAGTATAACGGATGCGGATCGTGATGTTTTAGGGCAGGTCACGCTTATCAAAGACATCAGGCTTAATCACACAGAACAAGACCCACACCGCGCACATCTGGAAATTCTCTCCGAACTCTCTTGACCAGTGTATTCAGTGGATGAATGACAACAGAAAACCGCAGAACTTTGATGGATTACTCGCTGCATGGCTCGCAAAACTGAATACAGAAGAACTAAACAAACAATTCTATCGCAAACTATTTACATGGTATGAATGGATAGTTGGCGATGATAATGTCCAGTTTCCAACAGACGAGAACCGCGTCATCAAACGAGAGGAACATGTCATTCGACTCATCACACGTTTACTCTTCATTTGGTTTATCAAGAAAAAGGGTTTGGTTGCGGAGGAACTTTTTAACAGATATGAAGTGCTTGAGTTGTTAGAAGAGGATGACCTTGAAGATGGGGATTCCTACTATCGTGTTGTGCTACAAAACCTGTTCTTCGCTACCTTAAACACTGAAATAGGGAGGCGTAAATTTAGCACTGAAGGCTACACCACTAATCGGGATTTCTCACGATATCGGTACAGAAGACAGATGAACGACCCAGACAGACTGCTCTCACTTTTTGCACAAACTCCTTTCATCAATGGTGGTTTGTTTGAT
Organism: Candidatus Poribacteria bacterium; assembly: GCA_003635315.1. GTDB lineage: Bacteria > Poribacteria > WGA-4E > WGA-4E > WGA-3G > MSPOR6. The sequence goes on from PYJD01000009.1 coordinate 62,569, forward strand.
TGTTTGGATACTTGGGAAGCAACTGGCGAAAATAGTTACCGAATAGACTGCTTTTCTGATAATCAATACCACAGCTTAAGTATTCCTAATCGGGTCTTTTTTGATGAGAAAAGAGGATTGATCCTACTTCTTCAACATTACAAGTTCACCGTTGAGGAGAACACCCCTATAGATCAGGAGGTTGCACTTGATCCAGAACTACTCGGTAGGGTGTTTGAAAACCTACTCGCAGCTATCAACCCAGAAACGGGAGAGACTCCACGTAGGATGACAGGTTCCTACTACACACCACGCGCCATTGTTGACTATATGGTAGACGAGGTATTGGTCGCCTCGCTATCTCAACAGTGTCAACCCACTGAAGACAATGACATCGATTGGGAGGAACGGTTGCACTATCTATTTAATTATGCGAAAGTATCTGATGATGAAAATGTATGGTTTGACGATCGCGAAACTACGGATATTGTCATGAGCATTTCTCAACTCAAGATATTGGACCCAGCGGTTGGTTCGGGGGCGTTTCCGATGGGGGTGCTACACAAACTCACACTTGCACTCCGACGACTTGATCCTGATAATACAAAATGGGAAGCACTACAAAAGAGAATTGCTATTGAACGTTCAGAGAAAGCTTACAACATCCCCAGTCAACAGGAACGTGAAGAGGAACTCAGGGAAATTAGTGAGACGTTTGAGCATTACCGAGACTCTGATTTCGGACGGAAGTTGTATCTGATTCAGAATAGTATCTTCGGTGTGGACATACAACCGATTGCCTGCCAGATAGCTAAACTCCGATTTTTCATCTCACTTGCGATTGAACAGGAACCTGACAGAGATGCAGAGAACTTTGGGATTAAACCGTTGCCGAATTTGGAGACACGGTTTGTTGCTGCGAATACGTTGATAGGTTTCAGCACACAACGCACCCTTACGACTGAAAGAGCAGTGGATTTGGAACGAGAACTGCGTGACAACCGGGAACAACATTTCCATGCCACCACACGTAAACGCAAACGTGAATGTAGTGATGAAGACAAAAGACTCCGCGCAGAATTGGCAACAGAACTACAGGAATTGGGTATGAACACTGCAGATGCAGAGAAAATTGCGGAGTGGGACATCTATGGCCAAAACGAAAAAGCGGATTGGTTTGACCCAGAATGGATGTATGGCATCACGGATGGGTTTGACGTCGTCATCGGCAACCCACCTTATATTCAACTCCAAAGAGACGGAGGTAGATTGGCGAATCTGTATCAATCATGCGGATTTGACACTTTCACAAGGATGGGTGACATCTATTGTCTGTTCTATGAAAAAGGACATAAGTTGTTAAATGGAACGGGACATCTCAGTTTCATAACGTCTAACAAGTGGATACGAGCGGGATATGGTAAGAAATTGAGAGATTATTTCATATCTTTCACCCATCCCGTTCAATTATTGGATATGGGACCGGATGTGTTTGATGCCACTGTTGACACGAACATCCTTCTACTACAAAACAAGACAATCTATGATGGTGTTATGACCTTCCGTGCTGCAACGATTGGTGCAGATTTTGACAGATTGACCGGTAATATATCCCAATATCTACAAGATAATGGTGTTGATATGACGATGCCAACAGAGGGTGAACCGTGGTCGGTACTCTCATCTGCTGAAATGAACTTGAAACGCAAGATTGAGGATATTGGGGTTCCGCTTAGAGATTGGGATATAAACATCAATTACGGAATTAAGACAGGATGCAATGAAGCATTCATCATAGACGAAGCCAAACGTGAGGAACTTATTGAACAAGATCCGAGGTCCGCGGAGATTATCAAACCCGTTTTGCGTGGACGTGATATTAAACGGTATCAAGCAAAGTGGACTAATTTGTATATAATTGCTACATTCCCAGCCCTTAATTTAGATATCAATGACTATCCTGCGGTTAAAAATTATTTGATAGAATTTGGTAAACATAGATTGGAGCAAGTGGGTAAAACACTTCCAGATGGAACTAAATCTCGTAAGAGAACTGGAAATAAATGGTTTGAAACACAAGACCAAATTGCATACTACTCAGAATTTGATAAAGAGAAAATAGTATGGCAAGAAATAGTACGAGAAGGAAATTTTTCTATTGATAAGAACGAGTTCTATCCGGAGGCAACAACATTCATACTAACTGGCAAAAATCTTACATATCTGCTTGGAATTTTGAATTCTAAATTCTTTCTATATGCTTTCAAGAGTTTCTATGCTGGTGGTCATTTAGGTACAACAGGTATTCGCTTTAAAAGGAAATTTATTGAAAGATCTCCAATTCCACCTATATCAGAAGAAAATCAAGGTCATGTTGCAGAGATTGAAAACAAGGTTGACGAAATCCTTGCAGCGAAAGCCGCAGATCCTGATGCAGACACATCCCATCTTGAGGGTGAGATTGATAGATTGGTCTATGAATTGTATAATTTAACGGAAGATGAGATTGCTATTGTGGAGGGGAGTGTGTGAATCGCGGATTATCGCGGATGACACGGATTAACGCGGATTTTTAAGATTCTGTGTCATTTCGCACTTACCTCCAATTCAGAAACCTTTGTGAGCCACTAATGATAAGCGATGTTTAATACTCTATTTATTTCTTTTGCCCAAACCCGACTCTTCTGGAAGGCCAGAAATGCTTTTTCGCGTCTCGGATTCTTATCCTACAAAACGCTGTTCGGAGTAAAACACCGTATGCGAGAAGGCGGTACAATAACAAAATCTCTATTTTCTCTATTGTGGTCTATATTAGGTCAACTAATCTTGGCGATCTTCATAACTATCGGATTACAAGGTCTAAATCCATATTGTATTCCTTTGTTCACTAAGATAGGCTTCACTATCCCTGAGGATAGCACTTACGGTACCTTGCTTGAAACAGTGATTACTGTAGGCGGAGTATTCATCGGTCTTTACTATGCTGCCATCAGCACAATTAGTGGTGCTATCTATGCGAGACTACCGAATGACATCCGGGACTTACTTGCCAAAGAACAAGTCGGCAACGTGTATATGCGTCTGCTTGCCTTTCTTACCTCTTTCGGTGTGTGTTTACTTGCTTTTCACACTGTAGGTTTTGAACCGATCATATTAGCAATACCACTACTTATAATAGGGGCAGGGGTTATGATTATTGGATTTGTCCGATTAGGTGCTCGCGCATTCTATTTCTTCGATCCCACAATTCTCTCACAATGTCTCTTCAAACAGTTATTCCGATGTCATCGACAAGTACAGGCTGGTGGTTATCGCTGGTTTGACCGGTCATTCCAGAATCATGCACATCGGCGTGCTCAAACTACTATAGACACACTTACAACCGTATCTGAAATAGCTGCCAAAGAACCTCATTTAAATGGGCGGTCATTTGCTGGTTTGTGCAAAAACCTACTTGTATTTTTATGTGATTATGAGATGATAAAAAAATCAATCCCAACCGATAGTTTGTGGTACGGGGAAAAATTTGTGCATCCAGATTGGTATCGGGTAGATCATACAAAAACCACTCTTGCATACGAAACGGCCACTGGATTACGCCCTGAGTCCGTAGGCGATCCGAGATGGATTGAATCTGCGATATTGCCAATTGTGAGTCATTGCATGGAAATCAATCTGGAGGAAAAACGCTATCCGATTGTCATTGAATTGCTAAATCGTCTTGATATTTATGTTCGGTTACTCGCCACAGAGCACCAAATAGAATATGCCTTTAACCTGATAAGTGATATTTTTTCGTGGTGTGAAAAACTTATCTTTGCTGTTGAGGATAAGCTTGTTACAGAGGAACCCTTGGAACATATGCAAATTTGTGCACAATTAGCAATGATGCCGATTAATGTTCTTTTATCCTACATCAGTACAATTAAGTCTCATAAACGAGATGCAATACTCCAACGAATTCATCACATCAAATGGAGATCAGAAAGGTCAATTTACAGAACAGGTTTCGCAGTATACGTCTTGGAGCGACTTGAATGGCTGCGTCCAAAATTAGCTTTTGAGGACAGAGTTGAAGGGTACGTTATCAGCGCATCCTGGTATCTTCAAGAACTAATTGTGCAAAAAGAAGTGGAGAATCTTTACACAGCACTAATAAGTTTTTGTGAAAAGGCATGTGAACTTTACAAACATTGGATAGAAATTGCGAGATCCTCACGACATCCATGGTTGGAGGCAATGATTGTATCAGAAGAGTTAGAGTACTTGAATAAGTTTGATCACCACATGGATACCTTGAACGATTTTTGGAGTGATTTAAATTCTGACCGACGAATCGAAGGAATTCCTTGGCCAAGTTTAGATATTGATGAACTGATGGAAAAACGCAGACAGCGACATAAGGAACTTTTGAAAATCATGTCCGAAAAGAATCTCCTACTTTCCTTGATATCAAGACCTGAGTCTTATCCAGATTTTGCTGGAGAATTCCTTCACACTGTTGGAGAAGCGTTATTTGTTGCTATGGTTGAGAATGATTGTGATTTGATCGAAACACTTTTCGGTGATTACTTCGGCGGCAGTCTATTACAGTTTGACAAACTGCGTTCTGAAGAATTGGAAACTGACTGGCAGAATTTAAATAATTTAAAAATCGCTGCTGCCCCTCTTCTGGATCTGATGGATATGAGTGGCTACGTGTATCTGCTTTCTGACTATCACGAAACGCCACGTCTGAAGGAAACTATAGTGAAAGCATGGGATAAATACCTCAGCGAAGAAAAAGAAAGCCAACGTCTTCAATCTCTTGCGGCAGCTACATCGCTCTCCGAATCTGGTTTTGAGATAGAACACCGGAGCATAAATAGAACCAGATGGAAGCAAATGATAGAACGACTTCTGGCGAATGTAGAACGTCAAGAAATCCCGCCTAATCCAAATCGTATCACTGTTGACCCAGAGCCCGACACAGTTCCGGTACATAAAAGTGCTTTAGTGAGAATTTTCGCTGGACGATCCCAGCCTTTTCCGTACATGCCCTATGATGGAATTGACCTTTTTCTCACAAAATACGTTAGGCGGCGGGAAGGTGGAGAAAACTTAGATTTTGGATGGAAGCGACGTAGAGATCTTGAAAAAGACATTAGATGGGAGGAAAACCGTGACACAAGGAATGGAGAACCATGAAAAATAAAATCCACAAACGTTTGAAAACCCCGCGTGTTGCTAAGTCCTTTTCCATACTTATGGAAGAAGGCAATCACAATATGAATCTGGATTTGTTCCTAAAAGACATTCGACTTTCAATCATGCCAATCGGTGGTGAGTCAGATCATGTTCCAGACTTCTCTGTGGAATTACATAGCAGAAAAATTGATGAGTCTCGTGTAATTGCAATTCTTGAATCATTAACTCGTAGATATCAGCAGAACTGGTATAGTCAGCCTCCGCTGGAGAAATTATTAAGTGAGGCTGTAGAAGCAATTGTCCTTGAACTCGTTTGGGAGGGACGTTCAGTTCACAAGATTTTCTGGGATAAAAGAGATAACGGGGTATACAGACTGCATGAATTCGCTTATCAGTGGTTATTTCGGGTATTTGGAAGGTATATCCGAATACTTCCGCATACGCATTGGCACCCCGATGACAAAATCTATGATGTTATCACAGAAAAGGATATCTGGGACATCGTTATGCCGAAAAAGTTAGGCGGCTATCAAGGGCATCGGGCAATGCTCAAGAAACTCATAAGGTTTCCAGATCTTGTTCCATCTTTTTTAGCACAGAAAATAAATCCACATGAGTGGCCTACAAACTTTAATACTAAACACTATGCTCAAGAAACGAAACTATTCATAGCAAGGGCGACGGAGCAATGGGGCTGGAACCAACGAGATTATAACTCTGAAAACTGGAATGAATTTTATGGTATGTATAGAAGCATAACATTGAAGTGGGCACAAGCATGTCTGCGCGAGCATATTATCAAAGAACTTAATCAATTGTTCCTATACTTACAAATCGACGCAGAAATCGTGGTGAAGGGACTGCCTACTTCATGGGAAATATTGAGAATTCGGAAGCAGATGTGTGAAGGTAAAATTTCGTTTATCAAAGCGTTTGAGAAATGTTTGGTGTGATATAACGTGAATGTTAATTGCTTCGCGCCGCACTGTCTAAATATCAAGTGTTATGTATTACTGACGGTAGGTTTTAATCCCGATACTGCTGTAATAATCTTCTATTCTAACGAGAGCATTTGTGAAAGCAAGTTTCAGATATGCGAAAGCAATAATCCACGTAATCCGCTATTCAGACAACCCCTCCGCGTAATCCCCGAATTCCATATACGGATTCAACGTTGATTTGGGGAAGGCGAAATAGCATTCATTCCATTGATTCCTTCTTACTTCCTTTCTTATAGAGTAGGATTATTTAGTTTTAAGAGGTTCCCATTATTGAGATTTACTGAAAGTTTATACCCAAAAGCGGTAGTAACAGATAAATCCATTTTGATGGTCTTGAGTCCCGTAGGGATGATATGTCATAATATTTCTTAGTAATGGTATAAGTTCTTCTATAAACATTCCATCCCTACGGGACTCAATGTGGTGTCCGATCTTTTTCTATAAACATTCCGTCCCTACGGGACTCATATTATATTTTCATAGATTTCTATAAACATTCCGTCCCTACGGAACTCAATGTGCTGTCCGATCTTTTTTCTATAAACATTCCGTCCCTACGGGACTCAATGTGCTGTCCGATCATTTTCTATAAACATTTCGTCCCGATGGGACTAAAGATCTATAAGATACCAATATGAACATTAACGGAATAAATAAAATGTATTGGAAATTTAGAAAACTAAATAGTCCTGCCGTATAGAGTCCCACCCTTGACAGATAGTATCCTCTATCTATACAATTTCCACTTTACCATTGATGAATTATTGATGTATTTGCATTTTATGCAACCTTTGCATTGTAATTAGGTGTCTTTGTATTATGAAAAAACCATTTTTGGAGATGATGCATGGAAACTACCGATTATCTATTGATAAAACAGACATTGGCTGGTAGTCAAGATGCATTTACGATTTTAGTGCAGAGATACCAGAAACGTGTTCATGCGCTTGCATGGCGTAAAATCGGTGACTTTCATATTGCTGAAGAGATTACACAGGACACCTTCCTTAGAGCATATAGAAAACTCAACACATTAAAGAATCCAAACTTGTTTGCAGGGTGGCTCTATGTGATAGCAAATCGCATGTGTGACACATGGTTAAGAAAGTCTCCACAAGAAATGCAATCCTTAGAAACCGTTCCCGTCGTTCAACTTGAGGAACAGGTTTATTCTGAATATACGACAGCACAGAGAGAAGATCGTGTATCAGAAAGGAGGGTTGCACTTGTAAAACGTCTGCTCCAAAAATTACCAGAAAGCGAAAGAATTGTCGTAACACTTCATTATCTCGCGGAAAGTCCAATTAAGGAGATTAGTGAGTTTTTAGGTGTTTCGTTAAACACTGTAAAAAGCCGTCTTCATCGTGCGCGAAGACGTTTAGCGAAGGAGGATCGTATGGTGCGTGAGACTTTAGGGGGTTACCAACCCTCAGCAGACGTAACAGAGAACATTGTAAGAACGATCAAAGAAACAGGACTTCAGATTGATCCCTCTTCTTCAGGGAGCAAACCGGTGGTGCCTTGGATTCTAACAACTTCAACGTTTTTATTGGTCGCTTTGATGCTTGGATTTGGTTCACAACGTCAGGCTGTATTTCAGAAACCTTACAATATCGAAGCAACATCTGAGCTGTCAATAGATATTGTTGATGCCAGTATGTTTTCAAATTTACCATCTAATCCAGATGTAAAGAATCAGATTGGAACAATAGATACTGCAGATGAAAGAGATGACAAGACTGATAATACAAACAACAAGGAAAGTTATTCGACTTCTGGTCGTATCATAGATGAAAAAGGAATTCCAGTTGATTCAGTGAATATCGCCATAATGCCTGTCGAAGACGGTAATGGGTCTTGGTTTCCAAAAGTAGTATCAGAAGATAGCCACTGGTCTGATGACCCGATGGCATACCGAGCGAAGGTTAATCCGGACGGTAGTTTCCATATACCGATATTATACACAGATCCGGTGTTATTGGGGGTATTGCCGTTCTACAAACCGGATTCTGAAATTGTCAAAATCAAGACTAAAGGAATGACCTTCTATTCTATTGGAGGTGGCAGGGGGCGCGGCATCGTATTTGCTAATAAGACAGGTGAAGAACTTGACAATGTTGAAGTTACAGTGCGCCAATTTATAGAAATCAAAGGGAAAGTCAAGCAAGTTGATGGTTTACCCTTAGCTGAAGAAAGAATAAAATTCAGAGTAAGACAATTGGGTTTAAATGGTGGTGAAACTCGTGTTTCATGGGGACAAAATACAGATATGGAAGGGAACTTCGTTCAATTTATATCCCATAAATTGGAATTACCGGCATTCTATTTTATGTCAATAGAATATAAATCTCAGACAGTATTATTAAAACCGATCATTGTAAAGCATGGAGATAGAAAACATGAAGCAAGTTTTACTTTGAAAGAGCCGATATTACCGAATACACCTGACAAACCCCGATTCCAAGCACATGTTTCTGCCTATACTGGGATTGACGCACGGGGTGTTTGGGTGATTAATCCCGCAAATGGACATGCGTATAAGAAAATCAGTTGTACCAGTCCAGAAGATGCAATTTTACAAGCAAATGATGAAGATGCGTTTCTTGTTACGATAAATGATGAAGCAGAACAGAAGTGGATCAGTAAGGTTTTCAATCCAAGACGTCTATTAATCGGTCTGACAGATATTGAAGAAGAAGGACAATGGCAATGGCAAAATGGAGATACTTTTGAATATGCCAATTGGGAGGAGTTTCAACCGGATGATGACAACGGTAATAAGGATTATGTCGTCTTAAATGGTGAGAAATGGCAGGATATTGGTCCAGAAGATGTCGGATGGCGTTGGATGCAAACTGCTCTAATAGAAAAAAATAGTGGGAATCTTGAGTAGTTTTCTATATCAGGAATATGGAGGAAATAATGATAAGAAAAGGTTTAAGAGTCAAGACAATTGTAATGCTTGTAACAATGCTGACACTCTTCGGTATATTCATACTACAAGGTATATGTCAGGAAGGAACGGGGACAATATCGGGACAGGTTATTGATATAGAAGGTAATCCCATTTCTGAATTACCGGTCTTTATCGCTCCAATTGAAATTCATGATGGAGAAACATCTCCACTGTATTTTCCTTATGACTATTTTGATATGAATCGAACGCTGACAAAAGCTGACGGAGGTTTTACAATATCGGGTATTTCACCAGGACCACACTATTTCGGTATCTTATCTAAAGATATCGACCAACGTCTACCGGATAATTACGAAGCGTTTCTTAGAGATTATTTGACATGGTATGACAAAGGAATCAGTCCAGAATATATTGATGGTTTTAATCGTACAAATTTTGGATTTCAAACGAGTGATTTTGAACCTGATGTTAAAGTAATCTCTCTCCGTATAAATAATATAGATTTTTATCCACGTAATGATTTTGATGAAGTTGTTTTTGGGATTGATCCTAATGTACAAGTCATGAACGTTAAGGTAATTGTACAACCCCGTATGCGGATTCGGGGTCGTGTTGTCTTTACAGATGGAACACCCCTTTCAAATGCACGTATTCGGATTTCGCTAAGTTTCCAGTATGAAGATAATAGTGGAAGAGGAAGCGGAGGTGGTGGAGCTGGCATTTGGACTGATGACAAAGGATATTTTATCCAATATCTCCGCAATAGGGAGAAAACTATAATTTACACATTATCTATAGAATATCAGGGGTTAGGGACTTCTGCAGAAGAGATACGTCTTGAACCTGGACAACGCTTGGATGGGTTAACATTTACATTTGATAGTGATCCAATTCCTCCCAAACCGCTACCTCCGAAAATGAAAACGGTAAAAAGTGAAATACAACAATCCTCTACATCAGAACTACCTCTACTCCCAGTGTCTAATGAGGTATGGATCATAAATCCTATGAATGGACATGGATATAAAAGAGTACATTGTAGGACACGAGATGAGGCTATTGCTCAAGCCAGTAAGGAAGATGCATATCTTGTGACAATTAACGATTCGAAGGAGCAGGAGTGGTTAGGCGCGGTATTCGGACATACATTTTATTGGATAGGATTAAGTGTTGACAGTGAAGATCGTGATTGGAAATGGGACAATGGTGAACCCGTCATGTTTGAAAATTGGTTGCCAGATGATTACTTTTCTGAGGCACATAATAAGAATGAAAGAGAATACGCAATCATAACTATTGCAAATGGAAAGTGGTATGCTGTTCATCCTAAGAGTGTAATGGTGAAGATGACGGAGATGGCTATCATTGAAAAAGACGGATTGCTTCCTACTATAAAACCGCAGAAAGATGGAAATGAAAAGTAGTATCATTTTTATTAATTCTTATCTCATTATACCATTTCTAATAAATTATATCTCATTTTCAATTTTGGTTAGATATTCATATTTTGTTATACTGGCAATAGTGTCTTTTGTGTAACTTCTCAATATTTCGAAAAGTTTGTCTTGCATATCTTTGATGGATGTAAACAGAGTATCAAACAACCTTGCTTTGATGTCTTGCCAAAGTCTTTCTATCGGATTCAATTCTGGACAATAAGGAGGCAGAAAAAGTAATAGCACATTATCAGGAATTTGTAGAGATCTTGCGTGATGAAACCGACCATTATCAAGAACAAGGATATTCAAAGAAGTGGGATATACCTCAGCAAACTCATTCAGGAATATTTGGAAACAAGCACTATTGAGATACGGCATTTGTAGGAAGAAGTTTTCTCCCGTTATCGGTTCCACAGCACCATACAGATAAAAGTTCTCGTAAGTATAACTGATTTT
>PYJD01000010.1 GCA_003635315.1 Candidatus Poribacteria bacterium
ACAGCGTATCTCATAAATACTTCAATGACATTCGTATGCAAGCAAGAAGTACAAAACCTAAATAATTTTCGGCATAATGTTCCCAACGAACAACTAAACGACGAAAATCCTCTAACCAACTGAAAAATCTTTCTACTTTGAAACGATGCTTATACCGACGTAAACGCCGACCATCCTGTGTCGCCTGTCTTTTACGATTCTTTTTATGCGGTGCTACCATTTCAACACCACGACTCCTCAAAGACGCATCTAAAGGATCAGAGTCATAGGCTTTGTCCCCTATCAACACTGCGGGGTATTCCGATGTCCAACACGCATCCAATGCCGGTTCAACTAAACGCACTTCATGACAAGAAGCATCTGTAATCAATACACTCACAGGTCTACCACTCTTCTCTGTAATCGCTACCAGTTTTGTCCCCTTACCACACTTCGTTTTACCAACACAAGTGCCACCTTTCTTGGCAGGAACAAACTTCGCATCAACACAACACTCACTCACATTTATTTTTTTTTCGCTTTTCAAGCATTTCTGTGAGTGCTATTTGGACCTTTTCAAGTGTTCCATCCGAAGACCATTGCTGGAAACGACGATGACAGGTTTGATAGGGGGGATACTCTTTTGGTAAATCCCGCCAGGGCGCACCTGTTCGCAACACCCAGAGTATACCATCTAACACTTCTCTATTACCACGCCAAGGTCTCCCTGGTTTATTCGAAGGGGGTTCTGGTATTAGTTGTTCGATAACTTCCCATTCCTTATCACTCAATTCCATTCTAATCATCTCCTTACTCATAGTAGAAATATATAGTTTAACAGAGATGATTCTATATTAAAAATAATTTTAAAACAATTGATATTTATGAGATACGCTGTAATCTCTTTAATAGGCTTAATGCCTTCTCGTACCTACCTATAACCTTAAGCAAATCAACAAGCGTCCAATAGTCTCTAAATCGCATGATATTTTCATTAGGTTTCATAACGGATTTAAAACTCTTGATTAGTTTCTCAGCATCTTCATTACGATTTGCCCTCACATAAAGTCGTATTAGTTCAGAATAAAGATTGAAGAAATTTGGATCTTCAGGCACAAGTCGAAGTGCTCTTTCATATCCAGCGATTGCTGCTTCAATTCCTCCGTACATTTCTACTGGGAACTTTCTCCAATCTCCTTCAGAGATGTAAATAGAATTTGAAAAGCTCAAATTTATATGGAGATTGGTGAGTAAGGAACAATCTGACTCTATATTGCCGTGATGGGTACATCTAACGATTGGATTTGCATCACTATAGATATGTCGTTCCTTTTTCATCCATCGTTCATAATACTCTGGGTCACAGTCATAAGAATAACTTACAGGTAGGTTTGGATCGACATCATAAGGTAAGAGTTGTATACCTTGATCTTTGTCTGCTGGACAGATGAGATGATTGTTATCTTCTAAATATGTTGGATGAAGTTCGGAAAGCCATTCTGGAAATGTGTTTTTATCTCTTTCATAGCCTTGGAGTGCATTACCAAGTCTTTTCAGGTTTTCTATACATAATTTCAATTTTTCATTATCCTCATTGGAAAAAGAGGATATTTCAATTTGTTCCGTCATTTTATTCTTCATAGTTGTATTCTACATGTTGATAGGTACATCCTTAATTGAACTACCTAAAGAAATCTTCTCCTTGATGTGTTGGGTAATCAGAGTAGAGTTAATTTTTCATTTATGTGAACTTCCTATCAATACACTATATTGGATGCACATTCTAATTATTATGCACTTCTAAGGATTGATGTTGCATTACAGATGTATCTGGGTGTCATCTAATACGACATAACCTAAAAAAATCATGCGATAAAAAGAGACGTTTTCTATTAAAATGGAATTTAAATGGTTGGAAACTTTGGTAAAAATGATAAGGATTGACAATATCCACTTACATTTTAAATCTGGGTTGTTATTTATTTTCTAATAACCATTTTCCGAATCATCAATGATTCAGGAGTACTCAATTGGTAATAATAGACTCCTGAAGCGAGTCGTTCACCCATATGATTACGACCATCCCAATAAGCGGAGCGAGATTTATTGATGTAGAATCCCGCCTGTTGAAAACCGAGATCCAGATTTCGGAGAAGTTGCCCCGTAGATGAATAGATTTGAATTTTGACCTCCGTATCATTTTCCAACTGATACGGTAACCATGTTTCTGGATTAAATGGGTTGGGATAATTAGCAAGGAGTTTAGTCCGTTTCGGAGTAAAATTAGTAGGTGTGAGTCGAATTTCCGTGAATGCTCGGTGAACGTCTGCTTCACTGATTTTGTGTTGAAGAGTCCGTAGCAGAACTCCAGTTGAGTCTCGTATTTCTATCGTCAAGATGTCACCAACAGAGATAACTGCTTGCCGGTTCATGTCTACCCATGCTGCATGAAAATTGTTACTCTCAACAGCGTCAGCGACTCTGGTTTGTCCTTTATAGATAGCGAGTTTCACACCGTTGATATCTTCAAGGTGAGAACGTAGGACAAATGCCCAGGTCTTCGGAATTACTGGGTGCATCGGAGCCGCTGCTATTGTGGTAGTGTTTTGCCAAGCACTACCATTAAAACTGACAGTCTTAGGTGTAGGGACGTTGATAATGTATCCCTTTCCACCTTCAATTACAAATCCGTTGCCAGAAGAATTTGCTGTCCATCCGATCAACTTTTGCGCAATAGCATCTAATTCTATGATCATAGTCGCGCCGGTTTTTTCCATGAAAGAACGGGCAGTGTAAGGTTGGTTTGGCATCAGTGGTAGACTGATCATATTCAACCCCGCACTGAATGCTATATGATAGACATTCTCCCTTGCCACCGGCATAATTAGGCTGTCGACACGAAAAGCGAGATTTTGAATACGTTCGTCTTTGTTGGGTCCAACGTCTACCACATCAAATGGTGTTTCGAAGAAGTTCGCCGCGAGATATTCTGCAAGGGAGTCTTGCTCTGTGCCGGGATCAGCAAAAGTCGCAAGTCCCCCAGACAGTTCCTCTGTCATCACTTCAGTAAGTTCAACGCGATTTGTATTTGGGAAATGAGTGTAAGGATAATCATCACCGCCATCTGCAAGAAAATTGAGTGTGACAATACGGAAAGTGCGATCTGCATCTCCCATGATTACACCCTTCTGGGAAATTGTATCCATAGGATATCCGGATGCGTCTGTGATGACAAGCGACTGAACTCTTGAACCCGGTGGCAGTGAAGTATCAAAACTGAATGCCATTCCTGCGATTTGTGGGAAACGACCGGGAATAGAACTTTTACCCGAGGCAGCGACTGCGTGTTCGATGACTTCATGTAGTTCCGCTGCGCGTAAGGTCAATAGTGTCAATCCGTTGTTGAATCGGAGAGTATTTTCGATGTCAATCTGTGAAATCTGACCCATTGCTTTACCCACCAACGGGTTTGCAGGCGGTGGGAGCAATTCTCCATACGTAGTCACGCCGATTGGAGAGCGTATTCCTCCACTATTATTCAACGACACAATTACGTTTGGATCAACCCGTTTTGCAGTAGCAAGATTCGCCTGAGTGATAAGGTTACCGAGGTTGGTTTCCTCCGTGCGAACAGAACCGCGTTTCCCGTTCAGATAGACACTCGATTGTCCAAAAATATTTCCATCCTTTGAAGCCACAACTTTCCGTACCGCTTCCGTAATTTCGACCACCCGTGCTGCAGGTTCTGCATTACCTGTGTCTACAACACCTTTCACATCGGTAATATAGGCACCGCTTACGATAGTATCAATTGATTCAGGGAGTAAAACACCAGCTTCGTCAAAATCGACGACTAACCGTCCAACATAACGATAATTCCCATCTGTACTAACAATTGCAATGGGTTCATTCTTTGCAGATTTTGTCAAGATTGGATAGGGACGGTCTGCCATATCACCTGGATGGAGACGATCTGTTTCATCGGCAAGGAGTGTGTTTGAACCACCTGCTATGATAATGTCAACATCCTTGATGTATGCTGCGATTTCTTCATCAAGACTAATTTGTTGAAGGTGTCCGGTAAGAATAATCTTATTGATACCCAATGCTGTTAGTCCATCAACGGATTCTTGAACGATAGCTGCCAATGCCACCAAATCGTTAGGGTCTTCCGGTTCAATTCCAACCTTTCCAGGAACAGAAAGACTACCGAGATGTGGTGTTGTCATACCGATTACACCGACTTTCTCACCTGAAGGCGTCGTAATAACTACACTCTTAGAAATACTATTAGGAATTGTACTTGCTTCCTGTCCAGAATTAACAACAAGGGAAGCGAGATTACTATCGAAAATAAAATCTAAATTTGCACTCAAGAATGGGAATGCCGTACCGACATAATCTCTATCTGGTGCAATCACACTTGCAAGTGTATCGGTCCCGGCGTCAAATTCGTGATTTCCAAGAGCACATGCCATGAAACCCATTGCGTTGAGCATCAGAATATCTGCGCGTCCTGAACCTTCTCTCCCTAAAACTTCGCGTAGACTTCGATTATTACCAGCTGCAAAGAACGGACCGGGAATATAACTATCACCGGCACCGATGATCACTGTATCTTTAACCTCAACTTTAAGTGCATTCAACACGGAAGAGAATCGCGGTGCGTTTTCGAGTGCCTCAATACCACCCTCCATGTCTGATGCGTGGAGAAGTTGAAGTGTTGTCTTAGACAAGGGATTCTCTTCATTTTGGGAAAAGGTTGGCGTGAGAATACTTAACAGTAAAATTAAAAATACTATAGTTATTATGTGGGTTTTCAGTCCTATAGTATTTGGAATGAAAAGTCCCTTATTCTGCATTATATTTAACTCCTTATCAGACCATTCCATCGTCGAATATGATTAAATAAATAGGGTTGTTGTCTTAAAGTAAAACAGTTTACCAAAACTAAAAAAGACAACAACCCATGAATGAAGCTATTATATATCAGTATTTCAGCTATCCTATGGTCATTTGAAACTATTTAATGACTAACATTTTCCGAGTAGCAGTGAAATCTTCAGTAGTAAGTGTGTAGAAATAGACACCACTTGCTACTGCTTCACCATAGTCATTATCTCCATTCCAATAGGCTGCATTTGAAGTATTTTGGTATATTCCAGCAGGTTTATAGCCAATGATTAATGAACGAATCAACTTGCCATCTGATGAATGAATTGTGATCGATACATCTGCTGGCGCAGCTAAAGTATACGGTATCCAAGTTTCCGGATTGAAGGGGTTTGGATAATTAGCTAACAATTGTGTCTGTTTAGGCAACAATGTTTGCAGTATTTGTTCCAAAACATCTATTCCCGTATGATAGGTGATTTGTTCTTGATGAGTGATGCTGCCCGGTTGCGTTAATTCTTGCTTTGCAAGTGTCAGCCATTCTTCAACCTGTTCTGCAGTGAGATTATCTCCAGAATGAGTTTGGATTGCTGGAGCGGATTCTATATTGGTAATTGCATTTCCAACCAGATAGAGATCCAATAGGTCTACAGCACCATCACCATTAACATCCGCAGGACTATCACCTGATTGACCGAAACTTGATGCAACCAGAACAACATCAAGAATATTTACAACACCATCGTTATTCACATCTGCAAGTATAGTAAGCAATTGTGTCGTCGTCAATGGAAGCGGAAACGCCCATAGAATGACAGTTCCATCGAAACTACCACTTGCTATGGTACTACCATCTGGACTAACGGCGACACTTGTGATTGAATATGAATGTCCATCTAATGTTGATAGTTGTTCCCCAGTAGTTGTATCCCATAGACGAATTGTAGCATCATCACTTCCACTAACAAGTATTTTCCCATCAGGACTAAAAACAATACTTGTTGCAGTAGCAGGTAGGTCCGTTGGTGTATCACCATCTAAATCTTCTGGAGTACCAACAGTTTGATCAACGTTAAGTGGTCTACGAAATGTTTGGAGGATTTCACCAGTCTGAATATCTAATAAAGATACAGTGTCCCTACCCCCACTTGCGAGTTTCTTACCATCTGGACTGAATGCGACAGCCCAGACATCGTCTTCATGTTCACTAATGGTACGTATAACATCCCTTGTTTCGAGATCCCATATAATGATCTTATCATCTCGACTTCCACTTGCCAGCATAGTTCCATCTGGACTAAAAGAAAGGGTTTCCACACCGGCTTCATGTTCCCATAACCCCCCAATATATCTACCTTGAGCAACATTCCATAATCGTATGCTGTCGTCCTCACTGCCGCTTGCAAGAATACTACCATCAGGACTAAATGCTAAACTAATTAGATATGAATAGTGCCCTCTGAGCGTCTTAATATGTTCACCAGTGATTGCATCCCATAGACGAACGGTATTGTCCTGACTACCACTGGCAAGCGTTCTACCATCAGGACTAAACACAACAATGTCTACATCATCTTGGTGTCCTATGAGAGTGTGGCGAAGTTGACCAGTATCAGCATCCCACAGACGAATGGTTTTATCCCAACTCCGGGTTGCGAGAATACTACCATCTCCACTGAAGGTAACACTAACGACTACATCTGTATGTCCTGTTATTGTCTTAAGATGGTTTCCTGTATGTGGATCCCATGAACGGATAGATGCATCCCATGCACCACTTGTAAGTACTGACCCATCAGGCGTGAAAGCGAGACCAAATATATCAGCTGTATGTCCAGTAATACTATTTATTTCTTCAGCTGTATCCGGATCCCACATTCGTATGGTATCATCTTCACCTGCACTTGCCAGAATACTTCCATCTGGACTATATACCATGTGATATATATGAGATGTATGACCGATGAGTGTCTGTTTTACTGTCCATGTGGTAGTATCCCACAAATGTATTATGGAGTTTAAATCCCCGCTTGCGAGTGTATTTCCATCTGGACTCATAACAACATGCGTAACATTATCACGATGTACTTCAAGTGATTGTATCATTTTTGCTGTGGCAATATCCCACACCTTGATAGTATCATCTCGACTCCCACTAATTAGTAGACTACCATCGTCATTGAATGTAACACTATCGACCCCATCTGTATGGCCTCTTAGAGTATGAATAAGATCACCCGTCTGTGGGTTCCATAAGCGAATTGTTCTATCTCGACTCCCACTGGCAAGAATTGACCCGTCAGCGTTGAATGCGAGACTTCTAATGCTTCTCCAGTGTGCATCAATTTCCTGTTGTATCTCTCCTGTCTTAGGATTCCATATTCGAATGATACCATCTGCACTACCTGCAGTGAGTAATGAACCGTCAGGAGAATATGTGAGTGATGAAATACCCCATCCTTCACCAGGATAGAGAGCAATTTCTTGATCAGTTTTTGTATCGTAGATCCAAACCCCTAATGAACCAGCAGCTGCAAGTTGACTACCATCAGGAGAATATTGAATTTCATAAAGCCAACCTTTACCCAGACGTTTTATTGCCCCAACAGGTAGATGCCATTGCGGGGAATCTTGGGCAAAACAATTGTATGAAAATGGAATAATAATTATATATAGAATAAGTAGTATTGAATAGGAAACAGTTTTCATATCTTTATGATACCTTTCTCTTTTTAATAGTAATATTATAAATATGTAATTGATAAGAATTATATAAAAAGTTATGTTAGATCGGTATAAGTAAAAACTGAGATCGGTGCAGTGAATCAACGGGATGAATGCCTGTATGTGTTACCCATTTCAACTGTATGAAAACAATAAATGCATTCACCGGGTAAACACCGTACATTCACAGTATGATATCCGTCGGGTCTGCACCTACCCAGTTTTAGGAGTTAAATTTATGAATAAAATAGTTGAATTTATCTAACCTCAAATTCACAGTAAATGTATGTTATATATACGAAAGAATCTCTTAGTAGTTTCTACTCTATAAAATGTAAACAATGAAGCTAATGTTAGCTTGATAACAGGTGTATGAACTTCATTTTCGGAAAAAGATTATTTTCAATCACTTGGTAGGTCCTAAATTGATACCTATGATTATTCAGGGGCATCACCCCAATCAGGTATGGGTAGAACTTCTCCATCGCGGAGCGCTGAATCATGTGCAACAAGACCTGGTGCACAATAGCGAACAGCTTCCCATACATTTATCCGTGGTAATCTTTGTTTATTAACTGAATCCACAAATTCGTGAACAAGGTAGGCATGTGAACCTCCATGACCGCCTAAATTCTGTGTGAGTGCTTCCGGTAAAGGTTCATGGAATTTGTCAGGTTGTATATCTTGTCTTCCACTTTTATCTGCCCATACCATACCGGCGAGACTCTGTTCGTAACTTCCTTCAGTGCCATATATCCCGCTTGGTCGTTCACACCCTGGATGTCCAATTCGTCTAAATTCACATATTTGCATGGTAGCTCCATTACTCATGGTGAATAAGCCAACTTCATTTGAGAATGGATTTTCATAAATAGTATCCATACGAAACCAGTTATCGTTAGGAAACACATAGCCTTGTGCAGAAACAGAGGTAGCATGTGCGTTCATAACTGATATTGGGAAACAGGTTGAGTGTGTAGGATAGTACATAGGAATTCCACCACTTTTATCAAGACTCCACTGTTCACCCCATCGGTTTTTTGCTACATCATAGAGACCATGACTCATATCGTGGAAATATTCAGCACGACAGTGAACGAATTCCCCAAATGCGCCTTCAGCTGCTTTTTGACGACAGAAGGCAGTCTCAGGACGGAAATAGCTTGTTTCACCATTCATATATATCATCCCCGTCTGTTCAACTGTTCGAACCAATTGTTCACATTCCTCTAACGAAACAGCTGCAGGAACAGCAGTATATACATGCTTTCCTGCTTCCATAGCTTGTATAGCTTGGGGAGCATGTATCCAATGTTGTGTGATAATTACCAAAGCGTCTATATCAGATTTACAGATTTCGTCAAGACTTGAATATGTTTCAGATATTTCATATTGTTTTGCCCATTTTGATAACCTCTCTTCTTTTAGATCACACAATGCAAGTCGATCGACATCTGGATGTGCCTTATATGATTCAATGAATGAAGGTCCGAACATACCTAATCCAACCATTCCAACACTGATACCCATATTTTTCTCCTATAATATTTCTAATTCAGTATAAGCGATCTTAGACAAAGGTGTCCCCAAACCCGATATATCCGATATGAAACCGAACCTACCATTATTGTGATAGCAAAATTCAGTGAATTAAAGATTTATTTCTCTTATGTTGAACTCGCGGTACGATAATTTAGTCTAAATCCTATATGTTATTTGTGTATATATCAACCAATTTTCTTCGTTATAAATGTGTGTATTATTTGGTGGATATCTTTGTTTTATAGGATTCTGTATTACCATTGAAAATACCACTGATTTTCAAGAATGTCAAGTATGTTGGGAATTCTCATATATCCATTCATAGTGAAACTACGTTTACCACTATTTGTTATATGGTCTCGAATCGGAGATTCACATTGTGAAGAAATTATAGTATAGGTAATTTCATTAACTTGACATGGGTTATTACACTTGATAGAATGATATTCGAATTCAATTTTCTTGCATTAAATAGTTAATAATGCTATAATTTTTGAAATTGATATTTTCCTTTGAATGGAGAATTTTACTTTCGAAGGACACATAACGAACAGACGATTGAGATTTAGTATTGAGTGTTAGGATCTTAGTCTGTTTTGGTGATAAACTATATACTTTATCACAATTAATATAAATTTGAATTTCGGTATAGCTAGCAAACCGAAAATAACAACAAGTTATACACCGAATTTTGAGGGATTGTTAAGAGCGCTCTTATGCAAGACCTATGATGGGTGTATATAATACAGGAGTATTCATAGCTATGAAAAGAATGGCGATTTTTTATATTATTGCTTGTATTGCCATCACACCAGCGGTTTTCGCTCAGAGTTGGCAGCCAGCCGGAGACCAATGGATTGAAAAATGGTGGGGACTTGATCTGATCCTTAATACGGGTGATTTCAATGTTACTGCTTCCATTGATTATCTCTCTCAAGGAACAGATGATGTGATTTCAGATGCATCCGTTTCCACCCGTCATGGTGCGGGTCTAACTGGAAGGCTTTCTGTTAACCTACCTGATAATGGTGGCGTTCTGGGATGGGGTATTGTTGATATTGATACCAACGATGGTAATAACATGTCTTCAAGCCATGGTTTTCCAAGTGAAAGAAATAACGTCACTTGGCAAGGGATTATCTTAATCCAATCACCAGATAACCGTCGGACAAAAATGCATCCCGCCCATGACGATTATGCTCAAATCTGGATTAACGGAGATAAAGTGTATGATAACTCAGCATGGACTGGTGGTGTACGTGCGGTGACCCAACCTACCGAAGTCGATCTTATTAAGGGAGAGAACTTCTTACATTTCCGTTGTGGAGAAGGTGGTGGTTCGGATTATATTAATCTTCGTTTTGAAGAGGCAGATGATGATCTCAGAATTGCACCAACACTTGATAATAAATTCTTGGATATTCTGACACCTGTTGAACCCAGGAATAAGATTGCAACGACTTGGGCTGATATCAAGAGAAAATAACCTATTAGATTTTGATCTTGATAAAAAACCCGTATCAATTGATACGGGTTTTTTGTTTTAAATCTTGTTTATGTGGGATGTCATATAATACGGAAAGCCAACCTAATCGGCAAACACTTTGAATCTGAATAATGATCATTGGTATTTCACATTACATCTATCTTTGTAATTCTATTATTTCTAAGGTTTGATTAATATTTACATCGGTTAGTTCTTGTACGATTCCACTCTGCCATTCAACAACTATACTATCTACAACAGTTGCTTTGCCTAAGCCGAATGATAGACGTATGTCACTACCTGAGGCATATCCGGATCCGCGTTTTACCTCGGCAATTTGTTCAATATTTTCTGTTTTAATTTTGACTCTGGAACCGATTCCATCTCGATTACTCTTTGTACCGATTAGTTTGATTCTTAACCAGTTATTTAAGCTAAGATTATTATTTTGTAGGAGCACTGCTCTTTGATTTGAATTTACGATAATTATGTCAATATCACCGTCGTTATCATAATCTGAAAATGCTGAAGCTCTGCCTACGAGTTCTTCTTTGCTGTAACTACCTAATTGTTCTGAAACTTCAGTATAGAATTGATCTCCATTATTATGAAATAACTGATCTCGTTGTGCGTATGTCTCATGGTCTGTTAGGACTTCTATGACATCCTGTGGGTGTCCATTTGCTGAGAAAATATCCAGGAAACCATCGTTGTCATAATCAATGAATAACGGACTAAATCCAACATAAGGTAGGGTGGGTTGTTGTAGACCACTGACTACTGTAGTATCAGTAAAATAGAAGTTATCGTTTTCTGGTCTCTCCAATTTGTAGAGCGTTGCCTTTTCAGAATTTGCCACTATCAAATCCATCAATCCGTCGCTATCATAATCACCAGAATCCACCCCCATAGATCCTTCTGGTGTACCATTTTCATCGTACCCTACCCCAAGAAATAGACTTTCATCTGTAAAGGTACCATCTCCGTTATTATGATATAAGAAATTACGACTTGTATCGTTTGTGACATATATGTCTGGGTAAGTGTCCATATTATAATCAAATGCCACTGCCCCCATTCCGCGTCCTTCAGATGGATTTACCAAACCAGCTGCTTCTGCTACATCCGTGAATGTTCCGTCCCCATTATTCCGAAATAATACATCGGCAGTGCCTTCATAACTTCTTGGGTGTCCGTATCCGATCACACCTTTGTATTTTGTAACCGGCATAGATAATTCGTAAACGAGATAATTGACGATGAAAATATCCAGATCTCCATCTAAATCGTAATCCAGATATATTGCTGCGATACTCCATTGGGTATTTTCTATTCCGGATGTTTTTGTAATATCTGTAAATGTTCCATCACCGTTATTTTGGTATAACGAATCCTGACCATAGTTGGCAACATACAGATCCGCATCCCCATCATTATCAATGTCTGCTGCGGAAGCTGCCATTCCATAACCGGTATCACCTGTTCCAGATTCTTCAGTTACATCGGTAAACTGACCATTCCCATCGTTTCGGTAAAGTATGTTACCAAAATGATTGTTTATATGGGTAGGGGGTATATCTTTATCTGGAATCGTACCACTGTTAACGAAATATAGGTCTGCATCATCATCTCCATCGTAATCAAAGAAGACAACACCAGACCCCATTGTTTCTATGATATGTTTATGATCGGATTTACCATTGACGTGTTTAAAAGTAATACCTGCTTCGGTCGTAACGTCCGTGAAGTAAGGTGTTTGTTGTGCATTACAGTATATTGAATATAAGAATATGAGTGAAAATATTGATAGGAATCTTTGCATTCTATCTATAGTAGGGAGGATTATTCTTTAGTTTTGTCTGCTGTTTTTGCGACTCGGAATCCGATAAAAGAGGTTTTTAAATTTGGATATTGATGAAATCGGAATGTGGTACTACACCGGGGAATGGCATCTATCCATGAACCTCCACGAATAACACGCCAACTGCCGTTTTTGGGTCCAGTAGGATTCTGTTTTGGACTATTGTAGTAATATACATCACTATACCAATCAGAAGTCCATTCCCATACGTTGCCTGCCATATCCATAGCACCATAATAACTTTTCCCTTGTTTGAAACTACCGACAGGTGCGATTCGATTCGGATATCCATCTTTATTTGAGACTGTATTTGCATATTCTTCTAATGCATTCCCCCAGGGCCATGTTCTATCTGTATACCCGCGTGCCGCTTTTTCCCATTCAGCTTCAGTCGGTAATCTCATCCCTTTCCATTTTGCATAAGCATGTGCATCATGCCACGAGACACCTACTACTGGATGGTTTGGATATTCTTTTGCTCTATCTTGCCATTTTCCAATATGAGGTATATGGATAAAATCTTCAGGCGTATGATGTTTAGTGTTCTGAGTAGTTGTTTTTTTATCAGTTTGTATGCTAATCCAAAACTTATAATATTCTGCATTTGTGACTTCATATTTTCCGATATAGAATGCATCAAGGAAAACTTTATGGGTTGGTTTTTCATCAGCTGCGCGTTTATCACTTCCCATCGTAAATGTACCTGCAGCGACTAAGATTAGATTTTCATCCTCCAAGTCTCCATACATCTGTATAGGTGTTGTTAAAAGACAGGTAACAACAAGCATGATGAAAGCAGAAGAACGGCTTAGTATGATGCTTGTAATTCTATTGAAATGTAATTCCATAGATGTATTACTTTTTGTTCTTCTCCAGATGGTATTCATAGGTTTTGTAATGTTCCTGAGCGAGCTTTTGCTGTCCAATACTTTGATATAACTTAGAGATATTTAGATGAAACAAGGGTTGTTCTGAATCCAGTTCAATGGCTTTACGAAATGCCCCTATTGCATTTGGCACATTGCCTTGCATAGCGTATGTACTGCCAAGGGTGTTATAGTAAACAGGTATATTGGGTTGAAGTTTAATCGCTTTTTGTACATATTCTTGAGCGGGTCTTGGATAATTTAATTGGATGAATGCTTGGCTGATACCGTGGTGATAACCAGAAATTGCTTCGGCAGTTTTTTGTTGTTGTGTTGCCAGTTGAATACAATTCTGTAGTACGGGTATGACTTCATTATATTGTCTCTGAGACATTAACACTTGTGCTAATCCTGTCCACCCATCAAGGTTTTGTGGTTCATTTCGTGTTAAACGGGTGAACCGTTCATATTCTGCATACTGCTTTTGCAGTTGCTGAAAAATTTGCATTTCTTTACGACTTTTTTCTCTATCTCCTAATCGAAGATATGTGGTTCCAAGACCGTGATGTGGGTCAGCATAGTTTGGTGGACCGTGTTGGATAGCATTATTGAAATTATCAATTGCTTTTTGGTATTCTTTTAGATTTAGGTATGCTGTTCCCAGTTCATTATATATACCAGCAGAAAACGGTTTTAGCTTAATTGCTTGCGTTAGTGTGGGAACAGCTTCCTTATATTTGCGTAGTTTCACGTATACCTTTCCGAGTAGTTCAAAACCGCGACCGTGTTCCGGATCAAGGTTTATGACTTTCTGTAATGGTTCAGTTGTATTATCCCATTGGTTTAGTTTGAAATATGCTACTCCTAATGAATATAATGCCTCAATGTTTTCTGGATTTAGGTTTAGAGAACGTTTATAGGATTCTATAGCCTTGTTTAGGGATTCTTGATTTGCATAGGCCATTCCTAAGTAGTGTAGTATTTCAAAGTGATCGGGTTCAATCTTAAGTGCATTTTCAAATTCCTTAATTGCTCCTTGGTTGTTTCCTTGAAATAGCATTTGAAATGCCTGTTCAATGTGCTGTACATATTTATTGTGTTGCGTATTTTCAGCAAGGCATAGATTGCTTTGTAGGCAAAAATAGAAAATGAGTATTATGATTAACCTATGATGCATAGCAATATCCGTTTATATAATGAGTTAGGTAATGTTGTAGAGTCATGCGGAATTATCCTTCTATGATATTAGCCGTAATGTGGAAATAAATCAAGGTTTTCTATAGTTGTTGTGTTGCCTGAAATACGGATTACGCGGATTACGCGGAAAGATGGGTGTTCGAAATTGTGGTGAATGTTGAATATAGAATTGAATATTATGATATAGATTTCTCCGGTTAAATCAATGACAAATGTGTAGATGCAATTCTGTATGGAAGAATCGGTATTATGGATATGGAAATACGGTTCGGTTGAAAACTGAACCTACCAAGGGATGGAAGATTTGGGATAGCGGTATGGAAATACGGTTCGGTTGAAAACTGAACCTACCAAGGGATGGAAGATTTGGGATAGCATATGTAAATACGGTTCGGTTGAAAACCGAACCTACCAAGGGAAATGGTTGATACAGGAAAATACTTGCATAATAATCCTTGTTAGGGTATTCTTATTAGGTATATGTGTATCTGAGACTTTTGCTAACAAGTCTTAGATTATTATAAATGATGAACTGGAGAATTGTGGATGGCATCTAAACTATCCATTGTGATTCCGATTTACAATGAAGTTGAACATTTAGAAGAGATTCTTCGTCAGATTGAAGCTGTTGAAATCGGCATGGAAAAAGAGTTGATTCTGGTGGACGATTGTTCTACTGATGGCACACGTGATATATTAAAGAAACTTGAAGCGTCAACAGAAAATACGGCTAAGATATTCTATCATGATATAAACCGTGGCAAAGGTGCAACTGTTCGTACTGGGTTTGAACATATATCGGGTGACATTACGTTGGTGCAAGATGCCGATTTGGAATATGATCCAAATGATTATCCTAAACTTCTCGAACCTATCTTAGAAGACAAAGCGGATGTGGTATACGGTTCCCGTTTTATGCAAGGACGACAAGAGGGGTTGTTACGTAGTTATCTTGCGAACCGATTTTTGACTTTCCTTGCTAATGTGGTGAATGGCACAAAATTAACAGATATGGAGACTTGCTACAAGGTCATTAAAACAGACATATTAAAAGATATATCGCTTAGTTCAGATAGATTTGGTTTTGAACCTGAAATTACAGCTAAACTCGCTAAACGAAAATGTAAGATTATTGATGTACCGATTAGTTATCGTGGTAGAGATTATGATGAAGGAAAGACAGTAAGTTGGAAAGATGGTATTGCTGCAATAATTCACATATTTCGTTTTAGATTTTTTTCATAGATTTCGTATCTTGGAATCCCGCCTACCAAGAACGTATCGCTTAGATTGACTTTTATGGTGTGACTATAAACTGTTCCCATCCAAGAAGCACGTAAGTCTGTCAATAATTATTTAGGTTTTCATTTATGGGTAATTTACAAGATCTGCTTAAAGAGGTAGATGAGATCCTTAATACATCTCAAAACGATAAAGAAGACTCTAAAACAGACATTGAAAACCCAATTGATGATGAACTTCTCACCAACCTGAATACATACTTTTCATATTCAGAATTTCGTAAGGGTCAACGTGAGATAATTGATGCAATTTTAGCAGGTGAGAATGTATTTGCGGTTTTTCCTACCGGTCATGGTAAGTCGTTATGTTATCAACTTCCTGCATTAATGCTTCCAGGATTAACAGTGGTGGTTTCGCCGTTAATCTCACTGATGAAAGACCAGGTAGATACACTTAGATCGCGTGGTATAACGTCTGTATCTTTATTAAATAGTTCTCAAACATGGGATGAATATCGTCATGAGATTACTCGTCTAAAACAAGGTAAGATAAAACTGCTTTATGTTTCACCAGAGAAACTTAGAAGTAGGCGTTTTTTAGATCTGCTAAATACCGTCCTCATTTCTCTATTTGTAATTGATGAAGCCCATTGCATTTCACAGTGGGGTCGAGATTTTCGTCCTGCCTATCTATCAATTTGTGATGCGATCAATACCCTCTATCCAAAGACTATTGCGCTCTTTACTGCGACTGCCCCACCTGAGATTAGAGATGACATTCTAAGTGTTTTAGATATTTCTGAACCGAAAGTCCTTGTAGAAGGTATTGAGAGATCAAATCTGCGACTCGGAGTATTGGAAAGTAAAAAGAAAGAGGGAAAATATGCACTGCTGGAGGACTGTATTGATACGTTTTCTGGTAAGGGTATAATCTATGCAGGAAGACGAATTGAGACAGAAGAGATAACTGAGCATCTACAGGACAAGAATATCCGTGCTGACTATTATCATGCGGGTCGTGAACCTGATGAACGCAGTTATATACAGGATGCGTTCTTTGATGATAGTCCGGATGGTCTGGAGGTTGTCGTTGCGACAAATGCATTTGGAATGGGTATTGATAAGGCAAATATACGGTTTATTATCCATTGGACAATGACAGGAACACTTGAGGAGTATTGCCAAGAATTTGGTAGAGCAGGAAGGGATGGTGAGGATTCAGATTGTCTATTATTCTATTATCATGATGATCGTAAACTACACGAATATTTCATTCGTGAGAGTGCACCCGATAAACCTGCTCTACTAAAACTGCTTCAGGAGCTTGAACAGTATAAAGATGTTGACGGTTATCGGATGATGGCGATGGATGAATTGGAGTGGAAAACTGGTATTAAGGACGCCAAGATCCGAGTTTGTCTATCTTATTTAGAAAAGTTGGGTTTTTTGAAAAGATGGTTCAATGTTCCCTCTCGTTTTTCGGTAAGACT
The DNA here is from genome assembly GCA_003635315.1 of Candidatus Poribacteria bacterium. Lineage (GTDB taxonomy): Bacteria > Poribacteria > WGA-4E > WGA-4E > WGA-3G > MSPOR6. Next base: position 17,280 of record PYJD01000010.1, read on the forward strand.
AAGACATGATGTGAATGCTGATCAGACAGTCAATCCTGAATTGTTCTCTCAATTGCAAAAACATAAAGCTACAGATCTGTTGACTTTTAGTCAGAGTATCAATCTGAATCCAAGATTTGTGATGGAACAACTTACAGAAATTCAAAGTGAGGGACATCTTCAGTATTGGGGTCAAGAGGATCTGATGTTAATTCAGCTTCTATTAGATAGTGACATGTTTGAATCATTTTCTGAAGAGCAGATGGGATTTGGAGATTATGTGCAAAGAAAAAAACGTAGGATAGACAGGATGGTGTATTACGCTGCATCAATGGAATGTCGGATGAAGGTGATACGTGAGTATTTTGGAGAGGATGTTTCAGATGATTACAAGTGTGGAACATGTGATAGATGTCAGGAATAAAATTTTGAATTGCATTTAGTATGTGTGTATTAAATTGACATTATAATTCTCTGATTACATCTTGGTATACCGCTTGGAAGGGTATACCATTTTTTTCTGCAATAGCCTTACAGTCTTCATATTCAGGAACGGTTTTAATTAGGTCTCCATTCAAATAACCTTGTTTTGCTCTGACGATTCCCCATTTTGTTTTTATTTCCATGAAGTCTCTATCAAGGATGACCCGATCCGCAGCATAGAATCTAACACCGAAGGTCGTTGTTTCAGTCAATAGGAGTTGTATGAGTTCATCTCGAATATTTGATGGACAGAGAACACTTATCTGTGTACCGGGTCTTCCTTTTTTCATCTGAATCGGAATAAAGAACACATCCAATGCTCCCTGCTGAAAAAGTTTTTCCATTACATATCCAGATATTTCAGGAGACATATCATCGATATTCGTCTCAATGATATCTATACTTCCATTTTCACCAGAAGCTGTATCTTGTTCAGTATTTGATGATGACTGATTAGAGTTTAAATTGGCATGTTTATAATCTATTGCTGTAGTTTTTTCCCCAATACAGACTCTTAATAGATTTGGTTGTTCTACAAGATCACGTGTTCCGGCACCGTACCCAATAGTATCAAGCGTCATATCAGGGATAGGACCGAATGTTTTTGAAATTGTTGTAATGATGGCGGCACCGGTTGGTGTAACTAATTCTTTGGGTATATCTGTTTGTCTTATAGGGATACCATTAAGCAATTCCATTGTTCCTGGAACAGGAACAGGCATGAGACCGTGTGCACAACGTACAAAGCCGTGCCCTAAAGAGAGAGGGGATGAATAAACCTCTTTTATTTCCAGTAGAGATAAACCAATGACCACACCAACTATATCGACGATGGAGTCAATACCACTAACTTCATGTAAATGGACTTTGTTCTTATCAGTATTGTGAACTTTCGCTTCAGCTTCGGCGAGTCTATCGAATATTATTTTTGAAGTATCCAGAATATGGTCATTTAATCCACTTCTATCAAGGAGTTCAAAAATATCTGAAAGGTGTCGGGAAGGTCCATGTGAATGATCGTGATGGTGGTGATGATGTCCAGGGGTATTCTCTTCTGATGTATTTACAGTAGCTTTTGTACCGGAAATATTATGCTTATTTGCTTTCTGAAAATGTAGCGTGAATTCTGCTTCTATGTTGAGTTTTGCCAATTGCGAAGATAGTTCATTGACATCTACCCCAGCATCAACGAGAGCCCCGAGTACCATGTCCCCACTAATACCAGAGAAACAATCAAAGTATGCGATTTTCAAAGTGCGTCCCTTTGGGGTAATGTGCTAAAATGACACCTATGGATCGGTAAAAGACCGTTCCATAGGTGTGTAAGCATCGGTGTTTCGACATGAAGGGTCACCGTAGTTAGAAACCGAATTCACTTTGGAGGATGGTAATTGCTTATTTTCGGAACAGTTCCATCAATAATTCTTTTGGTTCATGGCGTCTAAGTTTATTCAATGCTTCAACTTCAATTTGTCGTACACGTTCACGACTAATCTCAAGTTTTTTACCAATGTCAGCCAAGGTGTATTCAGTACCATCAATTAACCCATACCGTAAAACAATTACATGCGTTTCACGTGGATTTAGCGTTTTGTTTAGGACTTCTTCAATAGCTTCAATTTTAGAGAAGTTAACCAATTCAGTTTCAGGAGAAATTTGTGCGTAATCAGGAATCATATCGCGAATTGGCACTTCTGGAGATGCTTCATTTATGGGAGCATCCAAGGAGATAGGATCTTTCGTAGCTTGTAGTATTTCGTCGACCTTTTTCTCAGTAAGTTCCACTTCACGTGCGATCTCTTTCAGCGTTGGTTCACGTCCAAGGGTGACGGTCAGGTTGGACTGTACCTGTTTAATTAATCTCCTTGTTTCCCCAATATAACATGGTACTCGAATGATCTGTCCTTGTTGGTCTAATGCTCTTTTGATAGACTGCATTACCCACCAAGTAGCATAAGTACTAAACCGAAATTTGAGAGAATGATCAAATTTTTCTACAGCCTTCATGAGACCGATACTGCCTTCCTGCATCAGATCAAGGAATGACAAAGAGGTCTTGTTGTAGTGATGTTGTTTAGCAATACTTGCGACTAAACGAAGATTTGCCTCAACGATTTTCCGCTTGGTTCCGTGAGAGAGTTTATCAGCATGTGTAAGTTTATCACATATAACTTTTACATGTGATTTTTCGGATTTGATTCTCTCTAATAACGGATCTAAAGTACTTGGCGTCCAATTGATAATTGATGTATGTTCATCTTCAATTGTAGTGACATCCAAGAGTAAAGGTTGTGGCATTTTATTGAGGAGTCTTGCGATTTCATATTGAATTAGTTCAAAAGATTGAAATAGTTCTGTTTGTTCTTTCTCATCCAAAGGTGATGTGTTAGACTCGTCTATAGTATTAGAAATAGATTCATCCAGTTGATCAGTTCCTACATTCACTTTTTTTAGACTTTTCTTTGTATCATCAATACTTGAGCGTATATGAATGCGTGCATAAGTACTGAACTTTTGGTCATTGTCAGGTGTCCATGATTCAATAGCTTTGATAAGTCCAAGATATCCGGCTTGGATAATTTCAGGAATTGACTGCTTATCATAGTCTGGTGTATTGACATATTTGTTAATTAGGTGTAAATTTCCCATGAGAAGACTTGTTCTGATATCCATCATTTGATTTCTCTTTATCTTAATATTGGATAACAGGTCTTCAATGTATTCAATACTTGATGAAAGTTGTTCAATTATAATTCCATGATCAGTTTGATGTGGTTTGAATATGCCTTCAGTAGATCTGCGACTTTTTGATGGAATATCAAGCGAGTGTAAAACCCAAAGAGGTAGTTGTTTGAAGTATTGTTTAAAAGTTTCAATACCTTTTTCATAGTCCTTAAAAAGTTCTTTCTCCTGTTTTGCACCTAACAAAGGGGTTTTTGCAATAGTCTGCAGATAAGCGAAAGTTTCATCTTTACTTGTTGATGAAGTATCAGCTTTTTTACTCTCAGGGGGTATCACTTCGTATTCAACTTGATCAGCAATGTAATAATCTTTCATTTACGTTCCCTCGAATTTAGGTTAAGTTACACCAGATACATCCCTTTTAATCATCTATATAGGTGTAAATACACTAAATTTGGATAGTTATAATTCAAAACCTAAATGTAATTTTGTACAAATTACTATATAATATCTTCCAGAGTCTTTTTTCTTTATTTAATTTTTATCTCAATAATTATCTTTCATCTACGTCTTATTCAATTATTCGGAGGAATATATGCAGGAAAAATCTAACAGTGAAGTTTTAGAACGTTTTCAATCAGGCGAAACATTTTCAAACGAAGACCTATCAAATATTGATTTATCTAACCAATCGTTAGTTGGCGTTGATTTCTCTGGTGCCAATTTGAGTGGTGCGACGTTGATAAATACCGATTTAACAGACGGCAATCTTAATGACGTTAATCTTGAAGGTGCAGATTTATCAGATGCTGTGCTATTAAGAACTTACTTAGTCGGTGCTAACCTAACAGAGACTACATTAGAAAACGCTAATTTATTTGGTGCTTTTCTAAGTGGGAGTTTACTCTCTGGCACTAATTTTCGTGGTGCAGATTTACGTAGAGCAACTCTTGGATGTCCAAAATGTATTCCATCAACCCCATTTGGTAAATTAACAACTTTCGAAAATGCTAACCTTGAAGAAGCCATATTTGGTGAAATCAAGTTAGAAGGAATCGTGTTACTTGGGGCAAATTTCAAAGGTGCATATCTATATGAAGTAGACCTATCCGAAGCAATCTACCGTGAATCTGATCTTGAAGGTGCAATCACAAAGCAGGGTAGAAATTAATAGAATAGGTGTATTAACAAAAGAGGCTTTTAACAAAGGAAAATGCCCACCGACCCCACTATTATTGTTAGGTCTTATACTATATATTACTTGAATTACGTGTTTGACTACGATATACATTCACCTTGCAATAGTATGTGACGATTAAACATCGAATTAGTTTACAGTTACTATCTTATGTATGTGTATTATGGTTTTTCACATTTTATTTAGCGTGTATTGCAGTCAATCCATTGGTGTCAATTTAATGTTTATAGAGAAAATGTCAATACAACATTTTGAGTTCCGTAGAAACGAACTGTGTATACCACAACCCAATAATAAACATTTCGTTCCTATGGATCTCAATATGGTGGTATACACCTTTGCTATAACATTTCGTCCCTATGGGACTCAATATGGGGTATACACTTTTGCTATAAACATTCCGTCCCTATGGGACTCAATACCTACCGGGTCTGGGTTCACAAGAGTTGTTTTTCCTTAAGTTGACACCTATGGGGTTTCGTACCTCAACCCAACCTACAAATTGATGACTATAGTTTTATAGTTTGTCACACCAGAATGTGGATAATTATGCAAAAATTTGTTGTTCACATAATTTGCTATAAATACCTCCTTTAGACATGAGGGAGTCATGTGTTCCGGATTCAGCGATTTTACCATTGTTTATAACTAAGATTTTATCAGCTCCCATAACAGTTGTTAGACGATGTGCGATAACAAAACTTGTTCTTCCTTCCATCAGATTCGATAAAGATTCCTGTATTATTGCCTCTGAGTGTGTATCAAGTGATGAAGTTGCTTCATCAAGTACAAGTATAGGTGCATTTTTTAGAATTGCACGAGCAATAGAAATCCGTTGCTTTTCACCACCAGATAGAAATCCTCCAGCCTCACCTATTGAGGTGTCATATCCATGAGACATCTTTCTAATGAAACCATCTGCATTAGCCTTTATGGCAGCATTTATGACATCTGAACGTGTAGATTTGTTCGATCCATACTGTATATTTTCATGTACAGTCCCATCAAAAAGAAATGTCTCTTGTGGTACAAGAGCGATGTTAAGCCTTAATGACTTAAGTGTAACTTGGTTAATCGGAATATTATCAATTAATATATTCCCTGAATCCGGTGTATAGAAACCTTGAAGTAAGTTGACCAAAGTTGTCTTACCACTACCACTGTGACCGACAAGTGCAATGACTTCACCATGTTCAGCTGTAAAGTTTATATTATCAATCACTTGATTCTCATCATAAGAAAAGGTCACATTCTGGAATTCTACAACTCCTTCAAGATTTTTGAGTTCAACCATTCTGTTTGTTGCGTAATTTTGTTCTTCATCAAAATCAGCTACCTTGAAAACGCGTTCGGCAGAAGCGACACTTTGTTGTAATACATTATTCACACCGCCTATCGTCTTCATAGGTTTATACATTAATCCGACCATAAGAATATAACCAGCAAACCAGCCGATATCCAATCTTCCATCAATGACTTGCCAACACCCCAACCCAAAAACGGATGCACTTCCAATTGCTGCCATCCAATCAATAACTGGTGGTAGTAGTGAAGCGAATCTTGCACGACGTATAGCGGAGTTATATTGATTCAAAGTTGTAGATTGAAACCTATCTTTCTCGATATTTTCAGCAGTGAAACTTTTAATGATATTAATCCCTGACATAGTTTCTTTTAATTGGGTGTATATGTCAGAACTCCGTTCCTGTATTTCTGTACTGGCGTGTCGAACTCTGTTACCGATTCTTGAGATAAGGTACGCAATTAAGGGTAATATTATAAGTGATAAAACTGTCATTAGGATGTTCTTATAAAACATAGCAGAAAGGAATAACGTTACTTTAATGACTGCACGCATGATGGATGCAGTTGCTGCTACAGCTTGTTGTAGTATGCGTACATCTTCAGTGACGCGTGTCATCACATCCCCACTATGTTGTTTGGAGAGTAAGCCAAGTGGTGCATGTATTATTCTACCATATAGTTCATTCCGTACCTGAAAGCTTAATTTATTTCCTACTTTCTCCATAAGAAAGTCACTCCAGTATACAAAAACACCTTGAACAAATACTAAACCGATGACTCCACCTAATATATATAAAAAGAAACGAAGGGCAGCGTTAACTGATGTAACCGTAATTTCATAACCATCAAAAAAACCCTCATTATAAAATAGTTGTATTGAAACTGGTTGTACAGACTGTCGATATCCTTCAAGTGCTTTTATGGCATTTAGGGTATCAGCAAAAATCTGAATACGAGCTAATTCACATATAGACACTATCAATGCACAGAGCATTGCTATAGCAATAGATCCGTGGTATGGTGTAATATACGATTGTAATCGTTTAAAGGTGCTATTCTTACTCAATTGTTTATCACCTTAAGATAAGGTGTTGCATTATAGGTTTATTTGGAGGTCATCTCATACTGTAAAATCTAAAGGTTTTGTAAAATAATGAGACATTTTCATTTAGAAATTGTAATAGAACTCGTAGGTTTAGATTTAACTTTTAATCCTAATATACGACAACTTAATAAGGTGCAAAAACAGACCTTTAATCCTAAATTCCCAGATGATAAATCGTGAAAATGTTGTGTTTTTCAATTCGTAAAAAAAGTGAAAAAAGTTACACTTTTTGACACATTGTGTGTCATTGAAATTGGTGTAAATTACCCCTCTAACCTCTGTCATAGACTGACTTTACTCCACTTTGAATTGACTTTTTAAGAATTTGCAAAAAGTGTGATTTTGTGTTTTTTGTGTGCTTGCTGATTTTGACAATTCCAACCAGTATAATAAAGCAGAAATTTTGACATAAATCTTTTTTTGTATTTAGGATCGTTTTTGTAGAAAGTCATCATTTATTTCTCTGATTATATATTTAAAATGTTCTCTTAATGGATACCTTAATTGCCGAATTAGTATGTGTTATATTATTGTCATTTGTATAACTGTCTATATATTCTTTAATTTATTGTCTTATCTTACATAAAATATTAGCATGAGTATTTTATTTATTCTCTATATGTTATTGTAACGTATGTTTACTATTGTGTCAACTCTTTTTCATATATGTGATGTATGATTATTTATAATTCTTCAATTTATTTTTCAATCTCAGTATAGTGATAATTACTAAATTGAAATACAGTAGCCTTATCTGTATGTCCGTGTTTACACCTAATATTGAATACATGATTCTTGAAATCTATTGATGTAATTACCCCTATTCCAATGGTATTCCCTTGCTCATCCAACATCCCCACAAGGAGATTATTTAAGAAATCTGGTTTTTGATTATTTAGATGTAATAGACTCAAATAATCTTTAATCTTTTTCGTTGTAACAGTAGAAAGAATTGTTCGCGTTATGATATTTAACGAACGGTCTCCCCATTCAGCATAGTCAATTTCTATATCCGCTAAATCTGTGAGCATCTGTATTTCTTTCTCTTTTGCTATCCGTCCATTGAAGAATAGGGTTCGTACACTCCGAATTTGGTCAAACGAAACTTGTTGAATTGTAGCGTCGTTGAAATACCTTGCGAATTTTTTATTTCGATTATCTATTCGTTCAGTTCTGTTCTTTGTTTTGGTTTCCTTATGTGGTAATAGATAGTGTATATTCAGGTGATTGAAATTGTCATTATAGCCAACGATTTGTTGGAATTCGGTTTTTCTGCCGATACACACTATGTGTTGTGGTCGAATAAGTTCGATCTTTTGTTGTTTTAACTGCCATCCGAGACTTACATGTAAATATCCCGAAGTATCGAGAACAACAAAATCCGCATCTCGTTTATGTGCAGCTTCAACCATTAACTGTGTACCGGATAGGACATATAATAAATTTCGATGTGGAGATGTATCACCTACAAAGTATAGTGAATCAGGAATATCTATAAAATGATGAGATTGTTCTTCTCCCGGTTTCTCTTGTGTTTCAAACCTTTTAGACTTCTCCAAATCCGTAGTTTGCGAAGCATTTTGTGTATCAGTAATTGTTTTTTCATGTGTTTCAGTTTCATTGGGTTCATAAATCTTCATCCCAATTGTGGTAGGGGGTCCGATCTGTGATTGTCCAACATCTGTATCAACGAAACCAACTTTCAATCCGGCAGTATAGGCAAAATCAATTAAATATCGACAGAATGTTGATTTCCCCGAATCAGTTGTGCCAATGACAATAACAGTCTGGTTAGACTTAACAATCTGTTTTGCAAGTCTACTCCAGTCAGGATTTATCTTATAGGATGGATACATGGGGAAAGCCTTTAGTTTCCAAGGCTAAGTTCATAACGGAAGGTAACGCCGGGTAGGTTGAGAACTTCTTCTATATGCGTATTTGGATTAATTCCTAAGAGTTGTTGAATGAGTGTAGGTTTTTTCTGTTTCCTGACGATTCTTGGTTTACCTTCAATATCAGCAAGTTTGGCAGCGTATTTAATTGCGTCAGGTAGATTACCGAGTTGATCAATTAGTTTATGTTGGTGTGCTTGATTCCCAGAAAAGATACGTCCATCGGCGAGTTTCACCACTTCTTCCTTAGAGAGATTTTCTTTACGAGATTGATAGACGGTGTCTACAAACTGGTTATATACATCATCCACAGTACTCTGCAGGATAGCTTTTTCTTCATCTGACAGGTCGCGGAAAGCAGAGCCAGAATCCTTGAATTCACCACTTTTGATGATGCGTTGCTCTAACCCGATTTTCTCATATAACCCTTTCATCTTGGTAAACTGCATAATTACACCAATACTTCCTGTAAGGGTGCCAGGATTTGCGAAGATAGTTTTTGATGCACAAGCAATATAATAGCCTCCAGATGCTGCAGATCCACCCATAGAAGCGACAATTGGTTTTTTCAACTTCTTCAATTCGTTATATATCTCTTGTACGGGTGCAACACTACCACCAGGTGTATTAATACGTACGACAATCGCTTTTATACTGGGGTCGTCTCGGTATGTGTGAATAAGTTTAATGTAAGAATCAGATTGCGTGATAATACCACTAATATCCAGTACTGCGACTTTTTGACCGATGGGTGCTGTTGCCATTATAAATCGGACAATAATGGATATTAGGAATATGACAACAATTACAGAGAGAACAATAAATATGCGTTTACGTTTCATATGATTTTTTAATTAGATTTAAATAGAAGACAGTCTTATATTGTGTGTTTGGCAGAAGGTTTATCAACTTTTTTTGTATATGACATCTCTTTTGGAGGAAAGAACAAAATCCAAAATGTTTTCATTAACCATTGAATATCAGAGAGGAATCTATAGTTTGAAACATACTGAAGATCTAATTCTAATTTCTGTGGCATTAATTCATGAATATAGTAATGTTCTGGATCTTTCTGTTTTTCAAGTTTCAATTCTTCATTTCTGTTTGCGACCTGAGAAGGTCCAGTAATACCCGGTCTGACCATAAGTACTTTCATTTGTTCATTCGTATAAAGCTTAACATAGTCCAATGCTTCAGGTCGAGGACCGATAAGACTCATTTCACCTTTTAAAACATTTATCAGATTAGGTAGTTCATCAATTTTCGAAAAACGTAAGAATCTACCGATAGGCGTGACTCGTGAATCCCCATGAATTGTAAGTCCGCCTCCGATTTTATCGGCATTTTCCACCATCGTTCGAAACTTATACATTTGAAAGATTATTCCACCCCTACCTACTCGTTTTGCCTTATAAAATATTGGTCCTGTAGATTGAATTTTTGAAAGAATAGTTCCGAGTAACAGAACGGGTGATAAAAGAAGTAATGCGACGCCAGAAAAGAATATATCAAAACATCTCTTTGGCCAAGAATTGAGTATTAATTGCTTGTCGATGATACGCATATTTTTATATACAGTATTCTGTCCTGAGCGTTGATAAACTTCATCTATAGATTTCAGAATAAATTTTACATATTATTAGTTTAACGACTTGTGCCAGTTGACTAATTGTTTGTTTTATATTAACACATGCTGCATTTAACATATAAACATTTCGTCCCTACGGGACTCATTATGGGGTATACACCTTTGCTATAAACATTCCGTCCCTACGGGACTGAAAGACACTCATAAAATGGAATGATCTTCTTAAGTTGACACCTATGGAGCGGTTCCAAACCGCTCCTACCGGGTTTGTTGAATGATGTTTATAGGGCATAATATATCTTAGAAATGGTATTATTTAGTTTAATGATATTCCAATGAATACGGATATATTGAAGAGACAAATATTTTCTGATTTTTCAGCTATACCGCTCTATCACCGGAAGTAGAATCGCTATGGTCAGTATCCTGTGTATTTCTCTTAAGGTGTCTGGTAATGTCTGATTGCCCATATTGGTCTGTGGTCTGTATATGTGCTCTATTAGGTTCGTAAGTAGGCACTAATTCTTGGAATTTTTTTATAATTCCATCAATATCAAGCTCATTTGCCAATACAGACAGCTCACTAATCTGTGATAATAGTGTTTGTTCCTCAATTTTTTCCAATTGAGCGACAAATATGCGTTGATGCTTAGTAGCGGTTACACCTTCCTGAGGTGTAAGAAGTTCCTCATAGAGTTTCTCACCAGGTTCTAATCCTGTGAATGCGATTTTAATGTCTTTATCAACTTCTAAACCTGATAGCCGTATCAAATCGTGTGCGAGATCGAGTATCTTAATGGGTTCCCCCATATCCAACATGAGTATTTCACCACCGTTCCCCATTGCCCCTGCTTGTATTAGGAGTTGAACGGCTTCAGGGATCGTCATAAAGTAGCGTGTAGCTTCACGATGTGTAACAGTAACAGGACCGCCTTTTGCTATCTGTCTTTGAAAGTTTGGTAATACGCTTGCTCGACTACCGATAACATTTCCGAATCTAACAGCAATGAATTTTGTACCGTTTCGATTGGCATTACATTGAATAAGTTTCTCAGTTACCCGTTTTGAAACGCCATATACACTCGTGGGATTAACGGATTTGTCTGAAGAAACAAGAATGAAAGCCTCAACGTGGTGTTTAATGGCAGAATCAATTAGATTCTGTGTACCTAAAATGTTATTTTTGACAGCTTCATCAGGATGTTTCTCCATGAATTTTACATGTTTATGCGCAGCAGCATGGAAAATAATATTTGGTCGGTAGCGTTTTGTAATTTGAAATACTTTGGAGTTATCTCTAATGTCGCCAATTATTAGTTCTCGATTTAGGGTTGGATCAGATTCGCGTAGTTCCATATCAATATGATATAAACTATTTTCGCCTCTGCCAAACAGAATAAGCAGTTCAGGGTCAAGTTTTGCGACTTGGCGACAGAGTTCAGAACCGATAGATCCGCCTGCCCCGGTTACCATAACGCGTTTACCAGATAGATATTTTGAAATCTCAGCTAAATCAATAGGCACAGTAGACCTGTTAAGTAGGTCTTCTAATTCGACATTTCGGATATGATTTATACTGACCCGTTCTTCAAGAATAGCATGAATACTGGGAACAATTTTAAATTGACAGCCTCGATATTCACACTGTCGCATTATATCCTCTATTTTACTCCCAGTTGGAGAAGGCATTGCTATAATAACTTCTTCAATTTCCCGTTTTCTTGCGATGTAAGTAAGATCTCTTGTCGTTCCAAGAACTTCAAGTCCGGCGATACTCTTACCGACTTTCTTTAAATTGTCATCAATGAATCCGATAGGGAGATAACCTCTTTTTGGATGGCTCCGTAATTCCCGCAATACACCCACACCCGCGACACCTGCGCCAACAATTAGGACTTTGGTCTGCGGTAATACACCTTCCTTTGTTCTTCCATCATTAAAGATATTATATGAGAATTTAACTCCGCCGATAAAGAGAATATTATAAAAACCGTCTATTAGGAAAAAACTCCAAGTATCAAATCCATTTAAGAAGAATGAAAATATGATTAGCACTGAAGTAGACACACCAATTGCGTAAATTAGTGTGCGAAATTCCTTTACACCGGCATATTCCCATATAGGTTTATAGAGGCGAAAACATAAATAGGTTGTAATACGTACTAATGTAACTAAAGAAGCAAGGAAAATAATTAGTTGTAGTGGTGGAATACTGGATAGGACAGAACTTTGTCCAAACTCTCCCAGGACATCAAAGTTAAGCTGTCTACAGGTAAAATAGGTTAATAGAAATGCAAGATTAATAAGTAATAAATCAATTACAACAGAAGAACTCCACTTTATTTTGGATTTTTCCATATTACCTCCTATTTAATGAATTTCTATAGATATAATTGTTATAATTCAACCGTGATAATGATGTTATACCATTTCTAAATGAATAGGTGTCATAAATACGTATGTTATTTTATATTCGGAGCGGTTCCAAACCGCCCCTACCGGGTTGGGTGAATGGTGTTGATATGTCATAATATTTATTAGAAATGAAGTTATATCTTGGCGTATACCTGTTCTAAACGGTTGACAAGTACATCCCAATTATAACTCTGTTCAACTCGTTTTCTACCAGCATGTGCGAGGTCTCGTCTGTGTGAGGGGTTTTCTAATAGGTGAATAACCTTTTCAGCAAAAATCTTAGGTGTATCTGCAATGAGTAGATCAGAATCCAGATCTGCTTCTAATCCCATTGCGCCGATAGAGGTTGTCACAACCGGTGTTCCCATAGCCATAGCTTCTAAGTTCTTAGTTTGTATCCCTGAACCAGCGCGTAACGGTGCAACGAAAACTGATGCCTTTTCAAAATACGGACGAATATCCTCTACATATCCGGTAACAATGACGCCATTCTGTTCAGCGAGTCGTCGAACCTGTTCATTTGGGTGATTCCCTACAATATAGAAGTTTACATCATTATGCCGTTCCTTAATTAATGGAAAAATGTCCTTACAGAAATAGGTTACAGCATCAGAATTGGGAAAATAGTTCATTGTACCCGTGAAAAGCAAGTTGTTCCCGTTAGTCTTTGGAATCTCCCCTTCAGTAGATTTAATAGATACATGTTCAGGGTTTTTCAATTCTTTTTGTTCTGGAATAGGTTTATAGTATTCAAGATCAACACCCATGGGAACAACAGAAAGGTTGAGATTTGTATCTTGTTTGAGTAGGTAATCCTTGTCAAATTCTGCGACAACTGTTCCAGAGTCAAAAGACTTCATTATCTCAACTTCATATCGACGAACCCGTTTTTCCTCCAATTTTACTAAAAATCGTTTTGGACTGCAATCTAATTCTGCTCTTCGACTTAAATTCAGAGCTAAGGAGTCACATAAATCTAATACTTTTGCCATACCGTTTGCTTTTGAGACATATTGTCCCATGCGGAATAGTTGTGCATGAATCAGATCGAATTTCTCAGTAGAAAGTAAGTTGTTTATGACCCTTTGCATTTTGGGATTGTACCAATAATGTAATTGTAGTGGTAGTCGAGAGAAACAGTGGATTGCTGTATTAGATAATGCATAGTACTTGTTAAAAGGCACCGATTCAACCCGTTCACAGAAAGTCTCCAACTCTTTAACAGCATCAATATCAACATCTGATTCGCTAAAGAAAACAAGCGTAATCTTATGGCGTTTAGAGAGTTGTTTGATGATATTATATGATCTAATTCGGTCTCCTCGTTGAGGAGGATAGGGACATCGTAAGCACAAAAAGAGAATTCGCATTGAATGGTGATAATTTCAAATATTATTTGGATTGTCAGAATTCGGTAATTCAGCTTCATCAATAAGCATAACAGGAATACCATCTCGAATGGGGTATCGTCTCTTACATTCTCCCTGACATACCAATTTTTCATCCTTCTCAATATGTTCTATTTTACCTTTACATGCTGGACAGGCAAGTATCTCAAGTAAGGTTTGTGAAATGGTATTTGGTTTCTCTGTATTCAATTTTGTTCTCCAGGTTGTATTAAGTTGAATAGACCATTGTAAATCATGTATTTGGGATGTGCGTAAGTCCTATAAAAGTTATTGTCCATGACACTTCTTATATTTCTTACCACTCCCGCATGGACACCGTTCATTTCTTCCAACTTTCGGTATGTTCCCCATAGCTTGCTGTGAAGCAAATTCTGCTGAAGAAGTTGAACTGTTGTCAGCTGTTCTACGTGGTTGTCTTCTACGTTGAGCACTTGAACGTCTTGGTGGAACACGACGAACTGGTGCGGCACTCACCTGCATTTTAAAGATGAATTCACTGACTTGTCTTTCAATACTTTGATACATGGATTCAAAAACACCGAGTGCTTCATTCTTGAAAACGATAATAGGATCTTTACCACCATACCCTTCAAACCGAATACCGTGTTGGATATACTCGATATTATACAGATGCTCTTTCCAATGACTATCAATTCTATCTAATACAAGAAGTCGTTCAAGTAATCGCATGTCCTCCGATCCCATCTCAGCTTCTCTTTGTACATAGGCGGTATTAATTTTTGAAAGGATCTGATCGTTGAGATCATCAATGGAGATGTCTGTTAATGGGGGTTTAAAATCTGTTGAAATGGGGAAAGTCGTGGATAGCCACTTAGAAAATTGATCTAATTCTTCAGTCTCCCGTTGTCCTTTTTCAGGTATAACCTCATAGATCTGATCTTCAACTACGTGCTCAATCATCTCCCAAACAGTATCCTTTGGATTTTCATTGGATAGAATTGTATCTCTAAGTGAATATATAGTATTGCGTTGTGCTTCCATTACATCATCAAATTTGAGAATATTCTTACGAATTTCAAAGTTCCTTTGTTCAACCCGTGTTTGTGCTTTTTCAATGGATTTTGTAACCCAAGGGTGTTCCAATGGAATACCTTCATCCATGCCAACACGAGTCATAAACCCTTGTAATCTTTCGGAACCAAACTTCTTCATAAGATCATCTTCAAGTGAGAGATAAAACCTTGATGACCCGGGATCGCCTTGTCTACCCGCTCGTCCTCTCAATTGGTTATCAATTCTGCGTGAATCATGTCTTTCAGTGCCAACGATGTGTAGTCCCCCAGCCTTGAGAATATTTTCACGATTCTTATTACATATTTCTTCAGCATCAGCAAATGCGGTTATCCATTCTTGAGTATCTTCATAATTTGAATTGAGATCTATTTTTCTCTTTCGTAATGTATCTTTTGCCAAGCCTTCAGGATTTCCACCTAATAAGATATCGACACCCCTACCAGCCATGTTTGTAGCAATAGTAACAGCTCCCGGTATACCTGCTTGTGCGATGATGTCGGCTTCACGCGTATGCTCTTTTGCATTCAACACTTGATGTTTTATATTTCGGTGTCTTGCTCTTAGAAGTTTACTGAGTTTCTCAGAATTTTCAATGGATATTGTCCCAACTAAAACTGGTCGTCCTTTTTCATGTTGTTCAGCGATGTCCGCCAAAACAGCATTATATTTTGCTTCTTCAGTTTTATATATTTGGTCAGGATTATCAATCCGAATCATAGGTTCATTTGTTGGGATAACAGCGACATCTAAACCATAGATATGTCCAAATTCGTTTGCTTCAGTAGCAGCAGTCCCAGTCATACCAGCGAGTTTATCATACATTCGGAAATAATTCTGATATGTAATAGTAGCAAATGTTTCATTTTCCTGAGCGACCTTAACGCGTTCTTTTGCTTCAATTGCTTGATGTAATCCTTCGCTGAGCCGTCGTCCGATCTGTTTTCTTCCCGTGAATTGGTCAATTAGTATAACTTCACCGTTTTCAACGAGGTAATCAATATCTTTGTCCCATAAATGGTGTGCGTTCAAAGCTTGATTTACATGATGAACCAACATAATGTTTTCAGGTTCATAAAGATTATCAATACCGATAAGACGTTGAACCTGTTCGATGCCATCATCAGTTAGGGTTACATCTCCTCTGGATTTTCCTTTATCGTCAATTTGAAAGTGTTCTTCTCCCTTTAGTTGTGTGACGACACTATTGATTCTTCGATATAGTTCGGCAGGTTTATCGGATGGATCAGAAATAATCAGGGGTGTTCGTGCTTCATCAATGAGTATGCTATCGACCTCATCAAGAATTGCATACTTATGACCTCTTTGTACTTTCATATCGGTCGTATGGGCTCTGTTATCATTTAGATAATCGAACCCGAACTCACTATGAACGCCGTAGGTAATATCTGCCTTATATGCGAGTTTTTTCTGTTCAT
The DNA here is from genome assembly GCA_003635315.1 of Candidatus Poribacteria bacterium. Classification (GTDB taxonomy): domain Bacteria; phylum Poribacteria; class WGA-4E; order WGA-4E; family WGA-3G; genus MSPOR6. The sequence continues at coordinate 33,807 of PYJD01000010.1, forward strand.
GTGGCATTAAACTCAGTGTGAGTCCAACGGACAATCCGAGGAAGTTATATATTTTTCCCATCCATTCGGCATCGCGTCGTGCCAGATAGTCGTTGACTGTAGCAATATGTACACCATTACCAGAGAGTGCGTTGAGATAGACTGCGAGTGTGGAAGTTAGGGTTTTCCCTTCACCCGTTCTCATCTCGGCTATTGCTCCTGAGTGGAGGGCTGCACCGCCAACTATTTGTACATCATAATGACGTTGTTTCAATGTCCGTACTGCGGTTTCACGGACGACGGCAAATACATCTGGCATGATGTCATCAAGAGATGCACCTGAATCTAATTGTTGACGAAAGTATGGCGTCTTGGCTTGGAGTTGTGCATCAGATAGTTCCTTTATTTCAGCTTCTCGTTGATTTACAGCATTAACTATATCTTGGAATCGTTTAACATCACGATCCTCCTTACTCCCAAAGACCTTAGTCATTACTTTTTCAAACATGTTATCTATGAATAATAATCTATACAGACATTACAATAGATTATCGGACCTTAGATAATAACTATTGTAATAGATGGCAGTTCAATATTATTCATCTCCTATAAGTATTGGTGGTGGTTCAACTGGTGCCACATTTCCTATTGTATCTATTAGGTTTAATCCGTCAATTTTATTACGTATGATTGTGTATATTACTGTTGTTCCCACGGATGCGATTGAAAACAGATATGCAATGATTAGTGCTGCAATGGCAATCAGTGTAAATGTAATTAAAATACCAGATATGGTTGCGGAGGTTGTCAAAATTGGATCTTGAGTTATGTTTATTCCTATTATTGTATTTACGTCTGAATCAAAGAACAGAGATAATTTTTGTAGAGATTCACCTAACCATAGATTTGCATTTCCTAACGATTGTTCGATAAACGTGGGATGTAGATAATGTATAGGTAAGAGCAGTACTATAAATCCTGCCCCACAAAAGATCCCCCATATAGGAACAAGCACCAGTTTTAGGATAAATAAGAGAATACCATATCCTATGAATCGCCAAGGTTGATTCCACAATACCGCAAATAGTTGGTATATTGTTTCAAACGAATCGGCATTTGTAGTTGAAATAACAGCAGGCACTAAAAAAAGTCCTGATATCATTACTGCGATAATATATGCAATTAACAATCCAAATATAAAGGCAAAAGGTATAAAAAAAGAGGACGCTACTAAGAATGTCTTGCCAATAATTGGTATTTTACCTAACAACCCTACACCGATTGGAATCATAAAGATTAAAGATAGAATAAAGAGCAAACCTAAAAATGTTCCGATAACTGTCTTCCAGTGATGTTGTAGGAATTTGAAGGAATTACCGACAGAATAGTATTCATCTCCACGTAATTGTTCAATGGTAATCTTAGATGCCATTATACTTGAAAAATAGAATATGAAGGCAAAAAGAATTAGACCTATCCATAGTGTCGTCGATATTAAAGGGGTGAATTCGCTACTACCAAAAGGAGGGACAGGTAGCAAACCGAAGGATTTCCAATATACTTGTACTTTTTCACCTTCTGCAATATAGAGGGTAAGATAAAATAGGATTTCATACACAAAGTATGCAAGGAGGATTCCTATAAGGTGTATTCCTATCCGTCTGACACTAAATGCCTTCCGACTGAACCGTAGGATATCTGTGTAGTTGAATTGGAATTGTTCCATACTTTTGCCAGTTATTCTTGAAGATGTAGTCACGAACTGGTAACGGAATCTACATATATGTTATCTCTTGTGTATAAGTCAGCGATACCAAAGAATATTACCATAATTCCTTTATTCTGTCAATTGTATTTGGTTGTTGTATATGAGTATACATTGCGTATTGGATATTAGCGATATTGTGCATTGATATGAGTGAAAACTAAACTTACATCATATTTAATATCATTTCTAAATGAATAGGTGTCATAAATACAATATCTTCGCCATTTTTGAGTGTCTCAGTTGAAGGAATATATAGTGTTGATCTACCATTGCTTTCTGATATTGCAGGATTCTATGAATAAGAATAACTTCAGTTTTACGTTGAAGTATTTTAATTATCATAGAACCTGATTTGACAATAGGCACAATCTAACAGAATGTGCTACAAAACACACAATCTAACAGAATATCTATTATTGGTGAAGGTATTGAATTAACTGTTGTAAAGAAATCGGGAATCGGAGTTCCCACCTACAGAGGAGATCGTTATATAATGGCATACAATCAATTAGAAATGGTATTACTACAGGTAAAACAACCCTTATCCTTATGTGGTTTTATTTGTTGTCTTACATTATAGTGTGGTAAAATAGAAACTGTAAATATTATCGATAGATAAGGTTCATACTTCTAATTATGGGGAGACTTGTTATGAGTAAAGGTTTAAGGAACTTAGTTGTTGTATTAATTATAATATTCTATTTTTGTTTTAGCAGTTGTATATTGGAAATAACTGATGCCAATTCTGATTCTCCGTCAACCACTTTAGAAAACTCAGAAAAAATAACTGAAGGGATGGTATTAATCCCAGAAGGGGAATTCCTGATGGGAAGCAATCATCCTGATTGTAGTTTAGATGAGCAACCTATACATTCTGTATATGTAGATGATTTTTATATAGATAAGTATGAAGTAACAAACTCACAATTTAAAAAATTCATAGATGCGAACCCTGAGTGGGGAAAAAAGAAGTGGTGGAATCCTAAATCAGGTATTGCTGATAAATACCATGATGGTGAATATTTAAAAAATTGGAATGGTAATAATTATCCTGAAGGTAAAGGTAAGTTCCCTGTTGTGTATGTTAGTTGGTATGCTGCTGTGGCATACGCTAATTGGGTGGGTAAACGTTTACCTACTGAAGCAGAATGGGAGAAAGCAGCACGAGGTGGGTTAGAAGGCTTAGATTTTCCTTGGGGTAACACAATCAACCCAAGCCGTGCGAGTTATCCACCACACGGTGGAACAGACACACCTATCGGTTTATATCCTGCGAATGCTTATGGATTATATGATATGATCGGTAATGTGATGGAGTGGTGTCTTGACGCCTACGACCCAGAATTCTATAGGAAATCACCGTATCGAAATCCTATAGCGGGTGCAGAAGAAATATCACAAGTAATTAAAAATTTTCTCTATATAAAAAATCATCGGGTTACCAGAGGCGTGGCGTGTTGTCCTGATCCAATTCATTTACGTATTGCATTTCGTGATTATCATTTCCCAGTATGTACACATGCAGATACAGGATTTAGATGTGCAATATCTGTTTCGACTGAGTGATATGCTCTTTTTGTAGTTAGGACTTACGGAAATCCCTTTCTTTCCTGCAGAATTGGAAGATTGGAAGGGTGGAAGAATGGAAGAATGGAAGGGTGGAAGAGGGGATGGGGGTTCCATTCAGAGGTGTCAACTTAGTTATTACATGTCCTTGTAGGGAATCAAAGCAGCATACGTCAATGGCATGCTGCGGGGTTGAATCGAAGGTGAAACCTAACATTTCCTGTATATATAAAAGTGTCTCATGTCCAAATCAACGCCGAATCCGCGTATGGAATTCGGCGGGTTTCACCCTCAACCCAACATATAAGAGGGTATAAATCGTTCAAAAATAGCTATTCATTGACAATTTCTGTCTAATCAGATATTATGAATCAAGTTGATATGGATAAAACTATTGTTGATAAATCTCTTCATCCATTTTATACAAAACCAGCGATTGCTGACCAATGCTGGAACTACCTAACAGATACATTGTCATTGGTCAATCGAACTGTCCAGCAAATGTATTTTGTTGAACCCTCCGCGGGTACAGGATCTTTTTTCAAGAGACTACCTGTTCATCGTAGGTTCGGTATTGATCTTGTTCCAATGTGTGATGAAGTGTTAAGACAGGATTTTTTTCAGTTAACACACCTTCCTCACCCTTCAGATGAGACAATCATTATTGGTAATCCTCCATTTGGCAAACGTGGTAAAATAGCCATTGCATTTTTTAATCATGCAGCAACGTTAGCAGATATAATTGCATTCATCCTTCCAGTTAATTTTCGTAAGTATATTGTCCATAAACAGCTTGAAGAAAGTATGCAGTTTATTGGCAGGTTACCCCTACCAAGAGATGCCTTTCATCTCGAATCCGGTAAAAGCTACTCAGTCAATACGGAATTCCAGGTTTGGACAAGGTTACCTTGTAATCTGGATGATATGCGAGAACATAAACCCCTTCCTATTCGACATCAAGATTTTCATATTTGGCAATATAACAATACAATTGGTGCGTTAAAGGTGTTTGAGAATACCTTTGATTTCGCTGTCCCTTGTCAAGGATGGCAGGATTATTCACGTAGAGTGACAGATGAAAAACTGTGTGAGCGAAATAAACAGTGGATTCTCCTCAAGGCAAATAATCAAGATGTTCTTGCAAGATTACAACACCTTGATTATGAACTGTTGGCGAGAGAATGTGGTACAGCGGTACCTGGTTTTCGAAAAGGGGATCTTGTGAAAGCTTATTCTGACCAATTTGATTTAGAGACTTCAGGATAGAGTTATATGCGTCTTAGGTGGATTGCCAGGTATGTACTCCCAACGGTCTTAGCGGTAATTGTATCTTATCTATTGTTAAAAGAGATTGACATCTCCGAAATTCCAAAAACACTCAGTAGAATCTCAATAAAAGTCCTGTTAATTGGTTTTGGATGTTATTGTTTGCTTGTTATTGCCAAGACGTTCCGTTTTCGAACTATTTTACGACTCAAGACAAATCTGAATCACCTCCTACCTATACTTGCATTACATACATTTTGGGGAAATTTTTTACCCATGAGGACAGGAGATGTATCTTATGTGTATTTAATGCATCGACACCAGAAAGTAGAGGCTACACAAGGCATTGCATCCTTGATGGTAGCGAGTATTATTGATCTTATACTGTTGATAGCATTAATGGTAACAACTTCATTATTGTTATACGGTAAGATTAGTGGAAAGTTTTCTTGGACGTTACTCTACCTGATACCATTAATTATAGGATGTGCTATTTTAGTGATAGTTTGTCTTGCATGTTTAGCACCTAAATTCTGTATTTCATTGGCGAATAAAATTGCCAATCCGATATTAAATCTTGACAAGAAATGGCTTACGTGGGTTGTAAATAAGGTATTATTGATTGTTTCTGAGATTACGTCGTTCCGATTCAATCTACACTTTTTAAAAATCTGGATATATTCGTTTCTTTGTATTGTGATACGATTTGGATTTCAATGTTATCTGGTATCTGAGATGGGAGTAAATATACCATTAACTGAAGTGCTTTTTGCGCTTGCGTTTACGAACGTTTTCAATTTATTACCTATACAATCGGTTGGGAATTTTGGCACAACAGAATTTCCATTTGCTTGGTTATTACACTATTTCGGTACCTCCCTTGAAAGTGCAACTGTAACAGGATTTAGTTTACATATTTTGATTTTACTTTATTGTCTGCCTTTGGGGTTATACGGTGTAATTGTGAAAAAAGCGTATCAAAAGGATACTTAGTTCATTATTAAATATCTCTATGTAAATTGAAGGAGATGAAATGAGAATAATTGACCCTCATGTACATGTTTGGAAAAACGATCCGAAGTTTCCTTGGGGTCGGGACCGTAATGGTCCTGAAGAAGATGCTACACCTGAAATGCTACTTGAATTAATGGATGAAAATGGTGTAGAAAAAACTGTTCTGGTTCAAGTAATTCATTACTTATGGGATAATAGTTATGCAGCAGATGCGATGAAAAGGTATCCTGATAAATTTATGGGTGTATGTAGAATTAATCCTGAAGACCCGGATGCCCCAGACCATCTTAGCCATTGGACAGAAGATGAAGGATTTCACGGAGTAAGATTAAGTCCATCTGTTGGTGAAGCAGGAGATTGGTTTACTGGACCATTAATGCCACCTATATTTCAACGTGCTGAACAACTTAGGGTACCGTTACTTTTACTTACAAGGTCTGAACGATTGGCAGATCTTGTGCCACTGTTAGAGCAATATCCAGAGCTTGATGTTGTAATTGATCATATGGCTGATTGTTCTCCAGAAGACCCGGATAAGTTGCAGTTATTGTTAGATCTTGCTGAATTCCCACGGGTATATGTTAAAATAAGTCATACGTGGTCCATATCACAATTAGATTACCCGTGGTCTGATACACACGACATGGTTAAGAAAGTGTATCATACCTTTGGTGGATCTCGCATTATGTGGGGAACAGATTGGCCCGTATGTTTAGGAAAGGCAACTTATGGACAAACGCTATCGGTTGTAAAGGATGAAATGGATTTCTTCACCCCCGAAGATAGAGAATGGGTGCTTGGTAAAACGGCTTTACGATTATGGAATTTTGCTTCATCTTGATTATTTTCACTAACTAATATATAATTGAATTATAAACGTATCCATAAGGTTGTATAGGTTATGCCATTTTGTCCACAATGTAAAACTGAATTTGAACAGGACTTCACGGAATGTAATGCATGTGAAGAGGAACTTCTTCCGAGCTTAATCCCTGCTCAAGTACCGGGTGATGCAGATTGGCATGTCGTTGAATCTGTACCAAATGAAGTTGCAGGGTATATCCTCATGAATGTGTTAGAGGATGAAGGCATCCATGTATATTTGCGTAGCAATGAGATACCAGCTTACGGTGGAATTAAGGGGAATCCCGGTAAATCTGAATGGGGTGATATCCTTGTTCCTAAATATTCTTTGCAAATAGCGCGTGAAACAATTAAATCCTATTTCGATTCATTAAAGGAAGAATAGAATTTACAGATAGAATAATGAAAGAGGAGCTGTTTGACCAATCAGAAGAAGTTAAAACTCCTATTGACACAAGCGGTAAGGTATATGTAAATGGTTATCGTCGATCAGGAGGCACTTTTGTCAAACCGCATTGGAGAAAATTGCCTAAGAAGAGGATTGGCATCCGTACACACAATCCCACACCAAAATCTCAGTTAATTCTATTTGAGACAGTATGATTTCTATTCATAATGAATTGCATATTCTACAAGTTTCGATTATACACTCTCCACACAAATCCATCAGGATAATGATATGATCCAATACTTTCAAAGTTTGCGAGATACAAAAACCCTTTTTTGTTTCTTGCAGACTTTTTCTTTTTTTATCTTATTGATCCTAACCCCCTCTATATATGCTGATGTATATCACATCCGGAATGGTGACACACTCTTGATAGCCGTAATAGGGCAACCTGAGTATACACATTCTGTCAAAGTACGCGAAGATGGAAGGATTAGCTATTTCGGTGGTGATTTTGATGTATTGGACAAAACAACCGAACAGGTCAATACAATCATAAGAGATTTTCTAAGAACAGAAAAACTTGTGAACAATCCTGTCATTATGGTATCAGTTGTTTCAGAGGAAAATAGGATTTATGTTGGCGGTGCTGTCAAAAATCCCGGTAGGTATAGTATCTCTCCGGAATCCGACGTTGATTTATTTAGAGCAATTTCCTTGGCTGGCGGGATGGCAGTAAACGCAGACAGACGACAAGTCCAATTAATTCGACATAAGGCTTATGTCGATTCACAGAAAAACATTTCCAACCTAAGTGAAACGTCTTATGATCTTTCGAATGTTACAGAGAATCTTGAAATCCGGGTTAATTCAAACGATTTAGTTTATGTACACCTTCTAAATGAAATTGATGTGCAGGGAGAAGTGAAGCTACCGGGAAAACTATTCATTAAAGGAAAAAGCAGTGTGTCAGACGTATTAGCAAGATCAGGTGGATTTACAAAGGAAGCAAATGTCAATTCACTTATCCATGTGACGCGAGATGGCACGTTAACAGAACTAAGTGCTTCTGAGGAATTCTGGAATAGAACAGAGAATCGTCCGGATATATCTCTAAATGACGGTGATGTGTTGTTTGTTCCAAATCGTTTTAAGATTCAACCTGTATATGTGACAGGATATGTCCGTACTCCTGGCGCACAATCCGTTGAAGGACCGGTATCCATTCAGAAAGCGATTGCATTAGCGGGTGGATTAGAAGATTCAGCAGACAGAAAGACATATCACATCCATCGAAAAGATGGAAAAACTGAAGTACATAAATTTCAAGTTGGTTCAGACCCGATTATACTCTATCCTGGTGATATATTAGAAATTCACAAGAAATATCAAGTCAATTGGGTGTTAATCAGTACGATAACCGCTACAGTCATCGGATTTACAACTTTCCTAATAAATGTGACTCGTGAATAGTAGTCTATTTAGTGGATGAACCCTACCCCACCACCCTATAGGAATATACATGTCAGACATCGATACATCCATCCAATCTGGTATCCGAGATAATTTACTTCGTGGAACTGTCCACGAATTTTTAGAACAGGAAATCCAGAATGGGTCCGACCTCTCCATTGTATCCGCGTATTTTACAATCTATGCCTACGAAAAGATGCAACAGGTATTACAAAAGATAGGTGGACTCCGTTTTCTCTTTGGTGACCCAGATTTCGTCAAACGAATGGATCCAAATAATACAGATAAAAAATCGTTTGATATTACCGATGAAGGTTTATTGCTCAATCAACAGCTCAGACAAAAACCGTTAGCCAAAGCCTGTGCTGAATGGATAAGAGATAATAGGATAGAAATTCGTTCTACTCGGGAATCAAAACTGATACACGGTAAGAGCGAGAATAGATTCCAATGGATGTCGTTTTCCTTTATTCTTGCGAGGGTCTGGAACTTTTGCTAACATGTTTATCAAGTGGCAAGTCAATTTTCTTGTCATTATTCACCTCAAAATAATAGTCTTTTTAAGGTGAAGCATAGCAGATATAGTGTATAAAGTCACACTATATTTGCTATGCGTATAAAATAAACACTTGTGAAAAAATAGTGAAAACTAAATATCCCTGCCTACGAGAAGAGGTGTTTGACTTAGATGAGATGTCTGATGGTGTTGTGATGAGCGATTTTACTCTGGATTATTTCTTCGCACAGCTGCTGAAATATCTGGAAAGGAATAGGGCAAAACTGGACGCAACCCCCGAAGGTGCGTATGCTGTTACAAGTAATGAAAATAATCCAACCGAACAAGGTGTGATCTTCTTTCTACGTTTAGAAAATGCCAGTGAAAACAAACAGGAGAATACTGCCAGTCCTATCCATCTCTATTATACGGTTTATATCCGAAATAACGGTGATATCCGATACGGATGTATCAATGCGAAACAGGTGTTAGATCTGTTTGAGGCATCTGCTGTTGGTAAAGAAGATGTGAATGATGATTTATGTCTGCAGTTTGACCAAGAAACAGAATATGGTGAAGACATGGAACATTACAACAAGTTATTGGACACCGTCATTTCACAAATTACACTTTCACATACAGAAACCCAGACCCATGCTCTTAGGAGTGGAAGACCGCGTGATGCTAAACTTACTCCAGCATCCAAAGCACCGCAAGCTGCAGGTGATTTTAAACTGGTAACGTGGTTGGTCATCAGAACACCGCAATCTTGACTTTCTATTATTAAAGTGCATGGTAATTTATTCAAAATTTGGAAAGAATACAAAGAGAGGTAAACCATGAAAGTTTATAAAACATGGGACGCTTTCATGGTGGAACAACTTAGAGAACACGGAGATGTAGGCGGTTATCTTGATGCTGTCATAGAAGAATATCAGATCCACCGGAATCTTGACATAATCCAGTTGGCTCTTCAGTATATCGTTGAAGCACAAGGCGGAATTTCCGAACTCACCAAAAAAATAGATATTGAACCACAAGTCCTATCGGAAGTGTTGGATAACACAAGAACACCAAACATTCATACACTTAGAACAGTACTCAATGCTTGGGGATGTTGTCTACCCAGTGACATTTTAGAAAGTGTTAACCCTTGTATCTAAATAACGTTATAAACGTCTGATATAGCAAATTAAACTGTGCTATAAAGGATTTGAATAAAGCAATAGAACTTAAACCTAATAATGTAAAAACCTACACAAATCTTAGTAAAAGTTATACAAAAAGGTAAAATTAAATGGGATTAAATTTTTGGAATAAATCAAAACAATTTAAAACTATATTAGCTGAGAGATATAATAACAAGGGTTTAGCTTATCTAAGAAAAGGGAAGGTTGAACTCGCAATCAAAAACTATGACAAAGCGATAGAAATCAATTCTGAATATGCATACGCATATTGTAATCGCGCAATAGCTTTTGCTAATGTAGGTGATATTGACAACACTATCAAGGATCTGAATAAGGCAATACAACTTGATCCAGATTATGTTGAAGCATATTACAGCCGAGGGGTTATTTACTTCAACAAAGGGGATGTTGACAATGCCATGAATGACCTTACAACGGCGATACAACTCAAACCTGACTTTGCTGAGGCATATTGCAATCGCGGTACTGTATATTCAAACAATGGTGATTTTGACAACGCTTTAAAAGACTTTGATAAGTCAATACAACTACAACCTGATTATGCTGATACCTATTACAATCGTGGAACTACTTACGCTGATAAAGACGATATCGATAATGCTATCAGAGACTATAACACCGCTATAAAACTCAACCCAGATGATGCTGATTTCTATTTCAATCGGGCTCTCGCTTATGCGCAAAAAGGTGAATTTGATAACTCCATCACTGACTTTGATATGGTGATACAACTGCAACCCGAGCATGCCGATGCCTATAACAATCGTGGTGAAGCATGGTTACACTTGCAGGAATGGAAAAATGCGAAATCGGATCTCATCACTGCCGCAGACATAGGATTTGATATCATTACTTCATTCCATAACGACTATGCAAGTGTTGAAGACTTTGAACAGAAAACCGGTATCAAATTGCCAAACGATATTGCTGTCCTACTAACACCAGCGCAAACCTAACAGAAACTGACCGTTTAACAGATAGTTTGATGTTACAGTGTGTCAATCCGCAAAATCAGTGTATTCCGCGTAATCCGCGATTCTGACAAATAGAAAACGCCAACTTCTAATCCTACCAATCAGAAATCTTCCATCAGATCCGTTGATAACTGGCACAAGTTGTGGTATACTTTTTCCAATGATTTGTTGGAAGAGGCGGATACCATGAACGACTATAGGGATATTATTACTATTGAACCGGGTAAACGCAACGGACAACCGTGTATTCGAGGAATGCGGATTACCGTCTACGATGTCTTTGAATACTTAGCATCAGGTATGACAGTAGCAGAAGTGTTGCACGATTTTTCTGAGTTAACCGAGACAGATATACTCGCCTGTTTTGCTTACGCTGCGGACAAGGAAAAATAGCAGATGGTCGTTTGTGCAATGTAATCCGCGATTCAGACACACCAAGTAACCATTGATCCTCAAAACCATTTACCTGACACTAATGTCTGAATCTTGAAGGATAAAACTATACGTTATATTTCAATTTTCATCACGTTCTTCTTGTTGTGTTTTGTTCCCTTCGCCACTGCAAAAATCGTGTTTACGATAGGTTGGGAAATCTATAAGATGGACGATGATGGAAGTAACGTGAAAAGATTGACATACAATAAAGTCTATGATGGGCTTCCACGTTGGGCACCAGATGGGAGTTCCATTGCATTCGAACGCCAACAACCCAGAGAAACCAATCAACAGAATCTTGATCTTTTCCTTATGAACCTGGATGGCACACAGGAGCGACAACTCACCACCTACACTGGACTTGATGCAAACCACTGTTGGGCACCCGACAGTCAACAAATGACATTTTCAAGTACGCGAACCGGTGATAAATGGAGTATTCATATCATTGATATTGAGACGCAAGAAATACGTGAGCTTTTACCTTCAATTAAGAATCAATACACGGGGAGCGCATCATGGTCTCCTGACGGGAAAGAATCGCTTATATCGTAACAAGTACAAAGACAAGACCTTTCAAGAAGCTATCTACACTGTAAATCCAGAAGGTCAAAACCCACGTCGTTTCACAAAATTTGCTGACTCAACCCTATATTCTCTCGACTGGTCATCCGATGGAAAACTACTACTATATTGTGAGGAAAAACGCATTGGCAGAGTTCTTCATAAAAACAGAATTGCTATACACAATGCTATGAGTGGACGATTCATAAGAGAACTTGAAATGCCACCACTCAACAAATGGTACATAAACGGTGCCAGCTGGATGGGAACTCAGCATGTATTTATTACCGCGACTGAGGATTATAGTCGTCCAGACGGTGGACAGATAGATATTTTTAGATATACACTTGCTACGGATGAGATTATCAATTTGACAAACACATCGAGAAAAAACGAATTTTCTCCAGATTGGATAACAGATTCAGCACTTGCAGTTACGCCTTTAGATAAACTCACGGTTCAGTGGGGAGAACTCAAAAGGGATTGAAGGATAGCCACATTTTCCACCAGGGTGTAAAGCATTTACACGCATTCATACTCGGTTTTTCATCTCCATCCTCTTTGCATTAACTGACAAACCCTAAACACAAGATAATTACCTTTATGTTACAGTTGAAACGGAATTACAGAAATTGCTTCACTATGTCGAATTATTATCGAATGTATAAATTAAACTTCATTTAAGTTGTTTGCAAATCCAACCTAACACTTCTCAGATTCTCACAGAAAGCAAAAATTAGGAAAATCACTCTAATCCGTGTATTCTGGGTAATCAACGATTCAGACAACCCACCACAAAACCCTCCATTGGACTCATATATTTCCAATTAAAAAAACTGTGAAAGAAACCTACACACGAACATCTATACAGAAATTACCTTTGGTGGGATATAGTTCAAGGCAAGAACCCTTAAAACATTTTACATTTGAGATATGATCTAAATATCTGTCTGTGTCTATTCATTAAACAGATGCATTTCTAAACAATTCAAGGTATAATTACATACATATTTAAGTGGATATATACCTTTTTAATGCATCCCGTAAAGTGTCGATAGGAAAATTAACAGACCTATATGAATCATTCATTCTTGGAGCAGATAAGACGGAAATACGATCTAACACCTCCAATTATCATAATCCTTAGTCTTACTATTCTATTCTTTCTTGTATTCCTCATCTATCCCCTCCTCTATGTCTTCAAAGAAGCATTCTGGATAGAAAACACATTCAATCTACACTATTTCAAGCTCATGGTAACCGATCCCAACATACGGAAATTGGTTGTTAATAGCTTCTATTTAGGTGTCATGGTTACAATCCTGACCAGCATCCTAAGTCTACCACTTGCGTACTTCCTAACACGTTATAGATTTCCAGGACGAAATATCTTCAGATCCGTCATTCTAATACCCATGATTATGCCACCATTTGTAGGGGCTTTAGGAATGATGAAATTCTTCGGAAATTACGGTAGTGTCAACCTGCTTCTTCAGAAACTTCATATACTAAATCCAGAAGCGGACCCAATCAATTGGTTTGGTAGTGGGTTTTGGGGTGTAGTTCTGTTATCCACACTACACCTTTATCCAATAATGTATCTAAATATCGTTGCAGCATTATCCAATGTAGACCCAAGCTTAGAGGAAGCAGCAGAAAACTTGGGATCCTCACGGTTTCAAATCTTCCGGAATATTACATTGCCTTTAATGATGCCGGGATACTTTGCAGGGGCAATATTGGTCTTTATCTGGTCATTCACAGACCTTGGAACACCGCTGATATTTAACTATAACGATGTAATTGCAGTCAGAATATTCAGACAAGTTCAAGATGCAAACCAGAATCCGATGGGATATGCACTTGTTGTCTTAATTATTGTACTAACTGCTTTTGCATTTTATGCATCTAAGAAATGGACAGGTACAAAACACTATGAAATGTTGGGTAGAGGACACGTAACCTCACGGGAGGTTGATGTAAAATGGAGTATGCGAAGCATTATCTACATTTTCATCGGTGGTCTTACATTTATGGCTTTGTTACCCCATCTAAGTGTTATTTTAGCGTCTTTAACACGGAGTGAAGGGGATTGGAACTTTACTATATTACCAAAGTCATATACCTTTCTTCACTACAGTGAGACATTCACACATGCAGATACACTACCGAGTATACTTAACAGTCTAAAATACAGTATTTGCAGTACAGTTGTTGCCCTAATTGTCGGGGTAGTGATTGCGTATCTACTCACACGAAAGAAATTACCCTTTCAAAATCTATTAGATGCTATTGCAATGTTACCGTTGGCATTACCCGGTGTTGCTATTGCATTTGGATATATGGGAAGTTTTTCAGATACTTCATTTCTCCTACGGAACCTACCCGTAGGTCTGATAGACATAATAGATCCGAGGAAAAACCCTACTGTATTATTAATCATCAGCTATGCAGTCCGTCGATTACCATATATGCTACGATCAATCTATGCTGGATTTCAACAGACCAGCATCGCCTACGAAGAGGCATCTCAGAATATGGGAGCAACACCTGTTCGGACATTATACAAAATCACATTACCCTTAGTATTCGCAAATATCCTTGCGGGTGCGATTCTTGTCTTCTCATTTTCCATGCTTGAAGTCAGTGATAGCCTGATATTAGCACAAGAAAACCAGTATTATCCAATTACAAAAGCAATATGGTCACTCTCCCAACGTCTTGGAGATGGTCCTTATATAGCAAGTGCATTAGGTGTTGTTGGTATGTTTATTCTGATCGGTTGTCTCTTAGGGGCAGGACGTGTACTCGGTGGAAAATTAGGAGAAATCTTCAGAATTTAGATGCCTCACAATCTGTATAATGCCATAAACTAAATTTTTCATTCAAACAGATTCAGTCATCCCTATTGTCTTGTAAGCGTTATACTCCACAATTCAGACAGTAAACCATAATTCCTTGCTAACAGAAACCTGTATTTGATATATTGTTATAGTTAAAAATAAATAAAATCAAAAATAAAAAACACAAAAAATGAAACATCCCATTTCACTAATAATACCTATCCTAATTACAATCTTTGCATTTCAACAACAAGCAATCTCTCAAGAAACCGAACCTGTTCCCGTGACAGGAATACTTACTCTGACCTTAGAAAATATAAGATCTCCCTTAGATAACCTGCACAATGCTCCATGGAAATACCATCCCGGTGATAACCCCGAATGGAGTAGACCGGATTTTGACGATACCACTTGGAATTACCTTTCACCATTTATAACTCAAGATAAAGTAAAAAATAAAGAGTGGGAGGGAATTGGTTGGTTCAGACTGCACATCTCAGTTCCAGACGAGGAACTCTGGAACAAACCTTTAGCACTCCTTGTAAACTATCAAGCCGGTGCTTCAGAGATATATCTTGACGGTGAACTCATTTATACATTCGGTAAAGTTGGAAATAGGAAAGAAGAGGAAAAACCCTATTGGGAACGTGACCCACAAGGATTCAGTTTCTCAGCTAAGGCAGACCACGTTATCGCAATACGGTATTCGAATAACACATATAATCAGTTTACCCCCGTACTCGGGTTTAGTCTGAGGCTTTCAGAGTTAAATACAGCCATTAAATCTCGTACCTCTTTACTTCGGGAAGGTACGACAATACAGATGGTATTATCCGCTATATTAGGTTTTCTAATGTTTCAACATCTGTTGTTATTTATCTTTTATCCCAAAGCCAAAGAAAATCTATATTTCTCTATTTTGACAGGTAGCAGCGGTGCTATTGTCTTTATTATCTGTCAATTATTTTTAATAGCCACCAGCACACCAGAAATCCATACACTTGGTAGATTCTTTTTCATTGTTTCTGCGGTGATGTCTCTATCATGCCTACTATTCCTCTACGCACTCTTTTATTTGAAACTTCCTAAACTATTTTGGTTCTTCCTTTTCGGTTGGGTCGGAACTTTCATTTTGGGATTGTTTTCATTTGATCATTCTTCCTTAAGTTTGACAATTGACAATGATCTTGTTTCATTTTCGCGAGTAACGATTCTCCCTATTGCTTCTGTAATTACTGTGCTGACATTTTTAGAATTGGTAAGAATCATGATTGTAGCTGTCTTTAAACGAAAAGATGGGGCGTGGATATTTGGACTTGGATCACTCTCTCCGTTTATCCTACCCATTATATACGGTATAATTATCGCTCGAACCGGATGGGAATTGAATCAAACTATTGCATCACTTGTAATCTTACTGGCACCGATCTTCTCTATGTCTGTTTACTTAGCACGAAACATTGCTCGTACCAGCAGAAACCTTGAAAGAGAGACTTTCGAACGCCAACATTTAGAGGTAGAAAACACACGAAAGACAGAGGAGTTGGAGGAGGCACGCAAACTACAATTATCAATGTTGCCAGAAACTGCGCCTGACCTTCCTAACCTTGAAATGGGATTTAAAATGCATCCGGCAACTGAAGTTGGTGGAGATTATTATGACTACAATTTATCGGATGATGGAAAAATCACTATTGCTATTGGGGATGCAACAGGACATGGGATGAATTCTGGGTTAGTTGTGTCTGCGGTGAAAAGTCTTTTCAAAACATCAGATCCAAACGCTGGAAACATAGAAACTCTTGAGCGAATGTCACAAGGTGTAAAAAGTATGAATCTAAAAAGACTCTACATGGCAATGACACTCGCTACCTTTAAGGAGAATATATTGACTATCACGGCTGCAGGTATGCCACCCACACTAATTTATAATGCAGAAGAAGATAAGGTTGAAGAGATACTCCTTGAAGGAGGACCATTAGGTGGATTTATTGGAGGAGACAGAGAGGAAGCAACATTTGAATTAGAAACCGGTGACACAGTTCTATTGATGAGTGATGGTTTACCAGAGATGTTAAACCCAAAAAATGAAATGCTGGATTATCCAAGAACAAAAGAATTATTTGCTGAGATTGCCGATAAATCACCAAAAGCTATAATCAATCATCTATATGATGCCTGCATATCTTGGGCAGCTGGAGAACAACAGACAGATGATATTACACTCGTAGTCATAAAGATAAAATAAAATCTAATTCACATATGTAACATAAACTGTCAGTTTGTGCATTCACCGTTTCGTTCCTAAGAACCGGTAATGGTAATCATTACTTAGAAATGGTATCACCTTGAAATGACTTGATAATTATATGTCATATCTGTTATATTAAGGGATATGGTAGTCTAAAAATTGTGATTATCAAACGATAAATTTAGAACTTTTCTGGAAGATTAACGTCTATAGTATAGGGGATTATATTAAAGTAAACGCAATTAATAGAATAGTGAATCAATAAGGAAATCTATAGCAGCAGAAAATTACAGGAGAAAAACATGAATACGAGGGAAGGTTATACAGAACTACAATCTAAAATATTGGCTGCACGACGTGTATGGAAACGAAGCCTCTTCTGGACAGGAGCTGCTATCGTAATTATTGGACTTCTTGCTATCCTTATAGGAGAATCCGTTGTAGATTGGTTAATGCCACTCCCAAGTACTGTACGAGTAGCCATGCTCGTAGGTATTGTTGTAGCAGTGATCTACCTACTAATTAGACACATTGTTCTACCCTTAAAAGCCTCCTTGACACTTCGAGATGTCGCACTTAACGTTGAGGAGAAACATCCCAATCTTGAAGATAGACTTGTAAGTGCGGTACAATTTGGATCACGGGAATCAGACGATCCAATTGAATCTCATATGTTGCAACGACTCCTTGAAGATACCACCAAACGAATTAAAGGTATTGATTTTAAAGCAACTATTGACCACAGCCGAACTCGAAAATATGTTAGTATTGCCATCTTAGTAATTGCTGCTTGTGGCTTACTCACACTCCTGTTTCCCACAGAAATACAGACCAGCTTAATGAGAGTTTTAGTTCCATGGGAGAAAACAAAACCCATTTTATCTACGAAAGTCGCTGTTTCACCGGGAAATGCTCGAATTCTTATTGGAAAGAGTTTACCAATTGATGTCATTGTAACCGGAAAATCTGCAGATAAAGCCACCCTCACATACTATAACAAAGATAACCCCCCAACGGCTGATAGTGAAGGAAGTAAAAAAGAGATAAATATGCTACAAAATCCTGATGATAAACGGGGTTTTGCCTATGAACTCTTCAATATAGAAACAGAGATGGAATACTTTGTTACAGTCAATGAAACCACATCTGATAGATTCACGATTGAAGTATTTGAAATGCCGCGCGTCGTAGATATTTCTGTAGCGTATACCTATCCTGAGTATACTGGTCTCAGTCCAGTAATACAACAAGGAAGTGGAGATGTGCAAGCAGTAATCGGTTCAACAGCAGAAATTCGCATCACAACAAATAAGGCTATACAGAAGGCTACATTCACACACGAAACTTCAAATACTGAACCTATTATTGATGAAAATGAAGAAGAAAGAGAGACCACCACAGATTCTCCTGAAATGACTATTGCTGATGGTAACATACTTGCCAAGACAATCCAAGTTACCGAGGATGGAAAATACAGTGTAGAACTTCTCTGTATTGATAACTTTAATAATGAAATACCTATTGAATATACTATACAGGCGAATCCTGATAATCCTCCAGAAGTAGTTATTAAAGAACCCGGACGTGATGTCAAAGCTTCAATACTTGAAGAGGTAAAAATCGTTGCTGAAGCAACAGATGACTTTGGCGTAGAACAGCTAAAACTGATGTACCGTATCGGTGCTGGAGAATTACAAGAACTCCTTATGGAATCTCCAGTGGAACAGCTCACTGAAGATAGTAATATCGGTCCCGCAAAACATCTGAAAACTGGTACATATAACTTCTATTTAGAAGAATTTGATGTTGAACCCGGAGAAATAATAACATATTATGCACAAGCTATTGACAACAATACGCTTACTGGACCCAGTGAAGGTAAAAGTGAGATTTATTTCATTGAGATTAAACCCTTTAATCAACGACTTTCAGAAGGTGAACCTGCAGAAAGCGGAATGCCAAACCCATTTCTTGAGTTAATTACTTCACAAAAGCAAATTATACGAGAAACATGGAATCACATTAACTCACAACCACCCACCATGACAGAAGATTACAAATCAGCCGTCAAACAGACCGGAACCAAACAATCAGAGTTAAAAGATAGAACTCAAAAGGTTACTGATGAATTGAGCATGCAAATGCAAGAGGTGCAAATTGATCCCGAAATAATGATGAACCTTGAAGAAGCTATCGATATGATGGGTGAGGCAACAGATCATCTAAATGCGACACAACCCACAACAGCGATTCCACCTGAACAAGCTGCTCTTGAACTCCTTATAAAAGTCAATCTGGCATTTCCGAAAGTGTTAAGACAAGCAAGGAATAGCCAACCCGAACTTGCTGAGAACTTTGAACTGGAATTGGAGGATCTACAGAATGAACTTGAGCAAGATCAGGAAGAACTCGAAAGAGAGATGCAAGAACAGACACAGGAAATGTTAGACCAAGCCAGAGAAATGCTGGCACAACAACAGAATCTAAATCAACAGAGTCAGCAAATGGGAAGGGAAAGTCAACCCTCTCCAAGTGATATGCAGCAAAACAGCCAACAACAAGGTGATTTAGCCCAACAAGCGGAGCAGATGTCTCAGCAACTTGGAGAAATGCAGGGAAATGCTCAAGGTACACAGAGCGAACGTTTATCCCAAGCCGGACAAGCAATGGAGCAAGCCGGTGAACAGATGCAACAAGCATCACAAGGTATGGAACAGCAACAACCCCAGTTGAGTGCCGCCAAAGGTGAAAAAGCTGAAGAACGACTTGAACAAGCGATTGATCAACTTGAAAGGGCTGCCGCTGAATTCACTGATAACGCATTAGAGAGGACAGCTGAACAACTCCAACAGTTGACTGCTGAACAATCTAATGTCCAACAACAAACACAGGAGTTACGCGAGAGAACTCAAGAATCCGGTATGCGTCCAGAGGATTACCGACAGGCATCTGAACTTGCTAATGAGCAACGCCAACTTCAACGAGACTTAGAGTCAGTTGAGGAAAATTTGAATAATCTTCAAGAACAACTAAATCAAGAGAATCCTGAAGCTGCACAGAATGTCCAAGATGCATCAAGACGACTCACTGAAGAACAAACTTCAGAGGATATGGGGACGGCTCAACGAGCATTACAATGGCGAAGTCTACAATCTGCAGAGTCAAATCAACAAGAAGCGCTTGATACACTTCGTGAAGCTCAAAACGATCTGCAACAAGCAAGATCTAACATGGCACGCACTGAAGAAGAGCAACTTGAAGCCACACTTGACCAACTTCAAAACTTCGAAGAACAGATGCAGGATATACAGCGCGAACGGGAAGCGATGGAAGGACAAGAACAGACTGAAGAACAACGACAACGGGAACAACAACTTGCTGAACAACAACAGCAACTCCAAGAACGTATGCAACAGGCACAACAAGCCATGCAAGACGGGCAGCAAGGACAGCAAGGTCAGCAACCCGGACAACAAGGTCAAGAAGGACAGCAACCTGGGCAACAGGGACAGCAACCTGGACAACAGGGACAGCAACCTGGACAACAGGGACAGCAACCTGGACAACAGGGACAGCAACCTGGAGAGAATGACTTAGCAAGAAGTGGTCCAGAATCCAATCGGGAGATCAAGGAACTCTGGTTAGATCTTATTGACAGTATGCAATATCGTGCTGGAGATCGAAAGAATCCGTTCCCAAATTATGAACTCGCAATACGTGATTTGAGAAAACTTGAGACTGCTATTGAAGAACGACTTAACCTGTTACAAGAAATGAAACAACTAACGCAAGTTGCTAAAGAAGATGTACCACCAAAATACCGAAGACTTGTTGACAACTACTACGAATCCTTAGCAAAGTAGATGGAAACAATCTACATAAGAACATTATGGGACAAATGGGAAAACCCAGTTGTCCCTTTCTTATACCATTTCTGATATATAATGTCTCCCATGTAGCATAAACTTTCCAGTTTGTGCCACATTCCGCTTCATTTCTAACAATAGGTAATGGGAGAAAAATTAATAGAAATGGTATTACATCTGGTATGATTGAAATTAGATGCTTATCACATCTTATGGTACATTTGTTCTTACCATAGAATGGTCTAATCGAATTTTAAAATAGTATGGAGGATACCTATGGCACAACCTTTTATTGTTAAGCCTGGTGGAATGATAAGTCTTAACGGGGGTGGAGAGGATTTCAATCCTGAATATTCACCAGAATATACTGGGTCTTACCGAAAAAAGGGTGATACAAAGAAATATCTGAAAAAGCTACACAAGCAGATGTTAAGGCTTCAGGAATTACTATACGCCGGAGGAGAACACGCAGTTCTGATTATTCTACAAGGTATGGATACTTGTGGGAAAGATGGAACTATCAGAAAGGTGATGGCAGGTATTAATGTCCAAGGGTGTAATGTCGTAAATTTCAAAGTTCCGACAATAGATGAGATTTCTCGTGATTATCTATGGCGTGCACACAAAGCTGTCCCACAGAAAGGAAAAATAGGAATCTTCAATCGCTCTCATTATGAAGATGTTCTGGTTGTCAGGGTGCATGATCTCGTCCCTAAATCCATTTGGAAACAACGATACCAACAGATTAATGACTTTGAAAAAATGCTTGTTGAAAATGGTACGGTTGTATTGAAGTTCTTTTTAAACATCTCAAAAGATGAACAGAAAGAACGTTTAGAATCACGAATAAACGATCCTACCAAACATTGGAAAATCACTGAGGCTGATATACGTGAACGCGCATATTGGGATGATTACATGGAAGCCTACGAAGATGTCCTCAGAAACTGTAGCACAGACTTTGCCCCGTGGTATGTTATACCTGCAAATAAGAAGTGGTATCGTAATCTTGCTATTACAGAGAGAATCGTAGATACACTTGAAGATATGCACATGAAATATCCTGAACCCGATTCTGATGTTTCCAAACTTATTGTAGAATAAAGCATCCAGGAATACCCATGAAAGTTAACCTTCTAAGTACCAATAAAAAACTCGTAAGCATAGTAATGTTGGTAGGTTCACTATTGATATGTATAGGAGTGTTGCTGAACATTGCAAACATCTGGATGAGTTTTTCAATATGTTTATTAGGTGCAGGATTAATCGTCGCATTTTGGAGTGCTTTTTCACACAATATCATTAAAGCAAAGGCAACAGGTGTTACACCATCACGGTTTGTAGGTAATATCTCATTCATAATATTGTCCATATCCTGGATAGGTATCTTGGTTTGGATATACTCCCTGATATATTAATCTAACAGGAATTACACAGAAAGCGAATATTCCGATGGAAAGATGTAAGGGATTTTGTGTAAGTCCTAATCTAAGAAATTATTTATGACAATCTTCTACGTTTGAATCAAAAGGAACATAGAGTGCTATCGCCCGATCAGTTAGAACAATTTGATGATAGAGGATATCTTCTGCTTTCTGGGTTAATTCCTAAGAAAACCATAAAAAAAGCAGAAGATGCCATGTGGCATTCGTTGGGGATGGATCCAGCTGATCCTGAAACATGGCAGCAGGTAAAACGTCCGTTCCTGACAGGTTTTTATATAGAGAAGATGTCTAATGAAAACCGTATTGAACTCTTTGGTCTTACACATCCAGATATTCTTGCATGTTGTACGGACGATTATCTCACTGTCCTCATGCAGCTTGCGGAAAGATATCCTGAAATACCACATTGTAAAAGCAGTGAACCTGATAGTGTTTGGGGAATGAACCAATTCCCAGATGATTCTGAGTGGAGAGTCACTACACCCCATTTGGATGGATATTCCAGAGATTTACGGTTGGATCCAGGTACATTTCGTGCGAGTAGTCTCACCTACCTGACGGATGCAAATCCACAACAAGGAAATACTGTGATTTGGCCTGAAGGACCGGAACGTATACGTTCATTTCGTAAAAAGAATCCTGATTTTTCAAGCCATGTACGAGATATCCGCAAGATATTTTTAGATATTGACCTTGGTGAACCGATGGAAGTTGTTGCTAAACAAGGGGATGTACTTCTATTCCATCACCTATTACCACATACAAGTACGATTAACGCTACCCCAATGCCACGTTTCGCTATTCGTTTTATGTGTTTATGTTATGAATGCCGTCCTTGGCAGAAAAGAGGAGAATGGAATATCTGGATGCCATAATGCATCATTCAAAGTTAACTTAAGAACAGTATAGTTATTTACAATAGAAAGTTTTAAAACTGTACAATCCATTGCAACCCTGAAATAAAAATTAAGGAGTATTATGCATAACAAATTATTTCCTATCAAGTCTTCATCGAATATAGATACAAATATATATTTTAGCCTAATTGTATTATTTACATTGGGTCTTTGTAGTTTGATTTTTACACCGACTGTCGTAGCACAGGACATATTATTACAAACAGGATTTGAGGATTTCACCGTTGGTTCACCACCAACAGATTGGGAAATACGAGGAAATCAGATTAATGTAACCGACGATACCGTTAAGACCGGTGATAAATCTCTCGGTATATTAGGGGGAGCAAATGATGACAGATGTGGGGTAGCTATTGAAACAGAAAATCCTATCATATCTGTCGAATTTTGGGTCTTCATTAAAGGATCGGGAAGATCGTTTAATCTCAAAGTAGTTTCTGATGATAACGTCGCCGTGAATGACGGTGGCGTATATATGAATTGGAATGAAAATGCAGTCCGTCTTTACAATGGTTCAGCATGGGTCGCAATTGATAATTTCCCATTTGGTAGTTGGAGATATGTTCGAGTTGTCGCAGATGTGAGTAAGAGTGAATTCGATTATTATGTTGGAAAAGATAGAGACGAAACACTGTTAGCGGAACCTATTTCCGGTCTTGCATTTAGAAAACCAGCCACTAATCCTGCCGCACAGTGGGTTGTCTTTCACGTCTATTCATCTGTAGCACAAGGATTCGTAGATGATTTACTCATCTATGAAGGTGCAGATCCACCTGTCTCAACACCTGTCGAATCTAAAGACAAGCTTACAACATATTGGGGACAGGTCAAGAAACAATCCTCATTACGGTAGATTACATATTTCCTATAGAAGTTTGGTAAGACACAATTAACCGATTAGATATAAATTCAATAAGGAGAGAAAATGAGGAAGAGAGGTTACAGGATAAAAGGCAAGAGAACATCTATCACAGCAATACTTGTTCTATCATTTATGTGCTTTCTTCTCAACTTCTATCTATTACAAGATGCCGTTTCCCAAAAGGTTTTTCTCCAGACAGGATTTGAGAAAGATTCTGTGGGGAAACCACCAAAGGATTGGGATGTAAGAGGTGAAGGATTTGAGGTAACAACAGACACTGTCAAAACAGATAAGAAGGCGCTTGCAATCTTACTTGGTCCAAACGATGATAGAGTAGGCATTCCAATTGAAACTGACAATCCAATCATTTCAGTTGAATTTTGGGTTTATATACAAGGCGGGGGTAGATCATTCAATCTCAAAATAATTACTGCAGATGATATAGGACAACACAATGGTGGTCCATATATCAATTGGAATGGTGATACAGTCCGGCTTTTTGATGGAGCGGCATGGGTTCTAATTGATGAGTTTGATACCGATGAATGGAAATATGTCCGCGTCGTTACGGACGTAAGTAAAAGCGAATTTAATTTCTATTCTGGTAATGATCGAAATTTAGCATTAAAAGATCGAGGTAAAAAAGGTCTCCCCTTTCGTAACCCCGCAGTAAATCCCACGGCTAAATGGGTCGCTTTCCATGTTTATTCCATGACAGCACGCGGTTATGTAGACGACGTTTTAATCTACGAAGGTGACGAACCTGTTAACCTTGCCGTTGAACCTGACGATAAACTGGCTACTGTCTGGGGACATATTAAGAAAAAATGATCTTTTCGATTGACCAAGATACGTAAAATCAGATTACTGAACCGATTCTTTAATATGTCCCTGTTGGGATTTATTATACTAAAAATTAATAGGTGTCTTTGAATTGTGAAGTGTGTTAGATAGTGTTATAGATTGAGGTAATTTATGGATAACGGTACAGTTGAACTCACACCAGCGCAACGGTTGCACTTTGACATATACGGGTTCGTCCTATTAGAGAATGTACTTTGTAAAGATGAAATTGAACGGATGAAAGACGCTCTGTATAGAATAAAAGCAGATGAACTACTTGAAAATCAACGAATTTATGTCCGTCCTAATGGTGAACACCATGTCCTTTTCGGTAATCTTGTTGAGTATGATCCCGCTCTATTAGAATATGCTGCACATCCAAAACTGGTTCCACTCGTTGAGGAAGTAGTAGGTGGAACAGTACGTCTTGAGGAAACAGAAGCTATCATCAACAGACGAAACCCAGATGATGATTTTGAAAAGCTTTTTGACAGGAAATACAATCCCACTGGATTTCATAGAGGAACGCAACACGGATGGGGAACTTATATCGAACAAGATAAATTCCACTGTATCTTTGTTAAGACACTTGCCTATTTAACGGATGTAGGACCAGACGATGGAGGGACATGTCTTATTCCTGGAAGCCACCGATTAACTTGGAATCAACGCGAGATGATTGATGCTGCTTTGGCTGATGATAAACTCATCCATCAAGTTGAAGCACCTGCAGGTTCGGTCTTACTATTTGGCGAATCACTGATACACAGTACTACAGCTATTCGTAGCGATAAAGAACGGGTAATTCTGGTAGCAGGATATACTCCACCTATGGTACGGGAATGGCCAGGAAACGAAGTGAATCCAGAGTTTATTGAGACGCTTCCTGAGGAGATCCGTCCGCTTATTTCTGGTAGCGACAGTTGGCACTGGAGACGTAGATATTAGACATGCACGCAGTTGATAAGATAAATCTCTATCTACCTTTATGCTCCCGATGTTCTCGGCATCCACAGAGATTCTTTACCCATCTCTGCAAATAGCAATTTCATCACCAGTTCCGATTTCAACTCAGTATGCTCAGCGGAATCCCAAAGATTGTTAATCTCACCCGGATCCTCGTGCATATCAAACAACTCTCCATAATCACGGTTATAGTAGACGGTGAGTTTATACCTGTCATCAACATAGGTCTTTACATGAACAGTCGTTGGTTCATGATGATTCTCTACGATAATATGGTCACGAACCTCTTCCTGCTGTCCATACCATACAGGCGTTTGATCAACACCTGTCATTGGATGGGGTATATCAATTCCAGCAGCACTCAAGAATGAAGGTGCTAAATCTACCAATGTCTGAAGTGCATTAGACTCTTTTCCAGCAGGAACAACTCCTGGATATCGTACTATATATGGCACACGAATCACATCCTCATAATGGAATGCTCCCTTAGCTATTAATCCATGTTGTCCATAAAAATGTCCATGGTCAGACGTAAATAGAACCAATGTATTGTCTGCTAATCCCAGTTCATCAAGTTTGCCTAATATCTGTCCAATATACTTATCCATTAGACTCACCATACCATAATACACTGCAATATCTTTAGCGAGTTCATCTCTGTCCCTAAGATGTGATCGGAATCCGTGGACACCCTTCCCACTCTCACGCCATTCAGAAAAATCAGGTTTTCTCTGTTGTGTCATCTGGAAATGGACAGGATTCTTATCATGTTCACCTTCAGTTACGGATGGAACAGTCAAGGATTCTGGATCATACATCGTATCCCAAGGTTCAGGAACAAGATACTTCGGATGGGGATCAAAGAAACTTGCCCATAAAAAGAAGTTCTCATCATTCTCCTGATAACTTTGCATCAAAGCATTCGTTCTTTCTGCTATCCAGGTATCATAATGAAACTCTTCAGGAATCGGCCATTTTCTGTATTGTCCTTTAGCATTTCCTGTGGGAGGAGAGTAATAATCGCGCCAGTTTGTGAGACCATTCTCTTCCATCCAAATAGCATAGTGCTGCCCAACATGTGCTTCATCTGCATGGTTACGTGCCAACTCTACATGTTCGAAACCGTAAAAAGGTTCATCGAAATTACGCCAGAAATCCAAATCTTGTAATATAGGATATGATTCCAATGATGGGTATTCTTCTGTTCCGTGTAAAGGTTGGAAGTGTGCTTTACCAACAAGTGCAGTTCTATATCCTGCTTCGGTAAAATCCTCACCGACTGTATGTTCATCTTCTGATAACTTTGTACCAAGAGACCATGCACCGTGTTGACTGGGGTATTTACCGGTAATAATGGAGGCACGGGTTGGTGTACAGGTAGGATTAGGGCAATATGCTCTATGAAAAAGTGTTCCGTCGTTTGCTAATGCATCTAAATGAGGTGTCTGGATTTCAGGATTTAAACAACCTAAGGTATTCCAATGCTGTTGATCACTTGTAATAAGCAGAATATTCGGTCTGGGTTTTTCCATATATCTCCTTAAAAGGTATAATGAAAATGTGTAAATTTGGTTCCTCAAGTATCCTTATAGAAATACTACATGAGGATCCTATGCATTCTTTCCTAAACAGCACTGTTTATACTTCCTGCCACTACCACAAGGACAAGGTGAGTTTCGTCCAATTTTCTGTGAGGTTGATGTATTTGTCTTTTGTCCATCAACGTTCCCTGATTTCTTACCAAGTTTGCGTTGACGCATAATTGGCATGATACTATTCGCGAGTTGTCCCTTTTGAATTGCAGAAGCCATGAGTTTCATCGGTTCATCTATGTGAGTGAAGAAATGTTTATAACCTTCACATAAATAGTTCAAACCGTCTTCTCCTGAAGGGGTTTGAATAATGCGATTCTTTGGACAGCCTCCATTACAGACAAATTTAACATCACAATTCAGACAGTATTCAGGTAATGTATCTCGTTTATCCGTACCGAATTTCCGTTGAAACGGAGAATCAACCATATCTGCGATACTCGTCTCCTCAATGTTACCGATGAAGTAATCGGGTGTTACGTAGTGGTCACAGGAATATAAATCTCCATTATGTTCTATAGCCATCGCGTCCCCACAGGTCTCATTAAATACACACAAACTGGGGTTATATCCTAACCATGCCTCCAATGCAACATCAAATATCTGCACAAAGATTTTTCCAATGTCATTCACTACCCATTCATCGAATATAGTCGACAGGAATTTCCCATATTGCTTACCTGTAACTGAACGCGGAGATACATTCTTTCCATCAAAATGTTCAACCGCTGGAATGAACTGCATAAACTCTACACCAAGTTCTTTAAAATAGGAGTATACCTCTTTTGGATATTCAGCATTGTGTTGATTCACCACACATAGCACATTATAGTCAACCCTATGTTCCTGCAATAACCGCAATCCACGAATAACCTGCTCAGATGTCGGTCGGCCGCGCTTGTCATACCGATATTTATCATGGATTTCAGGTGGACCGTCGATACTAATTCCAACTAAAAACCTGTTACGTTTGAGAAATTGTCCCCATTCATCATCCAGAAGTGTTGCGTTGGTCTGGAAAGTATTTTGTATCCTCATGCCGCTGCGTTTATATTTCTGTTGATATCGAACAGCTTGTCGGAAAAAGTCAACACCCATTAGGGTCGGTTCCCCACCTTGCCATGCAAAAGTGACTTCGTTTATCTGCTGTGCCTCTATGTACTGCTTGACATAGTTCTCCAGAGTCTCGTCATTCATCCGAAAAGATTTTGTCTCTGGATACAGGTCTTCTTTTTCGAGATAAAAGCAATATTCGCAATCCAAATTACATATCGGTCCTATCGGCTTCGTCATGACATGAAAAGCGCGTGGTGCTTTAGTTTGAACCATACTATTACCTCCTATTTCACTTCTGTTAATATAGCATAATACCCCTGAGACAACAAGTAAAAAGTGAGATATACTAAGTTAAAATTAAATACATGCTTACCTAATAATAGTGTCTGAATCGAATAGACTGTCCATTCAATACATTCCAATTAATCTTGCGAAATATAGTAATTTGGAGTATTATCTTCTATCACAGGATATGGGTTATTGATAAAATTGAACCTTCAATGGAAATTACGATACCCATTCATCCTCAATATTAGTACAACTTAGAATAAATGTTTAGTTAGATACGTTCAAATTGTTTGGAGGACACTAATGAGATTTGTAAGTGTGTTCATCATGTTATTTTTCTGTCTCGGTGTAATAACAGCATTAGCATTAGAACCAGATGATGAGGCTATTGTTGGTGTATGGTTATTCGAAGATAATGCTGATGATTCGTCTGGGAACAAAAATGATGGTAAGATAAATGGTGATTTTAAATTCGAAGACGGTAAATTTGGAAAAGCAGTTGTTGCAGCTGGTGGTGGTAGTATTGATGTACAAGATTCAAACAGTATACAATCCATCAGTGATGAATTGACTGTGGCAGCATGGTTTCGTGTAGATGCTGATTCTGACACAGGTGTTAGAAAAAATGGGGCTTTCCTTCTTGAAGATCAGTCTGCTGGTGAACCGATACCGGATGGGTTCTCGTTCAGAATATGGACGGATCAAGGCATTACACCAGGTTTTTACGGAAAGACTGAGTTAGAACAGAAGAAGTGGCACCATGTTGCTGGAACCTATGATGGCACAAAAGTCGAAATGTACGTTGACGGTGAACCTGATAGTGAAAATGGTGCACTCGCTGACAATAAAGGAGATTGGGAGCCGGAATGGGGTGGTAAGGTGCAAGCAGGACAGGTCTTACAGCTTAAGTTTGGTCCCGAATCTTTCACTGGTGGGATTGACGAAATCGTAATACTTAGTCGTGCCCTTGAAGCTGAAGAAATTCAACAACTATTGAATGGTTGGGATGAAGCTTTTGATGTAGAACCCCAAGGAAAACTTGCAACGACGTGGTCTCGTGTAAAAGCCAGAAGATAAACAAATAGATGTGTGGGATACATTCAGATCATCCCACACATCACATCATAGTTTTAGTGGTATTTCGCTATAAAGTAGATTACATCTCCATTCCTAATCAATCCCTAAGATTCTCTTCATCTTACCCGGTTGTGCCCAATTACACTTTCCATCACCATTAAGTTGATGTAGTAATTCAGGGATTTCTGGATTTTCAAGACCCGTTTTTATCCTTTGTGCGTCGTCTTTGGACCAGCACGGTATAAAAGCATGCATTGCTTGATTCCCCTGCCACATTTGTCCATTTACACTTTCTAAAATAATCGGTGTAAAGTGGGTCTTACCATAGGCTTGCCAAATCACTTTGTATGGAGCGAAAGAATATGAACCAACACCCAACATTACCCACCAATTACCTTTATTCATAAACGCACGTAAGAGAGTTCCTTTTCGTCCTTTTAATTTATCTTCACTATGATATAAGTACTTCTTTAGTGTGTCATGTTTTTCGATTTGACACCAAGACAAAGGTTTTCCTGTATCTTGATTATAGGGTAAGAGAATCCATTTGGTAGGAACTGGATTTCCTTCTTCCCACACATCCTTAGTAGCAAGTGGAAACAGAAATTCATCTGGAATGAATTGAGGTTTCTCATCAAAAATGAATACACTATTTGCTCCACATGTATTCACACCTTGTCGAGGTTTTTGTTCAGATGATAATTTAATATCAAAAACCTCTCCAGGAAGTATTTCATCACCGTTCTCTATAATTCGCCACGGATCGGCAGGATCTCTCAATGGTATAGCTTTATGTTCAACCCAATCGTCCTTCACCTCCCTAAAATAGCTTACTGGAAATTTCTGTTTTTTATCACTTATGAATCTTGCACAACAGTATCCAGTATTAACCCCTTCAAATACCCTTGTTGTAGAAAATTCGTAAACGGTATCAACATTAAAAGCCCTCTGGGAGTTTGCGGGCTTATCTGAACTCTTTGAGGAATAATCTCTAAATCCTCTATGAGCACCCTCACCAAAGAATAATGATGTGGGAATATAAAAATAGGCTGATCCGTTTTCCTTTAACAGTCTTCCCAAAGCCACCTTTAACACCAATGCTGCAATATCTATCCGAGAAAATCCAAGCAACATCCGTTGGGTATTTTCAACAAGTCCTTCCTGTATAAAATAAGGCTTTAAATGTTCTTTATAGGAATCTGGCAGGTCCCCAAAATTTGCCCACGGAGGATTCCCTATAAGAATATCGTATTGCTTATGATGACTTTGAGTTATGACATCCTGGGAGTAAATCTGGGATGAAGGAAAGTCGATTGAGAATTCAGAATGGACTTTTCTCTTGAACTGGTTAAGGAGGGATGGAACCATCTCAATAAGTGTTAAACGGGACAATCGGTCTGAGGTTATCGGAACGCCTCTTTCCTTGGCAATTTGTAACATTGCTAATGCGAATACACCTTGTCCTGCAGTCGGATCGCAAATATGTGCCCCTTCAAGCCATGCATCATAAACCTTCCATTTATTAATAAGCCATTTAGCCCATTTTAATGGTGTAAAAACCTGTCCAATATGTTTATTCATTCATTATAATCATATTCAAGTGTAAGTAGTTGATGTGCCATTGATATTTCTACCTTGATGTGGGAAAGTAAGTATTTTAGTCTTGGAAAATTAGTTTCGTTTTGATATCTTCAAACTTATAATCATGAATCGGTGGAATCATACTGAGACTGTACCTTATATTAGCTATGATCTTTAAGACTTATAGAGTATATCAGAAACACAATTGAAATACAAACAACATACAAAATTGAATACCTCGTCAGTCCAAGACTTGACTTTTCATAATGACAATGATATTTTATTGAGTATTCACTGTTGCTATGTGTGCAACTATCATGATTATACACATACCCCTTGTTAATCACATCAGAGTTTGAACAATTTGAAAATCTGAAATTCAATTATGACACAAAATACCGCATTTACCTATCACCCAGACTACCTCAAACATGACACTGGTGCTGGACACCCTGAACGTCCGGATAGACTACGAGCAGGTTTGGCAGCACTCCAAGAAAGTGATGTATGGGACACACTTCTTCAAATCGATCCAACACCAGCCAGTGTAGACCAGATTGCTTATGCACATAATCCAGGATATAGCGACTATATCAAACAATATTGTGAAGCGGAGATTCCACTCACCTATGACACAATTGTCGTCCATGATTCCTTTGATATAGCATTACTGTCTACTGGTGGGGTTTTATCTATAGCAGAAGCAGTTGTTACCAATAAAGTGAAAAACGGATTTGCATTGGTGCGACCACCCGGGCATCATGCGACACCAGGACAAAGTATGGGGTTTTGCCTGTTCAACAATATCGCTATTACTGCCCGATATCTTCAACGAGAACATGGTGTTGGTAAAGTGGCAATTGTAGATTGGGATGTACATCATGGAAACGGTACACAGGATATTTTTTATGAAGACGAAACGGTTTTCTTCTTCTCTATACACCAATCCCCACTTTATCCAGGAACAGGATCAAAAAATGATAAAGGAGGAGGTAATGCTTACGGCACAACACTGAACGTTCCTGTACCACCAGGCAGTGATGATGACGATTACATAACCATATTTCAGGATATACTGATACCTATCTTACTTGATTTTGCACCTGAAATTATCCTTATTTCAGCGGGATTTGATGCTCATTACCTTGATCCGTTGGGTAATGTAAACATTACAGCTGAGGGATTTGCAGCATTTACAGATATGATTATGGAGATTGCCGAAGAAACTGCATCTGGTAGAATCGTATCAGCATTAGAGGGTGGCTATAGTTTAGAAGGTCTATCAGAATCAATTGTCGCACACGTACACCAATTAACAAATAACTGAAAACTAACAACTAAAACTATTAACCATCAACTATTCGACATCCTGAACACATCGAAATCCAAGTGCACCAATTCCAGCAAAGTCGGGGGTATTTCCAAACCGGTTAGCACATCGACCCCATTCAGCATTTCCATTCCATCCACTTCCTCTAATTCCACGGTTTGATTGGATATTTTCAAAGTTATTAACAATATCCTCAATACTATCCCCACCTGCAACCGGATTTTTACGGGGAGAATTTGCATAGAAGTTAGCTTCAAAGGCATCAAGACACCATTCCCAGACATTTCCAGATGTGTCGTATACACCATAATCATTCGGAGGATATTTACCTACAGGGGTGGTATGACCAATGTTCCTACCGTAGTTAGCTCTGGTGCCATTTATCTGGTTACCCCATGGATATTTCCTCCCTTTTAATCCTCCTCGAGAAGCCTTCTCCCATTCAGATTCTGTTGGCAAACGTTTGTCTACCCATACTGCATACGCCATAGCAGCATACCAACTAACATACCTTACAGGATGTTCACCTTCTTCCTCAGGGTAGTTATTACCATTCCAATCAAATAGATAATTTGCATTCGCAAATTTCTCATCGATTTTGTTTTTTTGCCATTCAGGATTCGCAAGAATAAACTCTTTAAATTGCGCGTTCGTAATCTCATTTTCATCTATGTAGAATGCATCAAGGAAAACAGTGTGTACGGGTTGTTCGTCTGGGTCAGCATCCACATCATCACTTCCCATCTCGAAATCTCCTTCAGGTATGAGCACCATCCCATCAGGAGGAATGGGTTCAGGTTCTGGATCAGGAAGTGGTTCAGGTTCAATTGCATCGGTATCAGTTGAAACGACAGTGTATTTTAAACTACGTTCACCATCTGTCCATGTGAGTTTTAGTTCTAACTTACCTATAGGAAACGGTCCTGAGATAACAGTATTAATGCCAGAAGTTTCAACAACCCCGATATTTACTTGAACTGTTTGGGGATCTTTATCAAATGTGATGGTAATTGAGGAATCGGGAAAAATCTCACTCCCAGGACTCGGTACTGCCCGGAGCAACTTCGTCATCTCATCTAAATCGTCCTCCGTACGTTCCCCACAACCAACAACCAATATGAGAAATCCTAAAATCACAATAGTGGACACTCTAAAACAGACTTTCATATTCTCTCCTATAAAAACCATATCTTATGTTTTTACCCCAACATGAATCGCAACAATACCAAAGGTCTTGCGATAAAATTGTACATCCTTTAAACCGTTCTGTTCCATAACTAATTGTAATGCGTCACAATCTGGAAATTGAAGTACAGATCTTGGTAGATATCCGTATGCATCGTCTTCGTTACGTGAGATTAGATTACCAACAATTGGTAATATCTTCGTAAAATAAAAATAATACAGACCTCGAAAAAATGCATTATTAGGTTGTGTAAACTCCAGTATGACAATCTTTCCACCTTGCACAGCAACCCGTGTCATTTCTCTGATACCTAATTCGAGATCCGATACATTCCGTATCCCAAAACCTACAGAAACGATGTCAAATGTATTATCAGGAAAGGGGAGTGTGAGTGTATCCGCCTCTATTGGAATGAATTCATTGGACTGTCTTTTTCGTTCGACCTTCTGTTTCCCAACAGCCAACATCTCATAACAAAAATCAGAACCGAAGACATATCCTTGTGTTCCAATATTATCAGCATACGCTAAAGCGAGTTCTCCTGTACCAGTGCATACATCAAGGACTCTACTTGTTGAGGAAACTTGGCTAACTTTTACAGTCTCGCGTCGCCAGGATTTATCTAACCGAAGACTTAATAACGAATTCAGAAAATCATAACGACGTGCAACTGCTGAAAATAGTTTCTTAATCTGGTGTGCCTGCATACTGATTGTACCGTGTAGATTATTCCCCATTACATACGAAGTTCTGCACCGAGTTCCTCGTTCAACCGATTTACGATTTTATCGTGTAAATCGTTAACGGCTATATCGGTCAAGGTCTCCGTATCAGAATTGTATGTGATTGTATAAGCAAGACTTTTCTTATCATCTGGAACTTGATCACCTTCATACACATCAAACAATCGGACTGATTCGACCAA
The DNA here is from genome assembly GCA_003635315.1 of Candidatus Poribacteria bacterium. Taxonomy (GTDB): domain Bacteria; phylum Poribacteria; class WGA-4E; order WGA-4E; family WGA-3G; genus MSPOR6. The sequence continues at coordinate 68,833 of PYJD01000010.1, forward strand.
CTCTCCTCCAGAAGAATAGATGAGATCAATAGGTGTATCTGAAGGTAATCGTTGATCAACCAAAATCGCAAGATCGCGTTGGATGCTTGGATAGATTGGAATCGGTTCAAACTGTATGTTGAAATCAACAGCATCAGCTAATGCTTCTAAATCCAATTCAAAAAGGTATGCTTTATATGGAAGTTCATAATTCTCTTGAACTTTTGGATGTACTTCTCCAAGAATCCCTACACGATTCTCATCTATAATTACGGCTACGTTTCGTCCCGGATGGAAGGTCGGATCCTCCGTTTTCAATAGTGTGTAATCTGAAATATTACATACTTCCATAATACCCTCAACAATACCTTTTACATCAAAAAAGTCCGGAGCCTTGTAAGGGTTCCCATATACACCACCACCAATTTCTCCAGTAATGACACCTGCCACCCGCAAGGGTTCACTATCTTGAGCAAAAACAGTTGATATTTCAAAAAGTGCAATGCTATCTATCTGATGGTTATGATTGTGTTGAGCATTTTCCAGTAAACTTGGTATTAAGGTCGTCCGAAGAATAGACATTTCTGGACTCAACGGATTCTGTAATTCATAAGCCTTTCGTAGAGGATTATCTTCGGATACCTGTATCTTATCAAAACAGTTTGGATGCGAAAAACTATAATTTACGGATTCCATCATCCCCGCACCAAGTAAGAAGCGTTTGATACGGCTATACATCACGGTTGCATTATCTGGAATAGGAACAGGAATATCACCTTTAGGTAATGATGTAGGGATATTGTCATACCCATAGACACGTGCAATCTCTTCTATCAGATCAATTTCCCGTGTTATATCTGGTCTGTATGATGGAAGTGTTACCTGAAAGATATTATCTTCATGTTGGATCACATCAAATCCTAAATTTATTAGTATTCTGTCAATTTCAGGTGTATCAAGTTCAGTACCGAGGATGAAATTTACCCGTTCAGCCCGGAGTTTGATCTGAAGAGGTTCACTCTTGCCAGGATACACATCAACAATACCCTTACATGTAGAACCACCTGCAATTTCAACGATTAATTGGGTTGCACGATCAAGTGCAGTGATAACTCCCTCAGGATCTGCTTCCCGCTCAAATCTATAGGACGCTTCTGTATGTATTCCCAATTTCTTTGAAGTCGATCGGATGCTTGAAGCGGAAAAATTCGCACTTTCTAACAGGACATCACTTGTTGACTCAGTTATTTCTGAATCATATCCACCCATAACCCCAGCGAGAGCAACGGGTTTATCAGCATCAGCAATAACTAACATATCAGGTGTAAGTTCCCGTTCTTCTTCATCAAGTGTAGTTAATTTTTCTCCATCAGAAGCGCGTCGTACGACAATTCGGTTTTCAGCAAGTTTATTGTAATCAAAAGCATGAAGAGGTTGTCCATATTCCATCATAACAAAATTAGTTGCATCTACAATATTGTTTATTACTCCAATCCCTATTGATTCAAGTCTCTTTTTCAACCATTCTGGGGATTCACCTATTTTTACACCTTGAATTAAACGAGCTGCATACCGGGAACACAGATCAGGAGCATCTATTGTCACAGATGTTTTCATGTTAATATCTATATCATTCTCCTCAAGAAGTATATCCGGCAATCTTAAAGGATTCCCTGTCACAGCTCGAATTTCTCGACAAACGCCTATCATACTTAAACAGTCTGGACGGTTCGGTGTTATTTCCAATTCAAAGATGACATCATCTAAACCTAATGCTTCAGTAAAAGACTTTCCAAGAGGAAGATCATTCGATAACGCCATTAATCCTGATGCTTCGTCAGAAATACCCAATTCTTTTTCTGAACATAACATCCCATGGGATTCTTCACCCCGTAACTTCGCAGATTTAATGGTAATACCAGTCGGTAATTTAGTGTCAATTGTCGCTACGGGAGCAAACATCCCCTCAGATACATTCGGTGCACCACATACTATCTGCAATTCATCGGTATCATCAATATCAACCATACAAAGAACAAGTTTATCTGCGTTGGGATGAGGACGAATTGAATTCACCTTCCCCACAACAACACCATCTAAACCGGTACCTAATTCTGCTATGGACTCAACTTCAATACCCAACATAGTCAATCTATCAGCAAGTTCAGTTGTTGATAAATCAAAATCAATGTAGGTCTTCAACCAATTTAAGCTAACCTTCATATATAAGTCCTTATGATATTACTCATGAGTTAGGAGCGTTAAAACTGACCTAAGAATCTAAGGTCATTCTCATAGAATGTCCGTATATCTGGTATGCGAAACTGTAGATTTGCTATCCTCTCAACACCCATACCGAACGCAAAACCTGTAACTTCCTCCGGATCATAGTTTACTGCACGAAACACCTCTGGATCAACAACCCCTGCCCCTAATATCTCAATCCAACCTGTATGTCCACAACTTCGGCATCCTTTACCTTGGCAAACAGTGCAGGATATATCTGCTTCTGCACTCGGTTCAGTAAAAGGGAAGAAATGTGGTCGGAATCTCATCTTAGTTTGATCCCCAAACATCTGTTTGGCAAAAGATACTAAAACTCCCTTTAATTCACTAAATGTGACATGTCTGTCCACCAGCAAACCTTCTACCTGATGAAACATCGGCGTATGGGACACATCATAATCCACACGATATGCTTTGCCGGGGACAATAATTCGTATAGGAGGTTTCTGTTTCTCCATTGCACGAATTTGAACGGGGGATGTATGTGTACGAAGTAGATGTCCATCTGTTAGGTAAAAGGTATCGTGTAGGTCCCGTGCTGGATGGTCAGATGGTGTATTCAATGCATCGAAATTGTAATGTTCCGTTTCAATTTCTGGTCCAGTGACAGCTTGGAATCCCATTTGATTAAAAATGTCTTCTATCCGATCTAATGTTTGCATCACCGGATGTGCTTTTCCGTATGCAGGTTTTCTCCCAGGAAGTGTGACATCAATGGCTTCCTCCATGAGTTGCTGTTCCTGCTGTTTACTCTCCAAGGCATTCTTTGTGGAATCAAATGCATCGGTCAATGCAGTTCGTATTTCATTCGCAAGTTTGCCAATTATTGGTCGTTGATCCTGGGATAGATTCCCCATCCCTTTCATCACATCAGTCAATTTCCCTTTACGACCAAAGAAATCAATCCTTAGCGATTCAAGTTCTTTTAGATCCTTCACCTGTCTTAATGCTTCAAGACCTTCTTCCTGAATTGCTTGTAGTTCTTCTTTCATATTTTCCTCTAATGTCTATTAATGCACCATCTAAAATAGCTTTAAACAAAAATACCCATCACTTCGCTCCATAAAGGATAATTCCTTATGGGGACGAAAGCGATAGGCATCTACTTCCGCGGTACCACCCCGCTTGGCAACTTGTAATAAATTGCCCTCTTATTTAATGTCTACGACTCCAGGATGAAATTCATCAGTTGCTCTCATAACCGTGTTTCCAGCCGATGACACGGATTCTCTTTATTGAGAGGACTCAACTGCCTACTATACCCTTCATTGTCAATTACAGTCTATTTCCTTTATTATTTTAATAGATTTTTAACCTTTAGCTAAGGTGGCGAGTTGTTCAAAACCCGCTGCATCATTAACAGCTATATCAGCGAGAACTTTTCTATCAAGTTCGATTCCTGCCGTCTTAATTCCGTGCATGAACCGACTATATGTAAGTCCATGTAACCTTGCAGCAGCATTAATCCGCATTATCCAAAGACGTCTGAAATCGCGTTTACGCGCACGCCTATGGGCGTATGCGTGATTCCATCCTTTTTCAACTGCTTCCATAGCAGTACGGCGCAGATTGTTACGTCCACCACGATACCCTTTGGAATGCTTAAGTATACGTTTCCGTCTTTTACGACGGACATTACCAGTTTTTACTCGTGCCATTCTGAACTCCTAATGAATTAGACGTTTCAAACGTTTCTCGTTGCTTGGATCAACAAGCGTTGCCTGTCTTAGTCGGCGTTTCCGTTTTGAGGATTTAGAGATGAAAAGATGTCCAGCATAAGCGCGATTGCGACGGATCTTTCCTTTTGCTGTATACTTAAACCGTTTTGCTGCGCCTTTATGCGTTTTAATTTTTGGCATGACGAATTCCTTCTGTTGACGACTTATCTAAACAATCAAGAATAAGGAGAAAATTCTATGACCCAGAGATGTAGTAAATAACCTACAAATTAAGGAGAAGCAAAAACTTCTCCACAAAATAGTGTTACCTTCACATAGTCGTCTAAAAAAAGATTACACTATCAAATTAATTTCTAACATTATGGACAAAAACTACGAGGATTTTGGCGTTAATAACATATACATAACGCGAGTTTCCATACGGGGCGGTTGTTCCACCTCTGCGAGTTCAGAAACATCTTCTTCTAATCGAGCAAGCATATTCTTACCCAATTCTGTGTGTAACATTTCCCTACCTCGAAAACGGACAGTAGCTCTCACCTTCCACCCATTCTTCAAAAAGTCTTCTACATGTCTCTTTTTGAATTGATAGTCATGTTCAGCGGTATCAGGGCGGAATTGTATCTCTTTGAGTACAATCTTTGTCTGTTTCTTTCGGGCTTCCCTTGCTCGTTTATTTTTCTCGTACTGATATTTTCCATAATCCATTATCTTACAAACGGGAGGTTTGGCATTTGGAGAAACTTCCACCAAATCTAATCCGACTTCTTCAGCACGTTCCATCGCTTCGCTTGGGGTCATTACTCCGACTTGCTTATTTTCATGATCAATTAGCAAAATCTCTTTTGCACGAATCTGATAATTCGAGCGAGTTTGCCTTTCCTGCGTTTTTTGATTACGTTTGCCTCTATAATGTATTTTCGACACCCCCATAAGTGGTTGGTTTAGAATTCCAGTTATGTAATATTAGAAAAACATAGGTATCTATCCTGAACTACACAACTGACTACATCTCGCATTTAGATATATCCACTATATGATAAAATTCAATGATCATGTTAGTGTATATAATGCTACGTGAAAATATGAATATGATATTATAATACAAAAACCTACATAATGCAAACTAAAAGTATCCTATCGTCCATAGTGTTCGCAATATAATAACCCCTCCAGATAAACCACCAAGTACGATGATAAAACAGAGTGTGATAATGAGTGTGAACTTTAAAATTCGTTCGGCTAATTCAGGCTGTTCTTTTATCCAAGCACGTGCTAATGTAAATGATAGGACGATGGTAATTAAACTTAAGAGTGCTGTTCCTAATACAGATAATAGAATCCCTTGAAAGTCTACCATCTCCATCGTATCTGGTATAGAACCGTATTGTGAATATCGTTGAATTACATATAGTAAAATACCTAAGAATATTACAAGAAATACGATGAAAACTGCTAATGTGGATTTAAATGCCTTACTCATTACTTTTATGTTCTACATTTCATAAGAATACTTTCGATAAATTGTATCTGATTTAATTTTCAATCTCAACCAATATTGTAAATACAGTTAAAAAAATTAAGGTACAGTTCAAACATTGTTTCCTACATAGAAAATAACCTAAAATTCCTACTCATCTACCATGACATCTTTGATGAAAAAGTTACACTTTTTGTCACATTTTGTGACATTGAAAAAACGCTGTCCGCCCTGTCACAGTCTGTGTTAATCGGTATTTTCTTAGAATTATAAAAATTCCGAATTTGTGTAATTTTGTGTTTTACATTCCTATTCTGCGAGTATCCAATAGAGTAATTTGTAAGCTATGCTGTTTTTGTTTTTTAGAGGATCTGAATAAATTGGATATCCAGTAAATATAGTTTTATTGCTATGTGAAAAAGTTACGAAATCGTAACTTTTTTCTGTAACCCCAATTTTAGTAGAATCGCTCTTAGGTAAGTAGCCACCTATGTTTACAGCCAATTTACGAATTATTGTAAAAAAATAAAAAAGTTCTTTTGTGGTTTCTTTGGTTCTTGATCCACCATTTAATATGTATGGTATTATTGTCATTTCTATCACTGTGTATATAAAATCATTAATCATATTGATTTATCTAATATTGGTATTAGTATAAGTATTATAATTTTTCTCTATATGTTATTGTAACGTATATTTTCTCTTAAGTCAACTCATTCATATATGTGATGTTTGTTCTTTCAAATTTCTTCAATTTATTTTATGAGTTATTTATAACACCTTGTGAACAGGTTGTTAATAGGTTGGAGAGATCCCAATATTTGTTAGAATTTGCTTTTTCCTGATAGATTCTGATACAATAATTAAGTTAGTAAACCTTAGAAAGAGCATTTGATCCTATGATTTTATTAGGGGGTGAGCCCCCTAATTTTTATCTATCATTCCATTTCTAATAGATAAGGCATATTTGTGTATTTGTAAGTTTATCCTCAATTTCTGAATGTTATAGGTGTATTGAATTGCGCTGCTACGACGTGTTTTTCTCTTAATTTTTGACGATCAATTTGAAATGGTATAATCTTCTTATATCATTTCTAAATAATGATAGGACATTATTTCATAAATCGGTTGTCCGAATACAACACTCTCTTCTGTAGGAGCGACCTCCCGGTCGCGACCAGGATGTCACTCCTACAAAGAAAATCGAGAATCGGAATGATACTTTGTCAATTAGAAATGGTATTATTATGGATATGAAAACAGACACCATCCCAATTTATACGATAGGCTACGGAAGTCGTTCTATGTCCGAGTTTATTGACATTCTTCACCAATATAATATTGCATATCTAATCGATGTTCGGTCAGTGCCACATTCTGGTTATAAGAAGGAATACTCCAAAAAACCGCTGGCGAAGGAACTCGAACAACACGGCATTCGGTATGTGTATATGGGAGACTTACTCGGTGGAAAACCAGAGGATGAATCTTGTTATGTCGACGGAATTGTTGATTACGAAAGGGTGAAGGAGACAGAATTTTTTCAGCGAGGTATTGAACGTCTTCGTGCTGCTTTTTCGCAACAGCAATGTGTCGCACTCATGTGTGCTGAGGAGAAACCGGAGCATTGCCATCGCACTAAACTCATCAGTACAACCCTCACCGATGAAAATTTACCTGTAATCCATATTGATGAAAACAGTGAGGAGATGACCCAGGAGCAGATCATTGATCGGATTACACGTGGACAGATGAATTTATTTGGTGATGAACCATTCTACTCGCGTAAGAAACACACCTAATCCTATGAAGATTAAAATCATTACTATTGGTGTATATGGGTTTGATGAGACAGGTTTTTTTGATGCATTGTGCAACGCAAATGTTGATACGTTCTGTGATATTCGCAACCGACGTGGTGTGCGTGGTACGACCTATGCATTCGCGAATAGTAAGCGGTTACAGGCACGACTTGAAGAACTTGGCATTCGATACATCTATAGAAAAGATTTGGGACCAACAAAAAGTGTCCGAGAAAAGCAAGCTGCAGCGGATAAAGCGACTAAAACCCCCAAACGCAAACGGACTGAACTTGGTGAAGTGTTCATTGAAGCATATCGGACTGAATGCCTCAATGCTTTCGATCCGCAAAGTTTGCTTGACGAATTAGAATCGGATGCACAAGTTGTAGCATTATTTTGTGTTGAAACTACGCCAGAGGCATGCCACCGTTCTTTGGTTGCAGAAAAATTGGCGAATACATTTGATTTGGAGGTAGAAGATATTTTACCGTGAGAGTATTGATTGTTGCGAAAACCCGTATGGGTAAAGGTGCATGTATTGGAGGGATAACCGAAACAGGCAAAAGTGTTCGACTTATTCCGTATAATGCTGATCCACATGACGGTGCTAATAGAGAGTATGAAGTTGGGGATGTATGGGAGATAACTGGTGAACCAGAGACTTCATTGACGCCACCGCATAATGAGAACTTTGTTGTTGATAAAAAATCGCGTATTCGTAGGACGGGAAACACAAAAGGTTTAATAGATACCATTGAACGTATGATGCCACCGAAAAATGGCAACCCGCGAGAACTCTATGAAGGTCTATTGAAAACTACAGAGAACGGTTCCTTATACGTCCCTCCTGGAGATGTTATTCCACCTTACAGCACCCTGTTTTGGAGAACAGACAAACAACTCACTCTCGAAACTGAGAAGAAAAACCTACGCTATCGTTATCCATCGGTAAGCGGTGGTTGTACACTCACCTTCGTCGGTCTTCAAAAACCCCTTAAAACCATTCCTGCAAACACACTATTACGCTTATCGTTGGCACATTGGTGGCGACCAAATCATTCACCCAACATAGAAGAACGATGTTATGTTCAACTTTCTGGCTGGTTTCTTGAAGAGGAAAGACAGGTGGAACCTATAACAACTCCTGACCCAAACTCGCCACCAGCCCAAACTGAGACATCATCATTAAAGGTACTCAAGAATGTTTTTGGATTTAAACAGTTTCTTCCATTTCAGGAAGAGATTATTGACAGTATTCGCAAAGGGGAAGATACGTTGGTAGTTCTACCGACTGGTGGTGGAAAATCACTCTGTTACCAACTACCGGCTTGTATCTTTAATGGATTAACCGTTGTGGTTTCACCGCTAATTGCACTTATGCAAGATCAAGTAATACAGTTGGAACAAAAAGGAATCCGCGCTGCTTTTCTCAACCACATCCTTGAGAAAGAAGAACATGAAGAATATCTCGCTACAATGCAAAAGGTCAGAAATGGTGTAATTAAGCTGCTTTATATTTCTCCAGAAAGACTTGTACAACGACCTGAAATCCATGTAATGTTGTATGACTCAAATGTTGCATGTCTTGCGATTGACGAAGCCCACTGTATTTCGCAGTGGGGTCACGATTTCCGGCCGAATTATCGTGAGTTGGACTGGGTTCGTGAGCAATTTCCAAACGCCGTTTGTATTGCCACAACTGCCACAGCGACTCCACGAGTCCAAGAGGATATTAAACAATCGCTTAACATCCCAGCAGAAAATCAATTCATTGATAGTTTTAATCGTGAAAATCTCTTTATCTCTATTGAACCCCGATTTGAGATACTTGGACAGACATTGGCATATCTGAAAAAACACCCTAATGAATCAGGTATCATCTATTGTCAAAGAAGAAAACATGTAGACTGGTTGTGTGAGCAGTTAAACACCCACGGAATTTCCGCACTACCCTATCATGCAGGACTGAATCCACAAGAGCGTACACAGAATCAAGATGTTTTTATCAACGGTAATATCGACGTGATTGTGGCTACAATTGCCTTCGGAATGGGTATTGATAAACCAGATGTTCGGTTTGTCTTACATGCGTGGTTACCGAGTGATTTGGAGTCTTATTACCAGGAAATTGGTCGTTCTGGACGTGATAGTGAACGTGCAGAGTGTCTCCTGTTGTTCAATCCAGATGATGAAGATACGATTAACGAATTCATTGATGATGGACATCCATCGCAACGTGAAGGACGGATCGAGAATTTGCAAAAACTTATTGCCTGGGTAAATTCAAAAGAATGCCGCCGTAAAGCACTACTAAACTATTTTGGGGAACAATACGAAAACGAAGATTGCGGTATGTGTGATAACTGTTGTAGCGCGAAAATGGAAAAGACAGATTTAACAACGCCTGCACAGAAGTTTCTATCCTGCCTTCATAGGGTTAATGAAAGTGAGACTAATGATGTTTTCGACAAAGCATATTTTTTTGGTACTTTACAAGATAAAAATACGAGTATCCCCGTTTGCCTACCATCAGGTATTTTATATATCATTGACATTTTACGTGGTGAGAAGCAAGAGGAAATTATCGAAAATAAGCATCACAAACTTAGCACATGGGGAAAAGGCATGGAATATAGCAAAGCCCAATGGTGCTACCTTGCTCTGCAATTCTTTCAAAACAATCTGTATAGACGGGATGAGGAAGATGGGAGTCTTCAATTGACAGATAAGGGTTGGAAAGTCAACACAATAAGAATTACCGCTGATGATAGGTTTTGGGGTTTTCCGGTAGATTTGGTGACTTCTGTGTCGGAAAATAGTATAACTGTAGAATTGAATACCTATGAGACCGATTCCGACGAACAGTACGATTATGATCCCGTACTTTTTGATAGACTTCGTCAAAAACGTAGCAGTATAGCAGAGGAGGATAGAACAAGAGCATCAAATATATTGCCGCGTGATTCATTGAAAGAGATGGCAACCCTACTACCACAATCCTTGGATGAATTTGGACAGATTAAAGGTATTGGAAAAGTACGAATGAAATATGCTGATGATTTTTTACCGATTATACGTGCATATTGCGAAGAACATGGAGTTGATTCAACAGATCGTGAAACTGATGAACTGAATACTACCGAATCAGATCAGGAACCAAAAGGAATTTCAGTTGAAAACGAAACTGATATTTCAAACAATTCAGAATCAGCATCTCAAAAACTGAACACGCAGACTCTGGAAATATTAGAGCGACTACGCGATAAACGCAAAACTGTGGTAGATAAAGAAAAGGTAAGGGCATTCCGTATTTTTTCAGACAAGGTCCTGAAAGAAATGGCAATTCATCTCCCACGAACCAAAGAAGCACTTTTGCAGATTCATGGGATTGGACCAGTAAAAGCTGAAAAATACGCCGATGACTTTTTGCCAATTATTCGAGCATATTGTGAGGAACACGGAATTGATACAGTTGATGATGTGCATGAACCATTGAATACTCATGATACTATAACCGATAAACAAAGTATATTTTCCCAAGAGCTTTTTGAACTACTTCGAGAAATGCGGAAAACAATTGCTGACGAAGACGGAGTTCCGACGTTTGTCATATTCTGGGATAGGACGTTGAAAGAAATGGCAACCTATTTTCCAAAAACTAAAGAAGAATTTATACAGATTGAACGTGTTAATTCCCATAAAACTGAAAAATATGCCCATATCTTTTTGCCCATTATCCGCGAGTATTGCCAAGAACATGGTATTGATTAATACACCTATTTTACTCTGAACCATAAGTATTTGGACACCTGGGATACTTCAGAAATATCGCATTGCCTACCTGATAGATATTTCCTAAATTCCGCATGAGAACAAACTGGAATGCCACGATATTCACTTTGTGAACTATATACCACTGCAAAACTACTAATTGCTATTGACTGTAGTGTTGGATTATTTTATAATATTCACAATATAGCAATTAGCTAATTCACTAAAAGTTTATTAACGGAAATCCCTCATTATATTGAATGTTAGTCTTCAGACAAAGATTATCGGAACGCTTGTAAACTACTTACCTGCAACATTGAAAGGCAATGCTTATGAAATTAGACCATTCCTCAAGTGCTTTAGTTATTGTCGGTGGTTGGAACGCACATATTTTTAATCCGAATTGGATTAGGAGATATTTGTTTGATGGAGAAAAAGAAAAATTAAAGGTTGACATCTTAGCCGAACTACCCAACGGTTTTAATCCACAATTTGCCTCACAACGAGTATCATCTAAAGAAGTTAGAATTCAATTGCAAGGTAACAAGCTAAGTCTTAGTCCTATAGAAGACAATGACAAATACTTTAAAAAAACAGAAGAAATTGCATTGCTACTTGCTGATTATTTACCACATACACCTGTCTCTGGATTCGGCATTAACTTTGTCTTCACTGAGAATAAAGTTAATGAAGAATTAAAAAACATCGTACGTTCAAAAGATTTAAGCAAAATAGAAAAATTTGGTGCTTCATTAATTAGTCAACAATATACCCGAAGTTTAGAATTGGATAGCATGACTCTTAATTTCACCATTGAACGGAAGGATAAAAAAGTTACCTTTAAGCTAAATTTCCATACCGATATACGCGATTTAGCCGAATTCAAGACAAAAATATCTGAAACCTCTGTCCTAACAATGAAAGAAAAAGCAGTAGACTTCATTGTTTCAGTCTATAATTTGGAGTTAAAAGGAGTTATGAATGAGCAAATGGAATGATACAATTATAGTTCCTGAAGATACATTTTCAGATGATGACTCCTATAATAAGAAACCAATAAAAACCCATACTCCAAAGTACGATCTGGACACAGGATTTCAAGAATTAGAAGATGAAATTTGGGAACAGATTCAAGTTCAAGAGGTTGAGTCAACACCGGAAATTCGTGTTTTGATGTCGCTGCTTACATTGTGGAGAAAAAGGGTGCTATGAGTACTATGAAACTCCAAAAATTGGTATACTACAGTCAAGCGTGGTCATTGGTGTGGGATGAAAAGCCTCTCTTTAAGGAAGATATTGAGGCATGGGCAAATGGTCCAGTTGTTAGAGATCTGTTCTATTATCATCGCGGGAGATATGAAATAGATACCGTGGAAATTGGCAATCCGCGTCTATTAGATCAGAAACAACAGGAGACTATTGATGCTGTGCTTGATTACTATGGGGATAAATCTGCCCAATGGTTAATTGAACTTACACACATGGAAGATCCATGGATCGAAGCAAGGGAAGGTTTGCATCCACTGGAACGGGGAGATAAGGTTATACCATTGGACGCGATGGCAGTTTATTATAGTTCTTTACCTGTTGAGGATGAAGTTGTAGATGAATAAAAAAACAAGAAATCAAGACGGAAGGCTAATCCGAAGACACAAAAGACTCCCACATCAATTACTCAGAAGACAACCAAGGATAATAATATTGTTTGGGACGTTTCACAGATCGATGACGATGGTAAATGGGGCTGGAGGAGAGTAAATTGTTCATTTTTCTTTAAAGAAATTTGGAAAAAGATGCGTAACTTTGAATCTACAACTTGGGATCAAATAGCAGGAAATACTCACCATATGATACCTGTAAATAGCATAATAAAACCAGCACAAGAGCGACTTGCAGAGTTAGGTCATGATGATGAGAATAGATTGGCTTCATTTCATATCAATGGGAAACAAAGACTTTGGGCAATTCGCAGATCTGTAAACATCTTTTATCTGCTTTGGTGGGACCCTAAGCATGAGATATGTCCATCACCGAAAAAACACACATAAGCATGTGTCAATACGTATACAACTACCATGAACGCTGATTTCAGAGTTATCAGGTTTGTAGGAATTCTTTCCACCTCTATCGTTCACTCAATACTCCGATCAAAAAAACTGTCTACAAACCAAAGCCAACTCACTGGAGTCAGCATGTGAGTGTAGCATGCTGCATGAGATGCTAAACACATTCTTTTTACCATCCTCTTAAATATCATAAATTTTGATTACTAATAATCTGTGGATTAACCTTAACATTTCCATTCAGGAAGAAATACATGATTGTCCCATTGATGAAGAACTATTGTTGAAACGATTGTGAGAGTTGTTCGAAATTGGCTTCGCACTGCTTCGGGCAGACTGGCAATTCCAGGTGGAAATATCATTTGGGAACGTTATCAGACTTTTCTAAGGGATCTACCCCAAACAGCAGAAGAGTATCAATTAGATGCTGAAGACTTGATTTTTAACGATTATCTTTTGGTAATTGCGGTATGGCAGGAAACCAATGACAAGTAACCTTTTAAAATGTAACTCAGGGAGGTAATCCATATGTCAAGACAAAGAACTGTTAAGTACCCCCCGAAGCGAGGGAAACTCACAAAACACCAGGTCAAAAAGGCAATAGAGAAGGTTGTCCGGGAGAGACTTGAATGCGGGACAGAAGAATCTTATATACCTACTTACCCCGCGCAGTGCAGCCCACTACTTGAGGCAATAGCCGACGCATTAGACATCTCTGAAAACCACCATGCACAAGTTCTAAAGTTTTATGAATCGCTTGGTGCATGGTTACAACGGGACGAATCTATCGTTGCTTGCTATATGCCTAAAATTTATCCACACGGTTCTTTTTTACTCGCTACAGTTATAAAACCCATTTCTGGTGCTGAAGAGTATAACATAGACCTTGTCAGTGAGTTGAATCTCCAGAAAACCGAGATTAGTCAAGAGAAACTAAAGTATTTAGTCGGTACAGAAATCAAGTCTTATGCCCAAGTTAACAACCTGAATTCTCAACCTAAAGAAAGGCAGCGATGTTGGATCCTGAATTATGCAGATGGTTTTCAGTTCCACGCGAATATCTTACCTGCGATACCGGATGCCAAACCGTTCAAACTATTCCTTGAATCAAGGGAAAACTCACCTTCTAACTGGACGGATTCCGCTATTGCAATTACGGACACTACTCTCCCCAATTATTCACAGATCACTCCTGACTGGTCCCATAGTAATCCAAAAGGATATGCAGAATGGTTCCGAAGTCGCATGAGAAAAAGAGTTAGCGCGATACGACAGTCTCTAAGCCGAAGGAAGATTGACAAATTACCCGACTATAAAGTGAAAACCCCACTTCAGCGAGCTATTCAAATTTTGAAACGGCACTGCGACATTTGGTTTGATAAAAACCAATCCACCTATGATAAAAAGGCGAAACCAGCCTCTATTATCATCACGACGCTTGCGGCGCATGCCTACTATAACGAGAATGATCTTCAACAAACATTACTGAAGATTTTAACACAAATGCCGCACTATATTGAATATCAGGATAACGGGGTAACTCTTATACGCAATCCAGTGAACCCATTTGAGAACTTCGCAGATAATTGGCAGGAGTATCCAAGCCGAAAAGAGAGTTTCATGGATTGGCTTAAGCAGGTGCAACGTGACCTGACCGATGCGTTGGAACTGAGTGATATTCACAGTATTGAAAAATCACTAAAATCCTACTTGGGTGAACAAACTATCAAAGAAGGACTACAGAATCTCTCTAAGCGGAAGGGAGGAGTCTGATTCTTCTTTAGGCAGAACCACTCGGACTCCCCGATGGCATCTCCTGCAATACAGGAATAACATAACTCCGAATCTGGAAGCCCTCTATCGTCTCAGTTTCTACAATCAAACTCATCAATGACTATAACGCATTCTGGGGTGTGAGTAAACGTTCAAGACGTCTAAAAAACCTTCTCATTGCATGATGATCCGTTAGTTTGGTGTCCTCCAAAATTTGACTGACAGTTTCAGGAACTATCTCGTCGCGTCTCTGATAGAGTTTCTCAATTTCCTCACATATATCTTGGTAAAGGTTGTCGTAAAAATCTGCAACAGATGTGTTCTTATACACATCAAAATTTAGCTGAATAGGAAAGTAGTTGTACTTTGAAGTAGACTTGACTTGTGTAGGATCAGTATTTGCAAGCTCACCGACTGTGAGTGTTTCTAAGCATGCTTGAAAGAAGGTAGTTTTACCTGTTTGTCGGGGAGCAAAAAGGACAACATATTTACCATCTTCTACATGTTTAATGTAGTCGGCAATTTCATCAGAACGTTGAACAACGTAGTGATCTTGAGTATTGACGGGACCTTGTGTACCAAAACGTCTCATATACCTTTCCTTTTCGCTATTGCATTGTGTCTTAATTGTATCAAAACCAATTGACCGAGTCAAGGTACGCGTTTTTACCGTGGGTATAAAGTGTTTTGCAAATAGACACAGAAAACCTGTAGTCCGAATCACGATCAGTCGGTATTCGGATTTCCTCCTTCAATGAATTGTAATACCATTTCTGATATATAATGTCTCTCTTTGTAGCATAAACTTTCCAGTTTGTGCTACATTACGCCTAATTTCAAACAATAGGTTATTGGAAAAAATTTAATAGAAATGGTATAAGGTTAATGCCAAAAACTATACATCCCCATCACACTTAAGTCTTTCTTTTTTCTTTCTGTTTCTGCTATAATCTTTGTTATATTCTACATTCCACTGGAACTATTATCAAGTATTGCAGGCTAATCTGATGCGTTATTTATCTGTTCTGATTTTTCTATTACTGGTTTTCGCACCGCGTGCGGATACCCAATCTGCTCAACATCTTGCCAAAACCTTATCGGCATCTACAGTGATTTTAGAGATACGGGATGCCAATGGTCGTGTTTCACACGGCACCGGTTTTTTCATTGGGGAAGGACTCATTGCCACCAACCACCATGTCATTGAAGCAGCCCGAAGTGGCACGTGTAGATTAGTCAACACACAACAACAATTTAAGATACACGGTTCTATGGGAAAGGACGCGGACAGAGACATGGCTATCCTGCGCGTCTCTAACACACAGGCACCAGCGTTGCAATTTGGCGATAGTGATACTGTCCAAAGAGGGGATACGGTTTATACGATGGGGAATCCACGCGACTTTGAAGGCGTATTCTCACAAGGACAGGTCAGTAATCTTATTCCCAACGGTATCCCTGGAATATCGGGCAAAGTGATACAATTCACAGCTGCCATTTCACGCGGTAGTTCAGGCGGCGCGGTTGTCAATCAAAACGGGCAGGTCATTGGTATTGTCAGCCAAACACGCGATGATGGGCAAAATCTGAACTTTGCTGTACCCGTCAATGCGCTGAAACAACTGCTGCAGCTACCACCCAATTACATACCCTTTTCACCGCAGGTAACAAAAACTTCAGAGCCAGAGACAAACAGAAACGAAAACAAACTGCTACGTGTCATACTCCTATCCATTATCGCATTCGGAGCGATTTACTTCTTACCCTTGGCAAAAGTTGAAAAGATTGGAATGACCATCGCAATCGCTATCGGATATGGGTTATTCAACACAATCGCAGGTAGCATAATGCAGGCAGGTATGACAGACGCAATGCTACACACGCTCCACACAATGCCAGACGATGAAAATCTTGCACACATACTTGACTGCTTCAATTGCTTCCCAAGATTATTGATACAGGCAGCTAAAATACCGACATACATTGTCAGTATAGCATTTCTATTCGCTATAGCAAGTAAAGTCATACGTCCATTAGAACTGAACGGATTTTTCTACACATTTGCACTCGCCGCAGCAGTCGTTGTTGCAGAAATTACGATCTATTGGCTGCTTCCTTTCTAACACCGTATACATTCAACTGACATAGACTTTCAATATTTTATACCTATCCACTACTGTACCTCCCATTTCGTTCTACTCACCTTCCGCGGTTAGATCTGTTTGCAAATCACAACCTGTTCCTTAATTTGTTTTGTGTGTAGATTTACTTTAACTGGTTTAGATACATAAGTTTAGAAGATGTCGAAAAACGGGAAAATGTCACACTTTTTCCTACATTCTGTAGGATTAATCTTCGTTAAAATTGTGGCTATCAGACCAGTGCTGTACTGGGATTGTTACCCTAAATATAGAAAAAAGTAGAATTTTAAATTTCTCATTATTGTGCTATTTCTCTGATTTCAATTTTTCTCCAATGTATTCACAAGTGTTAATATTTTGCTGACAATTATTAGTTGTTAGTTTATATCTGTTAATACTCGGTAGTTGGTTGTCAGTTAATAGGATATCTGGGCAAATATTTACTGGTTTATATACACCTTCAAAAGTCTCTGTGTTTAGTTCTGAAATTTGTGTAGGTTTCAATTCTAGTTTTTCTATCAATCTGCTATAAATCCAGTCGGGTAAAGGGATTGTATAGAATTGTCTGGTATTTACCAGTTTAGTTTTAATATCATAATTTATCTTAACATAATAATCCATCATTGGTGATTTATTCTATTATACATAAAATTATTTAAACATATTCACAAATGGATTACAACCTTATTTTCACGGATGTGACTTTAGATGTTTGTGTATAGATTTTTCTTAATTATTTATATTTTAATTGGAAATATTTGATCTTTATGAGGTTTTGTGACGGGTTGTTTGAATCCAAAATCAACGCCGAATGCGCGGAATTAAATCTCGAAATGAATAATGATAAATTCAAAGGTTTGCTAAATTGGTTTTGTCATAAGGTAAATCTATGAATGACAAATTATGCATTGTGGTACGCAATAAATGTATTGAATTTATGGTTTGTAATAATGATCTAAGACATCAAAAAAAATTAAAACACATGAAAATTACAAACTAACATTTCTTACGATAAAACCTCTTTATGTCTATATTTCATGGGTGTAGTAATAGAATGGAATAAGTGAATTGGGTTAAAAATAACGTAAATTTTTAAAGTTGGCACGATATTTGCTTAAGATTGTTAGGTTGATATCACCATATCATCAATTGTATGACGACAATATTATAACGTAAGTTCGTAAGTTGCCACCTTGTCACAACATTTGATAGATTGTACCTAAAAATACTGTAAAACTAACAGATTATGCTACATAGGTAGCAACTTGGATTAAAATAGTGCAAATAATTTTAAATTATGCACCCTTTTCCATAGCTTCTGTGTCTTAAATTATGAAGGGCAGCCTATATCGTTGATTAATAATCTATGTCAATCAATATCTCACATAACTATTGCCCTAAACTATTGGTTTATAGTGAAATCTATTATCCTAAAAAATGCACAAAATAGAAAAAAATCTGCAATTTGCTATTAACTTTTTCTGATTAAGGTTGATATAAGTTTAAAAGATGTCTAAAGTGGCAGACACTGGAAAGGGAGGGTCTCTCAAGAAATTGAAATGTCAATTGCCAGGGGCAAAATGTCCACGTTGCCACCTATGTATCAGAATCTGTTAGATTGTATCTACATAAACGCAAACTGATAGTTTACGCTACAAGTATTTGCTAAAAGGACGGTATTTTCAAGTCTAAATCTTGATAGGTAGCAACTTGATTAATTGTATAATGTATAGTTATTTACTCACTATGTGTTCATTTATTAAAAATGGTATAAGGAGTGAAACTCATGCGAAAGAAAATGTATTGGGGGATCATAACTCTTGTTATACTAATACTTGGTGCTGGAGTCGTACAGAAGCACATCGCGGATCGGTTTTATACGCAATTTGGGTTGAAAGTGCCGCCCCGCGGATACGATTATGTGTGGAAGGATGCCTGGGTGCCGGAATTAGATGAGAACGGGAACCCTATTTTACGTAGATTGGACGAACCGGTAATCAAAATCAGAATGGGGGTTGGTTTTGCACCGACAAAAGAACAGTTTGAAAAATACAATCAGCTCAAAGAGGAGCGGTTGACAAAACGCCGCAATCCCACTGAAGTCGCTCGACTTACTGCAGAAATTGAGGCACTTGAAGCGTCTGCTCAACGCATGCGTCCTCTCTCTGTAGGGGCAGGTTGGACGACTGCTGAACAAGCATCAAAGTCTGATCGTATGGCGAAAGAAAAGTTCAATGCTGCACTCCGTGAACACGGATTAGAACACTTAATAAGGAAGTAGGAGGTTTATCATGTTAGTTTTTAAACGCGTATTATTCTTGGTTCTTATTTTTAATTTTCTGTTTGCAATTGGGTTGTATGTATATCCCCACTTTCCCCATGATGCGAAAAAACCAGAATTAAACTTTACAAGTGATCCCGATTTTTCATGCAATATAGATGGGTTTGCCTTTTAACTGAAACAGAAATGAAATAGTTATTGACATCCGAACACAAATCCGACATATTCATGACAAAACAGTTTGTATACGGTAAGACAAAAACCTTGATATATCAAGAAAATGGTGGTAAACTAAACCGAAGAATTGAATTGTAGACTAAGGAGTTAGGAATGGCTGTAGAATATACTAAAACAATTGTTGAAGTCATAAACAAATTAGAAATAGGGAATCCTGTACCAACGCTTGTTCCAAAGAATGCTTGGAATGATGATCTTACCAATACATTGGAGGGTCTATCCCTTGGGGATCTTTTTCAAGGACATGAAGTAAAAGATGATACATACGCACAGGCGATCAAGAGCGGTTTACTACTTTGGAATGATGCCTTGGACGAATCTCACGAAATATCACAAACTCTTGCAAATGAAACAGGTAGTTATTGGCACGGACTGATGCACCGTCGTGAACCCGACTATAGTAATTCAAAGTATTGGTTTGGAAGGGTTGGAGATCATCCCATTTTCCCTTCACTTCGAGATAATGTACTTTCATTATCTAAAGAAATAGAAAACCCATCTGACTCTTTATCACAGGTTATCCATACAATTGAATCTGAAGATAAGTGGAATAGTTTCCAGTTTGTTGATTGGTGTGAATCCGCAGAAAATGATCCTACATCTGACAGTACAGCATTCCTAAAACAGATACAAGCTGAAGAGATTAAGCTGTTATTGGCTTATTCATACCAAAATGCCGTCTGATTTATAGTGAACATCGAAAATAATAACACAAAATCCCTGTAGGAGCGATCTCCGAATCGCGATTTAACTCAGTGATAGTTGGGAATCGGCCAGAATCATGTTAACTGTCCTCCTACATCTCAAAATGTTCTATTAATTCAAAAGTTTACTATAAACTATCTATATTAGGTTTTTTCAAGGAGATTAAGATGGTATCAAATAGTAGAATAGTTATGTTACAAGGATGGTTTTCTTTATCAGTCATCATAGTATTATCACTGTTTGCTGTTTCCTGTGTCCCCTCAAGTATGAATACTGAAGGTACAACACCTGTTAGGGCAGGTGATGGATATTCCGATATAATAAGTATCTCAAAACAACTCAAAACCACTGCTGATACAGCAATCGCTGAGATGATAATTGATAAATCTAAATCTTTTATCAAGGCACATCCAAAATACGATAAAGTGGATCAAATTTATTATATCTTAGGGTCTGTTTTAGTCGAATTTGATCGTCCTGATGAAGGAATAAAAGTATTAGAAGAATTGATACGATATTATCCACTTGCTCCTTCTGTTGAACCCAGTCTGCTAATTTTGGGTATTGCTTATGATAAGTTAAGTATGCATGACAAAGCGGATGAAGCCTATTACAAATTGATCAATAACTCTAAATACAATAACGGTCAATTTGCAAAGACAGCCAAGACACTTCTTGAAACAGACATCTCTGACAGAAAAGGATCTCTTGAAGGATTATCAGATGCATCGACATCAACTAATTATATAGGTAAGAAAGCCATAGATTTTCAGGTTCAGGATTTAAATGGGGAAGCATTATCCTTAAAGAAGTATCACGGACAGATAGTCCTCCTTGATTTTTGGGCAACATGGTGTGCACCATGTAGAGCGGAGATGCCCTTTGTAAAGAGTACATATCAGAAATATAAGAACCAGAACTTTGAAATAATCGGTATTAGTTTAGATCATGATTTGAACGAACTTACGACATATTTAGAAACAAAAGGAATTACATGGCCACAATACTATGATAATGCTGGTCAGATATCAAATTTATATCAAGTACAAGCAATACCTACCACTTACTTAATTGATAGTAAAGGGATAATACGTTATGCAAACTTACGGGGAAATGCACTTGAGAATGCTGTAAGACAGCTTGTATTAGAAACCAATAGTCCTTATCTTGAATAAGAAAATGGAATAAAAATATATTACGGATGTTTAGAGTATATGATCTATAGTAGAACTTAGAATTAAAAATACATTTTAAAAATATCAGAGTGTCTCTGTCGTAGGGGCGAGGTTTCCTCGTCCGTTGAAGAGTGTCTCATTAATTCTTGAACTTACTATAAAAGTTTATCTACTTTCAGATTTAGGGGGTTAAAATGCTTATCAAAAATCAGAAAATACATTATGGCAGAATAAACAGAAAATATACTTTGATTAGTTTTTCTATCATCACTATGATGGTATTACTTGGTTATATTGCCAACATCACCATGGCTGAATCGGCTGAAAAGGCAGTAGAAATTAGTCCTGCGAAGATAGGATATAAATATCAAGAAATAAAGAGTATCGCAAAAAAGAACATAAATAAGAATGACACTGATGCATTAGAGAATATAGTTGCAAAATCACAGAATTTTATCGAAAGTCATCCTAAATACAAACGTATAGATGAAGTGTATTATTACCTTGGAAATGCCTTAGTTCGATTAGAACGGGTTGAAGAAGGGATTTCAGTATTTGAAACTCTCTTTAAAGAAGATTCAGATGCACGATATGTGCCTTCCATACTATTAGAATTAGGTTTAGCGTATGATAAGCTTGGAAACCACCCAAAAGCAGATGAAGTATATAAAAACTTGATTGAACATCCAAAATATAGTAAACGTTCACAAGCGAAGAAAGTTCAAGAAATTCTTGAAATGGATATAGAATCACGTACAGGTGAGTTACCAAAACCTAAGTCAGCAGGGGGTCAACCCAGTGAATGGATTGGAAAACAGGCACCAGCGTTTAAGGTAATGGACTTAAATGGTGAAGAAATTACTTTGGAAAAATATCATGGTCAGGTTGTTCTCATTGATTTTTGGGCAACATGGTGCGGTCCCTGTATAGGCGAACTTCCAAATGTTAAAGCCACCTATGATAAATACAAAGACAAGAGATTTCAAATTATTGGTATCAGTCTTGATAGGTCAAAACCCACACTTGAATCTTTTGTTAAGGAACAAAATCTCGGATGGGTTCATTATTTCGATCAAGAAAGTAAGATAGCGAATCAATACGGTGTCACAGGGATCCCCGCAACCTTCCTAATTGATGGTGAAGGTATAATCCGTATGACGAATTTACGTGGACACCAACTTGAAACTGCAGTGGGTGAAATGGTTGAAGAAAACTTAAAGATTCCTCACCATACCCATCAACCTAAATCCATACCTGCCACAAAGTTAATCAAACCAAGTAATCCTACACCTAATAATCCATCTATTCCATCAAGCAAACTAACTGATTGGGTAGGTAAACCTGCACCAGATATTAAAATAACCACTTTGAAAGGTGAAGAACTTACTTGGGAAGATTTTAGAGGACAGATTGTGTTGCTTGATTTTTGGGCAACCTGGTGTGGTCCATGCCTTATTGAATTACCGAAAATCAAAAAGACCTATGCGAATTTTAAGGATCAGAAGTTTCAGATTATTGGAATAAGTCTTGACAGATCATTGTTACCACTTGCAGAATACATAGCAAATGAAGAACTGGGTTGGCATCACTATTGGGATGAAGATCGTAAAATTAGAACTCTTTTTAAAGTTAATGCAATTCCATCGGCAATTCTAATTGATGGAGAAGGAATCATTCAGAAGGCGTATCTCGGTGGTTTTGACGTTGAAACTGCTGTATCAGAATTGGTTGATAAGAATCTTAACGGTGTTCAGACGCCAACTAAGACTGAGAAGAATTGAGATAACACCGACAAATAGATTTCCTTCATTCTATAGCAGCCTAAACAGATTTGGATTCACAAGTTGAATCTAATCCAAAGCTATACAATGATACGTTTAAGTCCTATTTTAATCTTTGTTATCTATATGTGTATTTCTCTCAGTATACCTATTGCATTTGGACAAGATACTGTTGTAATGAAGGGGGGTGCAACACTGCGAGGACATGTTATTGATACATCCCCAAAACAGAAACCTTTAGAAGGTGTCCGTGTTGAAATAGAAGCACTCAATGGTCAGACCTTCACTGTTTATACCGATAAAGATGGATTATATGAGAAAACTGGATTATCAGCCGGTCGGTATACAATAAGCACACATAAGAAAGGATACGGTAGTAGAATAGGTAAATCGAAAGTAGTAGCCTCAGGAGGAGAGGGATATGACCGTATTAAGATGAGAAGGATGGAAACTATCTTCTCATTCTTCTATACAGGATCATTCCTCAAAGTAGTATTTACTTGGCAACTCTTCGTCGGTTTTGCTATCGGCTTTCTTGTCGCCCTGTTTTTAAATTCCCTGCATACACGTTCAGAGGTAAGATAATGGCAGAGGTATCTCTGAAAGATGTCACCAAAGTTTATGAAGGAGATGTACTCGCCGTACAAAGTGCTAACTTTCACATTCCTGATGAGTCATTTACTGTTCTTGTTGGACCCTCAGGATGTGGAAAGTCTACTCTGTTAAGGATGATTGCGGGTCTCGAACCGATTACGGAAGGTGATATTTATATCAACGATGAAATTGTAAACAATGTCCCACCAAAGGATAGGGATATCGCAATGGTATTCCAAAACTATGCTCTCTACCCACACATGACAGTGTATAAGAACATGGCTTTTGGATTGAAACTTCGAAAATACTCAAAGACTGAAATTGACCAACGTGTGACCGAAGCTGCAGATATCCTCAATATCTCCCATCTCTTAAATCGTAAACCCAAACATCTATCTGGTGGAGAACGGCAACGCGTTGCTGTTGGGAGAGCAATTGTCCGTCAACCGAAAGTATTTCTATTCGACGAACCGTTAAGCAACCTTGACGCAAAACTACGTGTTCAGATGAGAATGGAAATCAGCCGTCTACACGAACGATTAAATGCTACTATGATCTATGTCACTCATGACCAAGTTGAAGCCATGACGATGGGGGATCAAATAGTGGTATTAAATGAAGGCAAAATACAGCAAATTGCTGATCCAGGAACGTTATACCGCAACCCTGAAAACCAATTTGTAGCAGGTTTCATCGGTACACCACCAATGAACTTTATCCAGACGAAGATTACAGGAAATGATGGGACTCAGCAACTAAGTTTTGAAAATTTTTCGCTTGAATTAAATCCCAAATTACAGACTGCATTGAATAGTCATTCTCCAGACACTGTCACGTTAGGTATACGTCCAGAGCATATCCAGATAGATGGCAATGGGAAAAACCGTGTAATAACACAAGTAGAACTCGTAGAACCACTTGG
Organism: Candidatus Poribacteria bacterium; assembly: GCA_003635315.1. Lineage (GTDB taxonomy): Bacteria > Poribacteria > WGA-4E > WGA-4E > WGA-3G > MSPOR6. Next base: position 93,502 of record PYJD01000010.1, read on the forward strand.
CAACCATGCTCTTCTATATCTGAAAACGGATGAACACAATTTTGTAGCACAATCTAATATCATGGATTTACCCCAACACAACACTCCCCTGACAGTTAGTTTTGACATTGATAAAGCACATCTTTTTCATCCGGATACTGGTGAATCTTTAACAGTCGAATAGTTTAACCTCAGTTTCTACATGAGTCTCCACACCAACGCTTGAATTTGTCTCCAAGTCTCTTCGTCAATGGGGATACCATCCCGTTCTCTTTTCTGTTTTTCATTCCAACCCCTTTCACCCGGCATCAATATCGTATCTTCTCCTACAACAGTCTTCGCAGATTTTAGATAAGCAACAAAACGTTCAATTTCAGCACTAAATCCTGAAAACCTCCGAAAACTCGCAATATTAATTACATGGATATATAACCCATTACCGACACGTGCATCTTTATTCCTGCTACATCCTGCTGCTGAAAGTGCCCCTGCCAGAATATCTACAATCACACTGAGACCGAATCCTTTATGAGCAGCAATTCCGCCAAACGGTAAAATCGAGGCTGGTGTTTCTCTATAAAAATCTTCCACATTAGTCGTAGATTTACCTTCCGAATTAATTAGCCATCCTTCTGGTGCAGATTCATTTAACCGTTGTTTCACGCGTATCTTACCTGATGCCACCACACTCGTTGACATATCTAAAACAATCGGATTCTGTGACGCAAGTGGAATAGCACAAGCTATTGGATTGGTAGAAAGTCTACCTTCTGTTCCACCGTAAGGAGCGACACACGTTCCTCCTCCATGATCGTTGACCATAAGTATACCTATCATATCTGCTTCAGCTGCAAGACAGACATAGTCCCCTAACCGTCCTATCTCATTGCATTGAGATACGGTAACTGTGCTAACATCTGTTTGCCTCGCTTTCTGAATTGCTAATTTAACAGCATGGGTAGCTATAACAGGACCAAAACCCCAATTTCCATCCAAAACAGAGATTGATGCAGACTCCTGAATTGTATCAATTGAAGCTCCAGGTACAATCACACCCTCTTCTATTTCTCTTACATACTTTGGAAGATGGATGACCCCGTGTGAATCATGTCCAACGAGATTTGCGTTTACCATTGAACGCGTGACAATTTCTGCCTCAGATTCAGAGATATTTAGTTTTTCAAATACGTTTAGACAAATTGATGTGAGAGTGTCTGAAGTGACATTTGGCATAATGAAGAATTAAGGGTGGGTTGTTTTTTATTTCTGATTTAGAATCTCTGCTATCCGACCGGCAAAACGGTAAGCACTGTTGTCTTCAGGTTCATAACCTATTACTTTCCTGGCATTGGTTATGCTCCAGAACTTATGCGAATTATCGCTAATTCCGTAGAATATCTGGAAGGGAACACCATTTTCATCTTCTATATTTTCTGTCTCAATACTCTTTACAAAAAGCTGTACCTGGTCACGTACACTTAAATATGCCCCAAGCGCACGATGCATCTTAGTATAATTTTCTGCAGTGATATCATTTAGATCTGTTTCTCGTGGAGCACCGATCCGTATCTGCACATTCTGGAGTATTCTTCCTCTGGTATCTCCATTCGCAAATACAAAGCCGAGGTGTTCATAAGCCTCCTTTGCCCATCCATAGAAGTTATCAGATAAGGGACGCATTTCTGGTGTGACAAAATCCCATTTACCTGCCCAGATTAGGTTTTCATAGTAATCTGCTGCATGGTTTGAACTACAAACCACGACCCGACAAACACCCATTTCTACCGATGTACGATATATATTATATGCCATTTGAACATTATTAAGTTCTTCTTCAAAACCACCACCTCTGAAAGCACAATGAACGACTGCATCTACACCTTCGAAATATTGTTGATATACCTCACGGTCCGGATCACTCACATCGACGATATTAATATCTGCAACCTCTTCACCTTGTCGATTTGTCGTTCTCACGTCAAGAAGGACAAGATCGTAACGTTCTCGAAAATCGGGTAACATCCGTCCGGCGATATACCCTCCAGCTCCAGTGATGAGGACTTTTCTGCGGTTTGGCATTTATTTTTCGTTCCCTTCTGTAAAATACAATAAGTTATCAGCAAGTCGGATTATATGCAGTAATTTGGTGTTCAATTCTTCGTAGTATCCTATCCATCACAGGATGAGAAGGAGTCATCTTAAACGCAATTTCATGTAATACCAATTCTATATATTATTCTGTCATTCTTTGTAGGTCGGGTAGAGGTACGAAACCCATAGGTGTCAACTTAGTGGTTTATAGTTCTCTGATATTGATGTCTTTAGTCCCGTAGGGACGGAATGTTTATAGCAAACCGTTATCCTGACCATTCTTGAGTCCCGTAGGGACGGAATGTTTATAGAAAAACGTCACATATACCTCTTGAGTCCTGTAGGGACGATATGTTTATATGTTAAATACAGCATGTGTGTATTTATAACAAACAATTAGTTAACCGGCACAAGTCGTAATTATAACATACCTCAGAATAACACAACCTAACAACCGAATATCTACGGAATCTTCAACTTCTCTTTGCAGTGATGTGTAAGTAGTTTCATCTCCTCAATCACCTGATTTTCTGTTTGAATCAAATGATTATAAAAGGAGGGGACAGATTCTCTACCAAATAGCATTGCAAAAAAACCCCGTTTTTCTTCCTCATCAAAACTATGGGTTGCTGCTTTTGATGGATCTAATCCTAAGTATTCAATTGAAAGAAAGTGCGTAGCACGATCCTTTGATACCTTACCCTCATAAGAATTTCCAACGTTCTTCCTTCCATAACTTATGTAATATACTCTACCCGACATTTGATTCAATACGGTATACCCACCCGTATCAATTGATTCATTCCAACACTTTTCAAATCCGTTACTGGGAAGTCGTTCGCGAAGTTCTTGGGCAGATCGGACAACAAATCTATTTTGTGTCAACGATTTAGTTATAGAATATCCATCAAATTGTTCTGTTATAGGTGGATGTCCCGTCAATAAATCAACATTGTCAAGTGTCCAGACAACGCCTTCTCTAACACCTTTTGCCAAGTTAAAGTGTTGTTCAACAAACTCCCCATTAAGCGGATGCAATTGATAATCTCTGTTACCGTTGAAGATTGATCTAAGATTCTTTCTGTGGTCAATTACAGAAAACCTCTTATCAGGAACTGGCATCTCTAACTGTAGTGTGTATCCAACATCCAAATCTGTTGTTAAATTGAGTTGTGATATACGAAGTTGAGCAAGTCGAGACAAAGCTGTTTGACTTTTCGATAAAACGCGTCCAATGAGATATTTACTACGCAGACGTGGTATCTCTGTTGAAAGCCGGTCAAGGGTATCGGGATCAAGTTTCTCCAACATAACCTTATGTTCCCATCGGGTTCCACGTTCGTGGGAAAGAATCTGAAACTGCTGATTGTCTCCACTGGGACGGATGTATCCGAGGGCTGTCCACGGATCAAATGTTGCACGATAATAACCGCTTGTTTCGAGATCTCCACCCGCAAGAACACAGTCGCGGCGTTCATATCGAGAATATATACCGAATTGAAATTCGTATGATTCATAATCTTCTAATGCTTTTCGCAAATCTTTGGCGAATTCGCTTCCGCGGGCAAATTTACTAAAAATCTCCTCAGTACGTTTGGGTTGATTTAACGCATCCAGAAACGTACCGATCCGTATACCTGCCTCTTCTTCTCCTTCGTCCTCACTCTTGCCAAATACCTTTGTTTTTGTTTTAAAGGGTGGATTTCTTAAGGATACATCACGTTGGGAAACAAAGTGTAGAGCAGGATCATCCGTCAGGTTCTCAAGAGATGGCGCATCACCAAGAATCCCAGCTAATTTCTGATCGTCAATTTTCTCCATCAATTCAGTCCCACGTTTTAACTCAGCAAAATGTATGATGTCATTGAGACTGTATTGAAGAGGTGCACTTGAAGAAAGACCATCATAGTTAGAACGGTGAAATCGGATCCGTGGTTTGATACGAAATACTGGTGTCAGTCCATAATCCTTAAGGAGAACATATAATGTGACAGTATACGAATCCTCATGCACCTTCTGGGCAAGGATTCCCCTTTCGTTTATATTATTGTCAACAATAAGTTGCTCCTGAACAAGTCTACTATCGTTTCCAAATATCATCATTCGATGTTCTTCTCTGTTATCATCAACTAACATGGATCCTCTCCCTCCGTATAGAGTCCATATCTGAAATTGGGTTATAACTTATCCCCAATCTATCCTCTGTCTTGCTAATGCGGCAGCACCCAACACTCCTGCATTATCCCCAAGATGTGCCTTAACAATTTGTACACCATCTAATGTTCCGGGTAATGCGTATTTATTTGCTGCAGTACGAATATTATCAACAAAAACATCTTCAAGGGCTTCTACAACACCTCCCCCGAGGATTATCATCTCTGGATTTAGGAAATTTACAATTGAACCAATACCTACACCAAGATACTTCGTTGTTCTATTGAGTATTTTCTTTGTCAATTTGTCCTTTGCATCAACTGCCTTAGCTAATACACCACTACGTATTGAATTTAGATCCCCATCCGTAAGTTTTGTAACAACGCTTTTTTTACCTTTTTTTATTCCCTTCTTAAAGGATTTTGTCATCGCGGTTCGACTTGCAAGTGCTTCTAAACATCCACGGTTTCCACACCCACATTTCGGTCCACCCTCTTTTACGATGATATGTCCAACTTCACCCGCAGTTTTACTGGCACCATGAAATAACTCACCGTTCATAATAATACCCCCACCAATACCAGTACCAACGAAAATTCCAACAATGTTCTTTATACCCTGTCCTGCTCCGTAAGTGTGTTCTCCAAGCGTTCCCACATTTACATCATTATCAACATAAGTAGGTATATCAATTCTCTCTTCAAGTTCAGATTTAAGGGGTACATTCTCCCAACCCAGATTTGGAGCAACTATCACTACACCTGTCTCTGGGTCAAGGGGACCAGGTGCTCCAATTCCAACCCCTTGTATAGAGTCACGTGAAACATCTGTCCCCTGAATTACCATCTGGATACAATCTGCAATTCGATCTATGACATTTGAAGATCCATCTTTTGCATTCGTTCGAATTTTGGATGTTCCTAAGATATTCCCTTCCTCATCAACGATAGCAGCGAGAATCTTAGTCCCTCCCATGTCTACACCAACTACATTATTATTCATCCGTTTTTCCTTTTTAAATGCATTTACCATGACTTCCAATAAAATCCATCAGCCATTCTTCTTTTCTGTCGCAATAATTGTCAGTAAATGGTCTTTGAAGTTGTCCTGTGATAATCTTTCCCATTTTGACAAAAATTCATTATAATCGGAAATCCTATTTTTTCTGACGCGTGATATAAGTGAATCAATTCCAGGTAGTGTTAAATGATTATGGTCAGTTTTATAATTTGCTAATGTTTCTATGACAACATCATTATCATGTATATCTCCGAGTATATCTTGTAAATCTATAATAGTGTGAAGACATTTTATGAATTTTTCACCGTAATTACAGGTAAAGAATTCCATCGAATATCGGAGTCTTTTAATTGAAATCCGCATATTATGTAATTCTTCACTTCTCTCAGAATCCCGAATAAAGTTCTCCCACATGTATACCTCTTCAACTTTTTGAGGTAGTATTATGTACGCATTTATATGGAATGCTTTTTCCGGTTTTACTCCTGTTAATGTAAGTGGCTTAGCCATTTCTTATACTACTTCAAAAAATTTAAGGAAATCGTTTTCGAATTTGCTGTCATCAAGTGATTTAAATAGGTCTATCATCGGTTTTCGTTCTACTATACGTTTTTCTTGTAGGTGTTCAATTAGCGATTCAATATCCTTCTGTTCCGCAATAGGCATCAATGCCATTTCTGTTCGAAAACGTCTAATCAGAACATCAAGATCCCGGACTGTCCCCATAGTCTGCGTTATGATCTTCACCTGTTTATATAACTTTTTAAACTGTTCAGGTTCAAAACATACTGCAAAATTATCCATCGCTGCACGTAACCGTCGGGAAGCGACTCTCATATCATGGACAAATTCGATATTAGACCCATCACTTGCACCCTCTTTATGGGACATCATCTCATGGAAATATCTGATAATAATTCTTCGAGCGCATACATCCAATGGCTTTTCAGGTGAGATATCACTGTTTTTAATCGGGTCTGCCATACCAACACCCTCATTATGGAATGTGAAATTACAATGATTCTTACTAAGGTTTCCAAATAATAGCATTTCTGATATATAATGTCTCTCTTTGTAGCATAAACTGTTAGTTTGTGCTACATTACCCTCTATTTCTAACTTTAGGTAATGAGACAAAAATTAATTGAATGGTATAAATTAAGGAACACAACGAAGAAAGTAAACGCACAACCGTTTAAAGAAATAGAACATCATCCTGGGTTGAAATCATAATTTGTCATTCCACTATTTAAGATTTAGCATTATGCCTTAAAAGATGATCAGTAAGGACAAGGGCGGTCATTGCTTCAACTATAGCAGGGGCACGTACCAATACACACGGATCATGACGTCCACTTGCTTCTAATGTCACCTCATTTCCTTCCATATCCACAGTCTGTTGCGGTTTTCCTATTGTCGCTGTAGGTTTGAATGCGACTTGAAATAGAATATCTTCTCCGTTAGAGATACCTCCTTGTGTACCACCAGAATTGTTCGTTCGTGTACGAATACGTCCCGATTCATTGTAAAATTCATCATTGTGTTCTGATCCAGTTAAAGTAATACCTGAAAATCCAGATCCAATTTGAAAACCCATTGTAGCAGGAAGTGACATCATCGCTTTGGCTAAATCTGCCTTCAGTTTATCAAATACCGGTTCACCCAGTCCAACTGGTACGTTTCTTGTGACAGACTCAATAATACCACCAAGTGAATCTTGATCACGTCTTGCTTGGTCAATCCGTTCTGCCATTTTTGCACTGACAATTGGATCAGGACACCGTACAGGACTATTTTCAATATCCTCAAGTGTAACAACATCTATATCAACCGTTGCTTCAAGTGTATGAATTTGCTTTACAAACGCCAATGTTTCAGTTCCAGATCTTTCGCGTAGAATTTGCTTGGCAATAGCACCAGCAGCTACACGTCCAATAGTTTCTCTCGCACTGGCTCTACCACCGCCCTGCCAATTCCGAATACCATATTTTTGTTGATATGTAAAATCCGCATGTGAGGGACGGTATAGGTCTTTCAGATGATTGTAAGCCGAAGGACGGGCATCTTTATTCCATACCAACATCGAAATCGGTGTCCCAAGTGTTTTATCTTCAAATACACCTGAAAGAATTTCAACAGCATCTACTTCCTGACGTGGCGTGGTTAAATGACTTTGCCCCGGTCTCCTCCGATCAAGTTCGAATTGTATCGCAGATATATCAATTTCTATCTGGGGAGGACATCCGTCAATCACAACCCCTACAGCTCCACCATGAGATTCACCCCAAGTGGTTATCCGAAACAGGTGACCAAAAGTATTCATTTCTCTAATTCAACTAACTTATGGAATGGAAATTCTGTTATATTAAGCATGTAAATAACACTGATATTATGCTATACTATACCAAATTGACAATCAACCTGCAACCATTTTATATCGTGGTAAACACACGCCTCCCACAGTTCAATTATTAAATCAACATATCTTGGAATCTTGCACTTAAACCGATACTTTTAAGGATTTGTCGTGGATCTATTTAAACGTTATTTTGCTCTATTCATCATATTCGTTGGGATTGCCCTGTTATGGAATACAATTATAATCTATCCTCTCAAACTCTTTGTTGTATTTATGCATGAAGTAAGTCACGGATTAGCTGCTATAGCAACTGGGGGAGAGATAGTAAAAATTGAGGTTAATCAATATCAAGGGGGTATGGCTCTCACCCAAGGTGGTTCCCGTTTTTGGACTCTAACAGCTGGTTATCTTGGCAGTCTATTATGGGGTGGTATTATCCTACTATTTGCAGCAAGAACACATTTAGATAAAGGTATCAGTGTGTTTATTGGAATCGGAATGATAGTAATTTCGATCGGATTTGGTTCTGATGTTTTTACTTATCTATTTGGAATCGGATTCGGTGTAGTTCTTATCCTATTTGGTATATTCCTTCCAGAGGTTATAAATGATTGGATGTTACGGATCATAGGCGTTACAAGTTGTTTATATGCAATTCTTGATATCAAGAGTGATGTTTTGGATAGGTCACATTTACGGTCAGATGCAAGGATGTTGTCAGAAGAAATCGGTGTTTTTTCTACTGAAGTATGGGGAATTCTGTGGATTTTCATTGCAATCGTCTTAACAATTTGGTTTATATATATTGCTGGGAAATCCACAAGTGCTACAGCAACTGAGGCGAATGAATCCGATACTATGGATATGACAGTATAGATTGTATGAATCGCTTCATATTGAAGTATTCATACTATACCATTTCTAAGATATATTATGACACATAAAGTCATTCACCCAACCCGGTAGGACCGGTTTGGAACCGCTCCATTGGCGTCAATTTAGTCCCTTTCCCAAACAGGGTAGGTTCGGTTTGTAACCGAACCATAGCTGTCAACTTAGTCCCTTTCCCAAACAGGGTAGGTTCGGTTTGTAACCGAACCATAGCTGTCAACTTAAGAAGATCGTTCCATTTTATGGGTGTCTTTCAGTCCCATAGGGACGGAATGTTTATAGAAAACCGTTATCCTGACCTTTCTTGAGTTCCGATTGTTAAATACGTATCCTATTTATCTTCTAAGTGGACTAAAATCTATATTATAATAACTTAACAACCATACACAAATTCCCAGAATAAATAATGGAATACAGATTAATACAATAAGGATCAAGACACCCCACACCCATGATCCTTTAGACTTTGCAACTGTTGCTAAACGGGCAATCAACACCCCACCACCTATTATAATTACCACAACTATACCGAATACTACTATTACCATACAACATTCCTAATTCATAACCTGAATTTAATGTAAATAGGATAAGCCTTAAACCCTTGAAAATTGTAGAGTCTATTTATACCATTTATAATTGAAAATGTTTCATTGTTGTAGCATAAACTGTTAGTTTGTGCCTTCTCCGTTTCATTTCTAACAACCGGTAATGAGATAATAATTAATAGAAATGGTATTATATTTAGGATACAATGTATCAACTTCTAACGAATGATTCCACACCGAATTCAACTCTGTGATTCACCTTGGTTAATACCCAACCTACCGATTGGATATTTCACAAGTATTAAGTAAATTCCTTGAATTGATATTCAAATATGAAACCCTTACTATAAAGAATTATGTTATCATAATACAAAACTGATTTTCAAATACAAAACTTTCCTAAAAATAAAAGGGAATTGTCAAAATACACAGACACCTATAAAAACATCTATTTTTCTGATGTCAACCTTTATCTGCTGAAATATCTATCAATTCATTATTCATATCTATGAAACGTCCGTTAAGAAGTCCTATTACACTACGTGCAACGCTGGTAGGAATACTACTAATCCCATTTAACAGTTATTGGATTTTACATCTGAGTTATATATGGGATTCCAACCGTCCTACGAGTTTAGCATTACTTTTTAATGTACTTTTTACACTACTTGTACTCATTGCCCTGAATACCCTACTTCGACGAGTGCGACCTACATTCGCTTTCTCACAGACTGAACTACTAACTATCTATGCAATGCTCTGTCAGGCATCAGTTTTTGCTGGACGCGACATGCTACAAGTGTTGGTACCTATAATGGGAAATGGATTCTGGTACGCAACACCAGAGAACGAATGGGCACAACTATTTCATCAACATCTACCTGAATGGCTAATAGTTGGAGACATGGATATACTCAATGGATTCTATAGAGGTGAGTCAACGTTTTATTTACAACCCCATATACAAGCATGGTTAATACCTTCAATGATTTGGGTTGGATTCTGTCTGGTCATCGGTACAACAATGCTGTGCATAAACGTTCTATTACGTAGACAATGGCAAGAACACGAACGACTTACCTATCCCATTGCTCAACTCCCACTTGAAATTACACAAGGGCAAAGCCGTTTTTTCAATCGCCGAACAATGACGGTTGGAATCTGCATTGCTGCTATCCTCAACCTTCTTTATAGTTTACACCAAATAGATCCTATCTTCCCTACCATTCCATTGTATCACAATTTTAGACTCACAGAAAAACCGTGGAGTGCGATGAATAATCCAGGATTTCGAATAAGTTTCTTCCCTTTTGCCATAGGTGTAGGTTTCCTGATACCACTTGATCTTGGATTTTCCTGCTGGTTTTTTCACCTGTTTTGGCATTTTCAGAGAATCACTGGAGAAAGTTTCGGTTGGCGAAGTGCAATAGGATTTCCACGGGAGATGGCACAAATTAGAGGTGTATGGATTGCACTGTTTCTATGGACAATGTGGATGGGGAGAACACATTTTAAGAGTGTTATTCAAATGCTATTCGGGAATCATCTTCACAAGGATTCAGATGAAGGAGAAGCATTACGCTATAGAACTGCAATGATAGGTGCAACTATTGGTTTGGTTGTAATCCTTCTATTCTGTTTAAAGGCAGGTATGTCTCTATGGTTTGCTTTTCTGTTCTTTCTTATCTATTTTTGTATGTCGATAACTATCACCCGGATTCGTGCAGAATTAGGTCCCCCTGCCCACGATCTTTATAATGCAGGAGCAGATCTGTTATTAGTAGATGCCTTTGGCACAAGACGTATTGGAAACCGAAATCTATCTGTTATGTCACTCTTCTTCTGGTTGAATCATCTCTCATATCGCGCACATCCGATGCCACATCAATTGGAAGCGCTTAAACTTGCACATCAAACACGGTTCAATCCGAAACAACTCCTTTGGGTATTAGCAATTGCAATCTTTGTCGGTGCCCTTTCAGCTGCTTGGGGACACTTACATCTATCCTATCAAGTCGGGTTAGAAAATGCCCGTTCATGGTATGCACGCGCTGCATTTAATCGATTGGCTGGATGGTTATATAATCCAAGTGATACGAATCTCAGCGGTATGTTTTATACTTTTGGTGGTTTCATGTTCGCACTGAGTTTGTTATTTCTACGATGGCGATTCATTCAATTTCCCCTACATCCGGTCGGATATGTCGTTTCAAGTTGGTGGACTTTTACTGGACTATGGTTTCCATTGTTAATTAGTTGGACTGTAAAAAGGATATTACTCTCTACCGGTGGTGTAAAATTATACAGACGTGCCATTCCGTTTTTCATTGGACTGGTAATCGGGGATGTCATTGTAGCATCGGTGATAAGTATTTTAGGATTATTCCTCAATTTTCAAGTCAGATATCTCAGTTGGTAAATTAGACAGAATTTGTAGCATTTTTATGTTTTTTATCGTAAAGTTTAGCAGGATTAATAACTATAGTGAACATTGAAAATAATAATACAAAATCCCTGTAGGAGCGATCTCCGAATCGCGACTTTACTCAATAATACAAAATCCCTGTAGGAGCGATCTCCGAATCGCGACTTTACTCAGTGATAGTCTGGAATCTGAGTTCCCTCCTACATCTCAAAATGTTCCATTAATTCAAAAGTCTACTATAATCAGTTGAATTAATCATTATGAACACAGAAAATATATCACTCAACGTCAATATCGGCGGGATTCAGATGCGCAATCCTGTGATGACTGCTTCCGGAACATTTGGATATGGAAGTGAATACGCTGATTTTGTTGACCTTAACTCTCTCGGAGCAGTTGTGGTGAAGGGAGTGACCAGTGTTCCATGGCAAGGGAATCCTATGAACCGCATTATGGAAACCCCTTCAGGTATGCTCAATGCTATTGGTCTCCAAAACGTCGGCGTTGACGGTTTTATTTCTGAGAAGTTACCATACCTAAACAATTTTGATGTACCTGTAATTGTTAACGTCTGTGGTAAAACGGTTGAAGAATACCTCTTAGTGGTTGAAAAGCTGAGTAACGTTGATGGAGTAGCAGGTGTAGAACTCAATATTTCCTGTCCAAATCTTGACTGTGGTGGCATGAGTTTCGGAGTAGATCCAACTTTGGCACATCAACTTGTTTCTCAGGTACGAGAGAAAACTGATCTACCATTACTTGTAAAATTATCACCGAATGTTACGGATATCACGATAATTGCTCGCGCTGTGGAAGATGCCGGTGCAGATGCACTATCAGCAATTAACACCTTACTCGGCATGGCTATAAATGCAAAGACACAAAAGCCTGAAATCGCGAATGTCACGGGTGGTCTCTCTGGTCCAGCAATAAAACCTGTAGCATTACGATTGGTATGGGAAGTCTATAAGAGTGTATCACTGCCAATCGTTGGGATGGGGGGAATTATGAATAGTACAGATGCCGTTGAGTTTTTCATTGCTGGTGCTTCAGCTGTCGCTGTCGGAACAGCTAATTTTATTAATCCACAAGCATCAATTGAAGTAGCAGCTGGAATCGGGGATTATCTTAAACAGATGGAGATAACTTCAATAAAAGAATTAGTTGGAAGTTTGAAAGTTGCATCAAAATAGTCAATATATCAGGATAAAATAGGATAAGACGTATATATAAAACGCGTTTATAGGAGAACTATGCGACATCTGGTAACTCTTGACGATTTATCAAATTATGAAATTGAGCAAATATTTCGCTTGGCTGCAGGTATGCAATCCCAATTAGATACATGGGCAGGTATCTGTCGTAGCAAATTGTTGGCAACCCTTTTCTACGAACCGAGTACACGTACCCGGCTATCTTTTGAAAGTGCAATGGAACGACTTAACGGTGGCACACTCGGGTTTGCTGATCCAGGTGCAACATCCACTACAAAAGGTGAAACGCTTGCCGATACTGCACGAATGGTCACCAACTATGCAGATATTATAGTCGTTAGACACAATTTGGCTGGTTCAGCACGAGTCATGGCAAAATATGCAAATATACCCGTCATTAATGGTGGTGATGGAAGTCACACACATCCAACCCAAGCACTAACCGATCTGTATACAATTATTCGACGTAAAGAAAAAGTCGAAGGACTAAGTGTAGGTATATGTGGCGATCTTCGCTATGGACGCGCTGCGCATTCCTTTGCATTATCGGTCGCAAGATTTGGCGGGAAACTGGTACATATCGCACCTGAAGGTTTACAGATGCCACCATGGGTATTGACTCGATTAGATCAAATACACGGACAAAGACCTATTGAAGTAGAAACTTTCTTAGAAGTTATTGACACCCTTGATGTAATCTATGTTAACCGGCTTCAAGAGGAACGACTTCCTTCCACTGTAGACGTTGAAGAAGTGCGCGGTAGTTACCTCCTAAATTCTGCAGTAATGAAAAATGCTAAACCTGATGCTATGATAATGCATCCACTTCCACGTGTAAACGAACTTTCCTACGAATTAGATGATGATCCACGAGCAGCATATTTCGAACAATCAGCAAATGCTGTGCCTATCCGAATGGCTCTGATTTCAAGTTTAATGGGTTTAGAACAACTGATTCTAACACAACCCCCACAACGTAAAATCAGTAGTTCATCCTTTCAATGCAAGAACTCAAATTGCATCACGAATCACGAAACATATCTTAATTCAGAACGTGAAACATTTAATGGTACGGCTGAAGTGAATGTATGTGCGTATTGTGGAAGCCTTGAGCAATAGACCGGACATTATTATTAATATCTTATACCATTTCTAAGAAATAATATGACATATAAACACCACCCAACCCGGTAGGTTCGGTTTGAAACCGCTCCATAGTCGTCAATTTAAGGATTCTCCAAACATATTTGGGCGATTTCTACTCCTCTTGTAGGTCGGGTAGAGGAACGAAACCCGACATGAGCAGCATGCCATAGGTGCATGCTGCGTTGATTCTCTACGAGGACATGTAATCACTAATTTGACACCAATGGAGCGGTTTGGAACCGCTCCGAATTCATTATAACATGCGTATTTATGACACCTATTCATCTACAAATGGTATTATTACATGAAATTCTATAAGAAATTAGAATAATGATCCAATACTTATGCTTCTAATCGTCCTTTTCAAGGATAGCATATTTGGTATAACCCCAAAAGAGATCCCCTGGTCCGATAGCTTGCCAAAGTCCATTAATAAATGTCAGCACAACAGCATCTTGACGTTCTGGCGATAGCGTACTCCGTGGAAACCTACCCTTTTTCCCCCAGTTTGAATATGTGAGCGGTTCACCATTCTCCCACACCCACTGTCCCTCGGTTTTTTCATCGCTCAGTCCAATCCAATAAAGATTATTCCCAAAAACACCTGAAAGCCATTTCTGCTCATTTTCGTCGTTTATAGCCACCAAGTAAGCCCCATTCAAGGCAGCTTGTTTCTTTGCATCCTTAAGACTTTTACATCGAATCTTTCTGTAGGCATGACCGTTTTCTGGATTCACTAACCATTTCTCTAAATCCTTATGTGGTCGGGTTAATGTATTCTCTTCATCAGCTTCTGGTTGAGCAATTTTGGATTTTACAATTATCTGTGGTGGTTCAACCGGTAATACACGTATCTCTGGTGGCTCAACCGGTAATTCACGAACCTGAATGTTTTCAATTACTTCATTTTGAATAACTGGTTCTCTGACGACAGGTTTAACCACTTTTTTCGGTTTTCTTGACAACTTACCAAATAAGCTGGGGAGAGAGGTACTTTTAGCTTTTTCTTCTGTCGGTATTTTCACCGGTTTTGGTTCAGATTCATCAACCTCTGTATCTAAAGTCAAAACCAAGTCATCATATCGTGTACCATCTTCTATTAATATCTTTTCTGACTTTGCAGTTTTTCCTTGATGCTTTACCGTAACTGTATATTCTGCTGGTACATCATCATTTTGGATATAATGGTTAAAATATCCTTCAGAATCTGTTGTCGCACCTCCACTTGAACTACCACTACCAGCCCCTTCCAAATCCGCATGATGTACTTCTTTCGAAATAGAGGTATTTGCCAAAGGGGTTCCATCCTTTTGTAGAACTCTGGTACGAATTCGCATACGAGGACGCACTATGACAACTACATCTTTAATGTGGGTACCAGGTTTCACACTGAATTTAACACCAGGAGTAAAGTGTTCGTAAGAATTATGAATTGTGATTTCACCAATTTTAGTGGAGATAACTTCATAATCCGGTCGCATCTGCTCTGTATTAAAAGAGTAATTTCCATCCTTATCTTTATACAGATTCCATGGGATCGTTAATTGAACGGGTATATTTGGAATATTATTGAAGCTAAATTCACCTTTTTCATTAGTCTTTGACCTTATGGAACCCTGAGAGAGTGTAAGTGTAAAGCCTTGAACCGGTTCCTCATTCCTATCTAATACTATTCCAGAAAGTGTCCCAGTCTGCATCTGTGCGACACAAGGAATGGATGTTAAAAGGTATAAGCCAATAATACATAAGAGAAATTTTGTATGGATATTGTCAATATACATCATTTTTATATTCCTTTACTATCTATTTATAATTATTATTACTTGTCTTCTTTAGGTTTCTCTTTTGGATTCTCTTTCTCAAGAACAGCAATTAAGGGTGATCCTCTATGTTGATTAGAACTAAGCAAATTCCATTTTCCGTATGATCTGACTATCACTCTATCCTGCATATCTATTTTTTCATTCAATGGTTTCTCATTACCCCAGTTTGTATAGGTGACCGGTTCACCACTATGCCATTTCCATTTCCCCTCTTCAACCATATATCTGAGTCCAATTATACATTCTGACATACCCGTGATATTCTCAATCCATTTCTCTTCAATTTTATCATTGATTGATACAAGATATGCCTTCTCTATGTTTGATTGGTTTAGAGCATCCTCCATACCTTCACAATATATTCTTTTGTAATCATGACCATTAATTGGATTACGTATCCAAACAGCTGGAGTATTTAGCAATCTATTGAATTCTACGGTTACACGTTCAGGGGTATTGTCATCGAAAGGAATCGGTTTATCATTAAGTTTCAATAACAGATGTACCACTGGTTGTCCTTCATGAGGCATAAATGGGTCTGATACAGCAAAATATCCCTCATGCTCAATTGCAATTCTATAAAATTGTGGTTCATCATCTATCCTAAGCTTTTCAGTAAAATACCCCTCTGAATCTGTTCTTCGGGGTCCACGTGACCTTCCAGATCCGCTCCTGTCTATATCATTTCTATTAATCGCTGTCTGGACTTGTGAATCTGCGATGGGTGTGCCATCTGCAGCAACAACCCTTGCTCGAATTTGAGGTATTATTTTACTTTTAATTTTAATTATCGCATTCTCTATTTTTGCCCCTGGTTCCAATGAGAATAACATCATTCTGAAAGGGGGTCTTTCCTCTGGAAATAGTGTTAGACCCTCTAAGTCAATTGATAGTATTTTTGTTTCTGTATCATCATCACCGATCTGTATTTTTATAGACTCTGGAGGTATGTTAGTCATGGTAAAACTTCCATCTATATCAGTTTGCTGTACTAAATGCGTTATGAATTTCTCTTGTCTAATTCCACCAGGTTTGATCTTATATGGTCGAATTACCACCCCTATATTAATAACTGGTTCTCCACTTTCATTGACAACAATACCTGATAATGTTGCCTTTTCTTGAGCATTTACCACCGATGTTATGATTATAAAGAGTGCCAATATTAAGTTGTGTGATATGTTCTTTTGTATTTTACATTTATATTTCATTTCATACCTCCTAAATAATCAACAGGTCTATTTAGTTTTCTAAATTTCCTATACATTTTATTTATTACGTTATTGTTATCCTATATAAGTCTTTAGTCCCATCGGGACGGAATGTTCATAGAAAAAATGTAAACCGCCTCTCTTGAGTCCAGTATGAAGATTAAATAATACTTTGGGTAATTGACGGGCAATGAATTGCCCTACTACAAACAGGTTGGTTCGTAGTAGGGTGATTTATCACCCGTTAAGAAATTACTGAATTAATAACTTAATCTTCATTAGGGACGGAATGTCTATAGAAAAAATGCAAACCACCTCTCTTGAGTTCCGTAGGAACGAAATGTCTATAGAGAAACATATTCACACAGTCTTGAGTTCCGTATGAACGGAATGTCTATAGAAGAACATATTCACACAGTCTTGAGTTCCGTAGGAACGGAATGTCTATAGAAAACAATGCGAACCACCTCTCTTGAGTTCCGTAGGAACGGCATAACCAAAAAACATATCGTCCCTACAGGAATGAAGACCATCAAAACGGATTTATCTGTTATTACCACTTTAGGAATAAACTTTCAGTAAATCTGAAAAACGGAAGAATCTTAAAACTAAATAATCCTGAAAAATCAATAGGTCAGAAGTATAATTAAATGGTAATAGGTCTGTTCGAAAAGTTGCTTGATTTTTGGCTGTGAATTGGCATCCTAATGACTCAGAGTACTACCTTTGAGTCAACCTGAGACTGACATCTCATACATCAATAGTTTATCATTTCTACATCCTTATTTCAAGACCTTCTTTCTTCTTATACGATCTCCATATAATGATTACACATTACGAATTGAAGAACACCCTAAATTCCCTTTATCTCTGGAATTATTAAGTGTATTCACCATGCGATACCATTTCTGATATATAATGTCTCTCTTTGTAGCACAAACTTTCCAGTTTGTGTTACATTCCGCCTCACGCTAACTATAGGTAATAGGAAAAAAATAATAGAAATGGTATAAGTCATACCATTTCTGATATATAATGTCTCTCTTTGTAGCACAAACTTTCCAGTTTGTGCTACATTCCGTCTCACGCTAACTATAGGTAATAGGAAAAAAATAATAGAAATGGTATAAGTCATCACAACATTAATTATGGATTAAAACTCTATATATTGATATGATTCCTCAACATGTATGACGCTTTGTAATCCAATGGTATCAATTCTTGACAAAATGTACTGGCTACAGAATCAAGGAGGAATGATTCATGAAAAAGATATTGTCCATCTCTTTTCTAACATTCACTGTATTCCTATTTTCATTCACAGGAGTACAGTCCGTCCAAGCAGACGATCCAAGAGAAAAAATGGGAATTGTGTCACTCTGGACTTTAGATAAAGACACTGTTCAGGTCGGTAAAATCGAGGATGTATTCGGTGATAATACAGGAACCATAATTGGAAAACCTGAACAAATTGATGGCTATCGTGGGGATGCCTTTAAATTCGATGGTGTAGTTGATCTGATACGTATGGATAAGGATATCATCTTCCCTTCTCTAACTGTGGAGGCAATCATTAAACCAACTCTTGGTACACGAAATCCAATTTATGATAAATATAACTATGGAATTCAACTACTGGATAACAATACTGTTGGAATCTGGATACGTGCAAATACACCCGTCCAAGCGAATCATTGGCCATCTGCCTATGTACCATATCCAACAGATGGTGAATGGCATCATATTGTGGGTGTTGTTGAGAATAAGAAAGAGGTCCGTATCTATATTGATGGTGAGTTGATAAAGAAGACGCCAGCACCTGACCCAATAAGTGTTGCCTATGGTGCAGCACTCAAACCAACAATCGCTTACACGCAACATTTAGGCGGAATCTGGTATGAAGGTGCTATTGACGAAGTAGCTGTTTTCGAAGTCGCATTAGGAGATGCTGATGTAAGGAAATTGTACACGAATGCCTTGTCTACACTTCAACCAACTGCGAAGCTTGCTATAACCTGGGGAACACTTAAGATTCAGGATTGATGTTAGTAATCATTCTATGTAAACAACACCGTCGTTTATTAAAGAGTATCACCTCAGGTAAGATAAAAGATATTATTACAGTAAATGGAATTAGAAACCATTCTAATACCATACCAATTTGATTATATGTCATAATATCACGCTATCCTCTGTAGGCGGGGAATGCCAATAAGGCATTCATACCGTTGATTTGAACTCCGATTCCCGATCTTCTTTACAACGGATAATGGAAAAACTATTATCAGAAATGGTATAACTTAAATATCAATAGCAATCCCATCGTATAAACCCATAGAGGTAAAAATGTCCTACCGAAAAATACTAAAAGAACTCCGCAAAACATTCCCCCAACCGGTATCAGATAAAATACATGATTCATACTTTGTACACTCTATTATGTCTGCATTAAATCAGGTTGATGATCTGAAAACACGTTTGCCATTTCTTGGCGACATTATTACGGAAGACTTTGATGTTGCAAAGAAAGCAAAACTACCGGAACACATATCCACTGTTGAAGAAGTTACATCTGAGTTAGTGGGTTACCTTAGAGGTATGACAATTTTTGGACATCCTCGCACACAACAAAATGTTATCGGTCCAACAACGATCCCAAGTCTTATCGGTGTACTTCTCGCATCTCTACATAATCCTAATTTGGGATGGGATGAATATAGTCGAATGGTTGCTTACGCAGAAGTTGAAGTGGTGGGAATTTCTTCACAATTGGTGGGATATAATCCTGAAAAATCAGGTGGAGTGTTCACATTTGGAGGTACAGCAACAACCCTATACGGTGTGAAGATAGGATTGGAAAAAGCATGTCCAGATACAATAAAAAAAGGAACTCCAGAAAATGTCGTAGTATTCGTCTCTGATACTGCACATTACTGCGCAACAAATATCACGGGATGGTTAGGAATAGGAACGGATAATCTTATTACGATACCCACCACAGTTGAAAACGAAATTGATCTTGTTTTGCTTGAGGAGAATATACGAGAGACATTGAAAGATGGAAAGAAAATCGCAGCAATCATTGCTACGATGGGGACTACCGATGCTTTCGGACTGGATGATCTATTGCAGATCGTGGCTTTGCGAGAATCAATCGTTGAAGAATTTGAACTTGATTACAAACCCCATATTCACGCTGATGCTGTAATCGGATGGGCATGGTCAGTTTTCAACGATTACGACATTGAGGAAAACACACTAAACTTTCGTCCACGCACCATTCGCGCAATAGCAGGGGCATGCCGTCGTATTCAACACCTCCACTTAGCAGATTCTATCGGAATTGATTTTCATAAAACAGGTTTTACTCCCTATATTTCGAGTCTTGTTCTTGTGAAAGATCAAGCCGATTTGGATATGTTGAAACGTTCCCCAGAACAGATGCCTTATCTCTACCATTATGGTCAATATCGTCCCGGTATGTATACCCTTGAAACATCCAGAGCAGGAACGGGTCCACTTTCGGCACTTGCAAACCTACGATTGTTCGGACAAGAAGGTTTACGTGCAATTCTTGGACACATTGTAGAAATGACACAACTTTTACGTGAACATTTAGGGGGTCATGCAAGCACAACTGTGCTAAATAGCGGCAATTTTGGAACTGTAACTCTCTTTCGCGCATATCCGTTGGGAATCGATACTTTTGATATTAAACGACAAGAATTTGAAGATCCAGCATATCGGGAAAGTCTACTTTTACACAATGAATACAATAGAGAAGTGTTCCAATATGTAAATGCAGAGGCAATGGAGGGGCGTGGGGTATTTATCTCTACAACAGATTGCTATCGGAAAACGTCATACGGTGAACCCATTGTCGCTCTAAAGTCCTATATCCTATCCCCGTTTGTTGATGAAGATGATGTGAAAATGGTCGTTGATAAAGTCTTAGAAGCAGGAGAGAAAGTTGGCGAAAATGTCAATCCTGATCGGACTGAATAATATACTCATATTTTCGTAGGTCGGGTAGAGGTACGAAACCCACCGAATTCCATACGCGGATTCGGCGTTGATATGGACGAATTCCATACGCGGATTCGGCGTTGATATGGACGAATTCCATACGCGGATTCGGCGTTGATATGGACGAATTCCATACGCGGATTCGGCGTTGATTTGGAAACGGGGTGATTGGGTTTATCCTATCGGGTTTTGTGCCTCTACTCGAACTACCGAATTATGTTATATTATCATTTAGAAATGGTATAACAATGCAATACCTACCAATTGGAAAACTTAAACACGACTTGTTGAAAAAACTTCTACCAATTTGCGATGTCAATACAGATGTTATTGTCGGACCTCAGATTGGCGAAGATGCCGC
Source organism: Candidatus Poribacteria bacterium (assembly GCA_003635315.1). Classification (GTDB taxonomy): domain Bacteria; phylum Poribacteria; class WGA-4E; order WGA-4E; family WGA-3G; genus MSPOR6. Next base: position 114,750 of record PYJD01000010.1, read on the forward strand.
TGTGATGGATATCGGTGATAAATACCTCGTCGCAACTTCTGATCCAATCACATTTGCTACAGAGGATATTGGATGGTATGTTGTCTGTGTCAATAGTAATGATATTGCTGCGATGGGAGCAACTCCAAAATGGTTACTGGTTACCCTTCTTTTACCTGAATCTGCCACAACAACTGATATGGTAGAGGACATTATGGCACAAATTACAGATGCATGTTTTCAGTTCAACATTGCACTATGTGGTGGACATACAGAAATCACACCTACCGTCACACAACCGGTTGTCATCGGACAGATGATAGGCGTTGTCGACAAAGACGCATTAGTCACTTCATCGGGAGGTAGTGTTAACGATGATTTGATCCTAACAAAAGGAGTAGGAATTGAAGCAACGGCAATCATTGCGCGTGAGTGTGAAAATCAATTGAAGGAAAAATACGACACTCAACTCTTAAACAATGCGAAAAACTACCTAATAGATCCGGGTATATCTGTGATAAAGGATGCTGAAATTGCAGTTGCTACAGGTGGTGTCCATGCGATGCATGATGTTACAGAGGGTGGTGTTACGACTGCTGTTCATGAATTGGCAACCGCTTCCAACTTAGGAGCACTTATCTACTCAGAAAAACTCCTTAATTCCTCTAAGATGTATAGTGACATTACTAAAACACTATGTGAGATGTTCCAACTCAGTCCCCTGGGTGTGATCTCATCCGGTGCTTTACTCATTGCATCTGACCCAGATTATAGTGATATGATTTGTCAGAAGCTTAATAATGCTGCTATCGATGCGGAAATCATTGGTAAATTAACACCCCTTAATGCCGGAAAATGGTTAGCACATGCAGAAAATAACAAAGAACCACTCCCCATCTTCGAGACAGATGAAATTACCAAGCTTTTCAGTACAGAATAAATAAAAGCAATCTATTGTATTTTATCTGTTGTTAGGTTGCAATACCTTCACCAATAATAGACATTCTGTTAGATTGTGTCTTGTAGCACATGCTGTTAGATTGTGTCTTGTAGCACATGCTGTTAGATTGTGCGCTTGTAGCACATGGATCAATGGTAGATCAACACTATATATTCATTCAACTGAAGCATTAAAAAATGTCGAAGGTATTGCAAGAATAACCATATCTAATTATATCTCTTGGTACACTCACTCTTATCCATAAGTCAGTCTTCCATCCTTCCACTCTTCCATCCTTCCACCCTTCCCTCTTCCATTCTTACACCCTAAATCAAAAAAAAATGAATAAATACCCAAAGTAAATCAACAAAATACATAAATACCAGAAAATATCTAAAAATTTTATGAAGAAACCCAAACCATGACACAACTAAAGACTGAGAATAATAAAATATTTCACAATCACTTTATTAACACATGTAAACAACATAAACTAATACATCACAAACAGAACATTTTACCTTGACTCACGATTTTTATTATGTTACTATATATATTACAATAAAAACACCACTTGAAAAGTTGTTGTGAAACTTTCACAACAGTTGTGAATTGAAAATAAAATCTCAGATGTCTACAAACCTATACCAGATAAGGGTTTACACCACTTATAACAAGTACAGAGCATGAAATTTTAAAAAATTAAATAAAAATATAGGTTTTTCAGGAATAGCTATAAACCCAATCTAAGACAGACTTTAGGGCAATTTAAAGCATAGTGTTAAAAAAATGTGTTGTGAAAATGTTATTTGTTATTACGAACTAAAGGAGAACTATCAAATCAACCCATGAACATACTACCGAAATACAGTATATCTCACAAAATGATAAACAAAAACTCCGAAAAGATAGCCCTTAATTGTTGGAACTTATGAGATATATACTACGAAGGAATCCACCAAGTGAACTGTACTAATTTTTTAGATCTAATTCGTAAATTGCCTGTAAACACTGACGGATACTAACATCACAACGACTATACTAAAATTGGGGTGACAGAAAAAAGTTACGATTTCGTAACTTTTTAAAAAAATAGGAAACTTTCTAATGACTATCAAATACATTCAAAATAATCTTAAAAACAAGAACAGCATAACCAATACCATTTCTGAGAAAAAAAGCCGTATGGATGGTGTATGGGGATGTCATCTAATAGCTAACATACTAATAGGTTATGTTACAATAATGAGATATTATCATTTAGAAAATGTATTACAAATGTCTGTATCAGATATTCACCCAAAAAATATAAAAAATAAAAAAGTAGAAGGACAGAAAATAACACAATTCAAGAATTGTTACTATTCTAAAAAAACACCGATGAACGCAGACTGTGACAGGTCGGACAGCCGTTTTACTAATGACACAAAATGTGTCAAAAAGTGCAACATTTTTAACATATTGAATAATATTTATTACTAATGTTAATATTGAAAAACCAATAAAGTAAAGGCTTTTTATACTAAATTCTATATAATCAGTTGCTACGTTGATTCCCTACGAGGACATGTTATACCTAAATTGACACCTAATTTTTGAAATGATATAACCACTAACCCCATTTCGTTTGACTTTGCTATACATGTGTGTTAATGTATATCTATAAATAAGGTTGAATGGAAGGTATTTTATAGTTAATGGAACAGTGGATTGAACATCTAATTGTTGGCATTCCCAGTATAGGACTGCTTCTGATAGTAGCAGTAATGCTCTACACGCTCGGAAAAGGAGCCGATTGGCTTGTAGATGAAGCAGTCGTATTATCAACTCGATGGGGATTAGGTAAAGCAGTTATCGGAGCAACAATCGTAAGCATCGGCACAACAACCCCTGAAGCAGCAGTATCCGTATTTTCAGCGATTCAAGGAAAACCCGATCTCGCTCTCGGTAATGCCGTCGGTTCGATAATATGTGATACAGGTCTTATCCTCGGATTAGCATCCCTAATTGCACCGTTATCGTTTAACCGCCAGTTGGCATCCCGTTTATCCAATGTCCAGGTAGGGGCTGGAATTCTCATGGTTCTCGCCTGTTTTCCATGGTCATCTACAGCAGTAATCTTCACACAAGGTGGAAATCTACCTCAAATAATGGGGTTTATCTTCGTTGTTCTATTAGGGTTGTATGTGTGGCAATCAATACGATGGGCAAGTTCAACACCAACAGATGGTGAAGAGGAATCCGAACATTACGAGTCAAGTGCAGCATTAACCCTACTAAAACTCATCGGTTCAATAGCTATCGTTGTAATCTCCGCACAAATCCTAATTCCAACAGTAAGTGTATTAGCAGAAAGATTCAATGTTCCAAAAGCAATTATCGCCGCAACATTAGTTGCATTTGGCACATCACTCCCAGAACTGGTAACTGCCATCACAGCCGTTCGTCGAGGACACGGAGAATTAGCCGTTGGCAATATCATTGGTGCAGACATTCTAAATGTGCTTTTTGTTGCAGGTGTCTCAGCATCAGCCACGCCTACCGGTCTAAAGGCATCACCTCAGTTCTTTCAATTCCTGTTCCCAGCGATGGTCTTCATTTTAATCGTCTTCCGAATCGGTATTTTCGTATCGGGAAGCCAGTTGAAACGTCCATTTGGTTTTGTCTTGGTTGGAACATATATACTGGTAACAATACTCAGCTACATTTTCTCAATTGATATGCATTAAAAAACAATTATCTACATCATAGGGTATTTAAGTAAAGTTAATAATTAATGAGACATTGCGACCTTGACGAAGAACGTCCATCGTAGGGACGAGGCTTCCTCGCACGTTGTAAAATGTTCGATTAATTCAAAAGGATACTATAAATTCCGTACCAATAGATTTCTATCTGGATACCGTTCTACAAATCTTTACTATTTAACACACAATGGACATTGATTCACCGAAAAATCTCACCTTAAATATAAGAAGAATCCTTCATATAAACACACCAATCCACAATCTAATACATACTCATAATGTCCCGAATACCGTTCTTAATTCTCTCCATCCTACTCTCCATACAGGTTATAGCACCAAACGTTTCTGCCCAAAACTACGGAAAATGGGGGTTACCCGATGGTGCGAAAGTACGTCTTGGTAAAGGCATTGCTACACAGGTCATATCCTCCCCAGATGGAAAACTAATTGCTGTAGCAAGTTCTACAGGTGTTTGGATACACGATGCACTGACGGGTGAAGAACTTTACCTACTAAAGGAACAAAACGCTTATGCCTTCTGTGTGGCATTCAGTCCAGACGGATTAACTTTAGCCAGTGCAGGTACAGATAGAATTGTTCGTTTATGGGATGTGCGAACAGGTACAGAACTTAGAACAATGACAGGACATAAAATGAGCATAAATAGTGTGGATTTCAGTCCGGATGGGAAGATTGTAGTAAGTGGTAGTCACGATACGACTGTCCGGTTATGGAACGTACAGACCGGAACGTTAATAAATACCCTTGAAGGATACACGGACCGATTCGGAACGGTAGTATTCAGTACAGATGGTACAATGCTTGCTATCACAAATCGAGAATATAAAATATATCTATGGGATATAACAACAGCAACCTTACTTCACACACTCAAGGGACATGAAAAACGTATAAGACGTGTCGTTTTCAACTCAGACGATAAATTCCTTCTTAGTAATAGCTCTGATCGAACAGTACGCATGTGGGATGTAAACACAGGGTCAGCTCTTCAAACACTAATAGGGTACAGACCTGAAGAGGTTGTAGGTGTCCAATACAATCCAGATACTAAAACGATTCTAAGTGTAAGGTTATGGGATAATACCTTTACAACAAAAGATGTCATCACAGGTGAAACACAACCAACATTTAGTGATAACATAGATAACAAGAATCGTATTGAGTTAATTCGGGATGGGAAAACCTATATAACGGGTGGATTAGGTGAAACTCTTCAGGTATGGGATGTGAAAACATTGACAGTCCTTCAGGATCTGAAAGGTTATACCAATAGAGTCCGAGCTGTAGCATTCAGTATCGACGGGAACATCATCGCAACTGGGGGTAGTGGAAGTGTTACTGTCAGTTTGTGGGATGTAGAAACAGGAAATCTACTTAATGAACTCTCAGGACATACGGGTAGGGTCTCAGACGTAGTATTTAGTCCAGATGGAAAGACCCTCCTAAGTTCCAGTTATTCCGATGAAACGATAAGATTATGGGATATCCAATCCGGTAATTTAATCCGAATGTTCTCAAAACATACAGACGGAGTCAGCAGTATAGCACTTAGTCCAGATGGGAACATACTTGCAGCAGGTAGTGACGAACCGTCCATTCTTATATGGAATCCACATACAGGAGATCAACTTAGATCACTTAAAGGTCATACAAAAAATATCGTGAGTCTTGCCTTCAGTCCAGATGGAGATATATTAGCAAGTGGAAGTTGGGATTACACTATACGGCTTTGGGATATGCACACAGGTGACAATATACATGTACTATCGGATCACATGAATAGGGTGAGTAGTTTAGCATTTACGCCAGATGGTGGTACACTCGCAAGCGGAAGTTGGGACGACACAATCATATTATGGGATGTAGAAACAGGTGAAGCTATACAATCCTTGTCTGGACATGCAGATGATGTACAATCCGTCACCATTAGTCCAGATGGTAGAATGCTGGTCAGTGGCTGTTGGGACAGTACGATCCGTTTGTGGGATATACAGACAGGAGTACATATTATTACGCTGAATGGACATACTGGTAGTATTGATAGTCTGGCATTCAGTCCGGATAGTAAAACACTTGCATCCGGTAGTTTCGATGGAACCGTTCTCCTCTGGGATTTGAACCCAAACCCGTAGAAGAGTTAACCGCTTGTGTAGATTGATATACTCTCTTTTTTGTAGCACAAATTTTCAGTTTGTGTCTTCCCCGTTTCATTCCTAACAATCGGTAATGAGATTATAATTATTTTTGTAGCACAAACTTTTAGTTTGTGTCTTCCCCGTTTCATTCCTAACAATCGGTAATGAGATTATAATTATTTTTGTAGCACAAACTTTTAGTTTGTGTCTTCCCCGTTTCATTCCTAACAATCGGTAATGAGATTATAATTGAAGTCATATTGAGTAAAACCTATAAATATAGTAAAATAAGGGAATATAAGTTAAAAACGTAGGTTCTTACTATTTTATAATGAGGTACTCTTATGGCTGACCCAAATGAAAAACAACTGAATTACAATTGTCTTCCGAAACAAGTGAAGCTTAAGGATTTTAACCGGTACATTAAACCCTTTTTGTCAGTAAGACATAAAGGACCAAAACCTAAAATATCTTCATACAAGATATTTAATTACATCCTCTATGTATTACATACAGGTATGCAATGGAATCAACTCCGGACAAGACGCAACGAAATCCATTGGTCTAATGTCTATAAATGGCATAATCGGTGGTCAAAAGATGGTTCTTATGAGAAACTTTTTGAAGCATCTGTTCTACATCTTCTTGACAGTGATCAACTTGACACCTCTTGTTTACACGGTGATGGTTCAAACACCGTTGTAAAAAAAGGGGAGACGGCATAGGTTATTCAGGGCACAAACATCAAAAAGGTGAAAAAGAGTTGACGATCACTGACAATAAAGGGTTTATCATTGCTCCTATATCTGTCAGACCTGTCAATGAACACGATACAACGATTTTGCCCGAGGCGTTGACCCAATTGATCTGCTTCAGCAATCGCATTGACCTGGATCTTGATGGTTCGGCACTCACTTTGGATTCCGGTTTTGATTCCAAGGTGAATAAAAAAAGTATCAAAGAACAAGGTCTAATCCCAGTAATCTATCCGAACAAACGAAATACGAAAGAACCTATAGCTATCGCTCGTATGTTCCGGTGGTTTAAAAAAGATATATACACAGAACGATATAAAGTAGAGCGAACATTCGGATGGCAAGATACCTATAGAAAACTTGCCCTGAGTTATGATAAACTCAAAGAAACGCGTTTAGGATTTCGGTATTTAGCATATTCTATGATAAATTATCGGACTACTTTTAACAATCTTTAGATGTTACTCGCAATGAGTTCATAGAAAACTTGATTTTTAACTCACTTCTCAGGTATAATTGCCACAATAGTTTATAAGACGGAACTAATTTAGGAACGAGAATTAGATATGGAGGATATTAACAAATGAAAAGGATATTTGTTCTATCAGCATTAATCTTAATGGTATTCACAACCATTGTATTTGCAACAGACACAACGGATATTCAAGGCGAATACATTGAAGCACGCTCCGCAAGTGTGTATGTGGGTGCATGCCATTTCGGTTCTGAATATGTAGAAGGTGGAAAAGAAGCCACTATGGTATGGAACATCCAACAAGGAAATTGGAATGATGTATCACTTGATGGATTGACAGTTGTTGCTGTTGTCAGTGCAAAAGAGAATTTAGCCATTGATTTTGAAACACGCAAGAGTGTGTTGTATATAGACACAAACACAACGCCTGAACAACAAGCAGCAGTCAAGGATATGTTGGCAACTAAACAAGCAAAAGAACTTGGTACAATCGTAGCAACTCAAACTGCCCCTATAAACTTCTCAAAGAATGGCACAAAATACTCTGTAGAAGTTGGTAAGGTTCTTAAATTAACTGCTAATCGGTATCCTTGTGTCCATTGTACGCAACCTCACCAAATCTGGTATAAACCCTTGATTGCGTTAGACAATCCCATCGTAGGAAAATCTGAAGTCTATCGTTACAAAGACTCCTATCTCACCGTAAATTGGCAACAAGGTGATACTCTCAATAATGTGTTTGTTGGAAGTTTTTCTATGTAGGTATTCAGGTCTGTAGTCATCTTTTGATAACTACAGACCTTTTTACGTATAGTGTTTATACATCACCTGTTACAGAAGTCGAATTAAATCAAACAAAGTGATTAGAACAGTTTATACCATTTCTAAATGAATGGTTCTCTTAAATTTACATATAATTCTATATTACGAGCGGTTCCAAACCGCTCCTACCGGGTTTATTGGATGATGTTTATATGATTCGGAGCGGTTCCAAACCGCTTCTACCGGGTTAGGTGAATTGTGTTGATATGTCATAACATTTCTTAGAGATGGTATTAGGATTTTGAATAGGAGTATGAGTGAATACAGAAACGCATGAATTTAGTTTAACAGAAGATGAACGTTCCTCGTGGGAGGAGAATGGATACTTTCTCCGGTATAATGTGTTTACAAAAGAGGAAAACGATATCTTAGCAAAAATCGCTGATGATATAGTAAATAGAAAACGAAGCTTTCCAGAATACCACATCTTTGAAAACGCGTTAGTCAGAGATGGTAAGGCTGAAGCTGAAGGAATTTATGCCATACATAATATCCAATATGTAAGCTGTAATTGTAGAGAATTTCTTGATCGCACGCGTGACCCACGACTCACAGATCCTGCAGCAGACATACTCGGTCCGGATCTACTTGGACTCAATAATTTATATATTTGGAAACCACCAGAAATAGGATTAGGGTTCCCTTGGCATCAAGATAAATGGTATTTTAATCATCAATATAAGACGGGTACCACCGTTGCAACTTGGACTGCGATTGATGATGCTGATGAAGAAAATGGATGTCTGTATGTTATCCCAGGTAGTCATAAACATGGGGTAAAAGATCATAATGAACTTGAAGGATCTCAACAAGGCGAATTCAGACAGGCAGAGGGAGCAAGAGATGAGGACGGTATTCCTATCGAAGTTCCCGCGGGTTCGGTAATATGGTTCAATAGTCAAGTACTCCATAAGAGCACTGATAATCACAGTTCACGTTTTCGACGGGCAAATGTAGCGCACTATATCAACGCAAAAGCTGAATGGACACGACCTGAAGCGGTGAATAAGAAACGACCTCCTATGTGGATACGTGGTAAGACATATCCGGGAATGGGGGATGAAGTACAACATGATATCATTCCAATCATAGAATCCGATTGAGGATGATCATGGGACGAATTGTTTATCGATATTTAGATAGAATCATACGACGAAGATATTTCATATAGGGTAAATTGTGGGAAAGAATACATCCAGTGAAGATAGAAAATATAGAATAACTCCAGAGGAGAAGATCTCTTGGCAAGATAACGGTTATTTCATCCGTTACGATGTCTTTTCCTCCCAAGAAAACAGGGCATTAGGACAAATCGCAGATGATATAGTTGAAGGCAAGAGACCATTTCCCTCTAATGGTATACATAAAAATGCCTTAGTGACGGATGGTAAAGCTGAAGCATCAGGTGTCAACGCTATGCACTGTATCCATCATATCAATAAACATTCACCTGAATTTCTTTCTCGTACTCGTGACTCGCGGCTTACGGATCCTATTGTTGACCTAATTGGACCAGATATCCTTGGACTAAATAACCTATATATCTGGAAACCTCCAAGAATCGGTTTAGGTTTTCCTTGGCATCAAGATAAATGGTATTTCAATAATCAGTATATCACTACAAAGACTGTGGGAACATGGACAGCTATTGACAATTCCGATGTTGAAAATGGATGTCTATATGTTATCCCAGGAAGTCATAAGAGTGGTGTTCATGAGCATGTTAATCTTGAAGGATCACAACAGAATGAGTTTAAATTTGCCGTGGGTGCGATAGATGAAGATGGTATCCCAGTAGAAGTCCCTGCAGGTAGTGTCATATTTTTCAACAATCAGATTCTGCATAAGAGCACCGACAATCATAGTGATCGCTTTCGTAGGTGTAATGTCGCACATTATATATGCGCCCATTCCGATCGAGTGGAAAATGTAAAAAACAAACGCGCGGTTATGTGGGTCAGGGGTGATACATACTCTAAAAAGATGGAACCTGTCTATTATGATGTTCTCCCTTTGACAGAAGAATAGAAGATAGGATGTATATGTCTATTGTAGAAAAAGAATTTGCATTATCAGCTGAAGAACAATCCTCTTGGGAGGAAAATGGTTTTATCATTCGGTATGATGTATTCACAGAGGAAGAGAACGATGTCTTACGACGAATCGCAGATGAAATTGCCCAAGGAAAACGACTGTTTCCATCAGCCAACATAAATCAGAATGCATTGGTGAGAGATGGAAAGGTTGAAGAAACCGGCATAAACGCAATGCATAAAATACATCATGTCAGTTGTTATATTCCAGAATTCCTTGAACGTGTTAGAGATCCTCGTCTCACAGATCCTATTGTTGATCTCCTTGGTCCAGATCTTCTCGGTCTCAACAATCTATATATTTGGAAAGCCCCAAAGATTGGATTAGGATTCCCATGGCATCAGGATAAATGGTATTTTAACCATCAATATAAGACAGAAATGACAGTAGGAACATGGACTGCTATTGATGGTGCAGATAAAGATAACGGTTGTCTTTATGTTATCCCAGGTAGTCACAAACATGGCATTTATGACCATGCAGATCTGGAAGGTTCACAACAGAGTGAGTTTAAACTGGCACAAGGTGTAAAGGATGAAGACGGGGTTGCTGTTGAAGTTCCACCTGGTGGTGTTGTTTGGTTTAATAACCAAATCCTGCACAAAAGCACTGATAATCATAGCCTTCGTTTCAGACGTGCCAATGTTGCCCATTATATAAGTGCAAAAGCTGAACGGATACCAAAAAAGAATCCCAAGTTTATTCGACCTGCTATGTGGATTCGAGGGAAAATATATCCAAATAGGATGGATCCTGTATATCGTGATGTATTGCCTATACCTGAATCCAGCTAAATCCAATATATGGAGACCATGAAAATCAGGAATTGTTATGAATACGAATACTTCTCAAGAACGTAAATATGGAATGACTCCAGAGGAAATATCCTTTTGGCATGAGAATGGTTATCTTGTCCGATACGATGTTTTCAAGAAAGACGAAAACGACTTACTACGACAAGTAGCTGAAGATGTTGTTGATGGTAAACGTCCCTTCCCCTCTGCCCATATCGACCAAAATGCATTGGTTAGGGATGGTAAGATAGAAGAACAAGGGATCTATGCCATGCACAAGATACATCATCCAAGTTGTTTCGTTTCCGAATTCCTCAATCGTGTAAGAGATAGTCGTTTAACAGATCCAATAGTCGATATTTTTGGTCCAGATATTCTTGGTATCAACAATCTATTTATTTGGAAAGCCCCAAAAATCGGATTAGGATTTCCATGGCATCAGGATATGTTCTATTTTAGAAATAGGTTTGATACGGAGACAACTGTTGGTACATGGACAGCAATTGATGCTGCTGATATTGACAACGGCTGTTTGTATGTTGTACCGGGTAGTCATAATCATGATATACATGAACATGATGATCTTGAGGGTTCACAGCAACGAGAGTTTAAATTAGCACGCGATGTAAGTGATGAAGACGGTATTGCTGTTGAAGTTCCTCCCGGTGGTGTGGTTTGGTTTCATAGTCATCTCCTTCATAAGAGTACAGATAATCATAGTCTACGATTCAGGAGAAGTTACGTATCCCATTATCTGAGTGCCCAAGCAAAATGGGCAAAGCACGATGGATCCTACAAAGGTCAACCCATTATGTGGATACGCGGGGAAACCTATCCAGATAGAGTTCACGAAGTACAACGTGATGTCATTCCCTTTCCCGATTCAGAATGATTATAGTCTCTTCTCATAGGTAAGAACATTTATAGTGGATACACTTTTGCTATAAACATTCCGTCCCTACAGAACTCCCTATGGTGGATATACTTTTGCTATAAACATTCCGTCCCTACGGGACTAAGGAGGTTTTCTGCACTTGAAAAATCCTTAAATTGACACCTATAGAATGAAACGAGTAAAGCACAAACTAACAGTTTATGCTACAAAGGGACATTATATATCATAAACGGTATAAGAACATTCTAACTTACATTTACCCTAAAGGAACTAATGGTAACACCAATTATTCAGTCTTATGTTCATATTACCAATAGAGTTTCTAATTGGTTATTCTGTATACTTATGCTATTCGTATCTGGGTGCGTTAGCTTAAGCTCCCTTGAGAGTGGCGGAAATGCAGTTCTCGAAGCAGTAAGTGATGTTAATATCTTTACTGATGAAGAAGAAATTCAATTCGGTAAGGCGTATGTAGCAGAGCACGATAGGAAGGTAAGTATCTATCGAGACCCTATTGTAAACAACTACATAAATTCTTTGGGACACTCACTTGTTCGGCACTGTAAACGAAAAGACATTCAATACACATTTAAGGTTGTGAATAAAAAGGGAGTTAATGCCTATGCTGTGCCGGGAGGATACATTTATATACACCTTGATCTAATCAGATTAGCAAGAACTGAATCTGAATTAGCTGCTGTACTTGGACACGAAATAGGTCATATTGTAGGACAGCATTCTATGAAGAGGCTTACACAATTCTATGGTGTTGAAATCCTAAAACAACTCATAGTAGATGAGGATTCAAGTGAATTAACGAAGATAATTACTGACATCATCGCTGCAGGTTATCTCTTCAAATATAGCCGTGATAATGAACGTGAGGCGGATATGTATGGGGTGCAGAATATCTATGAGGCAGGGATTAACCCTGAAGGTGCAGCTAAATTCTTTGAGGTAATGCGTGATATGCAAAGTAGGGAACCAACAACCTTGGAAGGACTGATTTCTTCACATCCATTACATAGTGAAAGAGTGGTGAATGTAAGAAACCAAATTAAGGGTTTACCTCCGAAGAGTGGATTACGTTCAGACTCAGCATCCTTTCGTAGGATTAAACGTCGAATATAGTAATTATTCTACATCTAACTCTTCAAAATGAAATGTCTAACAGAAACGCAGGTTGACATAAGCCAATCCGCGTTTCTGTTAGAAGAACACAATTATGGTCATCAACTGAATTCGTTTGATGGATAAGAAATACTAATCATCATCCCGTTCATTCAGCAACTCACCCCGTGCCAGACGTTCAGCGTTCTCAGTCGACCACAATATGTTCTTCATGAGTTTCTGTGCGGTAATATATCTCGTGGCAGCTAACATATGCATCCTCTTCTCCTCTGCACCCTCTGTCAGATCATAGTGACGGAACGCAACTTCCAACACCTGGAACATATGCAGTTCGGCATCTTCCCTTAGAAGGATATGTGATAATGTTTGCTTTAAGGGTTTAATGTCATATCCCTCTTCAAGATATTGGTTTACTAAGATTTCCGCTTCAAACACTTTTTGAAAGTCAGCGAACTCTTGGAGTCTATCTAACATCTGCTTTTGGGAGTCGTAAGTTTCATCCAGTCTTTGTCCGGGTCTGGGTATTCGTGCAGCTGGCATATTCAACCACCGTAAGAATGCGAGAAAGACAACACCGTGGAAAATTCCACGTAGTAGATTCGCACTCGGCGCATATCCAAATGCTTGATAAAGTCCATGTGCATAAGAGTAAATATTCGCCACATCATGCCAGTCACCTTCGTTCTTTAAATGGAACCGAGCAGTACGGATAGCAGAAGCATAAGTCATTGCACGACATATATCTCTTGGATCTACACCGGCACGTAGTTTTTCTTCAACGATTTTAACAGTTGGTTCAAACTCATCACCGAGTAATGTCTGGGTGAAGTCAGAAATATCAAGATCAGATTGGTTGTTCTGGTTATCATCCCAGATGCTATCTAATCTTTTAAATATAGGTTCTAAAACAGGGACAGCATCAGCCCAACGCGAAGTCTCTTCATGCCGTGTTCTTCCGACTAAATCAACAACAATCGGACGTAAAATCTCATAAGCCCCTTCCCATTCAATGTAATCTAAGGCTTCAAACATTTTGTTTGCAAAATCGAGTGCATGTCCATCCCCGGTGAAATAGTAGTCTGTAGCAGCAGTATATATGAAATCAGCAATCACGGATTTATCATAGTCCCGATCTTTTAATGTTAGCAAGATACGTTCTGCAGCCCCTGAGTGTCTCTTTTCGACAAAATAGCGAAACCATCGCAACAATGTTTCCAGATCATGGGACTCTGTCATACGTGGAAACGGCGCGCGATATGGTCGTGCACTTCCAGTCGTTCGACGGCTAATCTGTGCTAAACCGTGTACGAGGAAAAGGTTATGGTCTTTGGTATCTACATCATCCCATAGGTTTGCTGCAATCGTAAGGATTGTAACCCCTGATGACCACCCATCACTACTTTTATGTGCTCCGTAATGAAGTCCTTGTTGGATAATCTCATTTGGCGTTGCTCCTGCATCTCTAAGGGCAGTGACAGCCTTTGCAATGAAGAATGTACTACGATCTTTAAGACCACGTTCAAGAGCACGTTTCCCTTGATCAATTACACGTCGTTTTGCTGCTTCCCGTTCACCTTTTGCTAAACCTACATATAAATAACCGTCATCACGTTGTTCAACGGGAAAAGCTTTCAGATCATCTCCAGATGCTAAGAAGCAACCACCAGATTTTAGATCGAATTCCCAATGATGCCAATGGCAGATGAGTACACCATCTCGGATACTTCCTTGGGACATTGGATATCCCATGTGAGGACATCTGTTGTCAACGGCGTAATACTTCTCCTCATACTTGAAAACGGCAAGATGGGTTCCGTTTATATGGAAAGGTTTTCCTTCAAGGTCATCAAAACTATCAGCAGCACAGAGTTGATGATAAACCAACTCTTGGTCTTCTGTTATATCCACAGGTAAATCTTCAATGTTTATAGATCCTGTCGGTGTTTCCTGGGAACTCAGTTGTGAATTTATCATTATTTTTCCTCCAGTCTTACTATCCTTATAATTTCCCTATTGTATTATGGCAGTCCGATAGAATATATTATAGTCTTTAGTAAATTCTGATGAAACTCATCCCAATAATTACAGAATGGTTTAAAATGTGTAATATCCATAATATCACTTTCTGATAATATTTACAATAGTTTAAGGATGGAAGGATGGAAGAGGGGAAGAATGGAAGGATGGGTGCGGATGAGGTGGTTTGAGTGTTTGAATCGCGGATTATGAGGAGGGAAGATCGGGAATCGGAGTTCCCTCCTACAGAAGAGTATGTATAAAATGGTATACAATCAATTAGAAATGGTATTTTTAGGGATTAATGCTATAATTCGCTGAATTGCTGCTTTTTATAATTAAAGTTCGAATTCATTGAATACCCAGGAGAAACTGACAATATGTGCTTCTTTTTACAAAAAAATCGATATTGTAATTTTGTGAATTTCTCAATATACCTGAACATACTTTTGTTTGGTGTCATAATATCTACTGGAGTTTCTGCTCAAGCACCTGTATTACCCGATGGAACACCCATAATTGAACGTGCATTCTCTGAGGATCCTGATAAATTCACCTTTGCAATCATTGGTGATAAAACAGGTGGCGGTTTAGATAAATGGCACGTTTTTGATAGAGCCATTGATGAAATCAACACCCTAAAACCCGATTTTGCAATCATGGTAGGGGATTTAATTCAAGGAAATACAACCAGTGTGGAAAGACTTGATGAGGAGTGGAAGGAATTCTGGGAACATCAATCGGAATTAGTCATTCCATTTTTTCCATTACCGGGAAATCATGATATTACAAACCGCGTCATGTATGATTATTGGAAAAAAAATATTGGTCGTACCTATTCCGCTTTCACCTACAAAGATTGTCTGTTTCTCATGCTGAATACTGAAGAGTGGCATGCCGTTGATGGAGAATGGACGAACTGGTTTGGAGAAGAACAGGTTGCGTATGTGAAATCACAACTGACACAACACGCCAATACACGACACACTTTTGTCTTGTTACATAGACCTTTATGGCTGCAGAAAGATTCAGGTTGGGAATTAATCGAAACCGCACTGGGTGAAAGAGAATATACAGTTTTTGCCGGACATTATCACAACCTTACGCTACATACACGTAATGACCGACGGTATTTTGTTCTCGGTGCAACTGGTGGAGGATTTACACCGAAGGAAGTAAAAGAAATCGGGGCATTTGACCACTACAGTCTTGTAACAGTTGATAATAAAGATATAAACGTAGCAATTATTGAACCGGGAAACATCTATCCTGCTGATATTTCAATCGCAGCTTTTAAAGCAGAACTATCAAAGCAACTTTCCTTCAAGCATGATATCAATTTCGACAGAACACTGAATATCAATACTGGAAGTATTGTAATTGACATGCAGAATACATTGGAAAAACTACTATTGACTGAAGTTGTTTTCGACGCAAATGATATTTGGCAGATCACTCCAAATACACTATCTCTTCAGGTTAAACCCGGTCAAACAACAAAAGCAACTATAAACATATCTGTGAACTCAGATAATATTACGCCGTTCCCAATCTATAGATATTCAATGAAGTATGGGGGTGAATTGTTATCAAGTGGTACTAAGTTAGTTCATCCTATTGATAGTGAGCACATGAAGGTCATTAAAAATTGGATGTTACTTGGACCATTTGACTTAGGGTTGAAAATCATACCTTCTAATTCCAATGAAATACCACATAACTTTCTGTCAATAACATTACCAGAATCTGATTTTCAGAAAATATATCAAGGAAAATTGGGAGAAATATCATGGAATGAACACTTTTCTGAATCTGACAATATTCAGTTAAGGAAGATATTTGGAGAAGAGGAATATACTTACGGTTTTGGTACTACATATATTAAGAGTCCAGATAATCGGAAGGTTTTTGCACAGATAAAATGGGGTGGAAATCTTGGGAAAATATACCTTAATGGTGTTGAAGTTGATGATGCTGGTATTCCCAATGAGAACTTATACTCTTGGTGGGTACACTTCCAACTCCCATTAAAGGAGGGATGGAATTCTTTGACAATCCTCTCAGCTGATTACAATGGGTATTGGGATTATCGGATGGAGGTGGCAGATCCAACAGATTCACTCAAATTTAGCATAAAGCCGAATATAGAAAAATAAGTGCCTCCTTTAATTTCATCTGTCAATTCATGTTGGTTTTCGTTCCTCAACCCCGCAGCAGGCCATAGGCGAATGCTGCGTTGATTCCCAACAAGAAGGGTAAAGGAAATCAGATATGAAAAACATTAGGTTAATCATTCTTGGTCTGTTATGCATAATTCTATTTAGTAATTCAGGTCTAAGTCTCGCGAAAGATATAAAGGACTTCAGTTTACCAGATCATGCAGTTGCTCGATTGGGAAAGGGGATTATTAACGATTTTAAACATTCACCTGATGGAAAACATTTTGCAGTAGCTTCCTCAATTGGTATTTGGGTGTATGAGACAACGAACTATAAAGTAGTCAGTTTATTAACAGGACACTTGGGGGGAGTCAATTGTATATCCTTTAGTCCAGATGGTAGAACACTTGCAAGTGGTAGTCCTGATAAAACCGTACGACTTTGGGATGTTGCCACAGGAATTGAGAAAAAGACACTAAGTGGTCATCCGCATGCTATTACCAGTATCACCTTTAGTCCCGATGGTAAAACAGTTGCAAGTGGTAATATGGGTATTGATGGTGGTGATAGGTTGTATGAAATCACCGTCCGACTATGGGATGCCTTTACTGGGGAGCTCAAACATACACTCACTGATTTCACTGGAGAAGTAAATAGTCTGGCATTTAGTTCAGATGGAGAAGTACTCGTGAGTGGAGAAGGTTATCCAGATAATGTCGTCCAGCTATGGAATACGGATACAGGGAAATCAATACATTCCTTTAAGTCTCAAGTAGGAAGTATTGAACAGGTCTTTATTACTCCGGATAATACAATAATTAGTCTGGGTGGAGATAATAAAGTACAGGCTTGGGATTCAATTACACTTACACCTAAAAATTTGCTGCCAGATAAAGTCGGACGTGTGATCGGTCTTACCTCAAGTTTTGATGGAAAGACGTTTGTCAGCTGTGGTGAAGATAAAATAATTCGTCTATGGAACACCGAAACAGGTAGGAACACTCATGAATTTTCAATCTACAATAGAACGACCAATATTTCACTCAGTCCAAATCAAGAATTTCTCATAACGAAAGATTTGGGGAATGTATTGGGGGTTTGGGAAATTGAAACAGGGATTCTCAAACACACGATTACCGGTTTTACCGACCCAATCAGGGATATTGCATTGGCAGCTGACGACAACACTATTGCCTGTGCCAGTTATCGTGTGGTTGAGATCTGGCAAATTTCAACAGGAAACAAATTACACACACTTGCAGGACACGATCACAACGTAGATACTGTGGCATTTAACTCTGATGGTAGCCTTCTTGCAAGTGGAAGTTTTGACACCTCTATTCGTCTGTGGGATGCTATGTCAGGCGTATATCAACACACACTAACACAAGACAGAATCGGTGAAGTAAGTTCTTTAGCTTTTAGTCCTGATGGAAAAACACTTGTAAGTGGTCACTATCATACGCTTCACAAATGGAATGTACCTAACAAAAGACATATCCAAAAACTGGAAGGCCAGAATAATCAGATAAATAGCGTAGCAATCAGTTCCGATGGTAAAACAATTGCCAGTGGTGGGATAGCCGCATATAACGGTGAGGACAATTTTGGGAATAAGGCAATATACCTATGGGATTTAGCGACTGGAAAATACAAGAAGACACTTTCTGGGAACATGGGGGACACAAATTGTGTTGCTTTCAGTCCGGATGGGAAATTATTGGCAAGTGGATGTGAAAATGTGTGGGACGAAGAGATGGATGCTGTGATAGTATGGGATGTTGTATCAGGGAGTCAATTGAGTATATTGAAAGGTCATACAGGAAGTGTGTATAGAGTGGAATTTAGTTCAGATGGAAATACTCTGGCAAGTGGCGGTGCGGATAAAACTATTCGTCTCTGGGATGTAAAGACACAGAAACACATTTATACATATACTGGTCATAATGGTGAAATTAAAGGTCTTGCATTTACTCAGGATGGGAGTAAATTGGTGAGTGGTAGCGCGGATGGAACTATATTCGTCTGGAAAATTCCAACTCATTAAATTGATTCTTAAATTGTGTCATATGGTTTTAATAGAGCGTTTGCTATTTCAATTTCTACATGCGTAGGTAGTTGCACGGTAACAGGAGAGAAATTGTGTGCAGTTGAGAACGGATCAACCTTGGTGCGATTAATTTTGAATACCAGTGGGACGCAGTGCTGGTTTGAGTATACCGTTTTGTCCAATGACAATTACTGTAATTTTACTAATGAGTCATTTTCGTTTTTTTTACCAAACCAACGTCAAATGTGCTTGTAGAATTCTTGGTGGGTTTGATGTACTTCAATGCAGTAATGAGTAAAGGTATTCCTCAAATTAAGCATATTGCGACAGTAGTACTGGCAAAAATGAAACCTACTTTTCTTATCATAGGATTTCCAGAGAAATATAAATGCACCCATGCAAGGTAAATAAAGGTAAGCATCTTTAGTGCTCCGTAACTACCACGACTAATACGTGAACGGGTAAGGTCGTGTATGAATCTGTTTTTTGGTGGCGTGATATACTGTTGCAACGTATCTGTCAAAACACCTCTTGTTATGACAACAAGTGGTATCCACAAAGGGATGTATCCTATAGCAGTAAAATAAACCCAAAAGACGTTTTCAATAATTCTATCTGCACTCACGTCAAAAGCAGCACCGAATTCAGACACCTCGTTTCGTTTGCGAGCGACGATGCCATCAACTGCATCAAGCACGAAAATAATAGCAATGATGACAAGACATGCGATGTTTAGGAATGGATATCGTTTTAACAAAACAATAACAATGAAGGTTAAAAGAAGACGGATGAGGGTTATGGTATTGGCAAGCATTTAAAGAGGTTTTTCAAATATGAATAGATTATTACATCCGAATCCCCAACGTTCCCATTTTATTAGATTCCACTGATTGAAAATATCTGGAAGACACTCTGGATTGAACCCGTAATGCTCATGTATTGAGAATCCTTCAACGATTCTAACAACTTTTAGAAAATCAAGGAGTTTCTCAACGCGTGGGTGTTGCACTGTGATAATGACTTGTCCGCTGGGTTTAAGATATTTCCAACATGCATCTGCAACTGATGGAAGGACATTCATTGGTATATGTTCAACGGTAGCCAACATTGTAATGACATCAAAAGTTTCATCTGTAACTAAGTTGTATGGAAAATATCCGGGTATAAGTTGATATGTCCCAAATTTCACAGTTTGTGTGAGATGTGAGTCAATCCCTATAGCCGTATGTAGATGTCCATTGAGATAACGTAAAAAGTTTCCATCTCCAGTCCCAATGTCCAAGAGACGTGCACCTATCGGTATGTACGGTTCAACTTTCGTAAATCGGAGATATTCAAGGAAGGAATCCAGGGGTTTTCTTGGATACCGATCACCTTGTGTATACTTCCTGTTTTTGAGAAATCGGGTAATAGAGTTTGCCATCTATTCTTTAGCTAGTTCGCTTGTTGGTTCAATAGCAAGGTATTTGTCATCGGTTTTTATATCAGGTGGATAATGAATTTCCCAAATCTTGAGAGGGGCGGTATCTACTCCATCTGTAGGATAGATGGGTACAAAGATATCGGAAAAGTCGCCAAGGAAGTAGAGCCGGACAGCAAGACTTTGCCAACCGAGATTAGAAATGTGAAAGGCTTTTTCAAGTTCACCCTTTTCATCGTAATAAAGGATGATGTTTCCGTGTGGATTGTCACCAATTGAGGTTTTGTAGATATGACGTTTAGTGCCTTTGAACGCTACATACGGGAGTCGTGCAATCCCTCCTTCTTTCAGACGTGCCGTTATGAAATCAGGTGGGGACGTTATATCAGGCTCTTCAACGTGAAGAAAAGGTGTCTGTTCTATCTTTGAGAGACGTTTATATCCAAGCTTAACAAGGCGGGTGAATCCGAATCTTTTATCACTGTTTTCATCGCTGCCGATATAGGAATAGGTAGAGGCACGGTCAATCAATCCCCACTCTCTTAACATGAGATGTGTTACACCGTGGGTTTTGAGAAATTCAAGCGCCTCTCGTACATCTTGTGCACAATAGACGTGGCGGTAATAGAAGTGTATCCAGTGTGGGAGGAACGTATCCTGATCGGTGATAGTCTTCACACCACCGAAGACGTTAAGACGGCTGCCATAACTCCAGTTTGCTGCCATGACTGTATCTTGTGGAAGCGAAGTTTTTATCCAATTGAGTGCTTGTGCAATATCGCCTGTTCCAGGGAGTGGTTTCCGCCAGTAAGTGGCAGCAGGAACTGCACTGTTTGCATGTCCACCTAAGGGAGTCCAAAAGAGAACAGGTAGTAAAACGGCAATTGCAATTGTAACGGGTATCCATCGCGGTTTTTTGAGTTGTTGGGTGAGTGTCGCTGGCAACTGCCATAATAGCCATGCAGTGCCGTAAGCGAGCGGGACACCGATGAAGAAATCATAACGTTTTGCCCCACGTGAAAGTGCCACCCACAAAACAAACCATACAAGCATCAAAACTGTTACCAATTCGTTTTTCGCTGTTTCTTTTCGCAAACATGCAATTGCGAGGGTGACTGCCGTGAGTCCCAATGAAACGAGAAAGAGTATATTGCAACTGCCTTCCCCAATCAACTCACTCAGAGGCCATCGGAAAAACGTAGTAGCGGTGAATAGTGAAAGAGCTACAGTAAGAGGAATTCCGTTCTGTTTCCAGATGTACAAACTCCCGAGTATCAAACCGAGACTACCCAACATAAATACGGTGCCGTACCGGGCTGGCCAATATCCGAAATTCGGATCAACGAGTTCTGTCATGTCCTTCATGAGTCGGCTTTCTTGGAATATGAACGCGGTATTCTCAAATGTTCCGGATTGCAGCAAGATATAACCGATTCCTATTCCGATGCCAAACAGGGTGAGTCCTCCTGCAAGTTTCCGGGCATGTGGACGTAGCGGAGGATAATACTTCAGAAGTAGGTATTTCAGTCCACGCATGATAAAAACTGCAATCGGTGGGGCAAGTGTTAACGCAGCCAGATGCGTTGCATAAGTATAACCGCTCCGATAAGCAGGACTGATGAGATAGAGTCCCGGGACGAACATGAGCACCCATATTAGATACTCTTTTAGGTGAGATTCTGTTTCTGTGGTGCAGAATTTCCAGAGTTCTGCACAGAGGATAACTAAAACAAAAAGCCCGAAACTTTCCCATGAAAGTCCACCCAAAAAAACGATAAACCCAGCAAGCGCGGTAGCGAAATATCTGTACCAATTACGGATCCCTTTGCTTTTCTTTTCAGTGGAGTTATAGGGCATCTGTTCTTTCCAGAGGTAAACAGCAACAGCAAGTACGCCGAACATCCAGCACCATGCATCGCGATCACCAAAACCTGCAGCACTACGTTCTACACTCCCCGGTAACGTTGCCAATAGCACGCTAACGATGGACGCAAACAGCAGTCCGTGACTACGGACAAGGAAAAGAAATAGTATACCGAGTCCTAAGGTAAAACAGACTGCAGTGATGTAGAGTTGAATATGATACCGTGTGAGTGCTGGGAAGAGCCACACCAACGCCTTATGTATGTAGGCGATGGTGTAAGAATAGAGCGGTAATAATTGACCGTTATCTCTGCCGAGGGGAAGCCAGCGGTGTGTATCGCGTGAAGGAAGAGTACCGTTTTCTGCAATTTTATCTGCCATCCATTGGTAAAGGAAAGCGTCATTTTCTGTAAAGTGTCCTGCGGGGAGATGCTCTACACCTTGGATACGTATCCCAAAAGTGAGAAACATGAGGTATAAAAGTAGCACACAGACGAGGATTTTCTGAAGATAAAGAGGTAATTGCATCCTAATTTCAATTTTCAGGGATGGGTTCTGGAACTAATTCAATAGCGCACTTATAGCAGGCAAAGTTTCTGACTGTAGAAACTATCCAACGTTTTGGCAACTACGTGTCTTGTGAATCCTTCACAATTATTGCGTCTTATGTTCAGTTTCGGTTAAAACTGTTTTCAATATCGGATTGCGTTCAAGTAAATCTTTATTGGCTTTTTTAACACGTTCCACCCGCTTTGAACAGCATTTGCAATTTTTCTTCTTTGCAGAGGGTGTTGTGAAAGCAGTTGTCTGCTGTTGTGTGTGCATGGGGAGTGTATTTGTTGCATATCCAATAAAACAAACGAGGATACCAACAATTGCGAGGATGCCAACGCTATATACGAAAAAGTTGTCTTTCATGGGCGTAACCCTCTTTTCACTTAAAATTTCGGTTTAAATCCATGTGCACGAAGTTCTTCCAAATGTTCTCTTACATCTTCCTCTGAAAGACCTTCTCGAATTATTTGTTTGAAATCCTCCAGGAAAATAGAGGTTAGTAAATCTGGTATACCTGCCGATTGTGCAGTATTCTGTATGGAGTCAAAATAATCTGAAGGATTTTCTGCAAGTCCATTTCGCATGTCATCAAAATAGGCTTGTTGTTCTTTGGCAGATAGAGAATTTAGTCTATTTGCTTTTTCCTTCAAACGTCTTTGACTCCTCTTTTCAATATTTTTTAAATCTGCATGAAAATAAGCTAATTTTTCATTCATGACTTTTTCCATGTCCTTCAATTCTTTTATTTCTTTCGCCCATCTTGCTAAGTCCTCTTTACTATGTTGATGTGTTTCCGATGAGTGTTTATTTTGATCCGATTTTTGTTTAGTCTCCACAGAGTCGTTTTTCTCTTTAACAACCTTGCTTTGGCTCGCACCGTTTTGAGGTTTAATTGCATCATCCGCTTGGATATTGTTCTTTTTCTCAGATGACTTTACAACAAGTGTATCTGTGTTTTTATTCGCTGCTTTTGGTTCCTTCACATTATATATTACAACTGGTTCACTGATGATCTTAGGTCGTACAATGGTAATGTACCATGTTGTCCAACCTATTATGACGGTAAGAAACAGGAATCCTAAACTAAGAAAAAGATGTTTCCATTTTAACATTCTATTTCCTCCTGAAGTTGAAACAGACATCTTAATTTTAATGCAATCAAGATGTCTGTTTCGTATGTTATTAATACTTAAAATGACACGAAAGTCTAACTATTACATCCACCACTTACACATCCCTCACTAACTATAAATATCAGAGGATGAGGTGTATCAAGACAATCTAAGTGTGCCTCTCTTGCAATAGCATGATTATTTACTGCATTAACATATGCATTTGCCGTCCAATTCACAGCCTTTTTAGCAAGTTTAATATACGACTCATTTCCAGATTCTTCCGCCATTTCTAATGCTATTTTTGCCAACTGATGTAAACCCTCTGCCAAATCAACCGCATTATTAGCTGTATTCAGTGTCGCCCTTGTTCCTTCACAATGCCATGCGAATGCTAATTGTATTGCTATGAACATCATCATACAAATGAGATTGAAACTTGTCAAAGCCAAGATGTTTGAGTTTATTATCGGCAACTTAATTGTATTCGTCATTTTCATTTCCTTCCTTTCTAACTTCCATTCAGGAATTTAGTGTTAGTAGAAGGAGAAAATGCAATTTGTTAACGCTATCCGAATTGTGCTTCCATTTTACACTTATTGCGAACAGTGTTTTGCAAATTATACCATTTCTCCACAATTTATCAAATATATCAATTACGCTCCTCGCTTGACTCTTGTAGTGGCGTTTTGCGTTACGGTTTTCTTCCACCGCATTATCACACGTTTCACGCATACTTCAACATCAGTCGGGGAGATACCCAATTTTTCACTAATCTCTTTGAGAGGTTGATTGTCTAAATACCGTTCCATTATCTTCCGCTCTTGAGGTGGAGGGTTATCAATCAGTTCGTCTAACTGATGTGCAATTGGACGTAACCACTTGAATATACGTTCCAATCTTTTCTGAACAGCCTCAGCAGTGGAACCTATCGCTTCAGCAATCTGCTTCGGCTTTAGGTCATCCAATAGGTGTTCAACAACCTCAAGATTCTTATAATATAAAAGGCCATCGGGGCGAAAGGTGTATAAAGTTTATATCTAACACATTCTGGATAACCGTTCTGTTGTGTGAATCGCGGATAACGTGGATTTACGCGGATAAGAGGCTTTTTGTAACATTCAATACTTTCAACCAACAAACAAACATCTATTCCATAACGGATGACGCGGATTTTCACACAGGCGGTTTCTGATTGCCGTACGTGTTCTTGGTGGAATAAATGTTTGTGGTATTCCAAAGGGAGTCACATTTACCAAAACCCCTCTTATCCGCGAACATCCGCGTCATCCGCGTCATCCGCGATTCAGACAACAACACACGCTTCAAACAAACCACCCCCTTATCCGCGAAATCCGACGAATACCTGGGGAATGCCTAATGAAGATTAAGTTATTAATTCAGAAATTTTTCAACGGGCAATAAATCGCACTACTGCAAAACAGCCTGTTTGTAGTAGGGCAATTCATTGCCCGTCAATTACACAAAGTATTTTTTAATCTTCATTATATATATGGGATTTAAAGACTGAAAAATATAAGAATAGGTTTTCAGGTAAAATGGGAGATTAAAATTGTGTAGGATTCAGTCCAGATGGAAAATTACTGGCAAGTGGATGTGATAATGTAGAACGAAGAAATGGATGCAATAATACTGTGGGATGTTGGATCAAAGAGTCAATTGGGTATATTGAAAGAATGAGAGTAAATTGGTGAGGTGTAGTGCTGATGGAACTTTATTAATCTGGAGGATACCAACACATTAAAATGAGTCTAAAATTGTGTCATATAGTTATAAGAGAGTGTCAGCTAATTCGGTAAAATCACCAACTGTTATATCAGGTTGAAACTGTGTATCTTCGTACGGCAACTTGTATCGATTCACATACGCGCCGCGAAAACCACACGCCCGCGCACCCATGATATCAAACGAATTCGCAGATACCATCATACATTCATTTACCTCCAGTTCCAATTTACCCGCTGCCCCACGATAAACACAAGGATGGGGTTTAAATGATCCAAATGATGTAACAGAGATAACACCATCAAACACCCATTCGACTCTATTTGTCACAAGATAATCCAAGAAATCTGGATCGCCATTTGAAAGAACAACCAATTGATATTTAGTCTTTAAGCGACTAAGTGCAGATAACACCTCTGGAAAAGGCGTCAATTGTTGCCAACCTAACATGAACGCTTCCACTATCTCTGGTGTAGCATCAATTCCATTTCGTCTAAGTGTATAGTGTAATGCGCGACGAACGGTCTCCAGATACCCACTATGTCCAAGCATCATAATCGTATCTTGATACTGCTCTATCCTTTGCCGATATCGCCACTGTTCCCAAAATTCATCTGCGGTTATACACTTCACATGATGTGTGGTTAAAGACTCGTTAATAAACGGTGTGAGACTCCCACCTAAATCCAAAATTGTCCCAAATAAGTCAAATGTTAACGCTTTTGTGTTAGAATACATCTGCATTGAAGAATCCTAATTTCAACCTATAAAAATCACTATTTGTGCACATAATTTGGGCGGGAATCAACCCGCCCAAATTATAATTAACGGTATTACCCTAATTCAACTGTTGTACCAGTCGCCATTGCTTCAAATGCTGCATCAATCACCCGCATCTGATTCACACAACTTTCAGGTGAAATTCGATGCGGTTTACCCGTCTCCAAACATTCACACATGTGTTCGAGTTGCGCAGCAAACTGATTACATGGATCAATATCAATTACTTGCCGTCCATCCCTATTCTGTACAACGATATTTACCGGTGAACCCCCATTATTCCAAGCAGCATCAATTCGCAGCATTCCTCCCAAACCTGCCATTTCAGCATATTGTCCACCAGCACAATTAAAACCAGTTGAGATCTGTGCAGTTCGTTCATCTGGAAAAACTAAGAGTAGATAGGATGCATCATCAACTTCTAATCCTGCCTGGGATGCTCCAGACACCCTGATGGGTTCGGCATCAAACATAAAACGCGCATGGTGGATATTGTAACATGCTAAATCATAAATACTACCACCACCCTTTGCCTTGTTAAAACGCCAATTCGCACTCGGTTTACGTGACTCAGGACCACCGCCACCGCCACCAGTACAGAATGTACTACGAATGGTCTTCAACTCACCTATTGTGCCTGTTTCAACCAATTCCTTAGCCTTTTGGTGCATCGGATGGTGCCGGAATTTAAATGCCTCCGCAACGAGAATTCCATTGTCCTGTGCAGCACCAACAAAAGCTTCTGCCTCCGCAGCAGTAGAAGTAAACGGTTTTTCACATAGGATCGCTTTAACTTGCTTAGATTCAGCAATCTGAATTCCTACTTCCGCGTGAAATGCTCCCCATGTGCAGATAACAGCAATATCTAAATCCTCAGATGCCAACATATCATCCAATGATAGATAACGATGCTCTTCGTCAACATTGAACTGTTCACCAAACCCTTTTAATGCACCTTCTGAAACATCATGAACAGCTGCTAATTCAGCACTGGGTGCATGTTTGCATCCATCCCCATGAGCTCGTGCTATTCCACCTGTACCTACCAGTCCAACTTGGTATTTTCCATCTTTTGGCATAATGACTCCTCTTTGTTTATAGTTTATCAAGAAGATATATCTAACGTATATGGTAGAATGTATAATTTATTCTACATACTTACTTGTAGGCGGGGAATGCCAATAAGGCATTCATACCGTTGATTTGAATTCCGATTCCCGATTACCAAAGGGTTTGATCGCGATTCGGAGATCGCTCCCGACGAATACCAAAAGCGTATTCGACGTTGATTCACAAGTATTGTGTATAATTATGTCAATATTCACCATAATCATTTTCAATAATTGCTTCACGTAAAAAGTTAAACGGAAGTGGACAAGGTTTATCTTTTCTCTTCCATCTGTAGACTGCTTCTGGTCTTACAATAATACGTCCCAATGGAAATCCTAAGAAATCCTCAAGTCGTTTCAGCGTTTCCTCCTGTTTTAAGACAAAATCTTCAAAACGGATCTGTATTAGATGTTTAGGTTTAGGTGTTGCTTTCATCAGTTCATATTGATAATACCAAGAGATTGCGCGTCGTTCGTAAATATCATCTGTAAGTGAATACTCAACACCAAAATCCATAAGATTATCAGTTTTATGACTTCCGAGAATACAATCTCTCGGATCGCGTATCCAATGGATATATCGTATATCAGGGAACATACGTATTATCCAAGGATAAATAAGGGTCGTTTCAGGAATCTTCCAACCTCTATTGATTGATGCATTATTCAATACATCCGATAAGTATGTATGAATGAGTTCTTCAAATTTAGGGTCAATAGGCATTGTGAATAATTGGTCAAAATTCCATGATAAGTTCCCTTCCCATTTTACATACTTAGACAATACACGGCAGGCATCATATAGGTCATGGGGTGGAATCTTATCACCTGAAGGATTTAGTTGACTCCCCATAAACACACCGCTCGCATATAGCGTATGTGAAATAGCACGAGTTCCAGAATGTCCACGTCCGATCACTGTGATTAAGGTCTGCATAACGTTCCTATACTAAAACAATACTTGCACATTTAGATTCTTTAATGATAATTGATGTAGTTGTGATAACTGCTTATGTAAGCATTTATGTATCCATTTTATATGGAATAGTGTTATATATAACATCAAAATCCAATATCCACTATTTTAACAAATTACACATACTTAGAAAAGGGATTTTAGTCATAGAAGAAGTTCGTATAGTTGAATCCCTTCAGATTTGTGGTATGATAATAATTGCATATTCATAACACCTATCTTATTAAGCTGTAATTATATACTCATACGCATACACATGAATACTACAAATGATTTAAAGTGAACATTGAAAATAAAAACACAAAATCCCTGTAGGAGCGATCTCCGAATCGCGATTTAACTCAGTGATAGTCGGGAATCGGAGTTCCCTCCTACATCTCAAAATGTTCCAGTAATTCAACAGTTTACTATAAGTGTTAATTATCAAATTATCTGTCATATATATATACCTACTAACGAAAATCTATCAAAGGATTCATATTTATGAAAAAATTAGGAATTACACTCTGTTTATGTCTCTTCATATCAACTATAATAGGTTGTAATAATGTAAAAGAAGTTCTTACACCGAAAGCCGAACCAACAGTAAAAATTGGATTTGTTGTTGCGGGTCAACGCGTTACATACCCAAACGGAGCGGAGTTGGCTGTGACAGAAATCAACCAACAAGGTGGACTTTTTGGTATGCCTGTCGAATTGATTGGTCATATCAATAAAGAGGCAGATCTTGATGTTTCTGTAAAACTCGTAGAATCTTTGATTCTCAATGATGAAGTTATAGCTTTGATTGGTCCGAACCGTTCTTCCCATGCAGTTGTTGTCGGACCTATTGCACAAAAACACCGAATACCCATGGTAACAACAACAGCGACCAACCCAAACGTAACACAGGCGGGTGATTTTGTCTTTATGGCTTCCTTCACAGACAGTTTTCAAGGAGCAGTCATGGCAAATTTTGCGAAAATGGAATTAGGACTTACAACAGCTGCAATTATCACACGCAGCGGAGATCTGTATACGGAAGGTATTTCAAACTTCTTCTTATCGAATTTTAACAATCTGGGAGGAGAAGTCGTTGCCCATGTTTTATTTGAAGCTGGAACAGAAGATTTCACCGAAACATTAACCCAGATTGCTGATATGAAACCTGATGCACTCTTTACAGCAGGTTTTGTTCAAGACATTTCATATATCACGAAACAAGCACGAGAATTCCCGTTGTTAAATGCCAAGGATGAACCGACTGTTTTCCTCGGTGCTGATTCCTGGGATAGCATACTCCTCTTTGAGGATGAGAATGCTGAAATTGAAGGTAGCTACTTCAGTGGACATTTTTCACCAGAAACAAATGAACCAAATGCACGAGAATTTGTGAATACATACGAATCAATATATGAATCTACACCAACAGGTGGTGTTGCAGTAAGTTACGATGCTGTCAAATTACTTTATGAGGCAGCATTACGGGCAGGAAGTTTGGATGCTGAAGCAATACGCGACCAACTCGCTGCTACTGAGAATTATGTTGGAGCAACAAGTATTAAAAGTTATAATGAAAATCGTCAGCCAACTAAGAGTGCGGTTATATTCACCATCAAAGATGGTCAGAAAGCTTTCTATCAACAGATAGACCCATAATTGCTATTAAAACGACTTGTGCTATTTACATAAGAGTCATGTTGTTTATCACAACTGGTCATATTTTGTAGGAGCGATTTCCGAATCGCGATACCTTAAAGTCTGGAATCGGAGTTCACTCCTACCTTTAGGATCGTAAGGACTCAGAAAAGCTGTGGAATTCAGACTCAAATAAGATAAATATGTGAAATACATACATATTATATGTTAATTAGCACAACGCGTTATTAAAACAATCAAATTTAGGAGAGTGAAATGAATAGACCCCCAGAAGAATTTATCCGTGTGGATGAAGAACGTCTTCTCAAGTTCTCTACAACCTGTTTTGAAAAGGCTGGTATATCTCATGAACATGCTGCCCTAATAAGTCGTTTACTGGTTAATTCCGATCTACGTGGTGTTCGTAGTCATGGTACACGAACACTTAGTGGATATTGTGGTGGCTTTGAAAATGGCAGTCTTAACCCCAACCCCAATATAACGGTTATTAATGAATCCCCCACCTCTGTTGTTCTTGATGGGAATGGAACACTTGGTTACCTCCCAATGTTTCGTGCAACGGAACAGGCAATTGCAAAGGCAAAAGAGGTCGGCATCGGGATGGGACTTGTCCGGTACATAGGTCATTATGGGTCTGCTGGACATTATGCTCGTATATGTAATGAATCCGGATGTATAGGTTTTTCCGTACAGGGATATCAAAACCATGGTAATGCCGGCAATAGTGATCCCAAACCCCAAATCGGGTATTACGGTAACCCACCAATCTGCTTTGCGATCCCATCAGGTGATGAACCTCCGGTTGTCCTTGATGCAGCAACATGTATTATGGCAGATTATCAACGCGGAGAGGAATTTGATCAACTATTGTCTATCATACCTGCCGCCTTCTTTAAGAGTATCGGTTACACTGCTGTGGCGTGTCTACTTGGTGGAGCATTGACAGGTTTTACTGAACCGGCATCCGAAGACACTGCAAAATGGAATGGAGCACGACACGGTGGTATGGTATTGGCAATAGATATTGAATCAATTGTACCCACCGACATATTCCATGCTGAAGTTGATCGATTAGTACGGGATGTCCGCGAAACTTATGAACCAATGCCAGGAACAGATGAAGCTTTACTACCTGGTGCTATTGAACAGGAAAGAGTTGAACATCACCGTAAAGAGGGTATTCGATATGGAGAAATGGAACAGGAATCCGCCAGGTCAGCAAGTGAACGTCTCGGTGTACCATTACCATGGGATGAATAATATCACTCTAAATCCCTGTAGGAGCAATTTCCGAATCGCGATTTAGCTCAGTGATAGTCGGGAAGTAGGAGCAATTTCCGAATCGCGATTTTACTCAGTGATAGTCGGGAAGTAGGAGCGATTTCCGAATCGCGATTTTACTCAGTGATAGTCGGAAGTAGGAGCGATTTCCGAATCGCGATTTTACTCAGTGATAGTCGGAAGTAGGAGCGATTTCCGAATCGCGATTTTACTCAGTGATAGTCGGAAGTAGGAGCGATTTCCGAATCGCGATTTTACTCAGTGATTAATTCAATGTTTACTATAATCAGGATTAATGTACTCCGAAATCCATAGAAATGGATCTCATCGAGATATGACGCATATGTTTCATAGTAATTTAAGGTATTTTCTACATCCTATAAGAAAACAGAGTGGATTTTAACTTGTCTTTTGTATATATTTGCATATACTTAGATTGAAGGTATGAGATATTTTACATTATTCTTTAAAAAACTTACAAAACCTATATAAGTGATCAAATTTACTAAATTTTTCAATATTGTATTTTAGTATGGGGGTATTCTCTAATATGCAAACTAAAATGAAAACGAAATTCTTGTTCTATATATTAACGCTTTTATTTATTACACCTACTTTTATCCAAGTGAACTTGATAGCACAAGAAACTTCTGAAACTGGAATTCCATCAGTCAGTTCCAATTATATGTTTGAAACCATTGATGTTCCAGGGGTAGATTTTTTGGAGTTAACAGCAAGTAGCGACTTTGAAGATTACGCTGGAAATACACATAGTGCTGACGGTCAGAAAACAGTTGGATTCACACTCATTGATGGTGTATTTACCACCTATGATTTTCCCGATTCACAGAATACCTATTTCTATGCTCTGGGTAATAATGGAAATGCAGCAGGACACTACCAAGATAGCGATGGTTTGTTCCATGGTGTTGTCTTAGAGAATGGTGAATTACGTCAATATGATTTTCCAGGGGCAGTTCAAACATTCCTATACGGTATTAGTGATTCTACAGGTGCATTGACCGGTAATTATATTGATGACGCTGGAATACGACGTGGGTTTTCTGGGGATGAAATTATTGAGTATCCTGGAGCAAAAGAAACCTTCGCTGACTTTGTAAATGCCAGCGGTGGAATGGTTGGCAGTTATGTAGATGCCGATGGAATATTCCACCCCTATATCCGTACACCAACAGGCAGGTTTGTATCTATTGACCTACCCAGAGCATCTCTACTGGAGTACTTTTTTGTACACGGTATCAACGATGCAGGTACAATTGTTGCAAGGGCAAAACCGAAGGATGATGTACCAGTTACATTTGTCGGTACATTTCGAGAAGGTTTAAAGGAATTTAAAGTTCCCGGTAGTGTAAGTACAGAAGGCTATAATATCAATCAGGATGGCTCAATAGTTGGACATTATGACTCAGAGGATGGCAGTAGGCATGGTTTCATCGCACGTCTCATTACTGAAACAGATATTCCCGTTCCTGTTGAACCAGTTGTACCCCAAACTGAATTCAACTATACTTATGAAAGTATCAACGTTCCAGGGGTTGATTTCTTGGAGTTAACTGCAAGTACTGATTTTGAGGATTACGCTGGTAATACACATAGTGCTGACGGTCAGAAAACAGTTGGATTTACAATCATTGATGGTGTATATTCGACCTACGATTTTCCTGGATCACAGAACACTTTTTTCTATGCACTGGGTAATAATGGGCAAGCTGCAGGACACTACGAAGATAGCGATGGACTATACCATGGTGTAATATTAGAAAATGGAGAATTACGTGAATTCAATTTTCCAGGGGCAGTTCAAACCTTCATATACGGTTATAGTGATGCTACTGGAGCATTGACGGGGAATTTTATTGATGAATCTGGTATTCGTCGCGGATTTTCCGGTGAAAATATAATAGAATTTCCAGATGCACCAGAAACATATACTGATTTTATAAACGCAGAAGGTCGTGTGGTTGGAAGTTATGTAGATGCAGATGGTGTTTATCATCCCTTCACCCTTACAGAAAGTGGAAGATTCTTATCCCTTGATCTCCCAAATGCTTCTGCTTTTGAATACTTTTTTGTCCACGGCATCAATGATGTCGGCACTCTTGTTGGGAGAGCTCAAAAATATGACGATATACCACGTACTTATGTAGGTTCATTCCAGCACGGTCTAACTGAATTGAAATATCCCGGTAGTGTTAGTACAGAAGGATACAATATTAATCAGGATGGATCGATAGTTGGAAACTATAAATCCGCGGATGGTCGTACACACGGTTTCATCGCAAGACCGGTTACGAAAGCAGTAAGTGAATTTTTTGCAAATTCATTCAATCTCACGCTAACTAAGGGATTGAACATGTTGTCGGTGCCATTAGCACCACCAACACCTATGAATGCAAAGTCCCTTGCTGGAATAACCGGATCAACAATGGTAATTGCTCTTGACGCTAAAAGCCAAAGTTTTATTGGATGGACACCGAATGCTCCTAACGATGGATTTTCAGTTGAAGGTGGACAAGGCTATATTGTCAATGTACCGGAACCACGAGATTTTGCTTTTACGGGTTCACGATGGGCAAATCTTACAGAGGGCGCTGCATCACCCGCTGCAAAACCAACCCAGTTCTCACAAGAAACTTGGGCGTTTGTGGTAAGTGGTCAGTTGGAAGGAAAATCCACTTATGACGGTTACAAGGTCATTGTACGTAACCTAAGAACGAACAATACGATTACTACCCAAGTAGAGGGAGATTACTTTGCTGCTGCAACTGCTGATCTAACAAGGAAAAGCGTAGTAAATGTTGGAGATGTGATTGAAGTACGTGTCATTGCGCCAGATGGAAATATTGAATCACGAACACTTCGTTTGAAAGTCTCTCCTGACCATTTGGTTAATGCCATGTTATCTGTAAATATTGATAATATTGGTAAACCCATAAACAATCAACTTTTACAAAATTATCCGAATCCGTTTAATCCGGAAACTTGGATTCCGTTTCAACTTTCAGAAGAGAGTCCTGTTTCTGTCGCAATCTATGACACAACCGGAAAGTTGATTCGATCTCTTTCTCTTGGAATACACTCCGCTGGGTTCTATAATAGCCGTGATCGCGCGGCGTATTGGGATGGACGTAATGTCCTCGGTGAACAGGTGTCAAGTGGTGTCTATTTTTACCAGTTGACTACCCCAACATTCCAACAAACCCGACGACTTGTAATCCTAAAGTAAGACTTAGCTTTATAAAAATCAACCAATGCCACAGAGGTGATATTGACACCTTTGTGGCATTGTGTTAATGTAAAGACTATGTTAGTCTATATTTCAATATTATACAATTTCCAAGAAATATTATGCTATATAGACATCATATAATTCCATTCACCCAACCCGGTAGGGCGGTTTGTAACCCCTCCATAAGTGTCAATTTAGCACCTTACCTACACATGGTAGGTTCGGTTTGTAACCGAACCGGGTGTCAATTATCTACCCACAATGGTAGGTTCGGTTTGTAACCGAACCGGGTGTCAATTTTCCGCGGATTCGGACTTCGTCAAGATATTATCGAATGAATTAATTAATCATCATGAAACCATTCCCTGAAATCCACGGAATCCGCAATTAAAATAAAAAATTTTGAAGAAAAATCTTGGCACTAACATCTAAAGTCACATACGTGAAAATAAGGTTGCAAAGACTTAATCTACATGTTAATATGTAATTATATTTAATCGTGTATATATAAAATAAAGGTTTATTCTGTTATGATATTTTATGAATCTAAATCCCAAATGATAAATATCGGACAATACTATACAATCCTTTTAACCTATTACCGCCAACAATATAATAACATTTGTGATATTTTATACAAAAAACTGAAATCTGAGAAATAACTCAAAAATGGGAAAACTCATAATTTTACTTTCTTCTAAATTGATAGGAATAAACCCAGTCCAGTACTGGTCTAAAAGCCATACTTTCAACGAAAATAAATGACACACAATGTGTCAAAAAGTGTAACATTTTCCCGTTTTTCGAATCTTTCTAAACGTATAATTCAATACAATGAAAAGATGTTTGACACAACAAATATATTAACGTTATACTAATTAATGATACATCTCTCAATGGATTAACGGGTTTAAAATTCTGATACCTAATCATAACTATTATGAGAAGTATATAATTAGAGAATAAACAATGAATATCTATAAAAACGATCCTAAATACAAAACCTTTATTTATGTCGAAAAATCTGCTTTAATATGCAGTATGAAAATACAAAATCCGTAAGAACTACAAAAACACAAAATCACACTTTTTGGAAATTCTTAAATAGTAAATTCAAAGTGGAGTGAAGTCAGTCTATGACAGAGGTTAGAGGGGTAATTTACACCAATTTCAATCCTACAAAATGTAGGAAAAAGTGTAACTTTTTGCACTTTTTCGACACATTGAGAAAACCAACATTTACACGATTTATCATCAGGGAATTTAGGATTAAAGGTCTGTTTTTACACCCTAATAGTTTGTCTGGATATTAGGATTAAATGTTACATTTACGTCTATTAA
The DNA here is from genome assembly GCA_003635315.1 of Candidatus Poribacteria bacterium. Taxonomy (GTDB): domain Bacteria; phylum Poribacteria; class WGA-4E; order WGA-4E; family WGA-3G; genus MSPOR6. The sequence goes on from PYJD01000010.1 coordinate 150,834, forward strand.
TTCTATTGCCATTTCTGATTGATTTTGTACGATTTCTACCCTTGTAGGTCGGGTAGAGGTACGAAACCCGACGAATTCCATACGCGGATTCGGCGTTGATTTGGACGAATTCCATACGCGGATTCGGCGTTGATTTGGTAGACACGATATGTTTATAGCAAAAGTATATACACCATACAGAGTCTCGTTGGGGCGATATGTTTATAGCAATCCGTTATCCTGATATTTCTTGAGACACGACTATTTATATAGGTTCTACATTCCATATCTTTAGGAAAAAAATAATGAATTTAAACACAAAATTAACAAGTTTATTATCGGTTTTTATATTCTTTTCCATATTCTATGCAAACGCACAAGATGTAACACCCGTACCTGTAACAATTTCTGAAGTGTCTAATCTGGAAGATACAGACAGGAGTTATATTTTTCAGAATATCTCTGTTCCAGGAGTTGATTTTCTCGAAGTAACATCCAGTAATGACCATGGACATTATGCAGGAAATACAAAGAATTCCGACGGAAAGATAGTTGGATTTACGCTAATTAATGGTGAATTCACTACATACGATGTACCAGAATCCACACAAACAGCATTTTACGGTTTCAACAACTCAGGACAAGCAGTAGGTTTTTATAATGATCAGAATGAGAAAAGTCATGGAGTTATACTGCAAAATGGTGAGTTGAAAGTGTTTGATTTCCCTACAGCTGCACAAACACAACCTTTTGGAATTACTGAAACAGGACAGATAGTTGGTGACATATTCGATGAAGACAATAATATATTTGGCTTTATAGGAGATATGGTGTTTAACATACCAATGGCAACAGCAACCTATGTTGACCATATTAATTCATCGGGGATAATCGTCGGTAGCTATGAAGATATGAATAAAATGTACCATGGGTTTATATATCAACCAGATGGTACATATCAGAACATAACTGTTCCAGGTATATTGAATATAGAATATCTATTTGTTAACGCAATCAATGATGATGGCGTGGTAGTATTCAGAGCTAAAGCAGAGGATGATATTGAGCGATCCTATGTTCTACATCCGAATAAAGATCCAATGGAACTTCGATTTCCCGGTAGTGTGGTAACTGTTTTACGCGATATAGATAATAACGGAAAAGTAGTCGGCTATTACGATTTACCAGATGGACGCAGACAAGGGTGTTTAATCAGTCCAGTTCAAACATTAGAAGCTGAAAAATACAGTAATGTTTTTATGATGGACCTAAACAAAGGCTTAAATCTAATTTCTTTACCATTAGAAACACCAACCCCATTAAATGCCAAATCACTTGCTGGTATGGTCGGTTCAACATACGTAATAGAACTTGATGCAGTTAGACAGAAATTCGTGGGTTGGACACCCAATGCTCCTAACGACGGATTCCAGATTGATGGTGGAAAAGGGTATATTGTGCATGTACCTGAAAGACGTAGTCTAATATTCGTCGGTGCATCCTGGACAAATCCTTTTCAGGCTGCTGCAGCACCCCATATATCGTCATTTCCTACTTATAATAATACGTGGGCATTTATGGTGAGTGGGACTATGAAGGGAACACAAGACTTGGATGGATTTTTAGTAAATGTTAAAAACACCCGGACAAATACAGTGATTACAACGCAGATTGAAGATGAATATTTTGCTGCTGCTACTGCGGATCTATCATTCAAAAATGTTGTTGAGGTAGGAGATAGAATAGATGTCATGGTGACAAACTCACTCGGAGAAATTGCTTCAGAAACATATAGTTTCACTGTTTCACAACAGAATATTGAAAATGCTCTGATGTCAATAAATCTTGAAGGGATTGGCAAGCCAAAGAAAAATGCACTCCTTCAGAATTATCCGAACCCATTCAATCCTGAAACCTGGATACCCTATCGTATAACAGAAAATGAACTGGTCTCAATAGATATTTTCGATGCTACTGGAACCTTAATTAGACAACTCTCACATGGATTCAAGCCTGCAGGATTTTATCAAAGTCGTGAAAGAGCAGCCTATTGGGATGGAAAAAATTCATTCGGTGAAAGTGTTGCAAGTGGCGTCTATTTTTATCAATTAACAACGACGTCTTTCCAGCAAACCCGTCGTATGATAATCATTAAGTAAGGTTAGTATGGAAGTCAAAGTTAGCAGCCTAAAAAATAAAAGGAACTTTTTGTGAAACCCAAAGTGTTCTTGAGAATAATGTTGATATTGTCAACATTCATATATGTATCCAACACAACTGCTGAAAATGAACCCTACACACAGTGGAGTCTCCCCGATGGTGCAAAAGCGCGGCTCGGTAAAGGCGGGATAAATGATATAACCTGCACATCAGACGGAGCTTTGCTTGCTGTGGCGAGTAAGATTGGAATATGGATTTATGATATACAGACTGGTGAAGAACTTGCCCTACTCACCGGACATTCAGGATCGGTAGATCGTATAGCATTTAGTCCGGATGGACACACCCTCGCAAGTGGAGGTCGGGACAGCATGCTGCGATTGTGGAATGTGGATACACAGACAGAAATAGGATTCCTTGTGGGACATACCGGGGGACCAAATAGTATATGGTTTAGTCCGGATGGACAAACTCTCGTAAGTCGGGATGATGATAACGCGCTGCGTTTATGGGATGTGGATACAATGACGCAAATACATATACTTGAGGAATATACCGGGACGGTAGAGAGTGTTTCGTTCAGTCCAGATGGACGCATCTTTGCAAGTGGCGGTCAGGACAGCATTGTGCGTTTATGGGATGTGGATTCACGAACGGAAATAGGCACGCTTTTCGGGCATTCCGGATATGTCAGTAGTGTATCTTTCAATCCAGATGGAAATACAATCGCAACTGGAAGTTATGACACCACCGTGCGCTTGTGGAATGTTGGGACGCGAACAGAAATAGCCGTACTTGAAGGGCATTCCGATAAAGTCAGTAGTGTCTCTTTTAGTCCGGATGGACATACATTAGCAAGTGGGAGTAGTGATGGTGACCTACGTTGGTGGGATGTTGGGACGCGAACAGAAATAGTCTTACTTGAGATGCATCCCAGATGGGTCAATAGTGTATCTTTCAGTCCAGATGGAGGTACAATCGCATTTAATTGGGGGTTTGATCGGTACGTGAGTTATGTGGATCTTTCCAGACCGGATATAATATGGGGTGGATATTCCGTCAATCCTAAACATCTATGGGAAGTCTATTGGGTTGTTGAAGCGATTATTGATGCTGGGCAATCAAGAAATATTAAAACCATACTTGATAGACATGTCGGTCATGCAGTAGTTAGTGTATCGTTCAGCTCGGATGGAAAAACAATCGCAGCAAATCGCACTGATCGCCCTTTTGATGTAAATTATGCTTACTACACTTATATGTGGGATGGTGCCACGTTTGAAAGAATAGACAGACTTGATGCTTTTTCGGGTGATTACCGTCGGAGTATCGAAAGTGTATCGTTCAGTCCAGATGGCAGAACTATCTTAAGCAGGTGTGGGCAGAGTGAGATATGTTTGCGTGATGTTGCTACAAACACAGAAATACGCAGGCTTGAGATACCGTCCCACTGGGTCTATATTGCTGTTTTCAGTCCTGATGGACACACGCTTGCAATTGTAGATGCTTTCTACGACTCAGGAATTGTGCGTTTGTGGGATGTAGATACGGATACGGAAATAGGCATACTTTGGGGACATATCGGTCGTGTCAATAGTGTGTCGTTCAGTCCAGATGGACGCACACTGGCAACCGCGGGGAGTATTGATGGCACGGTACGCTTATGGGATGTGGATACATTAACAGAAATAGCAACACTTCGAGGACATACCGGGTGGGTCAATAGTGTATCATTTAGTCCAGGTGGAAAAATAATCGTAAGTGGAAGTAATGACGGCACGGTGCGTTTGTGGGATGTGGATACACGGACAGAAATAGGCACACTTGATGGGCATACCGATGCTGTCAATAGTGTATCGTTCAGTCCGTATGGCACTACAGTCGCAAGTGGCAGTAGTGATGGCACAGTACGTATATGGGATGTGGATTCCCAGACAGGTATGGGTATACTTGATGGGCATACCGATGTTGTCAATAGCGTATCGTTCAGTCCGGGTGGCAAAACGGTAGCAAGTGGGAGTAATGACGGCACGGTGTTGTTGTGGAACACCACATCTGCTGACCATGGCAATACTCTTGTTGAAGCGACCGTCCTGATACTGGGGAGTTCTCTCACAGCAAAGATAGACCCTGGGAACGATGTGGATTACTTCAGAGTGCCAATAGCGGTGCGGGGTAAACTCACACTTTGGACAACAGGTGACCTTGATACGATAGGTACATTACAAAATAGTGAAGGCACAACATTGGCAACGAATGCGGATGAAAACGGGGATATAGTATTAGGTTTCAGAATAGAACAGATTGTGGAACCGGGGACATATTACATCAAAGTCGAAAGTCATGAGCAACAGATTGGCAACTATACCCTTTACGCAGCGTTTATACCCACAACAGATGTAAACAGTGATGGTGTCGTGGATGTATTAGATCTTATGATAGTTGCTGAGAACTTTGGTAGTTCTGAAACACCCCTCACAGGGGATGTCAACGGTGACGGTGAAGTGAACCGTGAGGATGTCATTGCAGTTTTAGACGCACTTGAGGCAGCTGCCGCCGCACCTTCTGTATCAACAATCGGAAGTCTCCAACGTTGGATTGACCAAGCGAAGCAACTCAACCGGACAGATGAACGTTTTCAAAAAGGAATTGCTGTGCTTCAACATCTTTTATCGACACTGGGAGAAACCGTGATGGTTCCGAAAGCAACGGAACTCCTGGCAAACTATCCAAACCCGTTCAACCCTGAAACATGGATACCTTATCAACTCGCGAAACCCGTAGATGTCACGCTGACGATATATAGTGTAGACGGTGCTTTCGTTAGAACTTTAGCACTCGGTCATCAACCCTCTGGGATGTATCATAACCGCAGTCGTGCGGCGTATTGGGATGGTAGAAACCAAGTAGGGGAGTCTGTGGCAAGTGGTCTATATTTCTATACACTCACCGCAGGCGAGTTTACTGCAACACGGAAAATGTTAATACGCAAATAGTATCAAATAACTATAGCTCGTAGGTCGGGTAGAGCAAAGCGAAACCCATAGGTGTCAACTTAGCGGTTTATAGTTGTCTGATATTGATGTCTTTAGTCCCATAGGGACGAAATGTTTATAGCAAAGGTGTCTACCCCAAAATGAGTCCCGTAGGGACGGAATGTTTATAGCAAAAGGGTATACACCATATTGAGTCCCGACAAATGCCACACGCGCATTTGACGTTGATTTGGTAGGGACGGAATGTTTATAGCAAAAGGGTATACGCCATATTGAGTCCCATAGGGACAGAATGTTTATGTTATTGCATAATGACACTTATGGATCAGTTCCAAACTGACTCTACCAGCTTTGGGAAAGGTGTTAAATTGACGCCTATGGAGCGCTTCCAAACCGCCCCTACCGGATTGGGTGAATAGTGTTGATATGTAATAATACTTCTTAGATATGGTATAACTTGATAATTTGGGAGAAACAGTTCCATGCATGAAACTCTAATAAGACTGCAAATGTTAGTCCTTTATATGATTGCTCTTTTCTTAACATGTCTATTTTCAGGTATGGCGATTGCAGAATGGGAAAAAACTACATATCACTGGGAAAAAGATCAAGTCCCTTCAGAACAAGAAACCGTTTTTGTCCCCCAACCGATAGAGGTAGAAATAGAAGGGACTGGCATAAAAAATTCTATATCCGATGGTGCAAGTTTGAAATTAGCCAATTGGTATAAAGTATATTTATCCCCTGATTGGGATGAGGATAAAGCATACCGGCTTTTACAGGCATTAGAAGATATGAGCCGTTATTCTTCTGCTTGGAGGCACAACCCGACCTTTTGGATGTTGAGTGATGTCAATGTGGCACAAGACATTGACCTGGGTCACGATGTAGAAGTTGGTAGTATTAGGACGATAACGATTGCATCAGAGGCTTTCACCTATGCACATCCGTTTGTCGCAAAAATTGATGGTATCCAAGGACGATATTTTTCTAAGCGACTTTGGCGAGCCGTCCTCAGATTTGCCACAGACATACCAGGAAGTGGAATCCAACACCTTGCGATAGACAACATGCTCCAGTATAAGTATGGTGTTACGGTGCATGTACCCAACTATGAAGCATTAACAGGTGAACCGGCACATAACTTTAGCAAATTTACCTATGAAGAGATTTTGGGTATCATAATCATGTTTGAAGAATATCCATCAGGCATGCATGTAACACCTGGATTGAAATATCTTATCAGACGCGCACCCGATCCATTTGTTGAATACACTGCACGCGCAAATACGGGACGGGGTTTTATACAGTTTACCGATAAGGCTTTTATAGATGGAATCACGCATGAAACACAACGGATCATTCTTCATGAGAAAGCACACTTCTTATGGGATTATCTTTTTGATGAACATCTCAAAACGGACTGGATAGAACTGGGTGGGTGGTATTATGAAGATGAAAGGTGGTTGACAACCAATCAGACCGAGTTTGTATCCGACTACGCACATGGCGTAAATCCAAACGAAGATATGGCAGAAAGTATCGCTTACTATATCGTCACCCCAGATAAACTCAGGTCAAGATCACCTGCCAAGTATGAGTTCATACAGAACAGGATTATGCACGGTACACGTTATATCTCTACGATACGCGAAGACCTTACATTTGTTGTCTATAACTTATATCCCGATTATGTATACCCCGGAGAAGTCATACGGGTTGATGTAACTGTGGAAGGTACACCAAAAGGGTCAAAAAGTGTTGAGATTGAAATTGAAACCCATACAGAAAACGAATTGGATTACTCAACAGGGGGTGTTGTGTCCTTCAGAGTATTTAATAACGATCAAGATCGTCCTGGCTACTTCTCTATTCGATTGCGCCCTGTAGATGCACAGGGACGAACTTCTTTTCGTCAGAACCAGAGCAATATATTGCGCGGAAAAAAGTTTGTTCCTTCCTCTTATGCTACAGGGGATTACACAATAACACAGGTGTTAACATACGATGCAAATAGACTCACAAGATATAATTCCGGTGGCTTCGGCTTGAAAATCCATATCAATAACATCTACGAAGACTCATACCCACCAGAATATGTGCCGAATTCCGCAAAGTTATCAGTATCAGAAGCATACAGCGAAAAAAATGAACATTTTTATGTCGTAACCGCAACATGGCAAGTAAGAGAGGATAAGACACTCTACGGGTATACTTCTATAAAACCGATAGAATATGATTCTTCAGACCGTGCCACCACGGGATACTACTACCTACAGCCATACAATGCATATTGGAAAGAAAAAAGAAATGTTTGGTTGAACGTGTATGCAGATATTGTCAGATACGAGGGAGATATTTGGATATTGAAATCAACTTTTTACTTCCCTCATTATATGCCCGGAGGGGTGTATGAATTAAATAGACTCTATTATCAGGATGCTATAAATCGTGAAAGTGTGTACTTACCTAATATTGATGAACAGATACAAAAAGTAACAATAGAAACGAAGAACCCCGATACGACACCGCCTACACTCGATGTTAACAGGATTACTGTGGATGCCCAACCCGCAAATCCTGAAAATCCAGATGGTGCGACTTATGTTACAGTGTCGTATTATGTAAAAGACGACATTAGTGGGTTTGAAAGGGGACACATCGCTGTCAGAGACCCGTTAGGGGGTGAACGAAAACATGATATTTGGGGACCATATGAGTATGGCTTTACAAATGAAATCTATTTTCAAGGTGACCCAAAGGTTTTTCGGAAATATACAAGTACTATTTACTTATCGAAAGGGAGTCATCCCGGTATTTGGGGGGTTATCGGAATAGGTGTTACCGACAAAGCAAGAAATCAGATTTACCATGACTTCACTGAAATCACACGTTTTGAAGTAACCGAAACACAAGCAGCCCCAACCGTCCAGGTAACCTTACCTGACAAAAATGCACTCCTCGCGAACTACCCAAACCCATTCAACCCGGAAACGTGGATACCCTACCAACTCTCAAAAAACGCAGATGTCACATTGAGAATCTTTAATGCAGGTGGACAGATGGTACGGACGTTGACACTTGGACATCAAGCTGCAGGGATGTATCATAGTCGACATCGTGCTGCATATTGGAATGGGAAAAATGCTTTTGACGAACCTGTTGCCAGCGGTGTCTATTTCTACACACTCACCGCAGATGACTTTACAGCCACGCGGAAAATGATCATACGCAAGTAGATCAATCTTCCAAAAAACACTTTATGCAATATGTATGTGCCGAATGCCAAAATACCTACCAATTGTCACCCCTTCGATACAAATGTGATTGCGGTTCACCACTTAACTTAGAATTTACCACATCAAAACAGTTCGAATACGATACATCCATAAATTCCCTATGGCGATATAAACGGAATTTACCAATTCCTACCAATTCTGATGTTGTAACGCTTGGTGAAGGAATGACACCGTTGGTTGAACTCACCCCAACGGACAACCCACACCACTTTGTAAAATTAGACTATCTTTGTCCAACCGGTTCATACAAAGATAGAGGGGCATCCATCCTGTTGACACATCTAAAATCCTTAGGCGTGACAGAGGTTGTTGAGGATTCTTCTGGTAATGCCGGGGCAGCAATTGCAGCATATAGTGCAAGGGCAGATATAAAATGTACCATTTTCTGTCCAGAATCTACATCAAAGAGCAAATTGAAACAGATATCAGCATACGGTGCGGAATTAAAACTTGTCCCCGGAAACCGTATGGCAACAACCGAGGCAGTAAAACAAGCTACAGAAACCATTCCTTATGCTTCACACAATTGGCACCCCTTTTTCTTACAAGGGATGAAAACCTTAGCATACGAGATTTACGAACAGATGTATGAACGTATGCCAAAACATATTATCTGTCCAGTTGGATTTGGAAGTATTTATCTGGGGTTATATATCGGTTTTCGGGAACTATATCAGATGGGTAAGATTCAATCTGTACCACAATTACTCGGTGTGCAACCGACTGTCTGCTCCCCGATTTATGATGCATACTCGAATAGTTCAACCACTATCTCAAGAATGACGCAAACCGACACCACGCTTGCAGAAGGGATTACTTCCGAACTTCCAATCCGAACACAAATGTTGTTAGAGGCTATTGACTACACAAACGGTGCTTTTACCACAGTTGATGATAACCAGATTGTAGCGGGAATGAAAATACTCGCTGAAAAGGGATTGTATGTCGAACCCACTTCAGCTGTTGTTATTAAGGCTTATGATAAGTTTAAGAATGAGGGAATTATTAATGAGGAAGATGTAACGGTTTCAATTTTGACTGGTAGTGGGTTAAAGTCAAGCTAATAACAACTATCTAATCACTGCTAACTTGTGAATACTCTCTACAACTTCATCCTCAAGCATAGCACGAATTTTATAGAAATAAACCCCATTTGCCAACGGGTTTCCTTCTGCATCTTGTGCATCCCATTCTTCTTCATTATATCCCTCTTTCGCAGATATTTCGTTCAATATTTGAATACGACGACCTGATGCAGTATATATCGTTATCTCAACCTCATCTGCTTCAAGACTCAATATATAGGTAAAAGTCGTTTCTCTTTTCAGAGGATTCGGGTAATTATGTACCTCACGGATAAGGAATTCTGTTTTTTCTGGAGAAAAACTCTCATCATGCTGTTGTAAGGTTCGGTAATCATAAGAGTTAAGCCATTCCACCTCATTTTGTAGTGTCTTCACCAATTCAAACTCATTGGTCTGATGTGAATATCCAAACAGTGGAACAAACTCATGAATTTGTTTTATCAAGGGTTGGATGGATTTTGAAAACTCACCAGCACTTGAAAGTTTGGCATTGATAGCAGAACCGGTGTTATATTCATACCCAAGTGCAATGGCTTCAACCAGTTTCTGTCGACTTTGGAACAATAATTCCCATATTCTCATTAAATAGACTGCATCCATCAGATCCTGTAAGGCTTCTAAATCTACAGGGGAAGCGATTTCTTTCGCTGCTAACATTTCGTTAGCAGCACGTAACTGTGGGGCTAATAATGAAGTGAAACGGTTTACCGCGGTCTGTGCGATCTTTAATTCCGGAATTAAAAGAGTATTTTCAATTGCCTTAGGACCGATGAGATTCCAAAAACGTGTCGCCAGACCGGCTGAACCACTACCATAACTGCCACCTATTGTAAGAGAATAGGCATAATCTGAGAAATAACTTGATAATGTCCAACTGTTAATACGTAAGGCACTTAATATAAGGTCTGCTGCTTCTTTATTCCCATAACGTGCCATTAACTCATTCTCTAATAATTGTTGTGAATCAAGTTGTATATTCCAATTTAAGCCTGCACTGACTAAACGGTCAAGATAACCTAAACCTTGGGTTGCCCCTTGTATAGTAAAACCACTTAGTCCATTAACTTCTGGTGTGTTTGCAAGTTTTCGTACACCTTGTACAAACAGATCGCTTTCAATCATCCAAAAAGGCATTACCTCCTCAACATCGTGTGATAAGACAATATACTGATGTCCCATCTCACCGAGTGCATTCATTTGCGGAATTGAGATATTCGGATCAACGACTGGTTCACCATCTGCCCCCCATTTTTGTGAGAAAATCGTGCCTTTTGGTAATTGTCTGGCATAACGACCATCAGGATCCTGCAACCAACTGCTGTCATACCCGCTTAAATAAAACTTAAAATTAGGACGTTCTTCTCGTGCTGCCTTAATAATTGTAAAGTATACATCCCATAGTTTAGCTTGCCCTTGTGGGGTTCGATCTCCACAGTCCGGACAATTACATGCACGCGTCTCATGTCCCCATGACCGCAGGTGAAATCCAGCTAAACTTGGATAGGTTTTAAGGATTTCTTTCGTTAATTTTCGAGCTAAAGTATGAAATTCTGGTTTTGACCAGCAAAAGGGTCGATACGATACTTCATTACGAGATGCCCCATAGAGAACTTCTGGTCCCAATAAATCTGGACGGGTTTTGATGAGAGCTTCCGTTGGTTCACCCGTTAAATACATAAAAAGATATGCATCTATGCCGCGTGATTTTAATTCTTTAAACCTATTTTGCAGAGATGTAATTCGTTCTAACCGTTGGTCGCGAGGTTCGTCTTGAAGTGTCGAGAACTCAGGTGTGTCAACGTATTTAAATGCAGTACCAAATCCATCCTCTATTCCTGTACCTGTCCAAACTCCTTCACCACCACTCATATTAACACGGTGTCTTGCAAGCCAGTTTGGATCATCTATCTCTAAAACTGCTCGTACTGGATAAAATGGGTTAGAAATCTCATCAAGAAATGGAATTCGTAGTGTGTCATCCAATTGAACATGGATATCCGGATGTACAGGATGTAGTCCTGTTAATGCTGTTATACATGCCTCAATAAATCCGTAGACCCCATATATGACACCTCGTGAGGTTGGTGAAACTATTACAATTACTACCTCGGTGCCAAGATCAATAGACTTTAACTGGTAACCTTCCTCATCCAATTCATCAGAAATTTTAAAATCTCCAGCTGATTGAAGAGATCGAATGGTCGGATTCGTGGTGGGTGTTCCTAACACAATTACTGTGGGAGTTTCAGTAGATTGTTGGTTGGTAAGGATCTTAAGATGAGTGCCAGTAACCTTTTGAATAAATGTTTGTATCTCTGTAGCTGCAAAATGTTCTTGATTAGAAGCATTAGCACCGATTTGAATTGTTGCTTGGGAGGTGTTTGAGATTACTATCGGTATTTCATCTGCATAAACATCATTAGATAAGAAAATAAGACAAAATACAATAATAACGTATAGATTCGAGCCAATCCCAGAATTTCTTACCAATGAATTAGTGTGCATGGTCGTGTTCGATGCCTGGAATGAAAATATAGGCACACAGTGTAATAATTAATCCTATAACAAAAGCCAATTTTGCAGTATAGTGTATTTTCCCATCAGTTTTAACTGTGCCGCCTTGAATTCCATCCATTACAACATGTAGTAATGTTCCTGCAGCAAAAACTGTAATATATTCGATTAGACCATGTAAAATACCTTCAAGCAATTGTTTACCAACATACGCACCAATAAACGGGGCAATTATTAGCGGAGTAAGTCTGAATAGTGTCTGTGTTCCTCCATAGATATTACGAATGGGTGTTGCGATTACAGTTGCTACCGGAAGTCTATGGATTAGAATTGCCAACGCAAGAACTAAACCAAATTCCTTGTCTTCAGATGCAACACTTAGATTGAATCCATCTCCAATGGAATGTATAGATAAACCGATAAGTGTAATATTCACTCGCCAGTTAGTTTTTTGTTTATCTTTTTCTTCGTTTGTAAGTTGCTTTCCTAACCAATATGTTGACTTATCTAATAACCATATAAATAAAAATCCAGACCACAACACAACTATTGTCCAATATCTGTGTTCATTAATCTGATGAACCATCAGCATTAATACAAAACCGAGTACAGCACCCGCTGTTAATCCGAATACTGAACGGAATTCCCATTCTCTTGCTTTAAAAATAAGCGCAATTCCACCACCCACCAATACTGTTAGGGTTGCTATAGACAGATATATTATTAACATAAGTATCAATATATCAGTTTTTTCGCTTGATTTCAAGTGAAACTATGCTATACTCTCATTTGAATCGGTAAGAAGCTATCAATTACCTTTGTAATTGAACTTAGAATTCATTAAACTTAAATACATATTTTGAGTCTAAAGGGAATGTAATATAATAAATAGTTAAACTTGAGTCGTTCTAATTGTTAATCTTCAAACGACCTTCAAGGAATTACCTAAGGAGTCTAATTCTTCTATGAAAGGAAAACGAATTTTTAAAGCGATTTTACTTACACTCATTATTGCTTTTTCAGTTTCATTAGTTCACTTTTCTACTGCAATTGCACAAGAAGAAGCAGAAGAGGAATCAATGGAAACAGCCTCTGATGAAGGTGTTGCTGAACTTGAAAGTGTAGTTGTCGTTGGTACACGCGCTAAGCCTCGTTCTATTTTGGATTCAGCGGTACCAATCGATATTGTGTCAAATGAAGCCTTTGAAAAACAGGGTGGCGCGGATCTGCCCGATCTGCTGAGAACTTTGGTTCCATCCTATAACGTCAATACGCAGCCGATTAGTGATGCATCAACAGTAGTCCGTCCGGCGAATTTACGAGGACTCGCCCCAGACCATACACTGGTACTCGTTAATAGCAAGCGACGCCACCGTGCCGCAGTGATTCACTGGCTCGGGAACGGTTTGTCTGATGGTTCACAGGGACCTGACCTGGCACCTATTCCCGCAATTGCTCTGCAACAGGTAGAAGTCCTCCGTGATGGCGCATCCGCACAATACGGTTCTGATGCCATTGCTGGTGTGATGAACTTTCGATTAAAAGACAATTATGATGGCGGTTCGATTGAATTTAAACCCGGTATCTACCAATTCGGCGACGGTAGACAATTTGCACTCGCCGGCAACATCGGTTTAGGGGGACCAGACGCATGGACAAGCCTCAGTGTTGAATACGGTGGTGCTGATCCAACCATCCGGTCTGTCCAACGTACTGATGCTATAAACTTGATTAACGCAGGCAATTTCAGTGTGAAAGACCCCGCGCAAATTTGGGGTCAGCCGATTATTGAGAATGATGTCAAATTGTTTGCTAACTACGGGGCTACCATCACGGATACCATCGATTTCTATGGGCATGCCAACTACGCAAATAAGCGCGTCGAAGGTGGGTTCTATTTCCGAAACCCAAACACTCGTAATGGCGTGTTTAGCCCAAGCGGGAAGGATCATATGTTACTCGTCGGGGATTTGCGAGGGTTGACAGAAGAGATGGAAGCCTGGGAAGACCGAAAGGAAGCCTGGGAAGCCGAAAATGCAGCAGCAGTGGAAGCCGGCGAAACTTTTCCCGAACTCTCACCTCACGATGCTGACGATATCCCAATAACCGATCACGTTCCGGATCCCGAAAAATTGCAAGCCGTTAAAAATGACCCGAATCTATTCAATTTTCAAGAGATGTTCCCAGGCGGATTCACCCCCAGATTCGGTGCATTCATGTTGGATAGTTCTGTCGTCATTGGCGTGAAAGGCACCGCGTTCGGAGACTCCTTGGGTAACGACTTAACTTGGGATCTGAGCGGCTCTTTTGGACGCAACCATGCTGATTTCTTTATCTTCAATACCGTTAATGCTTCGCTCGGTCCAGATACACCGACCTATTTTGATCCGGGTGATTATATCCAGACGGATTATAACCTCAACTTCGATGTAACCTATCCACTCAACGACATGGTATTCCTCGCCTCTGGTTTGGAATATCGGGACGAAGGATTTGAAATCATAGAGGGTGAACGCGAATCCCATCAGATCGGACCCCTCGCAGCGCAAGGCTTTACGGCTGCATCCAACGGATTTTCGGGGTTCAGCCCAGTTGCGGCAGGCAAGTGGCACCGTTACAACATTGCCGCCTATGTGGAAACTGAAATCAGACCGATTGATCCGCTCCTGATCGCGCTGGCTGTACGCGGCGAACAATTTGAGATTTTCGGTAGCACCCTGAACTACAAAGCCGCTGCAAACTACAAGGTTACGGAAACGATGCGGTTGCGCGGAAGTTATAGTAGTGGGTTCCGTGCACCCACACCCGGACAGCAAAATACCTTCAACATTACCACTGAATACGATTTTGAGAAGGGTGATCTCGTTAATAAAGGAACAATTCCTTCTACTAACGCTGCTGTCGGTGTGGTGACTGGTGAGGAAGATAACTCGCTTGATCCGGAAACATCAAATAACCTCACTGCTGGGTTTACCGTCGATATTCTGGGGGTAAACTTCACTGCTGATATTTTTGATATTCGGCTGAAAAACCGGTTATCGGTATCACAACACTATCAATTGGAAGACTCACAGAAGGCGCAGCTTATCGAGGAAGGTGTAACGAGTGCAGCGAATCTGGAAACATTCCAGTTCTTTATCAATGACTTCAATACCACAACCCAAGGTTTTGACTTTGTCGTCACAGCACCAATATCGAATGGTACCCTCATTGCCGTGTATAACTTCACTTCAACAGAGGTTACCCATATCGAGATCGACGGAGAACTCGTCGAATTAACTTCTGAATTTGATGATCCTGATTATATACGTTGGGATGACGCCACACTGGACGCCCATCGAACCAGGGAACTGGAAGAGAATTTACCCAAACACCGTGCCAGCCTGACGCTCGCTCAATCCATAACCGATGGATGGGGAGTTATCGGGCGCGCCAATTATTTCAGTGGTTGGTTCGATTCTGAAGATTACTTACAGAATCCAAACGAAGAAGGCACTGGAGAATACACTGGAAAGGTTACTGTCGACTTGGAAACCACTTACACCGTGGCTTCCGGATTGGCACTCACGCTCGGTGGAAGAAATATCCTTAATACCTATCCAGATGAAAATCCCAATGGTGCTGATTCTGTCGGCAACAAATATGGGCAATTCAGTCCTTTCGGTTTTGATGGTGCTTTCTGGTACGCAAAAGTTGGCTATAGTTTCTAAATATATTACCTAATACTTTGGTCGGCGTGTAAGTTAGCTGTTTTCATTAGCAGATAACACACGCCTTCCTATTTTTAAGACATGTTGTAATTCCAATGATTTGACACTAAAAGGGAGAATATTGTGAATACTACACCTACCTTTAAATTCCTTCGTAACGCATTTTGCTTGATTTTGGTCGTTTCTGTTGCTCTTATACCTACTACAGACATTCTTGCTTCTAATCATGAAACTGATACAGAATTAAATCAAATTGTTGAACTCGAAGGTATGGTTATTGTGGGCAGACGGGATAAACCTCGGTCTATTTTAGATTCTGCTGTTCCAATTGATGTCCTACCGAGTGAAGATATTACCAATCAAGGTATATCAGATTTGCCCGATCTAATACGAAATTTAGTTCCATCATATAATGTTAATGCACAACCGATAGCAGACGCAGCTACTGTTGTACGTCCTGCAAATCTTCGTGGGTTAGCACCCGATCACACACTGTTACTTGTCAATGGTAAAAGAAGACACCGTGCTTCCGTTATTACATGGTTAGGGAATGGACTTTCTGATGGTTCACAAGGTGCTGATCTTTCTCCTATCCCTTCTATTGCATTAAAGCAGGTTGAAGTATTGAGAGATGGTGCATCTGCACAATACGGTTCAGATGCTATAGCTGGGGTGATGAACTTGCAATTGAAAGATAATTATAATGGTGGATCAATAGAACTAAAACCCGGAATATATCAAGCCGGAGACGGACTCACCTATAATGTTGCTGGAAATATCGGGTTAGGGACAGAAGATCTCTGGACTAACCTGAGTATAGAATACGGAGGGGCAGATGAGACCGACCGTTCCATACAACGTGATGATGCCGCTGCATTAATCGCTGCTGGAAATACAGATGTTGCAGACCCCGCACAACCGTGGGGACATCCCATCATCAGGAACGATGTTAAGTTCTTTGGAAACTTTGGTTCAACAATCGCTGAGAATGTTAATGTATATGGACATGCTAATTACGCTCAGAAACAAGTTGAAGGGGGATTCTATTTCCGTAATCCGAATACACGTGGGGCTGTCTTTAGTAATGATGATGGTGAAACCTTATTAGTCGGTCGGATTGGGGGTGAAGGTGAGATTCCTGTCGTGAATATTGCTGACAATGTGCCTGATCCAGTTGCATTAAAGCAAGTATTAGATGACCCAAATCTATTCACATTTCAAAAACTTTTTCCAGGGGGATTTACCCCACGGTTTGGGGCAGACACACAAGATACATCCCTGCTTTTTGGACTCAAAGGTACACTTATAGAACAAATTGTTTGGGATTTAAGTGCATACTATGGACGACACGCTTCAGATTTCTTTATCAAAAATACTGTAAATGCATCACTTGGACCGGATACCCCAACAGAATTTAATCCCGGAGACTATATCCAAGCGGATTCCAGTTTCAACCTTGATTTTACATTACCTATACGGAACAGCATATCACTGGCTGCTGGCGGAGAATATAGGACTGAGACTTTTGAAATCATACAAGGTCAAGAAGAATCCTGGAAAATTGGTCCACTTGCCATTCAAGGCTTTAGTTCTGGTTCTAATGGTTTCCCTGGATTCAGCGATATTGCTGAAGGTAAATGGTCACGATCAAACTTTGCAAGTTATTTAGAGAGTCAATTAACTCCCTTGGAATATTGGACAGTGATTGGTGCTCTTAGAGGTGAATACTTCGATGATTTCGGGAGTACTCTCAATTATAAAGTGGCAACAAACTTCGGTTTGAAGGATTTTATAAAATCCCTGGTCTCGGTTAATCCAGACCTCGATCTAAGAGTTCGAGGAAGTTATAGCACAGGGTTTAGAGCACCAACGCCGGGACAACAAAATGCCTTTAATGTAACTACAGAATTCGGTGAGAATAATACTTTGGTGAATAAGGGAACTATCCCTTCTACACATGGTGCTGCAAGTTTAGTCGGTGGTAAAGCACTTGAACCCGAAAAATCCATGAACTATACTGTTGGCGGCGTAATTAATCATGCCATTGCAAGTCTTACTGTGGATTTCTTCAATGTAAAAGTTGAAGATCGGTTAGCACCTTCAAGAGACTTCAACCGTGGTGAGGATATCACTGAAGAACAGATTCAGCAACTTGTTGATGAAGGTATTACCAGCGCAGGTAATTTGCAAGAGTTCAGGTTTTTTACAAATGAATTTGAAACCAACACGCAAGGTATTGATGTAATACTCACTGCACCTGTATTAAATGGTAGATTAAGTGTAGCATATAACTATACATCCACTGAGGTAACAGATTTTAATCCTAATATACTCAACGAGGTGCGTGTTAATCTTATTCAAGAAGGTGTTCCCCGTCATCGAGGAAATATCACCATTGCACAAACTCTCGTTGATAACCTTGGAGTAATGGGTAGAGTTAACTATTACGGTCCTTGGTATGAAAATGCAGTCGGTGCCCAAACCTATGGTGGAGCATTCTTGGTTGATCTGGAAGCAAACTATACAGTTGCAACTGATATTGGTATTACGTTGGGTGTTAACAATTTACTGAATGTTGAACCCGATAATGTAATTGAAGCTGATCCAGATATAGATAACTTCACAGGGGCAATCGTTGGTAGACCGTTTGGTGAATACAGTCCTTACGGTTTTGGTGGCGCATTCTGGTATACAAAAATTGGATATAACTTCTAAGTATATTAGAACTTAATTGTTCCTCCTATCTGCTATCACAGTCACGTTAGAGATACACTGGACAAATCCTCCGTATAAGGATTAACAACTCAATTCGTCTATACCTTGGTTGTTTGTGCAAATATTAGCCAATTAACACGCCATTCCTCCATCAATCTCATGTAATTATTAAGGTGTAAATACAGATAGAAATTTGCATAATCCCACGGGTTGAAGGCATTTATAGTGAACAATAATATTGATACAACATTTTCTATTGGCACAACATATGTTCGCATCCCACAACTCTTCTGTAGGAGCGAACTCCCGGTCGCGACCAGGAGGACACTTTCTATTGGCTCAACATATGTTGGCATCCCACAACTCTTCTGTAGGAGCGAACTCCCGGTCGCGACCAAGAGGACATTTTCTATTGGCACAACATATGTTCGCATCCCACAACTCTTCTGTAGGAGCGAACTCCCGGTCGCGACCAGGAGGACACTCCTACAAGTAAAGTGTCTAATTAAATCTAATGTTTACTATAATTCGTTCTTTAGATCCAACAAATTCAATCACTCTATCTATATCAAAATGTATCTTACATGAAGATATTAACCCAAGTTTATTTAATATATTTATCTAATTATTCTATTTTCTAATTATTCTATTTTCTAATTATTCTATTTTCTAATTATTCTATTTTTATTATATAAAGGATTTATACAATATGAGCAATCAAACAAGGGATGCTGAATATACGATGGGTCGTACTGATTCCGAAACTGACCGACTCATAAAACAGTCCCAACTTTATGATAATGTTACACGTCGTTTCTTTCTTAGAAGTGGCATTACCAATGGTATGAAAGTTCTTGACGTGGGGAGTGGCGCGGGAGATGTAGCTATTACACTGGCAGATTTCGTTGGGGAAGATGGCAGTGTAATCGGTGTAGATGTGAACCCAGATATATTGGATACAGCCAAAGCACGTGCTAACGCTGAAGGATATAAGAATATCGAATTCATTGCTGGTGACATCCGCACACTTGACCTACCAGATGATTTTGATGCTGTCGCAGGTAGACTCGTTCTTATGTATATGGCTGATCCTGCAGAAGCACTCAAACACCTAATTACCCTCGTAAAACCGGGTGGTATCGTTGCTTTTCAGGAAGCAGAATTCTCTCCGTATACTGCTGCCATTCACCCAGATACACCATTAATCAACAATCTTGTTGAATGGGGTCGGACGGTTTTTGAAAAATCTGGCGCGCACACGGAAATGGGGATGGATCTATATAAAGCTTTTGTAGATGCTGGTTTACCGGAACCAATACTACATTTTGAAGCACCTATGGGTGGTCCTGAAGACTGGCCAGGTTTTGATTACCTTGAAAACAGTTTTCGAAGTATCCTACCTCTCATTGAGAAATATGAAATTGCTACGGCTGAACAGGTGCAAGTTGATACACTCGCTGAACGGATCCAGAAAGAGGTAGCAGTTTCAAAGCGACCAGTAATGTTACCTCCCCATATCACAGCACATGTAACACTCCCTTCCTAAGTTTATGTATGTCTAAAAATATAGCAGTTTCACCACATTCCTTAAATAAAGATGCTACCTATACATTGGGACGCACATCACATGAAACAAATCGATTGATTGAACAATCCAGAATATACGGTGAATCAACCAAACGGCTTTGTCAACAAGCTGGAATTGCTGAAGGAATGCATGTACTGGAAATAGGGAGTGGTGCTGGAGATGTCGCATTAATGCTTGTTGATCTTGTGGGTGAAACTGGACAAGTCGTTGGTGTTGATATAAATCCTATAATTCTTGAGTCTGCCCGTAAACGGATTCAGGATTTAGGTTTAAATAACATCGAATTCAGAGCAGGTGATGCACGGGAGATCATTTTTGAGGAGAAATTTGATGCTATCGTAGGACGATTCGTCCTGATGTATATGTCTGATCCTACTGATGCACTTGCACAATTAATTTCACATCTTAAACCTGGTGGTATTGTAGCTTTTCAAGAACCGGAATATACACTCTATCCAGCATTTAGACATCCAGACACACCATTAATAAACCAACTTATCAGTTGGATTTTGGATGTGTTTCAGCATTCGGGGGCACATCTAAATGCTGGATTCGGTTTATATCAAATATTCATTGATGCAGGCTTACCGGCACCAGAGATGCATCTTCAGTCCCCTATTGGTGCAGAAGAAAATTGGGCAGGATACCGGTACATGACAACAATCTTTGAAAGTCTTCTCCCTCTTATTGAGGAATACCGTTTAGCTACATCCGAACAAGTTGATATAAACACGTTATCTGAACGTCTGCGGATGGAAGTGCTAAAAGCCAAACGACCGTTCTACTTACCTTTACATGTAACAGCCCATGCACGAAAAACACCTTGTAGGTTGGGTTGATGTGTGAAACTCATAGGTGCCAACTTACCACCCTTACCCACCACGGTAGATTCGGTTTGGAACCGAACCATAGGTGTCAACTTAGCACCCATTCCCACCACGGTAGATTCGGTTTGGAACCGAACCACTAAGTTGACACCTATAGGGTAGAGGAACTAAACCCGTCAATTACCATACATACATTCATACCCGGGAATGCTTTAATGGCATTCATACCCGGGGAATGCCATTAGGCATTCATACCGTTGATTCCTTGATTCCTTGATTCCTTGATTCCTTGATTCCTTGATTTGGAACTACGGAATAATGTGATATTAGCATTTAGAAATGGTATAATCTAAAAAAATAATCCTTCATCATAAGATGAAGGATTATTTTATTTATAATTAGGATATTGTTATGAATGTAAAGTTCAATATACCACCTACTGACTATGAGATGTTCCAAAACAATTTATAATCAGCAGGACATATCGGTTAGAAAGCAAATCTACCAAGTGGAGAAACTGATTTGAGTTGAATCACGCCACCGCAGTATCATAACACTTATACCGAACTCATGACGGGTTACTTTTTCAAATCACCCCAAGTGAGAGCTAATTTACCTTGAGCTTCTACAGCAAAATACTCCTCAAGACCCTCAGTCATAATTGCTTTTACTTCATCTTGGGTTAAACCACGTTTCCAAACATTTAGTTCATCCATTAAGCCAGTAAATGGACGTTTGTCGTCTATATTAAAACCTACGCGTGCACCCTGTCCCCAATCTCCTGCGATTTTATCAGGCAAACGTGCTTTTTCTTCCCCAACTTTTTCACCATTGATATACAGGTAAGCCATTTGTTCACCATGATTGAACGTGCCAGCGTAATGTACCCATTGATCTGCTTTGTTTGTCCCTGCCCGGATATCGAATAATGTCTTCCCAGGGTTATGTCCTCGATTCAGCCAACGGTAATTACCATCT
Organism: Candidatus Poribacteria bacterium; assembly: GCA_003635315.1. Classification (GTDB taxonomy): domain Bacteria; phylum Poribacteria; class WGA-4E; order WGA-4E; family WGA-3G; genus MSPOR6. The sequence goes on from PYJD01000010.1 coordinate 172,685, forward strand.
CCACGTGCCTCTGGATGCACAAGCCAAGTACCATCACCTGCACGGGCATTAAAAATCGCCATATCCGTAATAGATTCAACATTTATCCAGGCAACAATACTCATACCTGTTGTAGGTATATGTTCAGGATCAATGTTGTCAATATCTAATTTAAGATAACCGGATTGGGAAAAATGTCCTGCCTTACCAAACTTTCCATCATCGGACTGAACCACTTTTCCAACAATTTCACCATCGTATTCATTACCCGATTTTTCAATAACTGTATCACCAGAGAATTCTTCGTAATCAAAATAAATGATTAAATCTTCATCTAACACCTTAGCCGCAAATACATTCCATTGAAATGCCAATACAAGGCATACAATAATCACTAAAGAGCGTTTCATCTTTTTTTAATCTCCTTATAAAATAGTGGAAATGAACTTACTGGAAATGATCACTATCATCATGCGTAATAATAACATGTAGATTCTTGATTTGCAAGTCAATTCAATATTCTTGTTAATGTTTATATGCTCAAACAGAAGACTGAAGTGATAAATTGTAACCTTTCTATAAGTTTAGCATTCTTATTTATAGAAACAACTAACAGACTCAAAATTGGTTATGTGAATCATATATTATCTTTAACGCAATATTCATCAACACGGAGATAGATTATGCCTGAAAAATACATCTCAACAGATTTCTGGTATACCTTCATCAACTCTCTATATAACGATGGTGTCGCATGTGGCAGAGGTGAATTAGAGATGGATGAGGAGACACAGAACAGTCTCCTTGATTATCTCAAGGAAAAAATTGAGGAAGGTGTTACAAATGGAGAAACCGCACTCCCTCCCGGTCTTCACAATTATTTTTGGCGTTTCACTGAAGAGATACTACCAAAAATACAAACATTAGTTGAAGGTATTCTGAAAACAGTTCCGGACAACAGTGCTGCATCCTTAGTTCAAACACTATTAAAACTTGCAGATTGGGAATCACAACATCTATCCCTCTTGGATATTCATCTGGAATCAATTCAATACGATCCGTGTATGAATTTAGCAATTATTAACGAATATGAACATAGAAGTAGCCTGGAGTATTTTGAAGATTTTAAAGAAGAGGTAATTATCCTCAAGACACTTGAAAATCTGTATTCCTGGGCAATACAACAAGATGATAACGCACGGTATCAGGAAGCAAAATCATTTTATTGGAGACATAGTGTAACCCCTTACACAGTCTATAAGTACTTAAAAAATGAATCTCAAAGGCTAAAGCATCACTTAGAGAATACCGGTAGTTTAAAAGAAAAAACTTCCGAAATTGATAAGTATATAAGTGGAATTAAAAAGTGTAGAGATTTAGTTTCATTGGAACGGACGGCTTTCTGGAACCATCTGGATCAACAACAAGATGAGCAGACTGCCTTAGTTGATGCAACATCTGATAATATGGATATATGGGGCGCATATCTAAAATCACTTGAAGACACGGAAAAAGCACCATCCAGAAGGCTAACACTGGACGATCAAGATCAACTTCTGAAGTTCTTGAAAAGTAGGATCCGAGATGGGGTTGTTGATGGGAAAACAACTTTACCTGCAAATATACATGAACACATCTCTATGTTTCCTGAAGTCATGCTTATGGAACTTCGTGAATTTGCTGAAGAAGTGCTCGAAACAAGACCCGATAACGGTGCTGCTATGAAAATGATAGCAGTCATTGTGTGGAAGGGGAAACATATATGTAACGGAGAATCAGATGATGATCTGGCGTTGCTTGAACAAGCAATGGGACTGTTACCCAACGAACCTGAAATCTGCTTTGATGCATTCAAATACTTTGATGAAAATTTTGATCCCTTGTTTCGACGCTCACTCACTGCACTTGAGAGATTGTTTGAAAGAGCAATACAGCAAGATGAAACTGAATTATACTCTTGGGTTACGAAACTATATAAAGATGTCGGCAGAACTCCGTGTTATATATATAGGAATTTGATGAAAAACCCTGAAGAAAATGCCGAATTGATTACCAGATGTAAACCATTGATAGATCTGATGTTACAGTCATTTCAACAAAAACTGGCACATATCCCAGACGATTGGTATTCCCTTCGCGGAATTGGGGATATCTATGAAGTTTTAGGGAAAAAAGAATTATCTCAGAAATACCCGTGGGAACCACATACAGAATTAAGATGGAAGCAAAAAGCATGGATCCGAAGAAAACTTCCCAACATCTCTGCAATTGCTTTTGATGAAACACCTATTTCATTCACAGATTACCGTGGTAAAATGTTGGTGCTTGATTGGTATGCCAAGTGGTGCGGTTTCTGTGCAGGAGAAATACCACATCTCAAAGATGTGTATGAAGCAAATCAACAGAACGCATTAGATGTTATCGGGGTGAGTCTGGACAGGAATGAAACAGACCTTCGCGAATTTACTGAAGCACATGATATACCTTGGTTACAGATCTATGACGGAAAGGGATGGAAAAGTGAACTCGCACAATTTTTCGGTATTAACAGTATACCTTCTCAGTGGTTAATTGACCGGGATGGAACAATTATTTCAGTAGATACAAGAGGAAATGACCTGGGAAAATGGGTGAAATGGACTGAGACAACACGTATTGGCAACGTGATTTCGGATTTCTCTGCACTTGATGTAGATGGAAATACTGTATCTCACGCAACATTACGGGGGAAAGTTGCACTACTTCACTTCGGTGATATGCATCAAGATCCTGAACTCAAACATATAGATACTCTATACAAAAAATATCATAAAAATGGTTTTGAGGCAATTGGGATCAATGTTCGCGGATGGAAAAATGAAGACGGATTGAGGGGTGTTGTTCGCAGAGGAGACCATCAGGGACATTATATTTACGCTGCCCGTGATAGCAAATATGCTGCATTGGCTGAACAGTTTGGATTCGGACAAGGTTTTGCAGCCAAGAGAATGAGTCTACCTGCTTTTATACTCATTGATAGAGATGGAACGGTACTTGATGCACGTGCTGAGAAGGTTCATTCAATTGAAGCATGGGCTGCAAGATTAGAAAAGATTGTTGTTACCCATCTATGTCTTTGATGGATTAACTACCTTTCTACAAAGTTACAATCAAGAAGTACTATCACGTTACGGGTAACGCGCATCGGTATTACCAGTATCCCACTATATAGTTATTGGATTTTATACCATTTCTAAATGAAAGCGTCTCTTGTTTGTAGCATAAACTATCAGTTTGTACGTTCCCCGTTTCATTCCCCATAGACGGTAATGAGATATTAATAAATAGAAATGGTATTACTTTGGGTTGTAATTCATTTTTTAAGATGAATTGCCTGCAAAGGTGAGGAGTACGTAGTTCGACCTGAAAACCGACGATGCATTCATCTATAGGGTATACCCTTGTTAAAAACCATCCATTTCTTGGAAGTATCTCCATGAAATAACCAATCCGTTCCAATGACATCAAATACATTCTAATTGATTTACATAAGATGATACATTACAATGTATATCGGTATGTCATCCCAAAATAACCCATCATATAAGAATATAAATTCATCTGTCAAACGTGTTTTATCTGAGAAACTCGTCTTGAAAAGAGTGAAGATTTTCATCCACAACAACTCTATAGTTTAAGAATTATCTCAGGACAGGATGGTATTCCTGAAACTCTATTGGCTAAAAGAACCCACGCGAAGAATTCGCTATGAAAGGAAAGTGCCTTTTTGATACCTAAGATTTCATATTTAATCTGTGCAACACCGCGGTGTGGTGGATACCTACTTTTTGAAGCATTGGAAAATACAGGTCTCGCAGGTAAACCGGGTGAATACTTTTGGGATGACAAAAAATGGGGTGATAAGTGGAGAGCAACTGACTATTCTGATTTTTTAAACAAAGTCATACAAAAAAGTACAACCCCAAATGGTGTCTTTGGTACAAAACTCATGTGGGGATACTTTGAGAAATTTATTGGTAAGGTACGACAAACCCCTCATTTTATGAATAAAGACCTTTCTTCACATGATATATTAAATGAACTATACCCAAATCTACATTACATTTGGATAATGCGTAGAAATAAAGTTCATCAAGCTATCTCACTTTGGAAGGGATTACAGACTGTGGTATGGTGGAAAAGAATTGGAGATCCTGAACCAGAATTAGATAAAGAACCGGAATATAACTTTAAGGCTATTGATTACCTCGCGCAAGAGATACTGTATCATGAAGCAGCATGGCAGGAATACTTTACGCAATACAATATTAAACCTTTTACAGTCATCTATGAGGACTTTGTTCCAGAATATGAAGCAACTGCATTAAAAATAATGGATTGGTTAGGCATTGATTATCCAGATAATCTTGAATTTGGTCCAAGACGACTATTAAAACAAGCGGATGCAGTCTCTGAAAATTGGGCAGCACGATTTCTTGATGAAAAACAGGAACAGGAAAAAAATAATGAAAATTATTCTCCTTTTCCCAATTCCTCTTGGCACAAAGGAATTTCTAATCATGTTTGATTGCCTTCTACCCTCTTGTAGGTCGGGTAGAGGTACGAAACCCACCGAATGCCATACGCGCATTCGGTGTTGATTTGGACGAATTCCATACGCGGATTCGACGTTGATTTGGACGAATTCCATACGCGGATTCGACGTTGATTTGGACATGAGACGCTTATATATACAGGAAATGTTGGACTTCACCTACGATTCAACACAACCTACAAGGACATGTAATCACTAAATTGACACCTATGGGTTAAACCAGCATAAAACCAGATATAATTTGAAGATAGATACTTGAATTGTTATAATAATTCAAAACATCTTATCACCGGAGCAGGAGATTAATGGAGATGATAGATAGCATTCAAAACGCTTTCTTGGATGCTCAAAATACACTCAATAAATTCCTACATGACCATAAGAATTTGACTACTATTGCAGATATAGCAACGGATATAAAAAAGATATTTGAAAATGGTGGGAAAGTATATGTTTGTGGGAATGGTGGAAGCATGTGTGATGCTATCCATTTTGCAGAAGAATGCACAGGAAAATTTCGTAAAAATAGGATTCCTTTACCTACCATAGCCTTCAGTGATCCGGGGAATCTTACATGCATCGCCAATGATTTCGGTTTCGATGAAGTCTTTTCAAGACAAGTTCAAGCTTTTGGACAACCAGATGACATCTTAATCGTCATCTCAACAAGTGGGAATTCTACCAATATTATCCGTGCTGCAGAAACTGCAAAATCGCAGAAAATGCAGGTTATCGGTTTACTCGGTAAAGATGGTGGTAAAGTGAAACAATTTTGTGATAGATCCATAATCGCACCAGGGAATACTGCTGATAGAATTCAGGAAATCCATATTAAAGTTATTCATATTCTAATAGAACATATAGAACGATTAATGTTCCCTGAGAATTATTGACAATCAATACGTTTACTGCTATTATGCTGTATACCCTTCACTTACCACTCAGTGCTCTTTCCTCCAGGAGGTTAGTCTGTGAACAAATCGGATAACTCCAAATTATACTGGCGTAAAAATCTACAATATCTCACGATTCTACTGAGCATTTGGTTTACTTCATCCATCCTGTGTTCTATAGTGTTTGTAGAACAATTAGACAAAATTCAATTTTGGGGTTTTCGTCTTGGATTTTATTTTGCACAGCAAGCATCAATTTGGATATTCGTAGAAATTATTTTCATATATGCATGGTTGATGAATAGATTAGATAAGAAGTTCCGGGTTGCGGATGAGAAGGGAGAGTCAGAATAATTATGAATGTACAAGCTTGGACATTTGTAATGGTAGGACTCTCATTCGCCATATATATCGGTGTAGCAATATGGTCTCGTGCCCGTTCAACAGGTGATTTTTACGTCGCTGGCAGCAATGTAAATCCTGTGGTAAATGGTCTTGCAACTGCTGCAGATTGGATGAGTGCAGCATCATTTATATCGATGGCTGGTCTAATCTCATTCATGGGACGAGATGGATCCGTATATCTTCTCGGTTGGACTGGAGGATATGTCCTATTAGCCTTACTCTTAGCTCCATACCTAAGGAAATTTGGTAAATATACAGTTCCAGATTTCGTAGGGGATCGATACTACTCTCAAGTAGCACGAATAGTTGCTGTTATCTGTGCAGTTTTTGTCTCCTTTACGTATGTATCCGGACAGATGCGAGGGGTCGGTATCGTCTTTTCGCGATTCCTAAATGTTGATATCACGATAGGGGTTATCATCGGTATGGGGATCGTTTTCTTCTACGCTGTACTTGGTGGAATGAAAGGTATTACATACACCCAAGTTGCACAATATTGTGTCCTCATTTTTGCATTCATGGTTCCTGCTATTTTCATCTCAATTCTGATTACGGATATCCCTATTCCACAGATAGGATTAGGAGCAAAGGTCAATGATGGATCTGGGATGTATTTATTAGATAGACTCAACGGTTTAAATGAAGCACTCGGTTTTGATAAATATACAGATGGTAGTAAATCGAAGATAGATGTAATTTGCTTTACAGCAGCATTAATGTTAGGTACGGCAGGTCTCCCTCATGTGATCATACGTTTCTATACTGTTCGTAAAGCCTCTGATGCACGCATTTCCGCTGGATGGGCACTCTTATTTATTGCTCTACTCTACACAACAGCACCCGCAGTAGCAATTTTCGCTCGTACAAACTTACTAAAAACTATAACAACAGAACAAGATAATGGACAATTAGTAGATGTAAAATATGAGGAGGTGCCAGAATGGTTTAAGAATTGGGAAGAAACAGGTTTAATTACATTCACTGACCATAACAACGATGGTGCGATCCAATATCGTCCTCCAAATGCTACAGTCAAAAATGAACTAAAAATTGATAAAGATATCATGGTATTGGCAAATCCTGAAATAGCAAAATTACCAAATTGGATCGTAGGATTAGTTGCTGCTGGCGGTTTAGCAGCGGCATTATCAACTGCTGCCGGATTATTATTAGTTATTTCAACAGCTATAGCTCATGACTTACTAAAAGGATGTGTAATACCGGGTCTATCAGAAAAACAGGAATTAACTGCAGCGCGAATTGCTTCGGGGGTAGCAGTATGTATTGCAGGATACTTCGGCATTGATCCACCCGGGTTTGTCGGAGAGGTCGTGGCATTTGCATTTGGTCTTGCTGCAAGTTCATTCTTTCCCGCCATTGTGTTAGGTATATTCTCAAAACGCATGAATAAAGCTGGGGCTGTGAGTGGTATGATTGTAGGAATAACATTTACTGCAGCATATATAATCTATTTCAAATTTATACTACCAGATGGAATGAATATCTCTGAAAATTGGCTATTTGGAATATCTCCTGAAGGTATTGGTACAATCGGTATGGTCATAAACTTCATTACAGCATTCATCGTTTCAGAATTTACACCACCGCCACCTGATGAAGTTCAAGCCTTAGTTGAAGATATACGCATGCCTTAGATACTCAAAAATTAATTGAGGGTTTTGCATAAATCCCTACTGAAATACACTAAATATTCAAATACCATTTCTATGAAATATTATGACATATTAACATCATCCAACACATCCGGTAGGAGCGGTTTGGAACCGCTGCATAGGCGTCAATTAGAAATTGTATAAATACTGGAATTTTACGCCACAAAATACCAACTCAGGATATAGCTAAAAATAAATTGAAGAAATATAAATAATCAAACATCACATATATGAAAAAGAGTTGACAGAATAGTAAATCGCACGTTACAATAACATGTAGACAATAAATATAATACTCATGCTAATATATTATGCCAATTCTATATATTATTCTGCAATTCTTTGTAGGTCGGGTAGAGGTACGAAACCCGACGAATTCCATTGACAATAATACGACACATACTAAATCGACAATTAAGGACTAAGGCATACATTAAGAGAACTTATTAAATATAAAATAAGAGAAATAAATGATGAAAATCTACAAATACGATCCTAAATACAAACCTTTATACAAAAGAGCTTTATGTCGAAAAATCAACTATATTATGCAGGTTGGAATTGTCAAAATTCACAAGGACAAGAAAAACACAAAATCACACAATTTGGAAATTCTTAAAAAGTCAATTTAAAGTGGAGTAAAGTCAGTCTATGACAGAGGTTAGAGGGGTAATTTACACCAATTTCAATGACACACAATGTGTCAAAAAGTGTAACTTTTTTCACATTTTCGTCACTTCTCGACATATGGAGAAAATCAAGATTTTCACGATTTATCAACAGGGAATTTAGGATTAAAGGTCTGTTTTTGCACCTTATTAAGTTGTCGTATATTAGGATTAAAAGTTAAATCTACGACTATGAGTTATAATACTATTTCTTAAGAAATATATCTCTTTATAGATTTATGAGATATGCTCCACATTTATGAAACGTGCTCAAATAAATAATTGAAATATGATGAAAAATAGAATATCAACGAAAAATAAAAATAAAGATAAATCATGTGGTAATTCACTCAGTTCATATCTGGGTTTTTATATTGCTTTGGCAGTCATAGCAACTCTCTTTACAAACACTACAGTTGATGCAGCAGATATAACTGATTTTATACCTATTGATAGTATACTCTACCTACAACTCAACGATATTAATGATTTATATACAGAAATTCAGATATCAGATAGTTGGGATCATGCCATTAATAACTTATTTCCTGAAGACGAATTAGAAGAGTTACAGAAAGGTATCTTATTCATACAGACGATTCTAATGACTGATCCTGCAACAATTATTGATACGATAGGTTCCCGTTCTGGAATAACGTTCTGGAACTTATCTCCGGAAGATTTACAAGGTGGTTTAGTTATTCATAGCGGTGGGAATCTTACTGAACTACAGAAGATAACAAAAATTCTTACAGGTATGATGGGCACAGATGCTGATATAACATTCACACTGAATGCCGGAGAACATGAAAAAGTTAAATACAGTTCCCTACAATTTCAGGAAATATTCGTCACATTTGGTTTTGTCAGTGATTTTCTTGTCGTTGGTATTGGGGAGAATAGTATTGAAACACTCATTGACACCTACCGCAAGAAAAGACCATCATTAAAGAAGAACAATGCATATACAAAAGTAGAAAAGAAATATGGTGATGGTCAGTTTTCTATATTTATGTATGCTCCCGAAGTACTACCTAAAATTAGTGGGTTGTCAGATGAACTACAAGAACAACTTCAAGCATTTAATACGCTTTTCGTAAATCTCAATCTCCTTGAAGGGCATCGACTCATACAACTTCATACAGATTTTAACCCAAATTTACCTGAAAATTATATCTCCGAGTTACTGATCAAGGGTACAGAATTAGAATCTATAAACAAAGCAACAGGTGATGAAGCACTGTTTATTGCAATTTCTCCCAATATAGTAAAAACACTGTGGAACATCTTAGAAACTGAAATTGAAACTAATGCTAATCAGGACATTTACGACTTTATAACCTATATAGAGGGGTTATTAAACCTTGATCTAAACAATGACATCTTTCCTGGACTAACAGGAGAATATGCTATTTCGGTCGATGATTTTCATCAATTTGATCCGAGTTCAATAGAAAGTCTGGAATTAGAGTTAATAAACACCTTTACAATTGATGCAGCAAATGTAGATACTAATGGGGGTTTACTTTATATACCCAGTAATATAGACAAATGGAATCAAATACAAAACAGTCTATCTAACTTACAGAATATCTCAGTCACTAAAACCGAATTTAATGGTACCAAGGTATCAAGGTTTGCATCAAACATACATTTTGCCAAAAAAGATAGTGTATCAATATTAAGCTTCTCAGAAAACCAGACTTTCTCTATCCTTGATAGAATTCAGAATAGAAAAAAATTAACATATTTCAAGGGAATCCCAAAAAATCCCCTAATTGTATTGCACTTTGACCTACTGAGCTTTTTACAAGCCCATGCAAACCCTCATCGATTACAAAATGATGGTAATGAACATGAAGAAACATCACGAATTCTTGCATGGATTGTTGTTAAAGATAATGAAGCGGTCTTTAAATCAATTCTCTCTGATAAAGACTCACCACTTGAAGTAATGTCCAAACTAATTCCACTTATTCAGCCATTCTGATGGAGGAATATAATTATGTTTGAACAAGCATATGCATATTATAAAAAAGCAAAATGGTTGCATCGGATATATTTTATTATCGGTTTACTCCTTGGGATGTATATGTATTACCATGCTTATTCTCACTTAAATAATAATATTAGTGGCAGTATACCAATATTGATGTTATCAGGTTCATTATTCATTGCCACAGGCATACTTGATTTAACAAAAAACTCGTTAACCACCAGTTTATTATCAGCACTTTCCGCAATAATCGCTTTTGTTCTTTATTTATTTCATTAATAGTTTAAAATTGAATATAGATAGTTTTAGAAAGGAATCTGCATTCCCAATAGTTCATTCCAGGTAAACACCGTTTCAAATATCACTAAGGTTGGTGAAGATTAATGGGAATATGCAGAAATGTAAAAATGATAGATGTTTGTTTTTTTGCTGACGAAGTTTCCAGGGATGATTTTGAGGAAGCCATTAAACTCGGTGTCGAAGCCGGCGCTAACTCTGTTGAAGTTAGGGGTGGTGTATGGAGTAAACATGTAACCGAAATCGATGATGATGATGTAAAACGTGTTCAGGACGTATTAAGTAAATATAATGTTCGTGTAGCAAGTATCGGTTCACCCTTCGGTAAATGTTCCATTGACAATCCAGAAGAATATGAAAGACATCTGCGGCATTTTGATAGAATGGTCGAATTAGCACATCAATTTGATACACAGATTATCCGTGGGTTTGCTTTCTGGAATCCTAACCGTAAAATGAAGGAATCTTCTCGACCAGATATTAACGACTACATCGATCTGATAGTAGAAAAACTCTCACCTGTGGTGCCAATAGCTGAAAGTGCAAATGTAACGCTTTCATTCGAGAATGAAGATGCCACACTTGCTGGAACATGTGAGGAAACACGGACAGTTATTGATGCACTTGGTAATAGTCCAGCACTTTCATCATGTTGGGATGTTAATAACGGATTACATTGCGGAGAAAACCCTTTACCGGATGGATATTCATTTATAAAAGGACTGGTACGACATGTTCATGTGAAACCTAACCGTGAAAAAAACTTGGATCCAATTCGGGACACAAAGTTAACATACAATCAGTTGTTGAAGACTCTAATAGATGATGGATTTACTGGTGCAGCAAGTATAGAACACTGGGGAAATCCAGAACAGATGTTAGATGGTATTCGTCAACTCCGATCGGTTGTTGATAATTTGTAGTCAATATATACTAAAGGAGAAAATACATTATGCAGGTAAAACCTGATGCACCCCATGTAAATTGGCAGGGAGTTGTCTCTATTGAGAGAATAGACAATTCCCTGATGCCGTGGAGAACTCCTCATGAACAACATATCCTCTTTCCTAAACCTTTATTGGAACGTTCTGCAATGCCTGCTGGTGTAAGAATTAGTTTACGAAGTAATACGACACACATTTCAGGTAGCATAATTGAACAAGGTGACACAGGGATGATAGATCTATGTTGTGATGGCGAATTCATTTCTTCATATGATCTAAAAGGAGAAAATCAGTTTAGGTTCGATAACTTATCTAATCAGGATAAACTTATAGAATTATGGTTACCTCAATATGGGAGATTTCAACTTAGACATTTAGATATTGATGACGGGGCATCGTTAGATCCGTTTATTGATAAACGTCCGCGTTGGATAACTTATGGAAGTTCTATCACCCAATGTAGAGCCGCAGCATCACCTACACAGACGTGGCCCGCTGTTGTAGCACGTGAGTGTAATTTCAATCTCACATGTTTGGGTTATGGAGGACAGTGCCATCTTGACCCGATGATAATCAGAATGATACGAGACCTACCAGCAAACTATATTTCTATGTGTCTTGGAATAAATATTCTGGGTGCATCCAGTTTAGGACCTCGTGCTTTCCGTCCTGCTATCATCGGGGCAGTTGAGATAATCCGAGAAAAACATGCAGATATTCCAATTGTCCTTATGTCTCCTATTCTTGCAACCAATCGAGAAGAAAATAAGAATCCTGTCGGTTTTAATCTACAGATAATGAGAGAGGAAGTACACTCGGCTGCAGAAGCTCTTGCGTCCCACGGAGATGAGAATATCCATTATGTCAATGGGTTAGATATCTTTGGTCCAGAATATATAGAACTCTTACCTGATGATGTACATCCTGACGCAGAAGGATATAGAGTCATGGGTAAGAATTTTGCAGCTAATGTTGCAAGTAAGTATTTCGTTGAATCATAATTCTCTTTATTCAATCTAAGTTCAATTTATTGCACTCTCATTTATTAATTGTATTATGGAGAAAAGTAATGAAAACATATCGTGCTGCAGTTATCGGTTGTAGTAGAATGGGAGCATTCATAGATAATGAAGTTACTGATTATAAAGCGATTAAATTACCATATTCTCACGCAGCTGGCTATTTTGATGAAGAACGCACGGCTCTGATTGCCTGTTCAGACTTACGACCCAAGGTCATGGAACATTTTGGTGAAAGATATAATGTGCCAAAAGCAAATCAATATACCGATTATCGTGAGATGATAGAGCAAGAAAAGCCTGATATTGTCAGTGTTGCCACACAACCTGAACACCGTGCAGAAATTGTAATTTATGCTGCTGAACACGGCGCAAAGGCGATTTATGCTGAAAAAGCTATGGCATCCTCTATGGATGAGGCTGCAGCAATGGTTTCTGCTGTTGAAGAAAATAACGTCTTTTTCAATCTCGGTACCAATAGACGTTGGGAAATCGGTTTTGATAAGATGAAAGAAGTCATTGATAGTGGAGAATTGGGGAAACTCCGTAATCTAATTATCTATTCAAATGCTACTCTATTCAATTCAGCAAGTCATCATCTTGACCTAATCTTAAGGTTGAATAGTGATGTTGCTGCGACTTGGGTTACAGGATATCTCCCGCAAGGCAATTCGATTTTTGATGGTGATATACTCAAAGTGGACCCAGTAGGTGGAGGAACTATTCAATTTGAGAACGATGTTACTGCTCATGCCCTATTAACACCGCGTAGTAGTGAATGGGAAGCAATTTGCGATGGTGGTACTGTAACATGTTGGAACAACGGTTGGCAGTGGCATGTACGAAAAAAGCAAGATCTACCCGGTTGGCGTGGAGGCATGGTTCCAGATACTTTTCCTGAATTTGAACGTGAAAGCAGTACAGCAAACTTGATTAAAGACCTTGTTCACTCTTTAGATACTGGTGAACCACCCAGAGGAGGGGTACGGTGTGCATACGCCAGTACAGAACTAATCTTCGGTATAATTCAATCACACCTAAATGATGGTGCCAGAATCCCGCTACCTCTTGAAAATTCAAAAATACGTTTAGACAGAAGTCCTTCAGCAAGACAACCTCGAATTGAGTAAGATTGCCATATTTAATGAAAATGTGATTAATCATCACACAATATACATTCATCTGGTTACTTAAAATGAAAGACTATTACATATCTTCTATTAGGAGAATTCTAAAATGAAACATACTTTGTATTATATGAGTGTCATTCTATTAATTATCTGTGGAACAATCGCTTATGCAGTACACGATGAGGATAAAGGTCCAGAAAAATTCGGTAATTATGAATTCAAAGAACAAGATATCAAAGCTGCAACGGATGCCTGTGAAGCAGGTGGTAAACCTGGTCCTGAATATGTTCCTACTGTTCGGGATAAACAACCGAATTTAGCATTATTGAAAGATGCCAAACCAGATGCCTCTTCTCAATTAAATGGTTGGTGTCCTCAACGACACTGTATAGAGTATCTGAACGATGGTTTTTATAATAACTGCCGTAGTTGGATCATTGGTACACTACCCGGGTGGGCTCAAATAGATATTGGTGCGGTTGCGAATGTAAACACTATCTATTTTGGTAGTGATCATTCCCAAGGATTTCTTGATAGAATGGCAAAAGACTTTGATATCCTTGTTGCCACTGTGAAGGCAGATGCAGACTCCGAAGCTAATACATGGAAAAAGGTATATACCCATAAAGGTGATAACATTAGCAAAACCACTGAATTTACTTTTGACGATGTTGAAGCAAGATGGGTACGCGTTCACATTCGTTCAAATGCAGGCACGCGTATTGATGAGATAGAAATATACGGTGGTGGGGATCCCATGGCAGTTGATCCGACAAATAAAATGACTATTGTTTGGGGACAAATAAAAGCAAATATAAAATAAGAAAATTATTCAATAAGGTGATAATAGTGCAGTATGTAATATTACTGACACTCATATTATGTGTCAGCACAACTTAATTAACATGGGGTAGCCTAAAAGGTAAGTAATGCAGAAGAATTCTTCTACGGATGTAAATATCAACAAAGACTCCGCAGCAATTGGTATTATTGGTGCAGGTAGAATGGGAAGACATCACTTCAATGCAATCACCAGTTATGGTGCTCGTGTGGTTGCTGTCCATGATCTTCATCCTAAGGCTGCTGAAGACCTTGGAACTGATGCAAATTCGGATGTAGTTACAGATTCCTTAGATGACTTTTTTAATACAGATTTAGACGGTGTGGTGATAACGACACCACCCCCTATACGTTTAACACCAATCCAAATGGCTTGTGAACGGAATATACCTATCTTGGTTGAAAAACCTCCTGCGTATGACGTATCGGAAGGTAGGAAATGCCTTGAATGTATTGAGAAATCAAATACAATTGCAGCTGTAGGCTTTCAATTGCGGTATCATCCACTCTATGAACGTCTTAAAAGCATTATTGCTACAGAGACAATTCATCTGGTACGATCTGTCTGTACAATAAACTACTATCTTGATTTTCAAATGCCTACATGGTTTTTACAATCAGAGGTTAGCGGTGGTCCATTAGCCGAACAGGCAATTCATGTCTTAGATTGTGCACGGTATGTTATGGGAGATCCTAAACCTATACAAGCACACGCACTGGCAATAAAGAATATGGCTTTAGAACGAGATGAATTTGACGCTGAAAATGCAATACAGATGACTTACGAAATGGATAACGGTGTGTTCGGTACCCATATGAATCACTGTGGTACAGAAGGTTTCTGTTTTGATGTTGAAGTGGTAGGACCACATTTACGACTTCAAGCAATTTTGGCAGATAACGCTATACGTGGGTATCTTAATGGTGAGAAAATAGATGAACCTGCAGTATCAAATAACAGTATAGGTTTAGATAAAACTGGGGCATGGCTCCGTGCAATTGAAACTGGTGATAAAACACTCATACGTTCAACTTTCTCAGACGCTTTTCATACCTTAAGTCTAATTGATGCTGCAATACAAAGTCGCAATACTGGAAAATTTATTAAAGTGGAGGATTTATAATGGTTGACTGGATCTATTATCGGAATGGGTGAAACTCTTGTAAAAAAGCTCAAGAGGTACTTGAGTCACATAATATTGAAGCAGAAAATCGGACTGATGCAAGAAAAGAGAAATTAGAAGTAGATGCAGTATGGGAGTTAATTGGTTCTGCTGATCAGGTGGTCGTAGCAAAAGGCAAAAATGTTGAAACCTTCCAACCAACCGAAGCAAATCAAGAATCTATCATAAAGGCAGTCTTAGGACGAAGTGGTAGTCTCCGAGCACCTACAATACGTATAGGAGAGGTGTTTTATGTTGGTTTCAATGAAACACTCTACTCTGAAATACCTTTCGGTAATTAGAACAAATAACAATGGCAATTAAAAATATATTAATCACTGGTGCTTCTGGTTATCTTGCTCAATTTATCATTGAACGACTCCACACGGAATACCAATTAACACTTGCTGACATTGTCGAACCGGAGCGAGAGTATGATGGGACAACATTCAGAAAAGTTGATGTTACTGAAACCTCTGAAATAGTAGATGCGTGTGCGGAACAGGATGCTGTCATCCACCTTGTTGCTTTAGTACGTGAACGACACGGTAAACCACTGTCTTTATATGCAGATATCATGGTAAAAGGTACGTGGAACGTTGCAGAAGCTTGTGTTAAACAAGGTGTTGAGAAATTAGTCAATATATCCAGTATTTCTACATGTCCACCAGCACCTGGAGTTGGGTTACCATATAAAGTTGGGGACGATTTTAAGTTTGGTGGTGGTGACCTCTTTTATGCACTGGCAAAATATCTTGGAGAGCAAATTGGATTAGCCTATCATCAAGCACACGGTTTGCAAGTAATCCATGTCCGTCCGGGAGTTATTGCCGGGGATGGTCTAAATCCAGGTCCATCCGAACCTGAGAATGTAACAGATCCGTGGTTTGTATATGTTGATCCGAGAGATGTTGCACAGTGTGTAGTTCGAGCAATTGAATCAAAAGAAGTGGAATATGGTGCGTATAATGCAGTAGCAGGACGAAAAGATTCACGATTTGATTGGATGAAATCCAAAGAAGATTTGGGATATTCCCCCGAACACAATTGGGAGGATATTCCGGATAGTAGTTAGTAGTTTATAATTGTTCTACCACCCCATTTAAGATTATGTCACTAAACAGATTCTTCAGATTCAACAGGAGTTTCTTCCTCTAATTGTGATATTCTCTGATCTAAAGTCTGTTGTTGTTTCCCTAATCTCAGCAAATATAACATAAAGACTAACCAGATTACAAGATATGCAGAGACAAGAAATCTGAGTCTCTTACGTTGATTTTTTTCAAGGGTTTTTACAGTAGTAAATACGGCTTTTTCAAGAGTATTCCTATACTCAGGCGTCACATTGATTTGAGAAATGGTTTGCTCAATTGCTTCATTTACTTTAGCTTGATCTACTGTCGGCACTTGAATTGCAGAAACCACAAGACCCAAAACAATCACAAAACTGACGATAATTGTTATACGTATCAAGATGCCCCCTCAAGGTGTTTACGGTGAATTATCTCATACCTTTCATTTGTCTTTGTTATCTTATATTGTAATATAAAGAGAATCGAAAGAAGAATTATGAATGCGATTAAGACAAAGATCCAAGTATGTAAAATTGTAGGTTCAACATCGACTTTTGCACCACGCTTTGGATGTGCTTTTTCTTCCCATAATTTCGTTGCAAAATGAACTATTGGTACATCAAGAAATGCTATTATCCCAAGTACAGCAGAGAAAGTTCTCCGTTTGTCATCCAGAAGTGCAGAACGTAGAATAAAATAACTGATATACATCAGCCAGAGGACAAGTGTACTCGTGAGTCTGGCTTCCCAGTTCCACCATGTATTCCAAGCATATTTAGCCCATATAGGTCCAGACAGGAGTACTATCGTACAAAAGACTAACCCTATTTCAGCAGCAGCCGCCGCACGAAGATCATAATCTGGTTTACGTTTAATTAGATACAATAGACTAAAAAGAAAGTTCACTCCGAATGCAATATATAGTGTCATAGCAGCGGAAACATGGAAGAAGAAGATCTTCTGTACCTCTAACATGGTTCTTTCCATCTCAGCATAACCAAAAATTAGATAGATTGATAAGAATATGAGGATTGCTGCAATACCGTATAGTATGTGTGTTTTATCCAGCCATTGATCAATTTTACCTGTAGTAGAAACGTCTGTTGTTATGTCAATTCCCATATCCCACTCCCTGTAAGAATTTCAGGTCCATCAGGTAGTATAGCCACCGTATGTTCAAAAAATGCAGATAAACTTCCATCTGAGGTTGCTATACTCCAACCATCCTCTAACATATCCACATCTGGATTACCTTGATTTACCATAGCTTCAATGGCAAGGACCATCCCAGCCCTTAAACGAACGCCTTTTCCCGGTGAACCGTATGTCGGAACTTGTGGTTCTTCATGTAAATTACGACCGATTCCATGTCCAGTAAAGCTTTGGATTACTGAAAAACCTGCTGATTCAGCTACATCTTGGAGTTGAAATGACACATCCCCAACACGATTACCCGGCTTCGCTTCTGATATTGCTGCGTATAATGATGCCTTAGATACATCCAGTAATTTCTGTGTTTCAGATGAGATATTTCCAACGGGAAAAGTATAAGCGTTATCACCGTGAAACCCATCTATACTCACAGCAGTATCCACACCGATGATATCACCCTCAACAAGTTTTTCGCTCTTTTTTGGGATACCGTGTATGACAACGTTGTTTACAGAGACACAGATTGTGGCGGGATAGGGTTCATGGCCGGGGATTACATAATTTAGGAAAGAGGAGGTAGCGTTCTGGTTTTCAATTGCATTACGGGATTCCATTTCTAATTCATAGGTTGTGATTCCCGGTTCTATAACATCAGCAATTCTTTGTAGGACTTGAGCAGCAGCTTGGCTACTTCGCTTCATCTTTTCAATTTCTGAACGATTTTTGATTCTAATTTTTTGCATTTTTACTATACAATGGTTTTAGGCAATTTAGATATTATTCTTATATTGAATAATCTATGCCATAACCATAGAATGAATAACATTCAATCAAGCAATTTCTCCGATTAATGTATGTGCGGTTGAAGACTGGATGGTAACATCCACAATATCACCGATCCTTGCATTTTCTTTTGGAAACACAGTTGTTTTGAATGTATCTGATTTTCCATGATATTCTTCATCATTACGTCGACTATTGCCTTCTATTAATACAGGTACAGTTGTCCCAATGGAAGCAGTATTGATGTCTGCGGAAATACCTTCTTGAAGGTCTATAATTTCATTGAGTCGTCTGGCTTTTTCAGATTCAGGTACATCGTCGGATAACATCTTATTGGCTAATGTCCCTTCACGATCTGAGTATTTGAACATAAAAGCAGTATCAAACCGTATTTCTTCCATGAGTTGATATGTCTGCTTAAAGTCCTCCTCAGTCTCACCACAAAATCCAACTATTACATCTGTAGATAGTGCAATCTGTGGTACCCTTTCCCGTAGTTTATAGACAATATCTCGATATTGTTCAACAGTGTATGTTCGACGCATAGTCTCTAATACTCGTGTTGATCCTGATTGCAATGGAAGATGTAGTTGTTTACATACCTCTGGACAGTTTTCTAATGCATCTATCATGCTATCAGTGGCATCGGCAGGATGGGGTGACGTGAATCTTACCCGTTCCACACCATCTACGCCAGCAATACGCCATAACAGTTCACCGAAATCGTGTTGACTATCATTGTATGAATTTACTGTTTGCCCAAGTAGAACAATCTCTTTAAAACCTTCATCAACAAGTCTTTTAACATCATCTGTGAGTATATCTAATGGAATACTTCTTTCTCTACCTCTTACAAATGGAACGATACAGAATGTACACATTTTATCGCAACCACGTTGTATGGTTAACCATGCCCTGATTCCTTCTTTACGAATAGGTGCAATGTCAGCATAGTCTTCGTTTTTATCTAACTGTAAACTAAGAAAAGGATCACCCGTAACAACAGCATTTAAAGCCATCGGCAAATCCCTGTAGCCATCTGGTCCCATGACAAGATCAACATAAGGTGCAGCTTCTAACAGTTTATCTCGAAGATGTTGTGCCATACATCCACATACCCCTATTATCAGATCCTCTTTCCGTCGTTTTCGATGATTCAGATGTACCAAACGGTTGATAACTTTAATCTCGGCGTTTTCACGAATAGCACAAGTATTTAGTAAAATAACATCTGCATCATCTATATGAGATACTGTTCTGTGTCCCGCTTGCGTGAGAATCCCTGACATCAGTTCAGTATCACTCACATTCATTTGACACCCATAAGTTTCAATATAAACATTGCGAGAAGATAGTCCAGAATCATCTGATCTGTTGTTATTTAGATCCGTGTTCTGATATAACAATTTCTCGTCTGGTAAAGATGGGGATGAAGGAGTATATAAGGGTAGGGATGATCTGTTTTTCATGAATTTGAGAGCGATTTTCCAATGCGTATATTAATTTTTCTTAGTCATATATTTATATTGTGTATAACATTCTTGCACGTCAAAAGTAAATAGGTCTCCAAGATAGATCAAAAAACGAAAATCAAATGACTGTACTTCGTCTGGATTGAGAGTCATCGATGAGTACTGAGCAGATAAATATCCACGGTATGTATCTACAGAATGAAAAATGGCATTACCATTAGCATTATCAGGTAGAATAGCACTTCCAATTGCCGAATCACTTGTAATACCACCCAATGTTGCCCAATCTGCTTCCTTTCCGTTTACTTCAGCTTCTCCGATTCTACCCTCGGAATCGGCTACCTTTTTATGATCCATTTCTATAGCATTATAACTCAGACCCAGTCCGTTCTTGAACAATAGCGTATCTGATGAATCAGCTGACATTTCTACTGAGAGATCTATAATCCGTACATCATCTTGGAGGGGATAAACAGTGATATTAGTTGTCTGTAGTAATTTCAGTTCCGAGGATTCCCAAATGATTGAATTTGTGAACTCTATTACATCCTCTATATTGGAGGGTGGTTGATCAATCGTGTCTGTAATTTTGGTGAATTCAAGAGGATTCCTGTTGGAATCAAACACCTTTCCAAATGAAAAACAGACTCCTGATTTATAATCCTGTTCTATTCCATCGATCTTGTCAGTCACTAACTCGCCGTCTGGTGCGTATATTGGATGAAAGTATGGAAACAAAACAGATTCACCATAGTTATAGGTGAGTACCGATTCTCGTTCCTCTGTGATAGAAACTGTCCTTCCAGGTTCCATATCCAACATAAATGACATGTTCAATATTATACCATACCTACCCCGTGATTGCAAATACCATAGGATTAGAATTAACTCTTGCTTGTTATCTATGTAGGTATTAGATATAATTAAATTCAGTCGGATAACCAAAGAATGTATTACTTAATTAAAAGGAGATAAGCAGTGAAGCCAAAAATCGGTATTCCAGTAGTTAACAGAGATGGTAGTCATAACTTCATGAACTATGTGAAGGCATTGGAGGAATTTGGAGGAGATGTCGTCTTATTAATTCGTGATGAAAAGTCAATCAAAGCACACATAGACGACATCCAAGGACTCTTACTTCCTGGTGGTGGTGACATTGACCCAGAATATTTTGGTGAAGAAATGGATCCAAGAACAAATTTTGTAAATACAGATCGCGATGAATTGGAATTTGACCTATATAAGGAGGCTATAGAAAAGGATATCCCTGTATTTGGTATCTGTCGTGGCATTCAAGTGATGAACGTAGCATCAGGTGGTAGTCTTCACCAACATATAGACTCACATTCAAAAAGAAAAGATGGAACGGATTCAGAACATCCAATAAGAATTGAATTAGAACAAGAGAATTTAATTGGTAAAGTCATAAAACTGGAGACAGATGACGTTAATTCCGCCCACCATCAATCTGTGAAGACACTTGGAGACGGCTTTGTTGCAACTGCATTTTGCACAATCGACGATACCATTGAGGCTATAGAAGATCCGAATAAACGGTTTGTGGTTGGTGTGCAATATCATCCAGAACGGATGATCACTTCAGAGGAATTTAAGGAGCACAGACAGAAATTATTTGAAGCATTTATAGAGGCAGCAAATGAATATCAAGGTAGGTAATTTAAGTTGTTAAAAAGTAGCAATCAGTGAAAATCGGTGAGTTAATCCAAGGACACCGAAAGGTATAAGTGCATAATCAATTTGAAATCGTTTGAGCGTTAATCCAAACCCAGAACGGAGACCAGATAAAATACCTAAATCATTCCCACCGAAAGTATATTTATACCCAGTTCTGATTTGTAATATATTAGCGATATTATATGCAATTCCAGCACCTATTCCATTATCATTATCTGTTGGTCGGATGAAGTCCATAGATAAGACACAGGCATCATCCCACAGGGTGTATGCTGCACCTAATCTGAGAGTGAAAGGTAATTCAAATGCATCTTCAACATATTGAACACGTGGACCCACGTTTTGTGCGTTAAAACCTATAGAAATAGGTGTTTGTGTAATTGTGTATAATCCTCCGAAGTCAAATGCAATACCTGTACCATTCTCGTCAGCAATCTGTTCTCGCAGGTATTTGGCATTAACACCAAATGCAATGCTACCGATTTTCCGGGCATACGATACCGCCATGGCTAAATCGTAGGGTCTAAAGACAGTAGTTTCATTCCCATCTTGATCCCGTCCTTGTAATTCCCCAAATGATAAGAAATTAGCACTTACACCAATGATGTCATTATCGCTAAATGGTATTGCGAAACCGACAAACTCATGGTTGATGCCTGCAAACCATTCATTATGCATAAGCGCGAGTCCTGGTCTTTGTAGTCTTACGAGACCAGCTGGATTCCAAAAGGAGGCATATATATCATCAGTCGCAGCAACCTGAGATTCTCCCATCCCCATTCCTTTTGCACCAACCCCGATTTTTAGAAATGTCATCGCGCGTGTGCCTGCATTTTCATGTATATCCGTGTTATCCGCAGAAACAGTTATACCTATGAACATACAGGTTTGGATCAGGATAATGGCAATCATTCGGTTCATAAAGTAGTTAACTCCATTCACAACAAAAATTAGATATATTTAAAGTTATTCTTACATCACTTCATATGATGATGATGATCAATCAATTTTCTTCAATAAATGTCTGATTAATATATCACATATATTGGTAGTAGTCAACGTACAGCAACTTATTCGGATACTATATGTCAGTTGAAATTGTATGTTATCTGTGATATTCTAATGTTTAATGATGATGAATTTAACCCCCAAATCTCATAAGATAGTTATACTTGCCGAAGGTTCATTTGGAGTTCTTGAATCTAAGACTGCTACCGTTCTCGTTCGCTATCTGCCTGATAATGTTGTTGGAGTGATTGACAGTATAAATGCTGGGAAAGATGTTAGTGAAGTTATAGAAATTGGGGTAGGTATACCGATCCTAAGTAGTTTGTCTGAAGCAATGGAATTAGAACCAACGTTGTTAGCTATCGGTATTGCACCACCAGGTGGTGAATTACCCCATGAATGGCGTTCTATTATATGTGATGCGATTGAATCAGGATTGCATGTAATGAGCGGTCTTCACCACTTTCTAAGTGAAGATGTAGAATTAAGTGAATTAGCAGAGAAACATGATACCATCCTATGGGATGCACGTAAACCACCAGATGATTTACCGGTTGCCACTTGTAAGGCAGGAGATGTTGATGCCTCTGTAATTCTGACTGTGGGATCTGATTGCCGTGTTGGAAAGATGTTGTCCGGTATAGAAATTACAAAAGAAGCCCGTACCCGTGGACTCAATGCGGAGTTTTGTCCTACAGGGCAAAACGGAATCATGGTATGGGGATGGGGAATCGCTATTGATGCTGTAGTCTCAGACTTCACTGCTGGTGCTGCTGAAGAGATTGTACTTGAAGGTGCTAAAGAACACGATCTACTCATTGTTGAAGGGCAAGGCTCATTGGTTCATCCAGGATACTCAGGTGTTACATTAAGCCTACTACACGGGAGTATGCCAGATGCTATGATCTTTTGTCATCAACCTTCAAGAGAAATTGTTGCTCGATATACCGTTCCCTTACCGTCATTAATCGAAATGATATCACAGTATGAGATGTTAACTGCTCCGATTAAACCCGCCAAGGTAATTGGAATTGCATTAAATTGTTTCGATTTATCTAAGACCGAAGCAATAGATGCAATTAACTCGGTAGAAATAGAAACAGGACTCCCTGCTACAGATGTTGTTCGGTTCGGAGCAGAAAAATTGGTTGATGCTATACAAGCATTTAATAGTTAGTTAAATTTTAATCCATTTGTAGAATAAAATTGTATGTAAGTTTGAATTAACCGATTGCAGTTAGATATCACGTAACACTTCGATTTCGTGCCGTAACTTCCCAGGTATCCCTACAATATCCATCCGAATCAACTACATAGTAAAATGGATGTAAAGCAACACAAGGACAGATATGTGTAGGACAGACAAAAACCTCCTGCCCTATTTCTAAACCTGAAGTATCGGGTATATTAATTGCCCAATGTTCTTCGTGTTGTTTGTCCACCTCAGCGTTCTCAATATTTAGTATTACCCCGCGTACACCATCAGGATCAGCAGCGATTGCTTTGTGCCCTAAATCAAGTGTAATTCTATCTAACCTTGGTATACTAATAATACGACTCAGTAATAATGCAGCCGGTGTAAAACCCAAATCTGGATACCGATTTGTATATCCGTAATCATGAAAGACAAATGTACCTGGGGATGCTTCTACATCGGGTGTCTTAGCATAGATAGGAAATGTTGGTGTTCCTCCCATGACAATTAATGGTATAGGAAGACCTTTGGCTTGAAGTAAATTACTCATCTCTTGAACTTGATCAATACTGAGTTGACAAGCTTTAGTTCGGTCTTCTAAGTCTTCATCATGAATGTGTCCGTCATATACGTGTAAACCCCACGGTTCCACTCCCTCAGACTTATCAATAGACTCGTAAACCTTAACTGCATCGTCCCCAACAGGAATCCCAGTGCGATGCATGCCGACATCAAGATCCAGCATGACTTTTATGTTCAATCCGTATTTTGTACTTTCAGATGAGAGTTCCTCAACTGCTGAAATATGATCAACGATAACCTTAAATTCCGCTTGTGGATGGTGTCTTTGCAATGATATAAATCGCTTGATATTCGGACCTACCATTTGGTAAGCAATCAAGATATCTTCTATTCCGTTCTCTGCAAGCATATCCGCTTCTTTCAATGTTGCACATTTATGCTTCAGAATTCCAGCCTCCCGTTCCATAACAACTATCTCTGCGGTCTTATGTGTCTTTGCATGGGGACGGAGTTTTGTAACATCTCCTTCTACAATATCTAAAGCACGTTGTATATTCATCTCAACTTGTTCAAGATAAACAATAAGGGCAGGACTTGGTATAGTCTCAACATTTTGTATTCGATATTTCTTATCCATAACTACCTCCAGCATGCTTGTAGTAAAACACATTAATCGCTTTCAGTTCAAGAATTATGATTATTATAAATGTATAAGATCCATTTCTTGAAATATCATTGCACCTATTGCCGATTATTGAACTTATTCATTGTTGTAAGAGTTCCTTCTGTGATAAATGTCTCAACTGCATCCACAGCACGTTCTACCGATTGCTTTATTGAAAGCTCTTCATCATCTGTAAATTCAGATAATACATAATCCGTTAACTCTCCTACAGGTTCCCCAATCCCTATCCTTAACCGTGGGAACTCATTTGATTCTAAGTGATATATAATAGATTTCATACCTTTTTGACCTCCATCACTCCCCTTCTGTCTAATACGAATTACACCGACATCCAAGTGGATATCATCGTATATTATCAATACATCAGTGAATGGAACATCCAATCGATTTACGAGCGCGGCAACAGCTACACCGCTGTTGTTCATGTAGGTCATAGGTTTTGCAAGCGTTACAGGAAAATCCTTCCACACTGCTTGGAAGACAATCGATTGACATACTGATGTAGCACGTTTGGAAGTGGGATACCAGTCGCTTTCTTGAGATTTCATTTTATCATAAATAGTATCAACTACACGAAAGCCTATATTATGTTTGGTATGTTCATACCGTGCCCCAGGGTTCCCGAGTCCAACAATCAGTTTCACTGCCCTTCTCCAATAGGTGTTACTCGATTAACTTGATCCTAAAAACGAAGAGGATTGGAAATATCCAGATGACCACCAAGTTTTTCTACCTCTTCACCGTCAATTAATATTTGAACATGTCTTATTTCTTCAGGAAATGCTTCAAAAACTGTATTGAGAATTGAGGAAACGGTAATAACCTCTGCAGTAGTTCCACCAATCTGACCATCAGCGAGATGGTGTGAAAAATCTAAATACGCCGTCTTCTGGTTATCAATATATACCCTATTAATTTTCGTACCGCCAGGAATTGGATTCCTATAATTTGGACGAGTATCATTTACTAATGCTGTAATAATCTGCTTCAAACGTTCAGTTGGATCAGAATAGAGGCGAAGTTCTACATATACTGCAATTAATTCGGATAGAGTAGGATCAAAGAGAAATATTTTAACCTGTAATGATGGGGGTAATTCGTCTGTTGTATTTGCTGTTTGAGGCAGCACTGGTGGGGCTTCTACCACTACCGTCTTCTTAGAATTAGAGATTAACAGTAACGTAATCGCAAGAGAAATTACGATTACCACTAAGGTTATTACCCATAATATAAAAAGTTTGGAGTGTATTATTCTACGTAAAATGTTCACATTAAAATTGTAAATGAATTGCTTCATCTATCATACAATTCGTTCCTACGCAAAATCTAAATGAATTTTCTATTTTGAAACTAACTGAGCAGCTAATTCTAATGCATCAACAGGCCAAAAACACTCAGGACGAGGTCGAAAAACACCATCTTCACCTTTTTGTGGTCGGCAATTTGTTATTTTTTTAACCCATCGTTCCGGTACCGTATCTATTCCATAAACAGCACCCAATAAAGCACCACAAATAGCAGCATTCGTATCTGTATCTCCGCCTTCCATCACGGTTTCAATTATCCCTTCTTCTAAAGTAGGAGCATGTAGTAATTGATACAAGGCATTTTGAAAAGCAATTAACACCCACCCAGATAGAGATATGAAATCCTCTGGAGGTGAATCTTTTGCTTTTTCTATTGTTTCGATGATTCTTTTGCGTTCATCTTCGAATTTTATGGATTCATCTTCTAAATCTGATGGATCCGTATAAAGTGCGTTCCCAGGTGTATTCATGTCATGTGCCCAGTGTAGAATTTGTTGATAAAGAGATTCTGGTGTACACCCACTTCTTATGGCATGAGCGATACCCATTGCAAATAATGCATTAAAATCTTGGCATAGGTGGTCTATATGTGTTATTGCTGCATCTTCTCGAGCCCATTCTGCCAATTGGATTGGGTCATAATTCACACCAAAAATCCCAAGTGGTGAAATACGCATCAAAGCACCGTTTGCCTGACTCTCAGGCATAGGTGTTCCTCCGAGTGAATTACGTATGGTGAATCCACAATCGAAAGGACCAGAATTTAACCAGTATTGGTATGCCTTCTCAAGATCAGCCTTGTTATATGTTTGCTTCTCGACAAGTGTTCGAGCAAGTAATAACGCCATTTCAGAGTCATCTGTTGGCTGACCAGCGATAGTGTTCCATGTACCACCATCCTTTAGATCCCGAACACCATCAGGATATTGTCTCTGTATAGTTTCAAGGCTTTTGAATTCAACAAGTGAACCGAGTGCATCTCCTGCAAGTTGACCCATCATACACCCTTGCGCGCGAAAAATATAATTTTTATTCATAATATAGAGATAATGGTTTTTCGTTAGATTTATTATAGTCAAGAATTACTCATTGACAGCATTGAGATTACTTTCAACCGAGGTGGCATATAACTTTATAGAGCGGAGAATAGTCTTTGCCAATTCGGATATGTAGTCAGGATTGGATAGTTTTGTAGCATCATCAATATTGGATAGGTATCCAAGTTCCAACAGCACTGCAGGCATATATACATCAGACAGCGCAATTATTGGATATTCTTTGAGTTTAACTTCATCTTCAGTAAAGAAATTCAGTTCGGTCTGAAGTATAGTCGCATAATCTCGACTCTGTTTTAAATAATTGGCTTGGTTAAGAATATTAATTCCCTTCTGTCCAATGACCTTAGTAATACCTGCCTTGGATCGGAGTTCTCCGTTTGGATTATTAATGTATATACGCATACCTTTATGATTTTCAGCAAAGGATGCATTACAGTGTAGACTCAGAAATAACTGTCCTTGTTTTCTATTCGTAAATTGGACTCGTTGAGTTCGTGTTTTATTAATATCTTGCTCTCTGGTGAGATGTATAATATACCCTTGTTGTTTACTGAGTGTTTGTATCTTCTTAGCTACAGCAAGGACTATTTCCTTTTCGACCAATCCATTCTGACTCTTACATCCTATATCCTCATCTCCTCCATGTCCAGGATCAATTATGACTATAAGACTGTTTACCGCATCGTCTGTATTTCCTTCCCAAGCATTCTTTGGAATAAGTCGAACCCGTTGTAGATTTGGATTGTATAGCACAACAATATCATCCAGGTGGGGTAGAATATCCTGAAAGAAATGAATCGGCAACATGGGTTGCCCATCTATCACCCGTGGGGGAACATTTAGTGAAATCTTCTTCTTATCAGATACTATATTAACGGTATCATTTCCCATCCGTAAACGAAGTTCTTTACCTTTTGTTTTAATAATAAGCTGACTTCTGGGCAGGTGGTAATTATAAGTCATCTCTGAATCGAAGACATCTTTTACCGTCTCAACAGGTAAAAAAACAGTATCTTCATGAAGTACAGATTCTACCTCCGCCATTATTTCTCCATTCATATTAACAAAACGCACGGTAGGTGCTTGCGCATAACCGTGCGTTTGAATAAATATAATCAGAATGATATGTAAGAGAAATAAGAAAGGATAGGGACGTAACAACGAAATATAGTTATTGTGCGTCTTCATCCTCGTCATCACTGCGTCTACGAGAGATAAGCTCAGGTTCGGTTCTTTCCTCTTCACCCTCTTCATCAGGTGCACCTTCTTCACCTTCTTCGCCTTCTTCACCCTCTTCTTCTTCAACAACCTCTTCAACAATAACACGAGGTTGACTTACTGAGACAATGACTCGTTGAAGTTCGTCTAATACCTCAATTTCGTCCTCAAGTTCAATATCCTGTACATAAACGATGTCGCCAATATTCATCTCTGATATATCAACATTGATATTATTTGGCATGAGGGAGGGTAGACAATTAAGTGTTAGAGTTCTAAGTGGAAATTCGATAACTCCACCTTCTTGAATACCGGCAGGTGTACCATCCAATATAATGGGAACAGTAGATGTTACGGGTTCATCTAAAGAGATGCGTATAAAATCAGCATGAAGTAAGACTTGCTTTTCAACAGGATGCCGTTGTATATCTTTAATTATTACTGGTTCAGGATTACCTTCTGTAATTTCCATATTAATGATTACATTTTCACCGTACGTTCGTAGAAATTGCTTAAATGCACGTTCATTAATTTGGATAGCAACAGAATCCTGTTTCCGTCCATAGAGTACTCCGGGTACATCTCCAGCGCGTCTAATAGCTTTTGCGTTCTGTTTACCAAATGTATCTCGTTGTTGTACATCTAATTTTGCTTGTTGCATTTTATCATTTAAACCTTTAATTCTGAAAATAAAAAACAGGGCGGGTAGGATTCGAACCTACGCATGCAGGTGCCAAAGACCTGTGCCTTACCGCTTGGCCACCGCCCTTCAATTGGCAATATATACCCCTACGGAACTGGTTTGTGTGATAGAACAGTAATTAACTCTCTTCTTGAAGTACGTCTCACATTGTTGGGCTGCAGATTTATCCTCCATCAATGCAAAGAGAGTTGCACCACTACCTGACATCAACACACCTAAACAACCCTCTTGTTTAGACACCTCATTTTTTAGTTCAGAAAGCTTGGGATAGTTAGAAAAAACCGGTATCTCAAGTAGATTGTATAGGTTACCTGCAATACCAAATAAATCACCAGTTTCAAAGTAAGACTTAACAATTATACTGTTATTTTCTCTTCTTGTCAAGGGAATGTGTAATTTATCAAACACTGACTTAGTGGTGATTTGTACACCCGAATTTATAAGTACTACAGATATATCTGTCAACGGAGATAATGGTTCTAATATATCTCCGATCCCTGATCCGAATGCTGCTCCACCATGAAGACAAAATGGAACATCAGCCCCTAATTCTCTGCCAATATGTCTAATTACTTCATCATCTATACCAAGATCAAATAGTTCATTCACACCGACAAGCGTTGCGGCAGCATTGGCACTACCACCTGCAAGACCAGCAGCAACTGGAATGCTTTTGTTTATATAAATTTCAATTCCACCAAACCCACCCACTTCGTCATACAGGGATTGTGCAGCAAGATATGCTAAATTCCTTTTATCTGTTGGCACATCTGGATGTGTGCAAATAACAGAAATCCCTTTTTTTACCTGTTTATTTAGAATCAGTTCATCATGCAGACCGATTGAATGAAAAATCGTTTCAAGGTTGTGATATCCATCTTGACGTTTACCGACAACATCCAAGTAGAGGTTTATCTTTGCGTTCGCGACTACCTTAATAGTGTCTGTAGTTCTCATTCAGGTGTATCTGAGTTCTGAGGATCTGAAATATGTGTAATCTTCATATCATCATTTAAAAATGGCTCCAAATCAAATTGACTATCATCAATCTCTACATTTAGGTGTACTTCAGATATTATGATTACTACACTTGTTTGTTCAAGCGGTCTTTCAATTTTCACGATATTAGGTCTTAGTATCCCGTCTACTTCGCGATAATCAGAGAAGACTGCTCTTTGTTTAACAGTATCTTTAGAGTCCTTAACTACCCATTCAGTAACGCGTGGTTCGTTATTCTTTACTTGGATAGTGATATTTTCTGTATGTTTTGCATCTAATCCGGGACGTGAAACAATAAAATTGCCTCGTGAAGGAGTAACACTCAATTCCTTAGTTCTACCATCAAGGAATGGATTTGCGAAAATGGCACTTAACACATCGGTAATGCGTAGATCTATCCCAAATATCTTATGTAAAATACTATCAGATAGTTTTCCTAAGAACACCTCTTGTTCATCAAGTAAAGCGAGGAGGAATTTTTTGCGGTTTGCGATTGCGACTCCCTTTGTGTCATTAAAACCTCCTAATGCTTGAATTCTCAATAATTCACTTCCATCATTTAACCTTTTATACCATAACATCTCCCGCAATTCATCCGCTTTTGAATCCCCTTCTTGAATTCTTACTTTCATCTTAGTTGTCTTTAATGTTCCCGTTAGATCATATCTTTCCCGAAGGGTCTGCATGTGAGTAGTAAATTCGGCAGAGAGTTCTGGTGAGAGTGCTTTTGAGGCAGGCACTTCATATTGAGTAAGTAAAGTAAGAGCAAGCAGAAAAACAATATAACCGATAGATTTCATTTGTAATACCATTACTGCAGTGCGTTCCTTTGAAGATGTTGACAAACATTCAACTTTCATTTTACGTGAGTTTGATAATTAACAGGACTAAGGCAATTTTAACGAAGAACTGATATATTCGCAAAAAAATCGTTTATTTCATGCTTTTAACCCCTAAGTACACCTTATCAGGAGGCTTTAAGAGGAATTGTGGATGTCTAACTATTTATCAAACTCACGTTTCACTTAGTAAACCTGGGACATAGACTTTTCAACTATGTTCACAGCTTCTTCTACATGAGCAGTATTAATATTCAAAGGTGGAAGGAAACGAAGTACATAGTCATTCGTACAGATAGTTACGAGTCCATTTTCAATACATTGTGCAGCGAGCAGTTTCGCATTTTCTGTCAACACGAGACCCCGTAACAATCCTTTTCCGCGGACTTCATCAATTGGATATTTATCCTTCAGTTCCATGAGACCGCCAGCGAGATAATTCCCCATTTTGACAGCGTTCACGGCAAGATTCTCATCGAGGATGGTTTTTACTGTTGCACATGCAGCCGCCGAAGATAGGAAATTACCACCGAATGTTGCGGCATGTGTCCCTGGAACAAAACTATCAGCTACTTTCTGTTTTGCCAACATTGCCCCAATTGGGACGCCACTCCCCAAAGCTTTTGCCATAGTAATTACATCTGGAATAACACCGTAGCTTTGGTAACCAAAAAACGTACCTAATCTACCCATAGCGGTTTGAACTTCATCAAACATTAGTATCAGGTCATGTTGATCACATAATTCACGTAAACCTTGTAGATAACCGGCACTGGGTATATTTACACCACCTTCAGATTGAATTGGTTCAACTAATATAGCACAAGTCTTCGAATTCACAGCTGCGGCTGTTGCATCAAGGTCATCAAAAGGAACATACTTAAAGCCTTCAAGCATAGGTTCAAACCCGACGTGGTATTTTGGCTGTGCAGTTGCTGTAATGGTTGCCATTGTACGACCATGAAAGGAGTTATCCATGGTAATTATTTCATAAGAATCTGTTTTACCATTATCTTTTGCGTATTTCCGAGCGATTTTTATTGCTGCTTCATTTGCTTCCGCACCACTATTACAGAAGAAACATTGATCCATGTCAGAATTATCAATTAACAATTTCGCCAATTCTGCTTGAGGCTGGATGTAGTAAAGGTTCGAGGTATGCAATACATTTCCTGCTTGCTCACGAATTGCTTCTACTACTTTAGGATGACCATGTCCCAATCCATTAACTGCTAATCCACCGAGAAAATCGAGATATTTCTTACCATCTGCATCCCATAAGTAAGGTCCTTCACCTTTCACAAATGCAAGGCTTCTGTCTCCGTAGGTATTAATGATATATTCTGTAGCCAACGATTTAATTTCGGCTGTTGTCATATACTACTCCTTATATTATCTTAACATGGCATGGAACTACCATACCGTAAAATCGGATAGGTAGATATTTCATCTTATCTACCAATTTGTAAAAGACCCATCATCCCGTGTATAACCGTATGGTGGACCATATTCTTGGGATGTTACACTCGTAAGTGCTTCCTCGTTAAATTCAATTCCTAATCCCGGCAAATCAGGCGGTAATAGATAACCTGATTCAAAAGGCACTTGAACAGGAAAAACATCGGTTAGAGATGACATTGGCGGACGTGGGAGTTCTTGGACACCAACTAATGGGGAAGATAGACATAGATGTAAGCAGGCTGCAGTTGACACAGGACCAAGCGGGTTGTGGGGTGCTAAATAGATATAATGTGTTTCGCACCATCCAGCTATCTTACGGGCTTCTGTTAGACCACCAGCTATACATAGATCCACTCGGCAAAAGTCCAATAATTCCTCTTCTATGGCTTCACGGAATTTCCATTTACTGTCATATTGTTCTCCTACAGCAATAGGTACAGATGTTTGCTGACGAAGCCGTCTCAGACTTCCAGGATTTTCACTTCTGAGGGGATCTTCTATAAAGAATGGATTGTACGGTTCAACTTTATTACAAAAATCGAGAGTATCCGCTGGATCTAAACGAGTATGGACATCAACAAGGATTTCAATATCATCTCCAAAAGCTTCTCGAACGGCTTGTACTTGCCTTAATCCAAATTGTACTGCACGTCTGGGTTCAAATGTATCACTCCCAGAACCATCGGCTAATCCCCATCTTACAAATTTCCATCCTGCTTCGTGAGTTTTTCGACAGTTCTCAACAAGTGCTTCTGGTGTCGGTCCTCCATTATGTGGATAACAAACCACCTTGTCTCTTGTTCGTCCACCTAATAATTCATACACGGGTACATTTAGTGCCTTACCTTTAATATCCCATAACGCTATATCTACTGCACTGACTGCTGCAGACTGGACAACACCACCTGGGAAGAAGCCTCCTCGGAACATTACCTGCCATAGGTGTTCAATCTGAAACGGATCTGCACCGATAAGAAATGGTTCAAATGAACGTATCACCTCGGCTAAAGCAAGAGAACGACGACGAATCCCACCTTCACCAACACCATAGATACCTGCATCCGTTTCAACTTTTACAAAAAAATGACCTACATCTGAAACAAAGGATTTGACTTTAGTGATTTTCATATATGTTCCAATTGATTTAATATAAAATGTAATTAACTAATTAACGTAATACGGTCTTACCCAGCCTCTAAGGATGGTGTATTATCTTGACAGTATACAGGACGGAAAAGTGTTTGCCGTTTAAATGGCATCTCAGCAAGTTGTTGGGGATTTGGTTCCCATTTATGCCATTTATTTCCAACCGTATTGTAGCAGTTAAAGATTGCCACACGGTCAACTTCTTCATCGGTCCATTTTGCTCCAGTGTGTGTAATAGCTTCTGTGAAGATGAGAACTGAACCTGCCGGACAACTGTAATCTTCCCATAACGGCGAATTTCTATCTGCTGTAGATTTTGGAGCAGGAAATGCGCCTTTATGACTTCCAGTCAGGAACATTGTTCCACCGCCTCCCTCCTTTACGGGGTTAAGTTCCCATACGACTCGAGTTAATCCGCTATGTGCTCTGTCGTGATGGAGATGGTAGGTATGTGAGTTACCTGGAAAATTTAGCATACCCCTACCACCATGGGGAAGGAAGTTATCGTGTCCATTCCCTCGAATTGATAGAAATGAACCTTCAAATCGAAATCCGTAGCAGTTTTCATTGGCATATCCAGATGTCAGGAATTCATTCATGAATCCTAATACAACAGGATGATCCGTTAGCTTTTCAAGTGGTCCTCCAATAGAGGAACGATGATGCGCTGGAATTGATTCAGGATCTCTTTGTAACTGATAACAGAAATCCCGCATCTCTTTGACCTCTATTTCAGTTAAAACTCCTGGGAAAGAGAGCCACCCGCGTGTATCAAAGAGAAACCGTTGTTCTTCGGACATGGGGATTGTAGGTAAGTTGTCTGCATTTGTCTCAGGATTTGGCATTTGTAACTCCAATGTAAAACTAATACCATTTCTGATATATAATGTCTCTCTTGTAGCATAAACTTTCCAGTTTGTGCCACATTCCGCTTCATCTCTAACAATAGGTAATGGGAGAAAAATTAATTGAAATGGTATAAAATAGTATGATTATATACATTATCCATATAATAATTGTTGAATCTATTCTTTGTTTGATCCATATAATCGTTCAGTTTCAACTGTTAACCATGTTCCATAATCTCGTGGCATTTCCTCTGGTGCTGGCAGACCATTTTCATGGCGCCATTGAATTAAAGGATGTTCGCGATTCTCTTGTGGCAACTCTACACGAGTGTCATATATAGCGGATTCAAAAATTCCCATTAGAATCTCAAGAACATGACGACCCTCTTCTCCATTGCATTCATGTTCCCGATCTTCATCAAGTGCATTCACATATTCGTCAACCATACAGTAGTCATCTGCATCTGCACCACTGGAATTATCATAATGTTCGGGATATATCGGGGTAAGTTTCTCCCACTGGTCATGTGTGCCATCAGGGATATAGTGTGGGGTTGATAATAGCCATGCCCCTTTTAATTCTGACCAAAATAATCTACCATTTGTACCATAAAGTTCTAAGACATAGGCATCGCTATCAACGTTTGGAAACCTCTGTTGAATGAGTGTACCGGTGACATTATCGTCAAACTGGAGTGAAGCAGTGACATATTCTCCAGTAACAGTTCCCATCCCTGCAGGAGAAGGAAGCACATCCTCAGGTGTTAAATCACGCCCTCCTGCAGTAGCTTGTGTTACCAAACTTCTACAATGACCTCCGAATCGAATCATATTATTGACAACATGTGTTCCTATATTCATCAATCCATACCCAGCATAATAACCTTTTCCACATGCATAAATATACCGTAGATCTCCGATTTTACCTTTCTGCAGTTCTTTGGCAACGGATTGCATGGTAGGACTAACACGACGTTGATGATGGACTACAACTCGTGCATTCTTCTCTTTAGCTTTTGCCAAAACAGCATCAGCTTGAACTAAATCGGTACAAATTGGTTTTTCTACCTCAATATTTACACCATGTTCGAGAACCTGCATACATAGTGGATAGTGTGCATCTGTTGCAGTAGGGATTGCCACTATATCAGGTTGGGTCTTTTGTATCATCTCATCAATGTCAGTGAAATGTGTTGATACGTTTACAATATTCCCGAGTTGTTCCATTCTCTCAGAAATAAGATCGCAGAG
This sequence comes from Candidatus Poribacteria bacterium, assembly GCA_003635315.1. GTDB lineage: Bacteria > Poribacteria > WGA-4E > WGA-4E > WGA-3G > MSPOR6. The sequence goes on from PYJD01000010.1 coordinate 208,701, forward strand.
AGCGACTATTTCTGTTCTTGGATGCGCATGATAGGCTTTTGCTGCTGCGGTACCCCGACTACGACACCCTAAAATTCCAACGCGATAAGTTTTCATAGGTAGTCCAATATCATAAAAGAGGATATTCTTTAGTTAAAACCTATTGTATAGATTTTAGTTAATAGTATCTAATTGAATTTTGCCTGTCAAGTTTTTAGATTGGATTAGTGGAGTAATTTATAATGAGAAAAACTAAATTGATATCTATTGTTGCAGTATCTAAGAAGTGTGAACAACCGATATTTAAACGCACTATTACTTTCTATGTAAAGAATTCCTCATTATATGGTCTAACATCTACTTCGAAACTCCATGCACTACGTTCTTGTTGTATAAGAGCCCAGTAGGTTTCCGCAATTGAATCTGGAGAAAGTAAAGGTTCATTCGCTGATAGTTGATACCTTTCACGTACATCTGGCGTATCAATAATACCATCTATTATGACGTGTGCCACATGTATACCTTGTGGTCCTACTTCACGTGCAAGTGAGGAGGCTAAACCGCGCATAGCATATTTCGCACTACTGAATGCAATTGCACCTGCTCTACCACGTACGGCAGATGTAGCACCTGAAAACAGTATTGAACCCCCACCATTTTCTATCATTCCCGGTACAACCTGCTTTATACAGTGAAAAGCTCCGAGTGTACATACCCTCCAGGCACTTTCGAATGCATCCGCCGTTAGTTCAGAAAGATTTCCCCAAGCAGCATTTCCAGCATGGTTCACGAGTATATCGGGTGTTCCTAATTCATTTCGTATCTCTCTGAAACTCGCAACCACCTGGTCCTCATCCGTTATATCTGTTGGTATTGGAAGCACTTTAACGCCGGTTGCTTCCAGTCTATTTGTTAAGTTTATGCTATATGCTGCTGAACGAGCGAGTAAGGCAAGGTTGCACCCTTCACTTGCAAATTTACGTGCGATCGCTGCACCTAATCCAGGACCAACACCCGCAATCACTGCGACTTTAGACATGTTATTTACTCCATGATTTCTTTATGAGATTAATCCCTACTGTGGCTTCTATAAGATTCTCAAAATAGTTCCAGATAACTCAAATTGCTGTATATAATAGCATTTCTAATTGATAAACTCTCTTTTTTGTAGCACAAACCTTCAGTTTATGTCTTCCCTTTTTCTCTCTATGAAATACTATGGCATAATGGTTATTATCTGTCTATGACTTGTACTGTTTTATTACTCTCAATTATTCGTGTCTTAATGCATCGATTGGATGCAATTTAGCTGCTTTCCATGCAGGATATGCCCCGAAGAATACCCCAACTAATGCACTTACAATAAAGGACAGAATACCGTAGACTGGAGAGATAACTGTACGCCATTCCCAAATAGATGGTACAAGCAATGCTCCTCCAATCCCTACGCCAACACCCACAATACCACCAATCAATGATAATGTGGTTGATTCAACCAGAAACTGAATGAGGACATCCAAACGTTGTGCTCCTACAGCCTTTCGTAAACCAATTTCCTTTGTCCGTTCAGTAACCGATACTAACATAATATTCATGATGCCTATACCACCCACAAGCAAAGATACCACAGCTATTCCCAATATCATATTAGTGAATGTCTGTCCAGATGCTTCAAACATTTCCATGAATTCTGCTTGATTACGCACATGAAAATCGGGTTCTTTATTGGAAGGTATTTTGTGTTGTTTACGGATTATTTCTGTAACTTCAGCTTCCGCTTCATCAAGTTGTTTATCAGAATTGGCTTGCACACTAATACTTGAAAGGAATTCATTTCCGAATACCCGTTTCATTGCGGTAGAATAGGGGATAAAAACCTGATCATCTGGATTCCGCCATCCACTTGCACCTTTCTCCTTCATTACACCTAAAACATGGAAACTAACATTCTTAATTTTGACCGTTTTGCCAACAGGATCACGGTTGCCGAATAGATTGTCAACAACGGTTTTTCCAAGAACACAAACCCGTTGTCTGTAGATGATATGATTCTCTGTGAAAAACATGCCATGCTCTATCTGGAAATTAGCAGTGACAAGATATTCTGGAGAAGTGCCTACTATTGTTGTGTTAGTATTCTTACTGAGATATTTCACTTGAGCGCGACTACTGATTTCAGGTGTAGCATAACGGAAACTTTTCCCACGGGTCCGTAACATGTCTAAATCTTCTACAGTTAGCGTTCTACGCACATCGGCTGAACCCCGTCCACGAAACATACCCTGACCGGGACGAACAGCAAGGATGTTCGCACCCAATGTCTTAATCCTATCGGTAATATCTGCTTTCGCTCCTTCCCCAATTGATGTTGTTGTGATAATTGCACCAACACCGATAATAACCCCTAACATTGTAAGTATTGAGCGAAGTTTATTTGCCAATAAGCCATGAAATGCATTTGCTAAACTTTCTAATATACTCAAAACCAAACCTCCCGGATTATCTATCTACCTCTTGATCCACCACCCATACGCCGGACAGTAGAAGCAGGATTTGACATCATTCGTCTAAACATTTCACTTCCAGCATTACCCCTTTGAAATCCACCAATTGCTACCATATCTCCTTCTGCAAGTCCAGAAATTACCTCTACCTTATCAAAACTACTCACCCCAACAACAATAGGCAGTGGTCGCTCTAGTTGACCATCTGCTCCAATCTTACGTACCATTTTATTCCCTCGCATATCCAGAATCGCTTCTGTTGGAAGTGTAAGGATGCCAGTCTTATTTACTGCGGAGATCTTTACACTGGCATTCATTCCAGGTTTGAGAAATGGCATCTTTACGGTCTCAGTCTGTTCTTGCTGAGTACTATCTATAGATGGATCGCTGGGTGTCTCCTCTATGAGTTCACCAAAAAGTACGCTCCAATCATCTTCATCCTTATCCTCTTTCTCTTCTGCGATTTCTGTTTCGTCAGTTTTTTCAGTAGTATCCTCTTGTGGAGTAGATCCTTCTGTTGGAGTCGCTCCATCACCTGCTGCCTGACGTTGTTGACGCATTTGACGGAATCGTTCCCTTTGTTCCTCAGTCATTGAGGAAATACCTTCGGATCGTCCGCCAGTTCTACCACGCATACTTGTTCGTGAAGCTGGCGCTCCAACATTTTTCAATTCAGATGTAACTTCAAAGGTTGTTATGTTCTGAATCACCTGCCCCAAAGGAGCAATTTTCAATACCTCCCCATCAAAAGGCATATCCGGATAGGCTTCCACGGTAATTGACACAGGTTGGCCAATCTGCACTTTTCCAATATCTGTTTCATCAACCTCTGTCACAACATATACGGTATTAAGGTCAGCCATTGTAACCAAGGTTTGTCCTTCTGAAGAGGCAAGTGATGATAGACGAGAAGTGATGACCTGTCCCTCTTCAACCTGTTTCTCAAGAACAGTCCCGGAAATGGGTGCCTTAATTACGGTGTCCTCATATTCAATTTGTCGTAGGTCAAGTTGTCCTTGACTCCGTTTAAGGGATGCTTTTGAACTTTCTAAGTCACTTTCCTTTCTGTCAATCTGTTTCTTATTTGTTTGGGCAAGTTTAAGGGAATCAACAGCTTGAGATATTCGTTGTTGCTGTAATTCAATATCCATATCTCTGGACTCTTCCCCTTCAATCCTCTCATATGCAACTTCCAAGGAAAACTCAGCTTTTCTTATATCCGCTTGTGCAAGTTCAAGTTCAACTTCACTGGCGGGTTGTTCAACTAACTTTAACTGTTCTACAGAGGAATTATATCTGGCTTCAGCCGACTGAAACTGTGCTTCTGATGTCTCAAGTGCTGCCTTAGAAATAAGATTTTGATTAAACAATTCAGTATTTCTATCATGTTCTTTCTTTGCTAAGTCCATATTGACCTTATCTTGTGTCACAGAAGCTTCAGCGCGTTTCTTCGTTTCATCACGAACCGTTTCAGATGTGAGAAGCTTATACCTAAGATTAGCAATCTTTAGGCTATTTTCCGCATCTTTGACACCCCGTTTATTTGCTATCTTCTCAATCCGTATCTGTTCTTTAAGTTGTTCTAAACGTTTCCTTGCTTCACCGAGAGATTCTGTTGCTTGACGGATCTGAATTTCGGATTGTTCTTTCTGTAGCTGTATGTCAATTTCTGATTGTTGAAGACGGGCTTCTGCTGCTCTTAGGTCAGCTTGTGCTTGATCCAAACTAATTTCAACATAGGTCTTTTCAATAACGGCAATTATCTCGTCCTTTTCAACATAATCCCCTGCATCAACTCTCAACTCTAATATCTTCCCACTTGCTTTAGAGCTGATTTCAACAATATTTAACGGTTTTATTGTGCCTGTTGCATCAATGGTAACAGCAATATCACCGCGTTCAACAGTCGCTGTTTGTACAGCTGATGCATTAGAATCTTGATCTCCATTCTTTGTAGCAAAGACCATCCGACCTACCACAACGGCAGCAGCAACGACAAGAACAGCAACACCCACAATTGCAATTAGTTTCCATCTTCTCATCGAAATACCCCCTAAAATAAAACTCTATTATACTACGGTTATCTCTGTGAAACTTTATTCTCTCATTATATATGTCAAATAAGTAATTGAATAGTTCGTATTACATTACAGGTTAGAAGCTAATGTCAATGAACATATCATTTCTCTCTAATTGGCATATCAACAGCATTGTCTCTACGTTCATGCATATTCTTTTCCATAGCTTCTGGATATCTATCAGGTAGATAAGATATTTCATTCAATCTATGAAGTTCTGCTCCTTGTAACTTACATTTATATGCACCAAGATTATCCATTAAGTGTTCTATACTACGAGCACCAACTATTACAGAGGTGATTGATTCTTGTTCCAACACCCACCGGAGTGCAACCTGTGCAGGACTATGTTCCACTTTTTCGGATACATCAAGTAGTATTTGTAAAGTTTCATCTGCATTTGATGCGAAGTAGCGTTGCGGAAATGCCCACCCTTCTTCTGACCGAGACCCTTGTTGCATACGTTCTCCAGGTTTATACTTACCTGATAAAAACCCACCTGCTAAAGGACTCCATACTACAACCCCTAATCCTTTGTTTTTACAGAGTGGAACTAATTCTTGCTCTATATCACGGACAACAAGGTTATATATTGGTTGATAGCACACAAACCTTGCCAGATCGTGTGTATCACTAATCCATAATGCTTCAGAGAGTCGCCATGCTTGGTAGTTGCTACACGCAGTGTAACGAACCTTACCCTGACGAACCAGATCATCTAACGCTCTAAGCATCTCATCCAAAGGTGTTTGCGTATCAACATGATGGATATAATAAATATCAACATAGTCCATCTGAAGTCTTTTTAAACTATCTTCTATGGCTTGCATAATATGAACTCGGGACATACCAGAATCGTTTGGACCGGTACCCATTGGATTAAAAAACTTAGTAGCTATAATTGCATCACGACGTCTACCTTTTAGTGCTTTCCCAAGCAGTACTTCCGATTCACCTTCTCCATAAGAATTAGCTGTATCAAAGAAGTTAACGCCCGTATCCAAAGCAAGATGAACCATTCTTTCTGATTCTGCTTCATCCGTTCCGTGTCCAAAAGTCATTGTTCCTAAACAGATTTCTGAAACCTTCAGTCCACTATTACCAAGTCGCCTATATTCCATATTATCTCCATAAAAAGATTGATTCACATCTACTATGAGATTGACACCTTATCTCCCTCTGAGCGAAGTCCTGCTTCATAAACCTTCATGACTTCTAACGCAAACTCAAGCGATCCTTTCTCTGCTCGTTTCCCCTCCAAAATACAATTACAGAAATATCGCATTTCTTGATAGAATCCTTGAATAAATAGACCTTTGTTTTCCAATGTCCCAAGTGAGAATTGCGGTTCCCAAACTATCGCTCCACTATCGAACCCTTCGTTGAGAAAACTTGTACTACCTGAATAATCATAATCCATTCCACGTTGTAATTTAACCTTCGTGCCATTAATTATCTCGGCATGACATCCATTACCGAAGAATTGGTATAGTTCTGAAGGTTGTCCATGTCTTGCTCCATCAGCAAGATGGAAATTAGCGAGAATTCCACTTACAAATTCTATGATACACACACCTCCACCACGGACGCTTCTGTGTACTGTTACAGACGAAACCTTTCCCCCAACAGCCAATAAAAGCGACAATGGATGAACACCGTTCTGTAACCAATTCGTATGTTCACCTTCACGAATAATTTTCTCACCATTACTTGGAATGGTCATCGGGTATACACCCAACATTGTACGTAAAGGACCGTATTCGTCTGTTTGAAAAATCTCAACAATCTTTTCTGTTGCTGGCATGAATGCCTTCTTAAAACCTACAACGACAACCTTCTCCTTCCTATAATGAATCATCTCCTCAATTTCACTGACGAACATTCCTGGAGGCTTTTCTAACCACACATGTAGACCGGCTTCAAGTGCTTCACAAGTCAGTTCTGGGTGTAATCTTGGGGGTACGCAGAGAAATATAGCATCTAAGTCCTCACTTTGTATCATCTCTGTCATGTTGTCATAACAGGCTTTTACACCATATTGTTGAGCAGTGACCTTTGCACGATCAATATTTGCATCACAGAATGCTTGTAACTTAACCGGAAGAAAGGTCATCGTTGGCAAGACATTTCGGTATCCATGAGAACCAACACCAACAACTGCAACGTTTAACCTATTTTCAAAGTCCCTCTGGTAACTCATAGTAATTAATCAGAAAGTGTTGCATCAAGATATGCATCCAGGTCGTTTTTCATCTTCTTCAGTTCATCCATATCAATATACATCATGTGTCCAGCACCATAATATGCCATAGTGATGTTATCTTGTAAGGACTTATCCAAACCGAGATGTGTGAAAGTGTATTCAGTTGCTAAGAAAGGTGTTGCTAAATCGTAATAACCGTTAGCAACAAATACTTTTAATGAAGGATTTGTCGTCATCGCTTTGCGCAATGTATCAGCAACGTTTACGAACGCATTTTGAAAACCGCTATAATCCCACGGGTGTACACGTCCACTTAATATTTCATAGGGTAGATCACTTTCGAATTCAAGATGCACACGTACATAGTCGTTTAAAGTAGCTGTATACGCCCCTTGAATTACAGCAGAACTTGGATCATACTCATAGGTTTCCCCTGCTGTGTCACGGTCAATACCTGTAAAACGACTATCAAAACGTCCCACAGTTTTTCCTTCTTCACGGAGTAGTTCCTTTGTAAAACGGAAAATCTTGATCCGTAGATCGGTTTTTTCAATATATTCAGGGGATAATCCTGTATATATAGCCAATTTTTTAACTATTGTTTGTCTTCTACGGTCAGATAGGTTTGACCCCTGCATCAAAGCAAGCGCGTAATCCCCTAAAGCAAACTCACGGACTTCGTTCATGATCCTTTCAAAACTGCCTTCTGATTTTGTATCTAAGTCGTTGAGTTTATTGTGCCAAAATGCTGTTGCGGTATAGGTCGGTAAAAAAAGAATATACGGAAGTTCATTTCCAACTGAAAAACTGATCGTCTGAAAATTCAAGACAACTGAGACAAGCATGATACCGTTGAGATATGTCCCATTCCGACCCTGAAGATAACCTGCTAAACCGGATGCGCGGGTCGTTCCATAACTCTCTCCTATAAGAAATTTAGGGGAACGCCAACGTTGATAACGACCTAAATAGAGTAGTATAAAATCCCCAACAGATTCTATATCTTGCTGAAATCCGTGAAACTGTTTTGCTTCCTCACCCGGAACAGCACGACTAAACCCTGTACTAACAGGATCTATAAATACAAGGTCTGTCTTATCCAAAATAGAAAATTCGTTGTTAGTTAATTCATAAGGTGGTTGGGGAGGATTTCCATGTTCATCGGGTTTCACTCTACGTGGACCTAACACCCCCAGATGCAACCAGACTGAAGATGAACCCGGTCCGCCATTGAATGAAAAGGTGATGGGACGTTCCGATGCATCCTCAACATCATCTAATGTATAAGCAATGAAGAAAATTGCAGCTTTTGCTTTCTCTCCTTCTTTATCCACTTCTTTCTTTAATATGAGGGTTCCCGTAGTAGCTGTATACTTATACTCTTTACCATCAATAGTTACACTGTGATGTGTTACAGATAGATTGTCCTCTGGAGTTGGCTTATCATTATCCTCTGACTTTTTCTCTTCAGATTCTTTATTCTCTTCTTGACTCATTTATGTTTCCTTTATTATAAATATATACTATCATCATAGCATATAATACAAAACAGGTATATAATTATGTTTGATGGTAATCCCTAAAAGTGGTAAACTCTAAGAAAGGAGTATGACAATGGAAAAACCGTTACGTTTGGGTCTAATTGGTTGTGGTGGAATAGTACAAAAGACACATGCTCGTGCTTACCACTCTCTATCAGATATTGTGAAAGTCAGCGCCAATGCAGATGTCGTTGAAGAAAATGTTGAAAAAATCGGTGATGAATTTAATATCCCGCAGGAGAAACGATATAAAGATTATCGAGATATGTTGGATAAGGGAGAAATAGATGTTGTAACGATTGCTACACCCCATTCACTTCATGCTGAACAAGTAATTGAAGCTGCAAACGCAGGTGTTGCCATTATATCCGAAAAACCTATGGCTACCTCTATGGAAGAAGCAGATGCAATTTTAGAAGTTGTAAATAAGCAGAATGTCCCATATACGGTAGTTCATAACTATCTTTATAATGCGGGAATGCAAGCAGCTATGGCAGAATTGCCTAATATCGGTAAAACCTACTATGGTCGGAGTACTGGTATGGGATTAAGAGGGTCTGATTTTAATGCGAACCATCCTAATCCTGCCTTTGCATGGCGTGCCAGTAAAGCAACGGGTGGTGGTTGTGTTAGTGATTCAAGTTATCATGAGATTTATGCTGTTTGTACACTGGTGAATTCTCCTGTACGGTATGTCGAAGCCCGTGTTCTAACGATGCGTCTTAACATTGATGTTGATGATTTTGCTATGTTAATGTGTGAACATGAAAATGGGGCTATATCAACTGTCTCTGGTGCATGGTCAGTTCCTGCACAAGAATACGGTTGGTGTGAAGTACACGGTGAAAATGGTTCCCTCCGTGTAAAGCATCGATTTAATGTGCGTGATGCATATCAAAAATTTACAGGTCCGACAGGTTGGAGACCACAGGAACTTCCAGATCTTGATGATGAAGGACTCATAGATTCCAGTGGACATGCAGGTTATTTTTCTGCTACCTTCAATGCCCTTATTCAAAATACTGAACTACCTATCAGTCCTGAAAAAGCGTATCACAATCTTGCTATCATAAATGCTGCAAGGAGAGCAACAATTGAACGACGTGCTATTGAGATCTAATATTCGGTATAAGTAAAAACCAACTCATGTGTTGTTTCTATGACCGTTTGTTATGTCATTTCAATGTATATTTGAAGTATGGAGTTACCTGAATCCATACTAACTTATACCATTTCTAATTGATAAACTCTCTTTTTTGTAGCACAAACTTTCAGTTTGTATCTTCACTGTTTCATTCCTAATAGTAGGTAATGAGATAATTATTAATAGAAATGGTATTAGGTTATGTAGATTAATTTAATCATTCGGTAATATCTTGACGAAATCCGGATCAACGGTATGAATGCCATTTAGGCATTCACCGTGGTTACAAACCGCACCTACCGGGGCAGCGGTAAATTAGAATTACCGATTTTAATAATTAAACTTCATAACCTAATACTAACCTCATATGTAAGGAGATGAAAATGGAAGAAAATCGACAGAACATAACGATTACGGCTGAAGAAGATGCAGTTTCTGATGCCAGCAAATTAATTTGGTTTATAGCTGGATTAGGATTAAGTATATTAGGTGTCTTATTGGCATATATCTATCAACAAGAACCACCGGGTTCGCGGTTTCTTGACAAATCGCAAGAATATATTGTCATATATAAAGATTCTTATAAAGCTAAATTGCGGTCAATTCAAGTTATGTATTCATTAGTTGGATTGGTTATCATCGTAGGATTAATTGTATTATATGCAATCTTCCTGCTCTCTACTATATTTAGATTTCAACGACATATTTAATAAAATAAATACCCATATCTTTAATAGATCGAACGATATCTTCATATCAATTACATAAATTAACATACTATACACGTAAGAGATTTCACGGTAACTCCGTTAAAAAGCACAACCGCTATATCTAATATAGTCTATTTAGATAAACATATAATATTGACATCCTCATTTCATATAGTTAGAATTAATATCTGTATATAAATCTTTTGCTCAATTTATGACCTATAAAACAAAAGTAATACCATATCTAAATGAATAATTCTCTTTATTATGCATAACCTTTAGGTTAGTCAGTATCACACAAACTGTCAGCTTGTGCGTTCCCCGTTTCATTCCTATAAGACGGTAATGAGAGAATAATAAATAGAAATGGTATAAGGAGGAAATTAGAATGAATAATGAACAACATCAGGCACGTATTGATGGTGAACAGGATGCTGATACTGATGTCAGCAGAATTTTGTGGATTGTCATTGGTTTCTTCGTTACTATAATCGGTGTTATCATCGCATTCGTATATCAACCCTCACCACCTGCATCCCGGATGGTTGAAAAGTCACAGGAATATATCATGTTTTACACGGAAGCATATAAAAATAAAGCGAAGAATATTCAAGTGACAAATGCTCTTATCGGTGTGGGAATTGGTTTCGGTGTTGGCATTATGTTTTTTATATTTGCGTTGGGAATTATAGGGAGTATGAGTAGAATGGGATATTAATACGCCACACTTTATTTGAATACTTATCATATTGGTTGAATTCATCTCTTATAGGTGAATTAATACCATCTAATACCATTTCTAAAATATATGATGACATATCAACACCATTAACCCAACCCGGGAGGAATGGTATGGAACCGCTCCGAATAAACTATAATATCTGTATTTATGACACCTATTCATTTAGAATTGGTATTTGTAGCAACATGGGTTAAAATATTATAGTTTCGACCTAATACACACAACAACATAAAGAGGAAAAAAATAATGCAGATTACTTCAATATTTCATGTCTTTGTCTCCCTCATGGTTATTCTCATAATAAACCTACCTTGTATGAGTCTTGCACAACAGAATACGATACAACAACAAGCTATTGCAGATGCTGAACAAGATGTTTTAGTTGATGTAAATGGAAATCTGTGGTTTTTGGGTGGTTGCCTTGGGAATATAACAGTCCTTATAATTGCAAGTGTCTTTGAACCACATCCTCCGGCATCCCGTCTTCTTGGCAAGTCGCCAGAATATATTGCTGTATACACGGATACATACAGAAGGAAAGCAAGTAATCTTCAAACTTCCAGAGCTCTTGCAGGTTGTCTTACTGGAACTGCTGTGGCTTGTGTTGGGTACTCATTTCTTATCATTGCTACTATCAATGAATCATCGGGATCAGGTTATTACTGGTAATGGGTATACAAAAAAGTTTCATTCTTCTTCTCGTATATATTTCTGTTTTAACTCCCTCAATCAGTGCGGATCCATTGACGACATTATCATTAGAATTCACACGTGATATAACGGAAAATGGTAAGACAGAGCATATCGCAGGAACACTACACTATGATGTCAAGGCTGCACGAGTCGTGGTTGAGGTGACTGAACCGATACAACAGATCATGATTGTAAAGGACCGTGTGTTAGAGATCTATTATCCAGTTGAAAAACAGGGATTTCGATTTATTGCTGAAGGTAGGATTCCACTTCCATTCATTGAATCCATCATTCAGTCTACACAAGCTGAATACGGATTAACTGCACTTGGGTATACTCTCGGAAAACATGCTATCATAGACAAGATCCTCTATACACATTGGAATCCCCCAGAGGAAGCAAAAGAAGATCTTGGAACTGTTATCTTGGGTATGTTCGATGAAAAACTCATGACAGTTGAAGTTAAACATCCTGAAGGACATATTATCGCAAGATCACACTATCAGAATCATAGAAAAATCGGCAATAATTATATCCCTATGAAGGTTATCTCAAGCACCTATGGTACCAAGTCTGAAATCCTTCACGAAGAACATGTTGTATATAGCAATCCACAGATCAACACCAAACATCCAATTCTCGATTTTAAAATCCCCCTAAGTGTATCTGTAAAGGAAGAAAAATGGTAAAATTTCGTACGTTTCCTAATAAGGTTTTTGTGTTCTTCTATTCCACCATTACATTCTTCATGTTTTCATTCACATTCACTGTTACGACAGATGCAAGGGAGATAGAAGATTTACAATATATACGTCAGACCAACCCTATATTAAAACAAGACACCCCTAAAGATAACAGTCTTACCTTGACTGAAATATCGGAGCTGAAGTTAGCAGCAACAGGTTTGATCCGGTTGTATCAGAAATTCATTTCAAGTCAAGATGGTCCCACATGCCAATTTACCCCGACATGCTCTCGCTTTGGGATGGCATGTATTCATGAGTATGGCATATTTCGTGGAATACTACTTGCTGCTGATAGGCTAATACGTTGCAATTATCAACTATCCCACTTCTATCAATTGGATTTTAAGATGAATAAATATATAGATCCGATCACTGATTATGCCAAATAGTTTTATATGTGGGTTATCGCTTCTAATACTTTCCATTATACTCTTTCCATCTACTGCGAATACGGAAGATACCCCTGATTATTACAGTCCTGAAAATGTACTGAAATTCGCTAACTACCTATATGAACAAGGGGATTATCTGCGTGCAGTTAACGAATATCAAAGGTATCTATATTACCAACCAAAGGATTCCAATCAAATACAATATAGAATCGCTTTGTGTTATCGATTGGGTGGGAAACCAGAATTAGCCATTCAAATATTCAGATCATTTCTTGGCAAATCTGATGATCATGAACTAATTAGTAATTCATACTATCAGATTGGTGCATCCTATTTTCTAATGGAAAACTATGAGAAGACTGTTTCATATTTTTCAACTTTTCTACAACATATTAGAGACAATAGATTACGAGCTGAATCACATCAACTCATTGGTTTATCTTTATTGAAGCAGAAAGAGTGGTTAGAGGCAGAAAAAAGTTTTAAGCTGTTATTGAATTCTGATATAGTTGAAGTCAGCAAGATAGCCGAAGTATATCATGAATTTGCCTTGGGAGGAAGACAATTGCCAACTCGGAGTCCTCTATTCGCAGGCTTTTTCTCCACAATACTTCCTGGTGCAGGACGGGTGTATACAGGTAGGATAGGGGATGCCTTAAATAGCGTATTTATAATCGGTATATCAGGTTGGCAGGCTTATGATGGATTCCAACGGGATGGTCTATCATCTATCAAAGGATGGACACTTGGGACAATATGCGGAATCTTTTATGTTGGAAACATCTACGGTTCAGTAGTCTCCGCACGGGTATTCAATGACAGAATCGCAGATGAGTATTTAACGACACTATACATAGAGTTACCGTATTGAAATTTAATCTATTGAATGAATCTAATTTTTATATTTCCCCATGTTGATGCTAATTTATCCTTTGGTGTAACAGAAAGTGCACCTTCAATACCTAAATTCATGAGTTGATTTATTTCCTTTCTTGATCGCGCTATATTCGAAATACGAACTTCGTCTATTTTCCCATCAAGAAATGGTCCTGCCCCACGACCAATCCATAAGACATCGTTATTAGGTACAATTTTTCCTCCAATAGTGCCTTTGTTGTCTTCTTTTCCATCAATGTAAATTATCCCATCACCAGATTTTGAGTCGTATGTTCCAGCAATATGTACCCAAGTATTTAATGGTAACTCAGCATTACTTATTACGACGGCTGCTCCCCATGCCTTTTCTGTAGTTACCATTCTATGTAAAACTTTACTATCACTACGTGGACCAAACTTATATGTAGATTCTTTAGTCGCACCGGTACCACCTGCAGTTGATGGTGTATTTAAGTATATCCACATTTCAATAGTAAGACCATCAACCAAATCAAGAGTGTCACTATCGGGGATCTCTATAAATTCTCTCTTAGCATTCCCAGCAAATTCCAACCCAGTCCGGAACTTCCCTGCTCCCCAGTTCGTACCCATCAGTTTACCGTCATTTCCTTTGCCAGAATGATCTTTTACTGTATCACCTTTACCTGTTTCAAAAGTATATAGGAGAACAGTATGCTTATCTTGAGCATGAACAGAAATGCTATATCCACATATCATCAGAAAACTTAATATTATGTAATATCCTACATATTTTGAATTTAACATGAAAATCCTCCCGCGCCCTACATAGTTAGGATTAAAAACATGCTGCCATAATATCATAATTCTGAGAAATGTCAATGTGTAGTCTGTATAGAATAGGTTTATTTAATTTTCTAAATTTTCAACACATTTTATCTACATCATTCTCCTACCAGGTCTGGGGTTACAACGGTTGTTTTCCTTATCAAAGTGGCTATTAAGAAGCATTCGTAATGGGAACTAATTAAATAGAATTCGTATGCTATTTTTAGGTTTACCATATTTCACATATGTTAATTTTATTATTTATATAGTTAAAAATGTTACACTTTTTGACACATTTTGTGTCATTAGTAAAACGGCTGTCCGCCCTGTCACAGTCTGCGTTCATCGGTGTTTTTTTAGAAGTATAGAAATTCTTATATTGTGTGATTTTGTGTCCTTCTTCTTTTTTATTTTTAATATTTTGGGACTATCTGATACATACATTTTTAGGGCGTTTTCAAAATAATAATGTCTCATTATAATAACATAACCATTTAAGGTGTATCCAATTAGATGACATACCCATAAACCATGAATGCCTCTTTTCTTCTCAGAAATAGTATAGGTGTTTCTGTTGTTGTTTATCATCTTTATCTGAAAGTATTGGATAGTCATTAGATAGTTTTTTGTATTTATGAAAAAGTTACGAAATCGTAACTTTTTTCTGTAACCGCAATTTTAGTATAGTCGCTGTTAGGTCTGTTCCCATCTATGTTTACAGCCAATTTACGAATTTCTGTAAAAATAATAAAAAAGTTCTCTTGATAGATTTTTTATCGCTTTAATTCCCAATGAGATGTGTGATATTATTGACATTTGTATAACTGTGTACATTTTCTTTAATCATATTGATTGATCCAATATTTAGTATTAGTATGTGTATAATATTCATTCTCTATATGTGATTGTAACGTATATTTACTCTTGTGTCAATCTCTTTTCGTATATGTGATGTCTGTATTTAAAAAATCTTCAATTTATTTTTAAATACTACGAAGAAATTCAAACGTCAATCTTTAGAAGGATCATTTTCTTAGTATCTACATGAGTATTTTATAATCCTAACGCATCACTGCCAACGCACTCTTCTCTGTAGGCGGGGAATGCCAAAAAGGCATTCATACCGTTGATTTGAACTCCGATTTCAACCTTCTTTGACAATACAAGAGCATCTGTCAACTTTTTTCGTGCAGGAGGGTGTCCCCTAAGCGTTATATGCGTCCATTAATATTGACAACCTTTCCATTTGTACCGTTGATTTACGTTTACAAATCAATTCTTAACACAGGGCGGATGATGACATCTTGACAACTATTCATGAAATCCTACAAATCATTTTAAACTCATCCTTTTGAAATATAACTAATCATCATATAAATCAATAAAATTTTCGTAAGGTTTAAAACTGTTAATTGAGGAATTTACGACAAAAACACATAAAATCTCATAATTTTACATAAATTCTCATAATTTACAGAAATTCTGTAGATTATGCAATTTTTACCCCTATTCAACGCGTCTTATATTATACAGTGAGACATTTCAATTGATAAAAAGTCAATTAAATTGTGTCAATTTCTGCAGAAGTTCCGATTTCAAAAAAATGAGAAAATAGATTACCACTTTAGGTAGATAGTCGAAATTTATGTTTTACTTTCTGTGAGTATGATTGTTGTTAGGCAACTCACAGAAAATAGCTTATGTGTTTTTGCTATTTGAGAGTAAGACGATTACGACAATACAATGAAAATCGTAAATATCCTCCAAACTTTAGTTATATATTTGAGTAGGGAGCAAGTTGTATGATTCATAGGGTAATGTAAAGTCTGTTCAGATCATTAGTCGTGTAAAACCCTCCTGTTCACTTCCCTTAGTAGGTGCAGTTTGGAATCTACGCGAATCTCCTGGGTACAGTTCATATAGTAAATTGACAAATCACAGTTTGTGGTTAAATCGCTATAATGTCTAATACAAATTTTTATAACCCGTTACATAATATCAATTTTACAAAGGAGAATAGAATGAATAATTATGTAAATAAAGGTACCTTACTTATTGCGATTCTTATTTTTGGAATAAGCACTTTTTTAATCCCTATTCTAACTTATGCCTTACCATTACCACTATCGGCTAATGCCAAAGTATGGAGTCCGTGGTATACTAGCAAAACAAAGGCAGAAGGATCAGTATCATGGCAACATCCACCATGGATAGGGGGGTTTAATAATACCACATAATCATCATGGTTATTATTCATGCCATGCGCGTGTGGGTGCTAACGATCCTCAAGAGGTTACTAATGTGTATTTTTGGCTGTCAAGTTTAGAAGGACCTGTAAACCAGACCAAGAGCAAAACCGATTCGGGACACCCACGCTGGGATGGTGATTATTACGCAAGTGGTTCAATATCGGAAAATAACAATCCTTCTAATTGGGCACATACTTCTTCCTGATTGTATTACTTACAATAGCAGTTGTCATGACTTCGACATCAGACATTTTTGCCTGTGGATGTGTGTGATGGCTGAGTGAAATTAAAGATCGTCAATAATCAGGTAAACTGTTACAATATTCAATTTCATGGGTTTCTCCTTATGTTTAGTAAGCAGGACTGACGCAAATTGATCAGAAAAATGAATAATTGGACTTAAAAAGCGGTTATTTCGGTGTTTTAACCCGTGAATCCCTTATCAAGGGGACTTTAAAGAGGTATTGCGTAAGTCTTGGTAAGTTAAAAACATAATAAAGGAAATCCCATGGATATAAAAGTATTTTATAGGTAGCAACTTAGGTTACGAATATGTAGTCTAATCAAGTAAAACAACATAATGAAGATTTAATAAATCTTTCGGTAATCCAGACCATAAAATCATCGCAGGGCGGGGTAACCCCGTCCGTATATTACCGGTTTAATAAATTAATCTTCATTATGTTATTCTATGTATGTCCTGAGTCAATTTATCATTACCAAGAAATCACTGTTTTCTTATAGAAGATGGTGATTTCTTCAATAAAGGAGTGAATTCTCGTGTTAAACAAAAGAATGGCTTTTATAATCAGTGGATTAATTGTGGTCGTAGGAATAACTTTTGTTTTATTGAAACCCAAACAAAAAATCAGTGAAGAAGCTAAAGTATATATCAATAAACTCTATTCTTTTTCTGGAGAACTAACCCCAAAGGAAAAACAGAACTATTATGACAATGCTTTTGAATTAGAAAAACTCTTAGTTCAGGAGGGAAATCTGCCTGAAAAAGAAATGGAAAGAATTAAGGAACATACGCGGGCATTAATTATCAATAATCCAGATTTGATATTAAGTGCACAGGAGTACGATCAGCGATATGGGCACATTCTCGGACATACCCATGGTCATCCACATGGTGAGGATTTACAACAAGAAAAACAAATAGCACTTGAACAAGTTAATGCAGCAATCTCCGATTTAGAAGCGTCAGAAATCCCCGAAGAAGCAAAAGAAGGGCTTCGATCTATCCTCAATCTCAGACGAGAGTCTCTTATGATTAAACAGTCAAAGATTGATGAGGCAACCAGGATTTATATTGAGTTTTTAAAGAACGATCCAGGTGTTGTTGGTGTCATGGAAGACCCAATAACTGGTGAATATATTCCTACATATCTTAATATGCTAAAAGTCTATAGACGTCGGACGCATAATGTTGATGGTACTGTAGATGATGTAGTTACAGGCATTACCCAAAGTTCAAGCACCCCAGAGAATCAGCAGGCATTACAAGCGTATGAAACGGCATTAAACATGACACCTCCAGGGGAAACACCACCCTCTCCACCGGATATTGAAGGTTTACGTTTTTCTGTTGAATATGAAGACGTATATCTTAATTCTGAAGAAGTCACAACCGATAAGGCGGATCATCCTATGGATCAGACTGTTACCTCTAATACATCTGATGAGGAAACCATCAAGGTTGAGCAACCTGATGAGCATCCAAAAGTTGAAGAGGATTGGCAAGACATTACGGACGATGTCATTTTACTGCAGGACTTATTGAAAGATATTGACGATCCTCAAACACAGAGAGAGATCACTATTTTCCTTGAGGAAGCACTTGGTGTGCCGTTTGATAAGTTCTTACAAATGAGTGATGCGGAGATTGAAGACGAGTTTCGAAAAATGTTTGCTCCCACCGATGCGGAGATTGAAGCAAAATTCAAAGATATGCTTATACATAACCATGCTCCAGTGTCGGACTTCACAATGTTTGAAAATAATCTTAGGAAAAACTTTACACAAATGCGTACTCAGCGTGCAATTGCAACAATTAACCAGTTAGGACCAAAGAAAGGACTTGAACGGCTAAAAGAAGTTGATCCTGAAATAGCAAAGCAACTTGAGGTTTACATACAGAATCAAGATAGGGAAAATCAAAAGTGAGATTTACTTGCCATTCAATTTTACTCTGGATTTTGATTACTGACTGATTCCGGTTTCATTCTCAACTTTTACATTCGTTCTTCATTCTAACTAAGTTCTGTAAGCCTTTGTCTAATATTGTAATATAGAAATAAGACATTGAAATCACATTAAGTTAAACATAAGGATGTGGTGAGTTAGGAAAAGACAAGGAGATATTTATATCTTTGTTTTTTGCTTCAGAACCTCATTTACTTTGAATTCTTAGTTCTTACTCGCTGTAAGTATATTTACAGGTATATAGAAAGCACGCAATAGTATGATTCCCCATAAAGATAATAAAAACAGGGTTTTAGATAAACTTTGAAAAATATAAACTTAGTTGCTATCCTATCTAAACAATCCCTCCGTTCAGCTGCCGGGGTTCTACTCATTGTATGCTTCTTTTTCATTGGTAATAGTCCGCGTCTGCTTTCTTTAGATGCACATTGGTCAAGTGATGAAGCCCGTTGGCTTCACCGCAGTGGACAGTTTATGAATGCAGTTGAACACGGACGTTTTTCAGACACCTTAATAGCGTATCATCCAGGGGTAATTACGATGTGGGTTGCTGGATTTCGTGCCTTTTTTACCTATCCCCGTTTAGATTTGTCAAATCTTGCACTTTCACGATGGTTCATCGGAATTGTCATATCCGTTGGGATTGGTGTGGCTTGTATTTTAATATATAGACTCTTTGGACAGTGGATCACTCTTGTTAGTTTTGGGTACCTTGCAGTCTCTCCCCTCTTTCTGGCACAAACGCGACGGGTTCACACGGATGCTTTAGCTACCATTTTTATTCTGTTATCTGTTCTGCTAATTCTACTGTATTGTAAAAACTCGCAAAAGCACAGATACCTTACACTTTCAGGAATTACTTTTGGATTAGCAGTCCTGTCTAAAAGCTATTCGCTGATTCTGGTTGCATGGATTCCAGTGTGTTTACTTCTATTCTGGAAATACCGAGAAAAGAGATCGCGGAGATTTTTCATATTCATTGCTGAGTTGGTCTGTTTTCTTAATAGCGGGATGCTTACCTTTATAGTTTTATGGCCTGTATTTTGGAAACCAGCTTTTGGATTATTAGCCGTTGCACTTTTGGGTACCACTGTTCTTTTGCTGGATACCTTAAAAAAGCAAAATGAACGAAAATGGGTATCTATTCTATTACTTCTATTCACATGTATCGTATTAGCCCTCGTTTCTACCATCGCTATACGTATTGTGTGGTTGATTTTCGACAGAGTAAATTGGGCAGTTACCACCCCGCATGAAGTAGAACACTTCTTTTTAGGTAAAGTTGTTTACGACCCTGGCTGGTTGTTCTACCCTTTAGTTCTTACGATAAAAGGCACTCCTCTGATGCTACCACTCACAATTATCGGATGTATCCTGCTATGGCATCATCGAAAGGATTCTACAGTAGCATCTCAAAACTTACGGGTAGCACTTGCAATCGTTGCCGGTGTTGTCCTATTCACGGTATGCCTTTCTGTAACAAGTAAAAAGTTTAGCAGGTATTTGTTACCAGCATTTTTGATGTTAGAAATATTAGCTGCAATTGGGTCTGTGCAAGGTATTAAATGGGTTTACAACCTACTAAGTACTCACTTCGGAACAGAGCGAACTGTTCCATTCAAAAAGATTGTGGTTGTTATTGCATGTATCGGAATGTTATTCGTTCAAGTGTTTCCTGTTCTTGCTCTACACCCGTATTATGGCACGTATTATAATCCCTGCTGGAAGGTAACAGACATCATAAAGATAATTACAGTCGGTGAGGCATCTGGCTTAGATATTGCCGCAAAATATTTAAACGAGAAACCGAATGCAGAACGTCTCGTCGTTCAAGTGTCACCTCTTGCCGCCGAATTTGTACATCACTATTTTCAAGGGTTTGTATACCGAGCAGATAGAAACCGTGGATATAATCCGAATTATGAAATCGTTTATATCCGAGATTCACAAATAGGACGCGTTCCACAAACTGGCACACTAAACGGTGAATTAGAACACGTAATAACTCTCAACGGGATTGACCATGTCTGGATTTATAAAGTGAAACCTAAGGAGAATTAGATGAAAGTTTGTATTTTGACACATGTATATCCACGGTTTCCTGATGATACAACGGCACCTTTTATTAAATCCATCGCTGAAACGCTTCAGCAACAAGAAAATGTTGATGTTACGGTTCTAACACCAGATACACCACAGTTTCAACGTTCCGAAACAGATAGCATAGTGAATCTACATACGTACCGCTACTTTTTTCCTCGAAAGCTGCAACGTTTAGGGTATTCAAATACATTGGTAAACGATTGTGCCCTAAAGAAGTATGTATACCTATTAGCACCTTTTCTGTTTATTTCAGGTATCTTCCACCTATTTTGGTTGAGTCGCAAACAGAAATTTGCCGTGATTCATGCACACTGGCTTTTACCAAACGGTTTCATGAGTGCCGTTGTCAATAGACTGTTAAAGATTCCATTTGTTATTACACTCCACGGTTCAGACATTTTTATTTCTAAACAGAACTTTCTCTTCAAAAGTATGGCAAAATGGACACTCAAACATGCTGTAATGGTAACGAGTGTGACCCCCACATTTTTGTCCGAGTTAGCAGCGTTAGGAGTGCCGGAAGAAAAGCGATGTATGATACCGAACGGCGTAACGCCAAGTGCATTCTCTATACCGTCTCAGAAAAGGATCTCTAACCTGCGAGAAACACTCTCAATCCCAGAGAATGATCTCGTTGTTTTTGCTTTAGGACGGATTGTGTTAAAAAAGGGATTCGACGTTCTGATTCAGGCACTGCCTCAGGTTCAAAAAAAGGTTCGGGATGTAACAGTCATTATTGGTGGAGATGGGACTGACTTGCCACGTCTGAAAACGCTTGCAGAAGAACAAAAGGTCTCAAATATCATTCGATTCCCCGGCACGATAAACCGCGAAGACGTTCCCACCTACTTTCATTTATGTGATCTCTTTGTCCTCCCCGCAGTCTTTGATCCCAAAGGCAACGTGGATGGATGTCCAATTGTAATCTTAGAAGCAATGGCGTGCGGAAAACCTGTGGTTTCCTCAAATATTTCAGGTATACCTATCGTCGTAAAAGATGGCGAAACAGGTCTCTTGGTAGGTGAGAAAAACGTGGACACCTTAGCAACCGCTATTATATCGCTATTAGAAAACCCAGAGAAACGAAAACAGTTTGGCAGAGCAGCACAACAACGTATACAACAAGAATTAACTTGGACAAAGACAATAGAACAATTTATCAGCATCTATCAGCAAAATGTCAACAGAAACACATAAGGTTCCTCAACTTTCCATTATAATTCCCGCCTATAACGAAGAAGAATCACTCCCTATTTTGCTACAGCAGCTTGATATTGTCCTGAAGAAGTATGCCTATAGTGCTAGTGCTGAGATTATTTTTATTAATGATGGCAGCACCGATGCAACGGCGGAAGTCTTAGATGCACTATCAAAACAATCACATCGGTTTACGGTACATGTCATTCATTTCAGGCGTAACCACGGAAAAGCAGAAGCACTGATGGCAGGATTCGCTATAACAACAGGGGACATTATTATAACCATGGATGCCGATCTCCAAGACGACCCAGAAGAGATACCAAAACTCCTAAATGCTCTTAACAGTGAGAACTGTGTTGTAATCTCTGGTTGGAAATACCCGCGTAAAGATCCGTTTGAGAAACGCTTGTTCTCTTTCGTTTTCAATCGAATTACTGCATGGTTCACAGGTGTCAAACTCCATGACATGAATTGTGGATTCAAGGCATACCGTGGCGAAGTCGTTAAAGAATTACATATCTATGGGGACCTACATCGATATATACCAATATTAGCACATCAAGCAGGATATAAAGTGGGTGAGGTAAAAGTCCGGCATCACCCACGGAGATTTGGGATCTCAAAATACGGGTTCAAACGAATACCGAAAGGGTTCTTGGACCTCTTCACCGTCCTATTTTTAACCAAATACCTCAAACGTCCACTTCATGTATTTGGCACTATTGGAACAACAGTCACTTTTGTCGGTGTGTTGATAGGACTTTACCTCGCTGTTTTATGGATCACGGAAGGCGGTGTCGGTTTTCGTCCGCTCTTGATGCTGTCGGTCCTAATGATAATTTTAGGTGTCCAGTTTTTCTCTATCGGATTATTGGGTGAACTCTTGATAGCAATGATTTCTCGCCTTGAGAGACGTTTGATAGAAGAAAAAACGCCTCGTGAGAATACTCCTCAAGCGAACGAAGTAGAACCATAAACGTTATACCATTTCTATTTATTTTTCTTCCATTCTTTCGTAGGTCCAAATCAACGGTATGAATGCGCGTATGGCATTCACCGGGTAGAGGAACGAAACCCGACGAATGCTATACGGGGATCAAAACGTTGATTTGAACTCCGATTCCAGACCTTCTTTACAACGGGTAATGGAAAAACTATTATTAGAAATGGTATTATATCTTTTTCAGGGAAACGGTGAACGTATAATGGCAGAAAGGACAGACCCTACCCAAAAAACCAATCATCCCTTTTATTGTCAATATATGGCAGTTTATGAATATGCAACGCAATATGTAGAAGCAAACCAATTATTAGATATTGGGTGTGGTGAAGGATATGGAGCATATTTGTTAGCACAACACGCCAAAGAGGTACATGCTATTGATAAACATAAGAAAACTATTCAGAAAGCACAACAAAAATATTCTCTACCAAACCTGAGTTTTATCGTTGAAGATGTTAAAAAACTATCAAAACATACCCTTCACACTTTTGATGTAGTCTGTTGTTTTCACGTCATTGAACATCTAAAAGAGCCTTCCTCTTTATTAGTGGATATAAGAAGACTTCTATCAAAATCAGGAATACTTTTGATTTCAACACCAAACCGATATTCACATTTTCGTAGAACCACTGGGATGGAATGGCCCTTTCATGAACGTGAGTATTCCGTTAACGAATTTCGTGAACTCCTTTCAGTCCATTTTAATAATGTAGAACTTTACACCCTTCATACATCCGAAAACGTTCAAAAATTTCAAGATATTCGAGCACGTTATGTGCAGCAGATTTTCAGATGGGATATCCTGAAACTACGGCAATGGCTTCCAAAAAGGGTTCTACAATTTAGCTTTGATGTAGGTGGTAAGTTGTTAAAATCTATCGTAAGCATCAACAATCATGATTTAATGTATGGTATCACAGTTTCTGATTTTCAGATTACTGACAAACAACTAAATCAAGGACTTGATTTGATCGGTATCTGTCGCGTACCTCTGAATTCTTAGTGCATTTGGAAGCCAATACTTGCTCAATTGCTCCTAATTGCTTTATCTAAAACATAAAATCAAAGCATATAATACCATTTCTGATATATAGTATCTCTCTTTGTAGCATAAACTGTTAGTATGTGCTAAATTACGCTTCATTTCTACCTATAATAAATAAGAAAACCCAATACAAAACTAAAAAAATTGAATAAAACCCATAGCACAAACAACTAAAAAACATAAAACAATAAATTCAGTATATTCACTTGTCAAAATCATAACCTTAATGAGAAAGAAATAATTAGAGAATTAATGATGACAACCTATAAAAGCGATCCTAAATACAAAATCTTTATTTATGTCAAAAAATCAACTATAATAGGCAGGTTGAAATGGTCAAAATTCGCAAGGACAACAAAAACACAAAATCACACTTTTTGCAAATTCTTATAATTCTAATTCAAAGTAGGATAAAGTCAGTCTATGACAGAGGTTAGAGGGGTAATTTACACCAATTTCAATGACACACAATGTGTCAAAAAGTGTAACTTTTTTCACTTTTTCGACACTTTTTCACCCAATGGAAAATCCAATATTTTCACAATTTTTCATTGGGGAATTTAGGATTAAAGGTCTGTTTTTTGCACCTTATTAGTTTGTCTGTATATTAGGATTAAATGTTCAATTTACGACTATTAATTCTGCTACCATTTCTAAATGAAAGTGTCCCTTTATTTTAGCATAACCTTTAGGTTGTGTAGTATGAGACGACATTCATTTTGAACAATTTTAGATTTCATCTGACTAATCATTCACATACTCTTACAAAATATTTACTAAATGTGATATAGAGGGATTCCATGAAACACAGACATATTCTTACATATTTTTTCACACTAACATTCCTGATATTCACTTATCAGTCCATTTTGGCACAGGATAGTATTTCGGATGATGAAAAACGTTTCGACCTTGATCAGAACGGAGAACTCAGTCAGAGTGAAAAGGAGTTAATGGTTAGAATAGTAAGGATTGAAAACGAAAGAGATATACAATTCAGTGCAGATGAGATACAAAATATGCAGAATGGTCGGGGAGACCAGCCACGTCGTCGTGGAGGTAATAGGCGAGGTGCAAGAGAACCTGCTGGACCGCGTTTAGATCCTGAACAGGTAGAATTCAAAGATGGAGCAGCTACCATTCCGGATCGAGAAACATTTAAAAAACTATCATATCAAGGAACAGATGTACGGATTGATACACAACTCAGTGGATTAGAATTTGTAAAGATCCAGGTTGAAAGAACAAATACACAACATCCACAACTATACTTCATGAATACAAAAACACACCGATCACACGGTAGTTTTATGAATGCTGCAGGATTAAGTCGTGGTCAAGGACAAAAACGGGGTGTTCTGGTTTACCGTCCACTCTCAACGGCTCCAAATGGAGAACACGGAGTCTACACTTTTGAGTTTAATCCCAATGATGCTTTTCCATTTGAAGAGATAAAACAGGTACATGACCTACTCGTAGAGAAGATGCCTATTCTGAAAAACCGACTCGGTTATTGTCCACTATGGGGTGCAATTCGACTTTATAGAAGTGAGAAAGCCTTTTACGATAAAGCAGAATTTCCTGTGTATTTTGAAGATGACCTTTATGCTAATATCGGGTATCTTCCTTTGAATATTGCGGAGTCATTTGGTCGATTGCAATTATTAGAAGAAATAGAACGTCCATCATCCCGTGATATTGTCTTATGCAAAACATTACCGAACGAAATGCCACGCGTTTCAGGAATTATCACTGGGGTTCGTCAGACACCACTTTCACATGTGAATCTTCGTGCCATACAGGATAATGTTCCGAATGCCTTTATATCCGATGCATGGAAAAAGAACTCAATCGCATCACTCATTGGTAAATATGTCTATTACAAGGTAAGTCATGATGGATATGAAATTAGAGAGGCAACCCAAAAAGAGGTAGAGTCTCATTTTTCAAATTTACGTCCTAATAAACTACAGAAACCTGACCGTGATCTAACTGTTAAACAGATACGTAAATTAGAAAATATCGAATTTACGAATTCATCAAGTTTCGGTGTAAAGACAGCGAATGTTGCGACCCTTCGAACTTTCGGTTTCCCTGATGAAACTATTCCAGATGGATTTGGCGTTCCATTCTACTTTTACCATGAATTCATGAAGTATAATGGCTTTTACGAGACAATTGATAATCTACTAAACGATTCGGACTTCCAAGATTCCCTTGATGTCAAGAAAAAAGAATTGGATCAACTAAGAGACGAGATTAAGAAAGGGGAAATGCCTGATTGGATGATGGACTCCCTTTCGGTCTTACAAAATAGTTATGCTAATGATACGCCGCTTAGATGTAGATCAAGTACCAACAATGAAGATCTTCCAAACTTCAGTGGTGCCGGTTTATATGACTCTTTCACACACCATCCGAACGAAGGTCATCTATCGAAATCCATAAAACAGGTATATGCAAGCCTATGGAATTACCGCGCATTTGAAGCGCGGGATTTCTATCGTATAGATCACTTCACCTCTGCAATGGGAGTTCTAATACACCCAAATTATGAAGATGAATCCGCAAATGGTGTTGCTGTATCAGATGATGTGGTTTACCAAACGGAAGGAAATTACTACTTCAACACACAAGTAGGAGAGGATTTGGTTACCAATCCTGAAGAAACGTCTATTCCAGAAGAGATTTTATTAGATTGGTGGGATAGTACGAACTATAGAATTGTAAAAGAGTCCAACCTTGCGGATTCCAAGCGAATTTTGACTGATAAAAATCTAAGCGAACTTACCTATTATCTTGGAGCCATACATAACAATTTCAATAAGTTGTATTCACCTACAGAAATGAATAAAGACTTTGCAATGGAAATTGAATATAAAATAATGGAAGGTGGGAAAATTATCATCAAACAAGCAAGACCGTGGGTACAGTAGATTTTTCTGTTAACAGTATAGAATGTATTGGCTTGCTACGGATTCCACCAATAAGTGATTTTTCCGATAATAGTCCAGTCTAAAGGTTGGATATTATCCCCGTGCGTATCATAATTTTGATTAAACACAAGGTAAATATCACTTCCTGGTCGATAGATATAGTTAACAAGGAAATTAGTCGATATCACCTCTCTATCACTACTCCATTGTAGGAACATTTTAGAGAAAAGCGTTGTTGAAAAGGAATAACCGATCCGACCACCAAAGACATTCGCATCAAATTCATTACTGGGTAGTTTGATTCTGTTAAATTCGATAGTGGGTTCAATGCTGAGTCGTACAGTAGGTTTCAGGGTAGCATCTATTGCAATACCTCGACGGCTGCCGTCATAGTATTCCCCGAGTTCGATTCTTAGAGATCCGTATACTCTCCGACTACTACTTGTACGTAATGATGTCTGAAATACATTGAAATCGTAATTCCCCGCGCGAATATGCTCTCCTTGAATCAAAAAATCACTGGTTAGGTGTTCTGTAGAATTTCTGACTTGTACGCTAAAATTCTCACCTGATTCAAATGAGAATTGTGTTTCAAATGATATATCCCTGCTTTCAAGTTCGTTCTCTTGGGTCAAAACAATATCCACTTCTGGTCCTAATTCTATTGTACGGATTCCATATTTGCGAGGCCAAGGGGTATAGATAGTATTGCCATTTATACGACGAATTCCTGTACGGTGAACATATCCTACTTCTGGATTATAATCCTCACCGATCTCTGTATACGAACCGTTGAGTTGAATTAAATTCGTTCGCCATTCACTACCAAGATAATATGCATTTGGATTCTCTGTAGACTTGGTATCAAAACTACGTGTCCATAATCCCTGTATATCTACAGTTCGAAAAGGACGATATGAAAAATCAATCCCAGCTGTTCTATTGTAATTATCTGTATCTTGTTTATTAATTAGTATCGCACCGAAAGATGAATTCTTTAGGATGTCTCTATTCAGACGGAGTACAGAATAATTAGTTCTTGGTTCATGTATATCATCATCCTGAAATTCATTTGTATATATATTCAATAAACCTATATCATAACTACCCATCTTCCCGGTGATCTTCCCACCAGCGAGAATTGGAATCGCACGTTCATTTGCTAAACCAATCCTACGACTGTAAAAGAGCAGAAGAGGAGGTGGTCTTCTAAAGCTTGGTCTTGGTATGCCAACATCAAAGATGCCTGCTCCTTCAAGGAAGAAGGGTCGTTGCTCCTCGTAGAATAGACTAAACCGTGTCAGGTTAACCTGTAGTTCATCAGATTCTACTTGTGCAAAATCAGTATTATAAGTAAAATCCCCTGTCAGATTCGGCGTAAAACTATACTTTAAATCCAAACCTGCTTCAGTCACCCCTTGAGTGCTATTGTTCGATGTTAATTGGCTTAATCCACCTAATATATAGGGTAGTATTTCGATCTGTTTCGATGGCACAATCCCTTCTAAACCTTCGAGTGTACCGAAATAGGCTGTACGGTATTTCCCAAGCGGTCCATACGTTTTTGGTGCTGGATGCCATGCTCCAAGTTCATTGTTACGCGCTATTTCACGACCAAAGTTTATTCCCCATGTCATCACATCATTACGTTCAAATCTGAGTTGACTGAACGGAATAGCAAGTTCTGCTGTCCAATTGGAGGGTTTTTCTGTATTGATAGAACAGCGACATTCCCATACGATATCCCAACTTGTGTTGCGAGTGTCACCACTATTCGATACTGCACCATCTTCCATACCACCTAATGGTGTAAATCGAAAGAAAACAGCATTGCGTCGGTCATTGTATGTATCTAATAGGAGAAATCCATAATCATTTGAACGTAAACCAGAGGCATCGCGTCGCATCTCATTGGCAACCAATTTCTCTATCTCTGAATCATAAAAGATGAAACCGAAGTATATTTTTTTACTGTCATACAAGATTCTGACTTCAGTAGGTTGGGTTACAGGTTCACCTTCATTCGGTTGAATTTGGTATAGATTTCGAATCGGTTCTACTCTGTTCCATTCAGATTCATTAAGATGTCCATCAATCACAATATCATCGGTAATTCGGTGGGCAGAAGTTCTTGGTGGTTGTGTTTGGTTTTGTGCCTGTATATTAGGATGGATGAACAATATACATACACATAAGGGGATAGTTAATTTACAGATTTGCCGAATTACAGCACAGGCAAATTGATGCTTAAGTATTAATGGCATGGTGATTATTGTATACAATATTTAATGAAATATAAATATTCATTATACTTACAATTAACTCAGGTTATTGTAATAATGAATCCTCAAGTGGAAATTTCTCAGTTATTAACATGAGTGGATTCTGATTTGCAAGGATCCGGTAGGTTCGACTTAGGAATATTTTTCCTTCAAAATGTGCTATGCTGCTCGGTAAACCTGTTACCCTCTCTATTCCCCACCAGAGTAGATCTCGTCTTGTTTCTAATTGACTATTTTGTAAGAGAGCTCCTAAACCCACAATCCCTGCTTCAAGTCCATCCAATACGTTCTGTGGTAAACGTTCATAGACTATTTGTGATGCTGCTAAGGCATGAGTATTAGGGGTTTGATTGTCATAAGTAGGGGTCTGTAATATGACTTCCCGTGCTATGATCTTACCACCTGAAGGGTGCTTTAGCCAGGGGTGTTCATTTTGGAGGGTTCGCCTACCTTGATATAAAAGTATGACATCTATTGGAGATAATTTATATGCCTCAATAAATCGTGTAACTGTGCCATCCGTAATTAGTAATGCTCGATGAAAAGGAGATAATTTTGTAAGACTGATATCTTTTAATGAATCTGGTCTTTCCGATTGTGCAATAAAAAGTTCTTTTACTCGTGTATTAACAAAATCATCCTGATTGGATAGTGATTTGATTTTCATTGTAAATTCATTTTAAGTATACGAAATTCCTATTCGTCTGTGATGATTTCTCTCTAATATAGAATACCTTAAACAGGTGAATACTGCAACTTGAATAGAGTATCAATCGGGAAATTAGTAACAATATGCATTCTCTGAAACTACTGGTATCTAAATAGACAACGTGAAAGAAAATATGTTCGGGAACCCTATTTCTAAAGTTGTCGGATTATAAAAAACTATGGTAGACTATAATAGAAATTTCTATACTTTGGACGAGTTTACTGATAAATTGAGACATAATTCAAAAATCTTTGAAGAAGAAGAAAATTGAAACATTTAATACAGATTTTTACTTCTCTTATCATAATATTTAGTAGCTTCAATTCGTTTGCAGATGTTTCTCCACTCTCTCTCGCTGAACACTATACGAATTTGAAAAATTATGATGCTGCAATCACAGAGTACAAAAGGTTTCTCTTTTTTCATCCAGATGATGATAAAGTTCCAGAAATTTATCTTCGAATAGGCACCCTCCATCGAAATCTGGGATTGCTACCAGAAGCGATTGACGCAATCAGACAAGCTGTTATCCGTACTTCAGATAAAGAGCAGAAGTCTGAGCATCAAATTGATCTTGCTGTAGTACTTATTGCAAATAAGGATTACGATCTTGCGCGTTTGGAATTAATTAAGGTGTTAATTCGTAACCCCTCTGAAACTTTGTACAAAAGGGCACTTCTTTTACAAGGTGTAACCTATGTTTATCAATTCCGATGGGAAGAAGCACAAGATATATTTAATAGCTACTCACAAGATGAGAAACTTGACGAACTTCTCCAGAATGCAGAGAATCTTCCTTATAAATCCAAGTTATCTGCTAAAATCCTATCTGGTATTCTACCGGGAAGTGGACAGTTCTACGCAGGAAATTGGAAGAGTGGATTGAATGCTCTGGCACTCAATAGTGCTCTTGGATATATAACTATTGACAGTATTTTAGATCAGTATTATGTGGATGCAATCATGTGGACCTATTTCATATTTCAACGGTATTATCAAGGGAATTTATATCGAGCAGGTAAAGCAGTTGAAGAATATAATGATGAGATGAATCGCAGTATTGCTGATCGTATCCTATTACGACTTCAAGAGATTACTAACAAGTAATGGTTTATGCAAGGATGTCGTCATATGGTAGAGTATACAATTTTTTCTACATACTGACTTGTAGGAGGGAATTCCAATTCCCGATTAACAAAGGGTTTGATCGCGATTCGGAGATCGCTCCTACAAGTAAGGTGTATAATTATGTCAATATTTCACCATAAAACACCTAAATATGAGGGAAGATGTCCGTGTTTGAAATCACCTACTCACGATATATTAGCTGATTTCTTCTGAACATAGGAGACAGTTCCAAGGATTCCCAGACCGAGAATAAACATCCAAATCACATTTGTAAATGTAAGAAACGCCGATATAGCCAATAGAATGGTTTCATACCAGTGCGTTTTCCGTATGTAGTATCCCATCGTCAGTATTGAGAATATAATTGTGCCTACTAATGCAGTCGAAACAGATAATGTATTTTGTAGGAGTGTTCCTTCTAATAGGATGTGGGTATATGCAAAAAGAAGGGGCATAATATATAACATTTTTGCAAACTTAAAGCATGCCCAACCCGTCTTCCACGGGTCTGCCCGTGCTATTGCAGCCCCTGCATATGCCCCCAACGCTACTGGTGGGGTAATATTTGAATCTTGGCTCAGCCAAAAGATTATTAAATGTGCCACTATTACAGAAATGCCGATCTCTGTTAATATTGGAACGGCTAACTGTGATGTAATCAAATAAGCAGCTGTTACAGGTATACCCATTCCTAATACTAACGATGCAGCACCGAGAAGTAATATAGCGATGGCGCGGTTATCACCCGCTACAGAGAGTATCAATTCTGGGAACATACCACCCAATCCTGTTAAATCAATGACCGCTACAATAATACCAATTGTTCCAACTGCACCCCCTATGGCGAGTGAGTTTTTCGCTCCTGTTACCATTGCTTCCCAGATACGTTTAGGGGTTAGCCGGGTATCGGTACGGAAGTAGCTAACTATTATTGTAACGAGTATTGAGAAAAATGCTGATTTATATGCAGAATACCCCTGCATCAGAGAGAATATTAGGGTTATTAAGGGTAATAGATAAAACCATCCTGTTCTAAGGAGTGTTGAAAATTTTGGTATTTCATTATCTGGGATGGGTTGAAGACCCTGTTTTTTTGCCTCAAAATGAACCATCACCCATACAGATAAAAAGTAGAGTACGGCAGGAACAATAGAAATGAGTGCAATCTTGCTATACGGTAATCCTGTTCTCTCTGCGATCAAGAATGCCCCGGCACCCATAACGGGAGGTAGAAATTGTCCTCCTACAGAAGCTGATGCTTCAACTGCCCCTGCAATATGTGGACGAAATCCTGTCCTTTTCATAAGGGGAATCGTAAAGGCACCAGTTGTAACAGTATTGGCAATAGCACTCCCAGCAACAGAACCGAAGAACCCAGAGGTGACAACTGACACTTTCGCTGCACCACCAATTGACCTTCCTGTTAAGGACATTGGTAGGTCTATAAAGAACTGTCCTACACCAGATTTCTCTAAGAATGCACCAAAAAAGATGAAAAGAACTACATAAGTTGCCATTACCTTTGCCATGATGCCGAATATACCATCCTGACCATAGAAGCAGTGTTCAATAATTCGACGCGGGGTAAATCCTTGATGGGAAATGACCTCTGGCATATATCTACCAAAAAGGGCGTATAGGATACCAAATGCCGCAATTATCGGTAATCCCCAACCTACTGTACGTCGACTCACCTCTATGCTAATAATGAGTCCTATTGCCCCCATTACAATATCTAAAGATGTATACTCTCCAGCACGATATGCGATATTAGTGTAATCTACTATCCAATACCCAATTGAGCAGATGCTCAATAAGATTAGTATGATGTCAAAAATCGACGGTCGTAGGGAAGGGGATTTTGAAGAGAACTTATAGAGTATTCCTATAAGAGAAAATGTGAGGAGTAGGTAGAAACCGAGATGATACTGTTCTGATGCAGAACCAAAACCTGCACTATAAATATAGAAACCAACGAAAAAGACTGCAATGATTTCATATATCCATTTTGAAACTCCATGTAATTCGTTACGATGTGCTTCAAAACCCATTAACTCTTTTGATTCTGTTTGTTCCATTTGATTTACTTGCAGCAATAACACCTAAGAATAATATTGGCAATCTTCAATACATACTTATCCTATAAGCAATTACTCTATCCTGGATAAGTAGATTTTCCGTCTATATCATAGCCTGTCTATAACCAGCTGAATTAAAAGTTAGTGCTGACACCAACCATGAATGTGGTCTTATGTATTGGTTCAAACTCAGAGATTCCATCATCTGTTTCAACACGTCTGAACCGATATTCTTTTATAAGAATTGTTTCAACTGGTGGGAAAATGGCATAACGGATCTCAAGATTGAGCGCAGATTTCTCATCTAAATCAATGAGATCTTGAAAAAAGTTGTTGTTGCTATCATGTCCAATATTCCTCTTGGTATAATAGGCGCGGAAGCCGAGACGTGGTATCAATCCTGATTCTGAAACACCTAAGTATATCTTTGAGGTGTTATTACTATAATTTTCAAATGCGGATAAGAAATAAAGTTGTTTCAGTGGATGCCAAATGAGTTGTGTAAAAACACCTTGTCTTGCACCAATATCATTATCCAACCCCCAAAACACTGGCATACCAGTTTCATAAGTATAGTCAAATACACCAGGTATATATCCATCACTAAGAATACGATACTCAAACTTAAACAATGCTTTAGTATGTGCAAAACCTATACCGACAGCATTACCCCAGGCTAATTCTGAGGTTGCTTCCTCATCATCTATTTTTGTTTGTTTAATGTTAAGAAAATCAATTTTTGATGGGGGATTTAATACAGCATAGTCATTATATAGATCCAATCTAAATGTACTTGTTTCATAAATTGGGAAACCGATATCACCACCAACTACATTAAGGGGTTCTTCATTATCATCAGATGAATCTGGGTCAATGTCAGTTAGATATGTTCCACCAATTTCAAACCGTGTTAAGAGATTGTTGTTTTCAGTCTGTAATAAAGGTCTGACGAAACCCCTTCCTCCGAAGATTGTAGGATTACCGAGATCATTAACCATCGTTTCGATGCCGTACCTATTATCCGATTCTCTCAAATTCAGGTGTAATCCTCGTCGATCATGATTGGCATATCCGGACATAATTGATCCATGTCCGATAGTTAGATAATCGAATTCACCTAAGCGAAAATAAAATGGGTCATAAGGACCACCATAACTGATATACCGAATTAATCGTAACCAAGTACTCGGACTATCCCAAATTTCCCCATCTTCAGCAAGGAATTGGTCTTCCCCACTTTCAGCATAAGGATTGTAAAGCAGAACAAGATCAAACCCTAAACCAACTTTTCCTAACGGAATCTCAGGTTGTAGTTGGAGTCGTACATACGCATCCCCATTAATAAAAGTTAATCCTCCCCCATAGTATCCACTTGTTAGGAAATTCTGTTCAGCATAAGGTGTTAAGAGTTCTTGTGCTGAAATCGACTGTCTTAGGAATACAATGGAGAAAAATGAAATGGCAACAAGAGTGATGAAATTTGAGATTCTACTATCAACAATTATGATGTTATTATCCTTCCATCTTTCATATGAATAACTCTATCAGCATTTTCTTTTAACCCTTCATGGTGGGTTACGATAGCTATTGTGGTTTGTTGTTCTTGTCGTATTTCCTGTATTAAGTTCATCATGTTATCGCTTTGTCGACTATCTAAATTGGCAGTTGGCTCATCTGCAAATATAATTTTCGGTCTATTGGAAAGTGCTCGTGCAAATGAGACACGTTGTTTCTCACCACCTGACATTTGGGCAGGTCGATGATGTAAACGTTCACTCAAACCTACTCGTGTCAATAATTCTATTGCACGTTTTTCTGATTCAATACGGTTTGTTTTTGTAATATCCATAGCAACCATTACATTTTCAAACGCAGTTAGATAAGGCAACAGATGAAATAACTGAAATACAAACCCAATTTTTTCACGACGAATCACACTCAAATCCTGTTTATCTGGATCAATCACTTCACCATCAATTCGCAACTCACCAGAATCCGGTGTTAGAATACATCCAAGAAGGCTAATCAGAGTAGTCTTACCACACCCACTATCTCCCATTATCATAACTAATTCACCTTCTTCTATTTGGATATCAACAGAATTAATTGCGGTAACAGCGGCATCTCCTATACCAAATTGTTTATTTAATCCCATTCCTTCTATGATAGTAGCCATAATTAATTCCTTATAAACGTGAGCCGGTCCTAAGAGAAATGTTGACTGATAATATCCTTACATCGGATGTTTGTTTCAAAAGAAAACACCTAACAGAGTTTGGAGAATGTCAAATTAAACTGTTCTCATTACAGATACATCGGTTCGGTGAGAATACGATACCTACAAGTATGAGAAAACCTTATTGTTATTATGCATCCGATAATGCAAAAGTCTGAACCTGTGGTGTATAACCCATATCAATTTCACCCCGAAATGCAATCATGGGATCAACACCAATCGCTTTACGTGCTGCAAGATAACCGCTACCACAGCAAACAATTATACTAATGGCAGCAACAATGATTGACTCAGTAAAGTTTATTGCAACAAAGATCGGAGCTGCTGCTGCGAAAATATAGGATAGGCAAAAACCTATTAACACGCCGACAACTGAGATAATAAAAACCTGTTTGAGTAATAGCGACATAACGTACTGATTGGATCCTCCTATTGCTTTTAAGACACCAATTTCTTGTGTCTTTTCAAGCATCGTTACATACGTAATCATGCCAATCAATAAACCGGATGCTATCCACAACATAACTCGTAGAAATTGTACCGCTTTCATCGGTTCATCAACATAATATCCAATAATATCATCAAGCGTTTGTTTTACAGTACGTGCTTCAATAGCATCTGAAGCATCTAAATTAGCTGCAATTGTAGCAGATTGATTTGTGGTTCCAGGTATTACACTTGGTTTTGATTTTGCAATCATCATGTTAACACGAGGATAGTTCCCAAGAAGAACTTTTTGTGCAACCCTAACATCCATAAAAAGTAAGGGTGTATCTAATACAAACATAAGGCTTTTTGTTTTCCCAACGACTTTTACAGTGTCGGTACCGATAGTAATTTGCTCACCGATCTGAATCCCCATCTTTTCATCAACAATTACTTCATCAGGGACAGGATCTTCGGGGCGGTAATCCTCAAATTGACTTGATTGGAACATTCTTCCTTCAATTACCCCGGTTGGACCACCAAGTTTATCAGCCATATATCCAACAATAATAGCTTTAGTAGACTTGCCCCGTATCAACGGACGCGCTTGTGCAAAAATCAATGGCGATACAGATCCTTTTTCTAAGTCTTGTGAGGCATTCAATGGAGCCATATTTTCTTCTATGAGTAGTGAAAATCCTATAAATGCCCCACCAGATCCTTCTGCTGAAATCCAAATATCCGCGCCTGTTGATTTCACATACTGCTGTGCTTGAATACGCATTCCGTGCATGATACCACCCAATAAAAGGATGAGTGAAACCAACACTGTGATACCTACAGAGGTAAGTATCACACGGGTGCGTCTGTATCGCATATCTTTGAGAAAAAGTGTATTCATCTATCTACCTATATTATGAGGAAAGTCTTTCTGGCATAATCTGTCTTTTACGTCTGTGGAGTTGAACATGATTATTATATGTCCCAACATCTGAATCTGTACCTAATTCACGGTCTAAGAAAAGAGGAAATTCGGATGCAGGTGGTTTGGCATTATGGTAAGCATGGTTATAACTCCGCATAATGATGCGTTGTTCACGGTTTAGTGTATCTAACCATTCTGGCGATGAATGAAACCGATCAGCAGGTGTTACCCAAGATGGACAATAAGCCACAAAGATGTTGTAACGTACAACATCACTTTCGTTAGTCTCCACTCGATGCCAAATACTGGAATGCATAACTGTCATAGTGCCTTTCTGTAGACAAACAATCTTTTCTCCAGGAATACTCTCATGTGTATCGTAACCATCCATATACTGGTGACGATGACTACCCGGTAATACTACGAGATTCCCCATCTTTTCATCTGGTAGATCTGTTAGCCAATATCCTATTTTGATTTGCAAGGGTAATTGTGGTGAGAAGACTCCGTAAGGAAGTGCACGTGCTCCATCTGGATGCCATTGGTTATACTGTTTGCCACCTGGTGGACGAAGGAAAAATTGACTCTGATGCAATTTCAAGAGTTCCCCAAACAGGTCATAGGCATAACCCACATGTCGTTCATGGTCTATTAAATTTGAAAAAACTGGATCACGTTCGACGATATTTTCAACATGGAGATATCCTCCTGGTGTATATTTCGGATTGTTAGCAGCCGATCTATCTATTGCATCCTTATATATCTGGATATCTGTATCAGAAATTGCGTTTTCAATAAAGATGATACCGTCTTCATTGAATGTTTCCCATTGCTCAGGTGTGAATCCTGGTGGGGCAATTCGGTATTTCTCTTGCTTATCCATAAAATCTCTCCAGATTGAATTTATTCTGATTCTACCTCATTATGATAACCTATCATCTTGAGGACATTATATACAATCACGATTCCAAGGATCATATTTGAAACAATCGCTAAAAGATTAAGTGTCGAGTAAACAATAGCTTAATAAATCTAATTCAATCAACATATCAAATGTTCTTCTTTTCAAAAATAAATTTAGTGACTATAAAAGTTGGCTATAACCGCCAAAGTTATTTTCTCATTCAAACCAGAAACAGATTGTCAGCCTCCAAATGGGGTAATTATTCACGAAACTGAATCTATGCAATCACATAATATCTTTGCTGTTTTCGTTGAATAAATTAACACATTTTGACACTGAATCAACCAGTTAGGGTGAACGTCTCAATTGACGGTTATAGGTTAAAATAATGATATAGATAGATTCAATAGTAGACAATGGTAATACAACATGGTGTAAATACCGAACTGATCTAACTATTTAACAAGGATATTATGTATTGAAACACTAAGACATTAGTCAAAATCAAGTAATAAATAGCAAAATCTATGCCAGTCTAACTCTTATGGACATAGCCATATTCTATATAATATTTCAATCTAACTGCCCTAATTAGTGCATTATATCAACAGATTTGCACATCTTAGTGCAGAGTCAGAATCCTTTCGATGTCCAATTATCAGAGTTTCTCTATTCGGTTGAAATCTCTATTATAAAGGGGTTTGCCATCAGTTGTAGGGAAAATATCCAACCTATTTATCCTTAAGTATCTATCAAAATTATACGCTTATAGGTATATAAAATTTGGCATTAATTACCTAATCCTCTTGTTCAAAATATCTGTTAACTGAGGGTGTATTTTTACCTTATACGGTTCAGCACAATTCAAACCTTTATGTGCTTCACGGAGTCTTGAGAGACCATTATTTGTCTGTTCTTGAATATCTTTCAGGTGTGGGAAATTATATACCAATTCTCCATCCTTGACAATTGGTATTAAAAGCGTCTCCCCATCAGAAATAGGTTCATCCCACAATGCTATAATGTCTGTACTATAGAACCCATCCGAGTCAATATATCTATATACCTGTTTTCTCCCAGGAAGAGTTGCTTTCTCCGGTTCATCCAAAGCTAACTTACCCACTGAAACTCCGTCTTTTTCAACTAATTTATACACACCACCAAGTGCTGCGACACCCCCTTGTTTGACATCTGAGGTGTCACCTGTCGAAAGACGTGTACCGACACCAAAACTATCTATAGGAGCTCCTTCCTGTAGTAATGATTGAATGTAAAATTCATCCAGTTCATGACTTGCTACAATCTTAACATAATTCAAACCCTTACTATCAAGGACACTCCGCACCTTGTTACTGAGGATCAACAGATTTCCGCTGTCTAACCTTACTGCTTGTAATTTTGCCCCATTAGCTTCCATCTCATGAGCAACGATACAAGCATTTTTTGCCCCTTCAATTGTATCATAGGTATCAATAAGCAATGTCGTATTATGAGGAAAAACATTAGCATAATTTCTAAAGGCTTCGATTTCTGTTTTGCGTTCTAATACGAATTTATGTGACATAGTCCCAACAAAAGGTATATTAAAATATCGTCCTGCCTGGACAAGAGAAGTACCACTTACCCCACCGATGTAAGAAGCACGTGCAGCTAAAATACCCGCATCCCTTCCGTGTGCACGTCTGGCGCCAAAATCGTATACTGGTTTTCCTTGTGCTGCATATACAAGACGAGAGGCTTTAGTTGCAATCAGCGTTTGAAAATTCATTACACATAACAAGTAAGTCTCAAATAACTGTATATCCCTTGAACTGCCCGTGACGTTTATGATAGGTTCATTTGGGAATACAAGTGTCCCTTCTGGGACTGCATAAATTGAACCATCAAATCGGAAATTCTTTAACGATTGGAGGTAATCATAGTTCAAGTTCCCATTTTCTAATAACCAATTGAGAATCTCATCTGAGAATTGAAGATGCAGTACATAATGAATTACTTGTTCAAGCCCTGCAGCAATGAGATATTCACCTTGTGGAATAGTACGGACATAGTAATTGGCAGTAACGGTTGCATTGTTATTGTTAATAAAATTAGCTTGCCCCATGGTGAGTTGATAGTAATCAAGAAACAGTGCTGTATCTGATTCAGATAATAACGCTGAAATTGGGGGGAAATGTAGATCAGGGTGCATAGTTGTAATTGGGACTCAATGGACTTGTGTCATAAGCTTAGAGATTATGGTTCTTGTATGATTTCAATTAACTGATTAATGTTAATATCTTTAAGGGATTGTGTTTTTCCATCGGTCCAGGTGACTTGAATTGAGTCCACCTTGGTAGATTTCCCCAAGCCAAAATGGGTAATGAAACCATTGGATGACATATAACTCTCACCTGCATAGATTTCGCGAATCTGATTAGCATTCGATGCTTTTAGTTGTATCTTTGCTCCGATTGCATTTCTGTTCTTATTCACACCAATCAGGTTAATCTTTAGCCAATTATTGTTTTTCTTCGTCTCGACTGTGTTATTTTTCAATAGTCTCGCTTTTGCATAGTTATTAACTATGAAGATATCTATATCTCCATCATTGTCATAGTCTCCAAATGTTGAACCGCGACTGACCCGTGCGGGTAAAAAGTTAATACCTGAACTCTTACTGATATCCGAGAATGTACCGTCACCTTCATTTTGAAAGAGTTGATTGTGTTGTGGTATAAGCACTTCTGGTTGGTCAAGATGTTGAAATGTACTTCCATTTGCAACAAAAATATCTAAATCACCATCATTATCATAATCAAAGAGAGACGTACCCCATCCGATTTCCTTTAATGTAACCTCTGCAAGCATAGCAGAATAAGATTCATCAACAAATCTAATACCTTGACTGGAGGAATTTAATGATGACTTTTCCTCCTTGAGTAAGTTTCTATAAATGACATACTCTTGATCAATCCAATGGCTAATAAATATATCAATATCTCCATCGGCGTCGTAATCCCCAGCTGCCAATCCCATTGATCCTCGAAAATCTGCAGCCCAAGATTCTGCACTCACATCTGTAAACGTACCATCTCCATCGTTACGATAGACATGGTTATCTGAGGTATCATTTGCCACATAGAGATCAACATCGGAATCCTCGTCAAAATCGCAAAAAATTGCCTGCATACTCCTACCACCAGGTGCTGCCACTCCAACTATAGAAGTTACATCCGTAAATGTACCGTCCCCATTATTCCTATAAAGCACGTTTTCTTGCGGTTCAAACACAGTAGGATTCAATGCGTTCGGTACGAACTTACCTGATTGTAAGGATTCTTCCTTTTTATCTTCAAATTTCACCAGATCAAAATCTACATAGTTACAGACATATAAATCCAAGTCATTGTCATTATCGTAATCAGCAAAACAGGCACCAGTACTCCACAATGGACAATCAACTCCAGCAACATCAGTTACATTCGTGAAAGTACTGTCCCCATTGTTCCGATACAATAGATTATTCCCAAAATTAGTTACATACAGATCTACGAATCCATCCCCATTATAATCAGCAAAGACGCAACCCATTCCAAATCCTACATCCCCAACTCCGGCATGACTTGTAATATCCGTAAACCTACCATTGCCATCATTGCGGTATAATACATTCTCTGATGTTGATGATAGTGTAGAAGGATCTGTTTTATACATCCCAGGAATGTTCACTATATACAAATCAAGATCACCGTCATTATCAATATCAGCGAAACCAGCACCAGACCCCATATCTTCAGGTAGCATACTTGTTCGCACCCCGTTCGAGTGACGAAAGTGTATACCTGCCTCCTCGGTTACATCAATAAAATCGACTGATAGAGCCATCGTAGGAGTAAGTAAGATTGTGATTATTGATATTATATGGATGGAGTTACATACAAGACTTCGAATTGTGATTATTAGAGTTTTTGGTATAAGAATCTGACGTATGGTAGAAAAAGCATACATTAAATATGCTTGCCATAATCTGAGAAATAATGATAGAGATTTCGGACGTACTTCCCCAGATGTTTGACCAATAGGTGTCATGATGTTTCAAGGAAGTTGGTAAAGATTGTTCTATTTAAAAAACGTTCATCATTTAATATATTCTGATGCAGTGGGATGGTAGTTTTTATGCCATCAATTTTAAATTCAGAGAGAGCACGTTTTAATCGAGCAATGGCTTCTTCGCGATCCCTACCATAGGCAATGAGTTTTGCAACAAGCGAATCATAGTGAGGTGGTACTGTATATCCTGTATAAATACAATCATCAACTCTTATACCATTTCCACCAGGTGGATTATAATGTGTAATCAATCCTGGAGAAGGCATGAATTGATTTGCGGGGTCTTCTGCATTTATTCTACATTCAATCGCATGTCCTTTTAGAACTATATCCGACTGCGTATAACCGAGTTCCTCTCCAGCAGCTATACGTATCTGCTCTTTAATTAGATCAATACCCGTAATGCTCTCAGTAATGGTATGTTCAACTTGAATACGCGTATTCATTTCTAAAAAAAAGAACTTTTCATCTTTATCCACAACAAATTCAATTGTTCCAGCATTTCTATAACCGATTGATTTTGCGGCTTTTACAGCAGCTTTGCATATTTCATTTCGTACTTTAGTAGAGATTGAAGCAGAAGGTGCTTCCTCTAAAAGTTTCTGCTGTTTTCGCTGAATTGAACACTCACGTTCCCCTAAATGGACGACATTACCGTGTGAATCGCCTAAGATCTGTACCTCAATATGTCTTGCATCCTCAATCCATTTTTCAACATAGACATCACCATTCCCAAATGCCGCTTCACTTTCTGCTTTTGCAATATGGAATAAGTTAAACAAACTTGGCCGATTATGTGCAATACGAATCCCACGACCACCGCCACCAGCTGATGCCTTTATACCGATTGGGTACCCAATTTTCTCAGCAAGGTCAGCAGCTTCTTCGGCTGTTTCAACAGTCGCTTTTTTATCCTTTTTCCGTTTTCTACTTTGACTACCAGGGACATGCTTCAAACCGGCTTTAACAACCGTCTCTAATGCTCGGACTTTGTCTCCCATTGTCATTAGGTCGTCTTTAGATGGACCGATAAATGTAATTTGGTGTGCTTCACAAATCTCAGCGAACTGTGCATCTTCAGCAAGAAAACCTGCCCCTGGATGAATGGCATCAACGTTTGCGAAGTCAGCAACTGCTGTGATGTTTGGATATTTTAGATAACTCTCTGAGGAGGGTGGTGGACCTATACAATAGGCATCATCTGCATATTCTACATGTAAAGCATCTTTGTCTGCAGTAGAAAAAACCGCAACGGTTTTTATTCCCATATCCTTACAAGCACGAATTATTCGTATAGCAATTTCACCGCG
The DNA here is from genome assembly GCA_003635315.1 of Candidatus Poribacteria bacterium. GTDB lineage: Bacteria > Poribacteria > WGA-4E > WGA-4E > WGA-3G > MSPOR6. The sequence continues at coordinate 251,950 of PYJD01000010.1, forward strand.
GTTTGCAATTAGTATTTTTTTGAACATATTCTATAGCTGCTTTACTCGAAAGAGAGGTTGATTATATTCAACTGCATGTCCATCCTCTACCAAAATTTCAAGGATTTCGCAGTTGAAGGGTGCTTCAACATCATTGTATGTTTTCATGACTTCAAGTGTAGCTAATGACTCACCTGCAGTAACTGTATCTCCAATTTCAACAAATACGGGTTCATCTGGTGATGGGGATCGATAGAAACGTGCAGGCATTGGCGAACAAATTAGGTCGTCTCCTAATTCATCCTTGCTTGCTGGTGTAGTTGCTGCACCTGTGGGTACGGATGTTTGCGATGTAATTGAGACCGATTGATCAGAGATCCTTGATATTTCTAATTCTACATCACCATCCCGTATTCGAGCAGAAGCTAATTCAGCATCTTGTACAATAGCTATAAGCTTTTGAAGACGTTGAAGAATTGGATCTAATTCTTCATCTGGCTTACGCTGTTCATTCTGTTTTTTTTGCTTCATACTTATACCCTTTCAACATATTTTCCATTCCGAGTATCAACTTTTATGACAGTGTCATTTTTAACAAACAGAGGAACATTAACCACCCCTCCTGTCTCTAATTTCGCGGGTTTTGATCCACCACTCACAGTATCCCCTCGCAAACCGGGATCTGTTTCAACAATCTTCAATTCAACGAATGTCGGCAATTCCACTGCCAGTGGCGTATCCCCAACCATTTTGACTGTTACAGTTTCACCTTCTTTTAGGAATTTTAAACCATCACCCAGAAAATCGCTATCAAGCGAATGCTGTTCAAAAGATTCGTTATCCATAAACCAAAGTAAGTCACCTTCACTATATAGAAACTGCATTTCTTGATCTGTTAGTCTTACTGTCTCAATAGTCTCATTCGTACGGAAAGTTCGATCTAAAACCGCTCCATCGCTAACACGTTTAATTTTTGTTCGTGCAAATGCCCCTCCTTTACCAGGTTTTACATGTTGACAATCTACTATCGTGTAGATGATATTATCTAATTGGATAACTAATCCATTTCGTAAATCATTTAATGCTGCCATCTTCTTCCTTTCTAATAGACACCAATGTATTTTATAGTATTTCGTTTTACTCACATAAGTATAAATGGAGTCTAAGTCATATATCATTTCAATTTCAATGAAAATTTTTACTTTTTCTAATTTTCATACTCCTCTATGTCATACTACAATAATTCAATAGCTTGACGTAAGGCATTACTTCTATGGCTAATTCTGTTCTTGATAACCTCCCCTAATTCGGCAAATGTCTTCTCAAAACCATTAGGAACAAAAATTGGATCATATCCAAATCCACCATCACCCAACGGTGTATACGTAATATACCCCTCACACTTTCCAACAACAACTTGTATATTGCCAACTGTAGCCATCTTCTGACCCAAGCTTTTATTTTCTATTGCAGGTTCAGCGATTGCAATGGCTGCTACAAAACGTGCCTTACGATTCGTAGCACCTTCTAATGCTTCAAGTAGTTTCTGAACTCTGACAGCGTCGGTTATATCCTCTCCTGCCCAACGTTTCGAATGTACTCCCGGTGCACCCCCGAGTGCTTCTACCTCCAAACCAGCGTCATCTGCAAGGGCGCGGTATCCAGTATATTCCGCAATAATAGAAGCCTTCTTGGATGCATTTTCCTGATATGTCTCCTTATCTTCTTCAATTTCAGGGGCATCAGGAAAATCTTGTAGCGAGAGAACCTGCATATCGATAAGATTACGGTTTTCCTGAGAAGAGCCTTGGTTTTCGGTCAACATTGCAGTGAGTTCTTTCACTTTCCCAAGGTTACGAGTTGCCAAAACTAACTTCATTTAAATTCTCAAGCATAATTTTATTTTGTAACTTGACAAGATTTTGAATCCCACTAACAGCTAAATCAAGCAATTGATCATAGTCTTCACGTGAAAAAGGATTATGTTCAGCTGTTCCTTGTATTTCAATAAATTTACCACTTCCCGTCATGACAACGTTCATGTCAACATCAGCTGTTGAATCCTCCGTATAACATAGGTCTAACATTGGAATCCCATCAACGATACCGACACTTGTTGCAGCAATGTTATCTATAATCGGCAATTCATTAATCTTTTGCTGTTCCTGAAGTGTTTTACATGCATCCCATAGTGCAAGAAATGCCCCAGTGATCGCGGCGGTACGTGTACCACCATCTGCCTGTATTACATCACAGTCTAACCAGATTGTCCGTTCTCCTAATGAGGAAAGGTCAATTGCAGCACGGAGAGATCTACCGATAAGTCTTTGGATTTCTTGTGTTCTTCCACCAAGTCTACCTTGTGATGCTTCACGTTGCATCCGTTCTGAGGTAGAACGCGGGAGCATGGAGTATTCAGCAGTAACCCAACCTTGCTCTTTTATATTTTGTTCACGCATAAACCGGGGTTGTCGTTCATCAACAGATGCAGTACATATTACCTTTGTATCCCCAGTTGAGATTAGAACTGCCCCCTCTGCATGTTTTATATAATCCCGAATTATTGTCACAGGTCGTAATTCATCAGTTTTCCGACCATCATCTCTGCTCATAAAGTCTCTATCTAACCTTTCTCTTTGTAATACAAATACTACAAGACTCAGCTGCCATTAAGTTCTCTTAGATAATCCAATGCTTTTGTATAGCTCTTACGTTCAAGATAATGTATTAACTGCTTTGGAGCAGTTGACTCCACCCGTTTAGCTAACTGACTTATTTGGAGGAGTGGTTCTGAAATGTCATCTCCCGTGGAGATATTATTTAGCATTGTTTCTAACGAGTTCTGCAATTCAGCAAACTGCTCTGATGTCATTTTACTCTCCCCCTTCTGTCATTGGTGGTAACTCCTCAATAGCTTTACAGAATCGAGATGATATTCTCTTCGGTGGTTCATCATAACCTTTCCATGCATAGGGATCAACACCAGAGACAGGGATAATACACCTTCGATCAGCATCCGCCGGTCGTTCACCTTCCTGGATTGACCATGGCAGTAAAGACCACGAATTACAGTAATGATTTACCAGAACACGTCGGAATGTATCTCCCCTATTCTTGCGAGAACGGTGAAGCAAATAACCATTAAAGAAAACGAGTGCTCCCGTTTCGACTTCCACAGGGATCTCGTCTGATTCATCAAAACCGAAACTCTCCTGAGCAAAATCAAACTCATCCGGTTTTTCATGATTTCGTTGAGGATACAGATAACCTGGACGATGGGAACCCGGTAATACCCATAAACAGCCATTATCTATAGTAGCATCATCCATTGCAATCCATGCGCCGATAAGTGAACGGTCTCGAGTTGGTATATATATTTCATCCTGATGCCACGCCTGACCTTGAAAATTAGGAGGTTTTACAAAGAGCATTGACTGCATACACTTTACACTACCATCCCAAAATGGTAGATGAGCAGCAGTAATTTGACTCAGTATTCCACAGATCTTAGGATGTTTAACATATTTTTCTATGGTCTCACTAACAAAATGAGGTTGATGAATACAAAGAATTCTACCAATAGCCTGTTGATCAGTAAGTGATTCGGGAACAGGATCAATTCCGTCACAGTTATACTCTCCACGAGCAAGGGTAACAGTATCTTTTCTTAGTTCCTCAATCTCACTATCTGAAAGAAGATTTGGAACAACCAAATATCCATTCTCTATGAAGAATTGACATTCTTCATCGGAAACTATATTCGGTACATCAATTCGTTCAGATATGTCATAATTCATTGTTTATTTTCCTTCTCAATGTAGATGTTGTATACATCCATGTTTTCAATGACATTAGCTTGAATGCAGTATGTAATTCTATATGATGAGGTTTGATCGTTTATAGTCACACCCTATTCGCCAGAAACATTTCAGAAATCGCTAAAGCGAAAACAGCCAATAGTATATATGTTGCAATCCCTTGATTCTTCTCAACCCCTTCGCGGTATTCTTGTTCAATTTCAGGTGTAATTTCAACTGGTCCACGTTCTGTCTCGTTTGAACCAACCAACATACTTGTCAATTCTTCAGCGTTGCGAGTTGTTAGATCCGACTCTACGGAATCCACATTTATAACAAAATAGTGAGGTGAAACTCCGGAACTATGTATAGAATATATACCTGGTATATCTGTATTCTCATAGAATAGATTACCTTGATCATTTAACGTCTTACGTACCTCTGTTTTATTAGGATCAAAGATAGCTACTTCTTCGCCTGCTGTATCTTTAGATCCTTTATATTCAATTCCATCTCCTACCACATTATCAGGCGTGTCAGTGCCATGTGCGATTGCCAGATATCTGATGGTTTCATGTAAGAACGGTAGGTATACACCATGTATAGGAAGATCATTCCATTCACGATCAATTGATGATGTAAAACATAATACTCGACCATTCCCATACATTTTTTCAATAAGGACGGGATTTCCATCATCAAAGGAAGCGATTACAGCTGCTTCAGGTGTCGGAACAGCCTGAAAATAACGGTAAAACCTTCCCTTACCGAAGTCACCATGGTTTGGATTGCTGAAGGTGGCAAAAATTGGGTGACGATAATCTACACTTGCGATGACTTGAAATTCATCTTTCCCAATTGGATCACCCACTGCTTGCATTAACGTGCAAGGCATTAGAGAAGTATCAGTAGTACCTAACAATTGCTGATAACCACTTGAATCGACCTGGTCACCAACTGTAATCAGTAATGTACCGCCTTGATTTACATAATCCTTAATTCTCTCTGCCTCTGTAGATGAGATTCTGACAAGATTTGCGATGATTATTACATCAAACTGTTCTATAGAATCTGCCGATGGAATTGTAGTGGATTCGGTAAATATTATAGGTGCACCTTCACCTCCAGTATTATTGAGTGCTTTTGTCAAATAAAATGTCTCATCTTCAATCTCTGTACTTCTCTGTTCTCCATTAACACAATGAACACGAATAGATTTCATGCTTTGCACTGTAAAATACTGTCGATTGTCAATTTCAAGCTCATCTGATTCAATTTCTACCCAACCTGTATGAACGGATTTGGATTCGAGATCAATTCTCATGTTGAAAGCAGCATCAAAACTACTTTCGGCTTCAATATCTATCTCTGTTGATTCCACTTTATTATCATCAATAAATAAGGTTACGTTCAGATTTTCCACTATCTCAGTACCGTAATTATGGATACGAGCAACTAATTCAGTATCTTTCTGTTCAATTAGGACGACAGGAGGAACATTCATATCAGTTATTGCAAGATTGTTGGATTGCTCTACACCTACATTTACAAATTCTATATCAATATCTGAGGCAAGTCGATCCGTATCAAGGAAATTATCCCAACCAGTTTTCTGTAAATCACCAATTAGATATATCTGTTTCAATCCTACTACGACACTATTCAGGATCTCTTGTGATGTTTGAATTGCATCAAGATAATCGGTCGTGTAATAAGTTGGTTCAGCATTATCTATAGCGGATTTAATGTGGTTGCGTTCCGAATCGATTGGTAAGACTTTCTTGACTTTGTCTGCGGATAGTATGAGTGCAACGGCGTCAGCATTATCTAACCCTTCCAGGCGTTTAATAGCTTCTTGTTTAGCAGTATCAAAAACATCACCATATAACATACTGTAGGATGTATCAAGTATAATGACAGCATTACGTACACCGCCTAATTCAGGAGCAGATGCTGCATCTTGAGCAAAATATGGACGTGCAAATGCAAAACCGAGTAAGATCAACATCAATATACGCATGAGTAATAACAATAGACGTTTCAACTTGTGTCTTTGGACATTTGTCTGATGAGACATCTGGATAAAACGGACAGTACTAAACACAAGACGGCGAGCACGTTCCCTATTGAGAAAATGTATGATTAAAGGTATCGATGCTCCGATCGCACCTGCTATAGCAAACGGCCAAACTAAAAAAGCCATCGTGTATTCTCCTGAATTCTATGTCCCTTAGATTGTGTCAATCCTATTATACAAAGCCTTGTCGTTTCGCAAGATATGCTGAAAGAGAACGGTCTATTGGGGTTGATGTATTAATTAAATTATAATCAATATCTGATTGATTTAATGTTGTACGGTAATGGTCAATAAATTCATTAAAGTTAGTGAGATAACTATCCCGTATAACCTGTGGAGTTGTGATAATTTCCTGATCATTCTCCGCATCAACAAAACGTATGAGTTTTTCAAACTCAAAGTCTACCTCTTCTTGAGCAAGTAAATGAAAAACAATAACTTCGTGCCCTTCATAACGTAAATGTTCAAGACCTTCAATTACCTCATCTGGATTCTCATCGTAAAGGTCGGAAATTAGTATAACTAAACCTCGTTTGGTCAATCTCTCCGCTATTTGGTGTAATGGTTCACCGATACGCGTTTCTTTTTCTGTTTGTATGTTTTCCAATGTAACTAAGATAGAATGCATGTGAGATGCACTACTACGGGCAGGTAAGTATTGTTGAACTTTTTCATCGAAATATGCAAACCCGACCGCATCACGTTGCTTCGCCATAAAATATGACAGAGAAGCAATAAGAAAACTCGCATATCTTAATTTGGATAACGGTTCTACACCATTTGATGAATCCCTTTGTTGAGATATATCCAAATCTTCTAAATCCTCAGGTGAAGGGTGTGCCATAGATTGACTTGTATCAAGGAGTAGATAACAGTTTAGATTAGTCTCTTCTTCAAATTGTTTAATATAATATCTATCTGTTCGTCCATAAACTTTCCAGTCAATATGTTTTGTGTCATCACCTGGCATATATTGTCTATATTGAGAAAACTCAACACTAAATCCGTGGTATGGACTTTTGTGTAACCCAGAAATGAAGCCTTCAACAACAAACTTTGCTATTAGTTCAAGATTACCAATTTGAGCGAGGATTGTAGGATTTAAGAATCGTCGACCTTCAGTACTTTGTTGCATCTTCACCACCTATTTCTTTCGGAGGACGAGTAATGTCAAATCGTCGAATTGGTCAGCATCACCTTGAAAATCGGTGACAGCCTTCTGTATAAAGTTACATATTGAAGGTGCGTCATTATCTGCACAGGCTATTGCATCTTGTTCAAGCCGTTCATCATCATAGAACTCATCATCAATATTAACAGTTTCAGTAACACCATCGGTATAGTAGACAACAACATCACCACTTTCAAGTTTAGTCTGTTCAGCTTGATATTCAGCTATCGCTGGTACCATTTCATTAGGAAACATACCTAAAGGAAGACCTCCAATCTCTTGACCCAGCCATTGTATATTCCCATCTTTTCGAACTATTAGGGGTGGATTGTGTCCTCCATTCAAAGATGTGAGTAAATCCGTTTCTGGATTGAGATGGCTATAGAAAAACGTAGCATATTTCTCTTCAGTACCACTCACATACAATAGAGAGTTCAATGTCATAGCCATCTCTATTAATTCCTCATTCATATCAATTAATTCGGTATCTGTCCGTGCTTTTGAACTTGAAATTTCAGAGAGAAGACCTGCTCGAAGGGTAGCCATCAACAATGCTGCCTGCATGCCCTTCCCAGACACATCCGCAATTGACAGTCCCCATCCCCCATTAGGTAGTTCGATACAATCAAAATAATCACCACCAACCGGACCTCTTGGCACATAATATCCAGCGACCTCGTACCCAGGTATTTCAGGGAGTGTATCAGGAATAAGGTTTTCTTGTATTTTCCGTGCTTCCTCCATTTCAGACTGTAATTCGCGTGCTTCGAGTGCTTCTTGATGAAGGTGTGCATTTTCAATAGCAACTCCAGCCTGTTTTGCAAAGGAATCCAACAGCATCTCATCTTCTTCGGTGAATTCTAATGTGCGACCCCCTCGTTCTTCCTTATCTCCGACTATTAGGACACCTAAAATATCACCATCGCGTCCTTGTATTGGTCCGACCATCAAATTTCTTCCGCCAAAGACATCATCCATTTTTGCAGAACATCGATTTGTACGACCTTCTCCTACTACACTGGCTAACATATTTAATGCAGTCTTATCTTTTGTTTCAGGTGAAGTTATGTTGATATCCTTCAATGAAATAGACTGTAGATGGTCGCCATTCTCAGATATTAGCGATTTTGGAAATGCATCCAGTAGTTCTAACATCTGTTGTTGTGGGTGTACTAACATGAGACACCCCATATTTGCATCAAGTAAAGCAACAGCTTGATGGAGAACTTGTTCAGCAGCATCTTCTGGTTGAAGAAGTTGACAAATTTGAGGGGCACTCTCAGCTAACATAAAGAGTCGGAATTTCTCACTTTGAATACCTTCAACGATTCGTGTATATGCAATTGCAATTGAGATTTGATGTGCGAGTATTGTTAGGAGTTCTTGCTCCCATTCTTCTAACTTGTCTCGACCTAAGAATTCCCCCAATCCTAAAATACCAAGAAATTCGTCATGTATTTTTAGGGGTACCCACAGACGATGCATCGCAGTACCATTGAATAAATCGGAGTTCCTATTGATGAAATCTTGGAGTTCTTCCGGAGGTGAACCAATCTCAACATGCGAACAATCAAGAATACTTGAAACTTCGTCTGGTTCAATTTCAATCGGTGTAGAATCAAGTTCGGGGGCTGAGGCTGCAACAGTCAGGTAGTTATCAGTTGGATGGTAGCATAGGATGGCACCGCGAGTTACCTGGAGAGTTCCAAGTGTAATCCGAAGGTAGGTTTTGCTTGATACATTAAAATTGCTATGTCCAGATATCAGGGTCTGACCTAACTGCTCCAATTCGGATAAACTGAATATCAACCTTTGTATAGTTTCTTCTGCAGAACTGGTGGGCATATAATTTCTTCCTTTATCTTCTGCATTCATACTAATATGGTGTAAATACTTAAATATCCGTACTGGTTGTATAACGGTTTCAGTTAATCGATGAATAATTTCGGGTGTTTTAATTTCTTATTATTACTGGAAATCAGCAACAGCAGTTTTCTCGTCGGGGAATATTCCAGCATATTTGGCAATAGCCATCATACGAAAAGTCCGTTCCTGAGTAGCAGATAAACCACAGAAATTTAATGTTCCTTCTCTCTCATCAAGTGCTTCAATAATTTCTATCAGAATAGAAATACCGATACTATTAATCAGTGCGGTTTTAGCCAAATTAATTACAAGTTGCGTATACCCTTTTTCTATAAGATCCTGTGCTTTTTGTGATAATTGCTCACCAAGAGCATCATTCAAATATCCTTCAGTTTCTAAGACTGCGTACTCTTGTTCAGCACGAATATTAATGTCAAATTTGTTAGCCAAACCATGCCTCCTTACAATAAAACTGCGCTCATGAACCCTCATTAGTTTTCTTTTTAACCATGCTAATGGTAGTTCCGTTCTCCCCACTTCTAATATCTACTTTATCCATGAGGGCATGAATAATCTCTAACCCCCATCCACGCTTACGCATTTCTGGATATAAGTCTTGCTGGCCATTCTGACGGACTGGGCGATTCTCTGGACTAAAACCGACCCCTTGGTCTGTAATTTTGAATTCCAATTCATCTGCTCTGATGATGTACTCGATGAATACATTCTGATCTGGACTCCTGCTATGTTCAAAAGCATTAATACAGGATTCGATCATTGCATATTGAATCTCTTCTATCTGTTCATCACTAAAACTCATAGATTCTGCGATGAAAGATGCAAGATTAGCCGCAGCAAGTTCCATATCAGGGAGCATCGGTATTGTCAGGAGCACTTGGTCATTGGAAAATGTATTTGCCACGCTCACTTGTCCTCCTCATGATATTAACTGATTTCCTGTCTATGAAAATGGTTGCCATAAGAGAAAGTATATTTGGCATCTAAAAATACCAAAATTTATACTATATGTCAAGGATTTACAACGATTCTCTTGTGATAGATTGCAATTCTCAGCAATGTAATTATTACATAAAAATGATGTATTCGTCAAGATTCTTTTGATGTGCCAACAACCGATTTTAATGTATCATTTTATGTGAGCAATATCCTATATTTCGTTCTTGATAGAAACCCATATAGAATAAATTATGTCGTCAACTTGGGCAATTATTAATGATTATTTTTTTGACGCATAGATAACAAGAATGTTCGTATAAATGTAATCTGTTTGAAATGATCTATAGGGGTCAACTATATCCAATTTACGAGATTGTTGTATCAATTATCCAACGTGCATCTATCATTCTTTTATCAGCTTCAGATGTGTTTGGCAGATAGGAAGCAAACTTCACGCGGTCACAGTTGGTGAGAAAATCTTGCAATCTGTCAATACATGACTTATCAACCTGATTAGAAATCATCTCTCGTAATAGACTTGAAGTAGTCAATTCCAAGGCAGGAATGTGGAAACGTGCTGTTATATACTCCCGGATAACATAGGAGATCTGCGTGTGAAAGGTCTCCATATCTTTTGTATCTTTTTCAAGGGCATTTAATTGTTCCAACGCAATTTCATGGGCAGGACGACTTTCCACTTCTACAATCGGAGTAATTGTTTTATTAAGTCTGTGTTTTCGTAAATAGAATACTCCCAAGCTTAACCCAACCACAATAACTATACCTAATATTATGTACATCATGTAATTAGGTGGAACATCAAATGGAGGTTTGATATCACGTATACTTTGACGATTAACTGTGGTTTGTAGAATTAAATCAGATAGTAAGAACATGCTGCTATTGAGACTGCGGAATGGGATGAATCGCTATAGATTTTGGGTCTGTAGGACAAGCATATTGACACACCCCACATCCTGTACAACCAGAATCAAAGACATCTATAATATTCTCTTGTGATAATATAATGGCGTCTTCTCCAATTGGACAGGTATCAACACAGTATGAACATTCGACAGATTGTTTTCGTAAACATGTTTCACTATTGAAAACAGCAAGTCCGATTCGTATATCTTCTGCAAAGACGGTCTGTAAAGCCCCTGATGGACATACATACATGCAAGCCAAAGAATCACAGATTACACAGGGTTGTTCTTCAGGATCAATATAGGGTGTATTTACAAGGTTTGAATCTTTACATTGAAGGGGTTGTATAGCGTCTGCAGGACAGTTTTTTACACAATTCCCACATCGATGGCATTTTTCTAAGAATTCTGGTTCTGGAAGTGCCCCAGGAGGACGGAAAATGACATCAACAGGATATTTTTGATTCTCACCCATTCCGACATCATCAAGGAATTCTGCTACAGGTTTAATGATTTGTGTAAAAGCTTCCTTGAAAAAATCCCGTCTGCCTTTTTCTTCTGACATTGAAGCAACCTTATAGACAGATAATTAGATGATACATTATTAGAAATGGAATTTTATTGGTGTTACACTTGTTCATCTGTTGAAGATTCTTTGGTCGAATTTGAATCCTCAGTTTTTGGAATGCGGTAACAACATTTATGACTACCCTGCATGAGATGTTCAACTCTGTATACCTTCGTATCTAAAGACTGTCTAAATAATCCCAATTCAATTTCACAGACATGAGGATATTCCTCAGCGATAGCTGCAATAGGACAATTATGTTCTGTCAATACATAGTCATTCTCATCCTCTTCAAACCGAGCCATATAACCTTCTTCATCCCGAATATTGGCAAGTTCCTTAATCCGATCTATAAGTTCTTTTCCATCAAGCCGTTCCTTATACATCTGTAGTTGAGATTTCATTCGACTCCGGAAAATCTTATTTATAAATCCCGGTCCATTGAACTTAGCGACCTCATTCATAAGACCTACAGCAAAGTTAGCATAAGTTGTAGGAAAAAGGTTGCTTGCATTATCAGTCAAACTATAGAGATGGTGTGGACGACCACGTTCCTGTTTTTCGGTGTAATACTCGACTAATCCTTCTTTTTCAAGAATAAATAGGTGTTGTCGAATACCCATAGCACTAATATTCAGAGCTTCTTTGAGCTGGTTTACAGTCATACTACAGCGCATTTTTAGAAGCTGAAGGATACGCATACGTGTTTCACTCATTTCACAATTCACGGAATTTCCCTCTTAACTACATAGGATTATGAAATTATACCATAGTCGTATTATGCATTTCAAGTGTATCATGAAAGGGTAGGGTGAATTAGTTTTAAGAGTCTTCCATTATTGAGATTTACTGAAAGTTTATACCCAAAAGCGTTATCAACAGATAAAACCATTTTGATGGTCTTCAGTCCCGACAAATACCACACGGGAATGTCTAATGAAGATTAATTCGGTAATATACCGGTGTGGGGTTTTTTATATTTAATTTTCCTTACCCTACGATGATTTTATTTCCTGAATTACCGAGATATTTATTTAATCCTCATAAGGCATTCACTGGAAATGAATGGTATTTTGCATTCCCATACCTTATCAAAGAGACTATAAAGAAATACTCATAATGGGAACTATTTAAATAGAAATTGTATAACAATTATTGAATTCCTATAGCCTTACCATGTTTCACATACGTTATTTTTAGTATTTGTTTGGTTAAAAATGTTACACTTTTTCCTACAATTTGTAGGATTACGAAAACGGCTGTCCGACCTGTCACAGTCTGCGTTTATCGGTGTTTTATTTGAAATATTATAATTTCTAATTTGTGTGATTTTGTGTTCTTCTTCTTTTTATTGAGAATATCTGATAGATACATTTGTAATACGTTTTCTAAATGATAATAACCTCATTATAATAACATAACCTTTTAGGGTGTACCCTATTATATGACATCCCCATAAACCATCCATGCAACTTTCTCTTTCAGGAATGGTATAAGGTGTGCTGTTTTTGTTTTTAAGATAATTATGAATGTATTGGATAATCATTATAGAGTTTCCTGTTCTATGTGAAAAGTTACGAAAACGTAACTTTTTTCTGTCACCCCAATTTTAGGCTATTTGCTATAAAGTAAGTGTTCATCTATGTTTACAGGCAATTTACGACTTTATTCAAAAAAAATAAAAAAGTTCACATGATTGATTCCTTAGTAGCACATATCTCATAAATCCTATGTCGCGACCAGGAGGTCGCTCCTACAGAAGAGGTGTGGGACGCGAAGGCGTCGTATTTGTTAGATTTACTGTACATCGGTAATATGTTCATGGGTTAACCTCATAGTTGTCCATTGGTTCATATTAACATTTTCACAACACAATTTTTTAATTCAGATGTTTTAATATGCTCTAAAGTCAGTCATAGAGTGGGTTTATAGATATATTTGAAAATTGCTATAGTTTTATTTATTTTTTTATAAATTTACACTCTGTATTTGTTATAGGTCGTGTAAACCCTTATCTGGTATAGGTTTGTCGACTTCTCAGATTTAATTTTCATTTCACAACTGTTGTGAAAGTTTCACAACACATTTTTATGTGGTGTTTTACTGTAATATATATAGTAACATAATAAAAAGCATAAATCAATGAAAAAACATATTATGTGATACTATTTTTTACTATATTATACCATTTCATTTAATTTTTGTCTCATTACCTATTATATGAAATGAATCGGAATGTAGCACATACTAAAAGTTTATGCTACAAAGAGAGACACCATATATCAGAAAATGAATAGGAATGTAGCACAAACTAAAAGTTTATGCTACAAAGAGAGACACCATATATCAGAAATGGTATTATTTTCTTTTTTTATTGACGCATTAATGTATTATTTCATTATTTTATGTGTTTAGGTGTGTTATGGTTAGATTTTCTTCAATTATTTTTTAGTTGTTATGTATTCTGTTGTATAATACCATTTCTAAATGAATAGGTCTCATGAATACGCATGTTATACTCTTTCTATTAATTTTTGTCCCACTACCTATTATTAGAAATGAAGCGTAATGTGGCACAAACTGGAAAGTTTGTGCTACAAGAGAGACATTATATATCAGAAATGGTAATATAGTATATTCGAAGCGGTTCATGAAGGTTAATTTATTAATCTTCATTAAATAGAATCAATAGTTTGCCAAAATATTACTAATAAGAAAAACAAAAAGTTGATATAATAGTTATCGACAGGATAATTTCTTGTATCTTCTAAATTCAATTTCAGTTTATAAATAGATGTCAGTTATTCTGACATCTAAAACTACATTTATGAAACACACTAAATAATTCAATATGACCCTACGCGCAGGAATCGTTGGATGCGGTGGAATAAGTCGAAGTCACGCAGCAGCATACGACGGTTTAGATAACATAGAACTCATTGCAGTATGCGACATTGACACTCATGCACTGAAGAACCGTGCTGATGAATATAATGTTCAAAACCGATATACAGACTACGAGGAGATGTTATCACAAGAGAATCTTGATATTGTCAGTGTGTGCACACATGCACCCTTACATGCCCCGATTGCAATAGCAGCATCAGAAAATGGTGTTCATGTGTTATGCGAAAAACCATTGTCTGTTGATTTGGAAACTGCTGATCAGATGCTTGAAGCATGTAATAAGGCACAAGTCCATCTAACAGTAAGTCACCAATTCCGATTTACACCATTGTTTCGACACGCGAAAGCTCTCATAGAATCAGGTAAAATTGGAGAGTTACGGTCGATACGTGAAGTTGGTAAAGGCCGAGAAGCAGGTTTTGAGTTAATGGAGATGGGAGTCCACTACTTTGACGAGATGGATTTCTTCATGAATGGTATCTCTTGGATTCAAGCACATATCACCTATAATGGACACGACGTGACAGAATCAGATATTATGCACAGCAGTCAATTATGTACTACGGACCGACGGGATAATGGAGTGGTTGCTGGAGATACCATGCTTATACATATTGGTGGAATAAGCGGTGCATACGGTATTATGGAACTTTATCAAAGAGAAGAACGTCACGGTTGGATGATGGGACCACATCTACTCGGAACAAATGGACAACTCATGATAAAGCCGCATCCAACATCAGGAATTGATGAAATGTGGTACTGTCCCTTTGATGTCTCCTTTGCGAAACATACACCTGAATGGGAGCAGATAGAACTTGATACATCTGAATTTATTATCTCTGGAAAAGCGTGGAAGTCTCGCCACACAATCTGGAGTGCTAAAAACCTACGAGACGCAATCTTGAATGGAACACAACCCGAACTCGGTGGACAAAAGGCACTCACCTCTCTTGAGTGTGTTAGTGCTACATACACCTCACATTTTACTAATAAGAAGGTACAACTTCCCTTGGAAGAACGATACCATCCACTAATAAAACGTCTTAATACAGGAGAACAAAACTGAATGAAACTTGCTTTTTTTGATGACTATAATCTCGGGGTGATAACAGGAGATACCATTGTTGACATTACAGAAGCACTTAGTGATCTTTCATACCATACACCACAAGAACTAATTCAGATGGTAATTGAGGATTATGATAATTTAAAAGTTTATATTGAAGAAACAGTTGAAAACAGTGCTGGTGTGGAGTTAGATACTGTAGATCTGAAGCCACCCCTTCCAAGACCTGGACAACTGGTATGTATGGCAGGGAATTACATTGAACCGGATAGTCCAACAAGATTGGAATTTAATGCTTTTCTTAAATCTCCTAACAGCATAATTCCCACGAAAGATACTGTTCAACTCCCAACAGCAGATGTAGGTGTATTCCATTTTGAACCTGAGTTAGCACTTGTGATTGGAAAACGTGCCAAACATCTCACGGAAGAAAATGCCTTGGATCATGTATTCGGTTACACCCAATTTATAGATGTATCTGCAAGGGGTTTACATGGAGGCTTTTTCTTAGGGAAGAGTTGGCATACCTTTGCCCCTATGGGACCAGCACTCGTTACTGCAGATGAAGTAGCTGATCCAAATACACTTGATGTAAAACTCTGGATTAACGATCGTCTTCAACACGATTTCTCAACAAATTCAATGGCACGATTCGTCCCTGAATTATTGGTAGAAATAACAAATGTGATTGCATTAGAACCGGGAGATGTTGTCTCAACAGGAACACACCATGAAGCCCTTACCGATGTTGGGGATGGTGATACTGTGCGATTGGGGATAGAGAATTTCGGTCCTGAGTTGAATGTGGATGTACACGATCCTCTAAAGAGGACATCATGGCGTGGTGAGGAATAAAATAGTTGACAATACCATCAGTTTGCATGTATAATTTTAGAAAAATAGTGATTTTTGGACGTTATTTACATACCCTTAGTGTTACTTGATGTGTGATGTCTTAAGGTTGGAAGAATTGATTTATAGTATTATGGAACAGGCTTGGTCCTGATGATAAGGAGAAGCGATTAATGAATAAACACAGAAATATAACCGTTTATGCAATACTGGGAATTATCTGTGTATGGATGCTTGGCTGCGGAGGGTGTAATCCAGAACCAGCACCAACTGGTATGACACCGACTGAAGGACCTGAATCTGGTGGAACTTCTGTCCAGATTACTGGCGAAAATTTCGATACGAAAAACGGTGTAACTGTTACCTTCGGGAATATTAAAGGTCTAAGTGCAACTACTTCAAGTGCAACCGTAGTTACTGTCGTAACACCTGAAGGAAAAGCCGGAGAATCAGTAAGTGTTGTAATTACAAATAATGGGAAACCAGATGTGCCTGTTACACTTAATGAAAAATTCACATATACAGATGCAACCCCACCAACGGTAACAAGTACGGATCCGGCAGATGGCACGGTATTATCTGAATATGAAGACTCTCTTAACATTAGAGATAGTCTCACTGTCTCATTTAGTGAAGCAGTCGATGCAAATAGTGTCAATATTCAGGTTGCAATCGCGAAAACCGAAGAATCATTAAGTGAACCTGCTGAAGGGATGCTTAGTGGAACTGTCAGTGGGAGTGGAAATTCTGTTACATTTACTGCAGATATGCCAATGCGATGTGGTCGTATGTATACTGTAACTGTTTCTGATGCTACTGATATGGCAGGTAACGCACTCGTAGATTCACATAGTTTCAGTTTTAGTACTACCACCCCCGAACTTGTAAGAAGTTATCATGTTAAAGAAGAAGATATTGAAGATGAAAATGGTGAGGCAGCTCTAAGACTGATTGCATCCCGTCCTGAGATTTATGACGATCCAGAAAAGTGGACGCGTTTAGTTGCTGGTAACCAAGACGACTATATCTTTGATAGAGATAGGCTGATTGCTGGACAGCATTTATGGATAAGACGTGGTCCCGCTTGGGGTGATAAATAGACTGATATAAGCCCATATATATCCATATAAATAACTATAACCATATATAACTATATATAACTATATAAAAACAGAAAAGCCGTGTAATAATTACACGGCTTTTCTGTTTTTATAGATGATATTGCAGATTTCAGCAAGCCTAATGACACATATCCTAACTCTTTGTACCTATGAGTGTTAGTAAAGAAGATCGGGAATCGGAATTCCCTCCTACATTGGAACCGAATGGAACTCAATATCGTGTATACACTCTTGCTATAAAAAAGAAGATCGGGAATCGGAATTCCCTCCTACATTGGAACCGAATGGAACTCAATATCGTGTATACACTCTTGCTATAAAAAAGAAGATCGGGAATCGGAATTCCCTCCTACATTGGAACCGAATGGAACTCATTATCGTGTATACACCTTTGCTATAAACATATCGTCCCTATCAAATCAACGCCAAATGGGCGGAATCAAGGAATCAACGGTATGAATGCCATTTAGGCATTCCCCGGGTATGAATGCCATTTAGGCATTCCCCGGGTATGAATGCCATTAGGCATTCCCCGGGCATTTGTCGGGACTCATTATGGTGGATACACTGTCGTAATAACTACATCAATCTGTATATTCTGTGGTATCTACGATTCAGGCTCATACGGTACATTACTTTATCATACTAACTGTAGATTGTGGAAAACTTGATTATAAAAGAAAAACGGATTGGCATCAACGAAGATTAATTGCCAATCCGTTTGTTAGGTTATTCAGAGGTATTAGGCACCATTACCATTGCCGTTGCCATTACCATTACCAGCACCGTTGTCTGAATCATCCATGTCGGTGTCATCCATGTCGGTGTCATCCATGTCTGAATCATCCATGTCGGTGTCGTCCATGTCTGAATCATCCATGTCGGTGTCGTCCATGTCCGTATCGTCCATGTCGGTGTCATCCATGTCTGTATCATCCATGTCTGTATCATCCATGTCGGTGTCATCCATGTCATCATCCTTCGTCAATGATACGAAGACATAATCATTACCGTCACCAGCTTTTGCATGACACTCGTCACATCCCACACTATCTGCTATTGCAAGATTATTTCCACCAACACCATATATCCATCCGCCACGTTCAGCATACATCGGGTCATCGGTTTTTGTCATTGATGCGACATGTACGACTTGATCAGCCATTTCATCTTCACCATAGACTTCCTTGATAATCATAGATCCCGCGGGATACATTTTATCACCTTCAGCCATGTTCGCCATTGCCGCAGCTTCGTTGAAATAGACAGTCCGAGCACCGGGGGTATGTGCCGCACCGGTTCCAGCGGCGTTCATGGCAGCCACAGCTTCTGCAACAGTCATCATTGGTGCATCAAGGTCCTCACTTGCCCATGAATGATGGGCAGCCATTTCCATGACCATATCCATCATTCCATCAGGATCCATCATTTCTGGCTCTGGGTCCATCATAACCTGTTCTAACACGTCTTGAGAACGGTCACAAGCCATGAAAGCAACTGAAAAAACTAAAACTGTAATCAAGAGCACTTGATATCTTAGCATTGTTAATGCTCCTTTTCTTTCTATAGAAAATAAATTATTGAGTTATAAACCTAAAGTTAATCAAAACTCTAATAGAATAAAGCAGTTCATGAGCTGCTCTATACACGGTTGATGTAATACACAACTTCATTTTAATCCATTATAGCATAATTCAATATATAATTCAAAAAATATAATTCCGTATTTACATATTCTCAATTATAGATAACAATTGCTATTCGGATTTAAGGATTTCTAAATATATCTTTTTAATATAAGCATTGTTAGAATCTTTTGATTTGGCGTCAGTAATTACCTTTCGCGCATCAGAAAACCTATTCAGACGATAATACACATGAGCGAGTGTCGCCAAATGGGTTGGTCGACTATCAGTTTCGACAACATCATTGGCAAGTACAAGCGCTTCTTGCAACAATCTGTTTTCTTCAGCAAGAAGTGATGCTAAAGCATGCTTTGGAAAAGACACATCCGGAGCAAGTTTAATGGCTTGACGAAAATCATTTTCCGCTTTTCCAGACTCTCCCAACTGTTGTTGTATCTGTCCTCGCCAAAAATAGCCGGGTGCCCATGTTGGTTGCTGTCGGATCCCCATTGTATACGCTTCGATTGTCCCCACAAAATCCCCTAATGACTTACGATGATTCGCTAATTGAGAATAAGAATCCATAAAGTCAGGATGATTCTGAATCAAAGTAAGATAATGTGTTTCGGCAGTATTATGCTTTCCCAACTTTGCTTCAATCATCCCTAAATGGAACAATGCTTGTCGTGAATTTGTTTCATGGATAAGTACACGTTCGTAGGATTTTTTAGCAGATTCCAGATTATTTAATTGCATCTGAACAAATGCATAATCTTTCAAAGCAGGCATGTATGTCTCATCGGTTTCCAATGCCTTCTTCAGTAGTTCTATTGCTGGGGGTCCCTGTTGTTTTTCTATATAAACTCGTGCTTGTTTCCAGTATACCTCTGCCAGAGTTCGTTTGTACCGAGTACGGGTAGTATTTACATGCTTAACTTCACCGAGTTTATCGAAAAGGTCAGCGAGAGATTTGTAAAATAACGGTTCATCTGGATTTATATTAATTGCCATTTCATAATATTGTTGTGCATCCTCAAACATATCTCTTTCCCGCGCTGCCTCTCCTCTTCCATAGATAGCACTTGCCAGATTTTGATCTAATGTATAAGCTTCCCTGAATACTGCATCAGCTTCATCATAGCGGTTAAGCTTAAGAAGGACATATCCAAGATTATTATAGGCAGCGGTTGATGTAGAATCTAATTGAACTGCCACAATATAGTATCGACGTGCTTGTTCCAAATTCCCACGTTCTGTCTCAATTTGTCCTAAAGCAATATACCAATTCACAGGAGCCATTTCACCTGCTCCCTTAACTGCTTTCTGAAATAGTTCATCAGCTTTATCCAACTGTTTATTACGATGGTATGCAGTTGCAAGTTTTGCTTGAACGGTAGGTTCAATCAAGATACGTTCAGTTTGTGGAAAATGTGAAATCAGTTCCAATGCACGTAGAAATGCCATAATTGTATCCACATAATTCCTGAGTTTACCTGATGCATCACCTATTCCTATATGAGCAATTGGTAATTCAGGATACTGTTTTACAACGGACTGATATATTTGAAGTGCTTCATTCCATTTTTCTTGTTGAAACAATTTCTGCGCGTTCTCAATTTGATCTTGAACCAGTTCAGGATAGGTAGATAAATCCGATGGGGTTAATTCGGCATAAGAACATAGGGGTGGTATAAGCAGTAGAAGACATATAAGATGGGAGAAAAGATACATTTTCATAGATTTACTTCATTAGTGGAGCTGTAATATCGGTAACTCGATTCAATGCTTGATCTAAGATGTACCATGAAATCTTCGATTTTTGTTTGGTTAACCAATTCTCATATTCTGTTTTGGCTTTCTGTTCACGAATTAATTCTGCAATCTCATCTTTAACTTCTGAATACTGTCTCTGCCGTGAAGGAATCTTCTTAATCTGTTTTACTATCATATGTCCTTCTGGTATAGATATTGGTCCTTTATATTCTAAAGGTTTTAATTGCGAGACAACCATCCCTAATGAGGTATCTGTTGGAACAATTTCAGTACGAACACTAACGATTGTGGTTGTTTCATAGTCCTTCTTAATCCTATTAAATGTATCCCCTTGTCTCAGCCGATCCATAATTTTTTCAGCGAGATCCTCGGTAGAATGATTATCATTTTCTTCAGATAAGACAATTCGTATGGATTGAAAATTCACCATTTCTGGCACCATAAAATCTGCCTTATTTGCTTCAAAGTATTGCGGTGCTAAGTCATCAATCTCTCTATTATCAACAGAATTTATAAATTCAAGCTTATAATACTCATCGAAAACTATATTATCATAGATCCACTGCTTGATTACTTCGATTTCTATTTCTTGATTCTTTAGAATAGCACTGAAAGCTTCATTAGAGGTGTACGACTCTCGTAACGCATCTAATTTTTTATCTACCTGTTCCTTACGATCAATCTCCGTAATACCAATGTGTTCTGCTTCCTGTAACACCAATTTTCGATTGATAATTCGATTCAGATAATTTTGTTTCTCCATCTCCGTTGGCTCATTTGGGATGGTTTTATTAATTATTCCTTCAATACGAAATTCATTAACAAGATCACTCTGTGTAATTGGTTGGGTATCAACAACTGCAATTATAGAGTCAATTAGTGTTTGTGAATTTACATACCCTATAAATAGAAATAATAGAAGGGCAAATAAGAAAGAGGGAGTATTTGATCTCTGTAGTAATAACTTATTCATTTTATGTGATACCATACGATAAATTTCTGATAAATTCAAGGTTTATTATGGATACTGTGTACCGTATATTGACCTTTTATTAGAAATTACGTAGTGATTATAGGAGAAAAGTCATACACCTTCTCCCAATAAGTACTATTCTAACGCAAGTTGTTACCTTGTCCCAAAATTTGATAGATTGTACCTCAAAATATCGCAAACTAAAAGTGAAATCAGCGTATGAATACCTTAATGGCATTCCCTTTGCTATAAAATGCTTGGATAATCGACATTCTTCAGTGAAACACGTGGTCTGCTGGGTCTATATCTTGTTAGAAGCAACTTGGGCTATTCTAACAATTCAATCACACCACAACCAATACGAGAACCTCCTCCAGGTCTCATCCCCAGTGCTCTAACCGTAGAAGTTATCCAATCCGAAAACACCTCATCATCTCCTTGAAAATAACCCAATACCCATGCGGTAGAAGGTACATCCAGAAAAGTGGTTAGTAGCACATTATATCCTATAATGTCATTAATGTTTTCTATATCCACACCAGAGGCAATATACACATGTATCAACCGATTCTTCATGTCCTGTTCAAGATCTATTGGAGATCTTATCGGAAATATTTGCTTATATTGATTCGTAAAAAAATCAGGATCTACAGGTAATCCTTGTTTCGTAAAGAAGTCATGGTATGCGTCCAAAGTTTTAGGTTCGATATTCAAGAATGCTTGATATGTCGGCGTTCCTTCAAATGGAATTGACAATAGGATACTTGGGTCAACTAACTGTTCAGAACTCAGGAAACAATTCAGTAGCAACTCTAACAAGTTATGACTATGTGGACCTATTTCTTGTCCTGGAAGATGGTGATCAGCATCCAAATCGATGTGTTGGGCAAGCACTGCAAGAGTGCAAACATGGGTGTCTTGTGGAATTACATCCATCATTTGTCCTTGTATGTGGGTATGCAGACCGTTGTTATCAACATGAGGATTGGTTTGGAATGTATCTCCTGTTTCATGGATTAATATCAACTTATTAAGAATATCTGTGCTGGGATCATCACCAACTGACCAAAAAGGTGTGGTAAATTCTAATATACCATGACCATTTTCATTAACATGTATATTGCCTATTTCACCGATTCCAATTGGGGGTGTGTCAAGCGTAGCTTCTGCAACAGATATTCCAGTAGTTCCCGCGGAGATCTCCATAGGATGCCAATGCGGACCAACATCACTACAATCTTTTCCAGTATGGAGATGGGCTGCATGCAATCCCGGTGTAGCATTATGAATTTGAATTGCAACATACACTACATTATTCATCTCTGTAAAATTGGCAGTACCCTTTAGATGACTACCATCTAATGCGGTGATATTGGCAACCGCTACTCTATTGACGGGGGTAGTGGGAATAACCTCTGTGGAGATCCTCTCACATCCGACTCCAATTAAACTTACTAATATGATGAAGATAAGCAAGCAACTATTTATATATGGCATATAATATCCCTGAATTGAATTTATTGAATAAGAATAATCCTTTAATTATATATCTACATATTGTAATGAACAAACTGGCTGTGTCAAGTGATCTTAAAAAGGTTTATGCAGCGAACAATTCACTATAGAAAAAGGTGAATGAATCTCACGTATTGACTTCTGAAACCGTTATGTCTATAATACACATATATCATTCTATGGGAACATATAATGTCTAACAACCCTCCGAATATACTCTGGATATGTACCGACCAACAACGATATGATACCTTAGGTTGTTACAATAATACATTTGTCCGAACTCCCAATATAGATAAACTTGCACAAGATGGTATAGTCTTCAATTATGCCTACTCACAAAGTCCTGTCTGCACACCGAGTAGAGCCAGTTTTCTAACAGGACGATATCCGCGTACTACCCGTTGTAGACAGAACGGACAAGCAATCCCTCCAGACGAAGTTTTGGTAACGAAACTATTAAAGGATGCGGGATATGTCTGCGGTTTAGCAGGGAAACTCCACCTTGCACCCTGCAATCCGCAAGTTTGTAAGGGAACAGAACAAAGAATTGATGATGGCTACGATCAATTCTTCTGGTCGCACGATCCAGCTGATGCTTGGTCTACACACGATTATATTCAGTGGCTATCAGATAAGGGATTACAAAGAAATAGTACACCATTTCCAGAATCAAAATATGTTCGTGTGATTCCATCAGAGGAACACAGTCAAACGACTTGGAGTGTTGAACGTGCAATGTCCTTCATTGGATCTGCCTCAAGATTTAAACAACCATGGCTATTTTCAGTGAATATGTTCGATCCTCACCATGCTTTCGATCCTCCTATTGCTGCTCTCGAAAGATATCGTGATGTGCTCCATGATATCCCACTCCCCAACTATGTTGAAGGGGAACTGGATGACAAACCTATCTGGCAACAAATTGACCATTGTGGAGCTTATGGAGGAAAATCTGGTTCTCCTTTCCCAGACATGAGTGAAGACGATCATCGTTGGGTTACTGCAGCATATTGGGCAATGATTGATGTCATAGATACGCAAATTGGACGTCTCATTAACTACTTGGATGAAACAGAACAGAGAGAAAACACCATTATAATATTCACATCTGATCATGGAGAAATGCTTGGAGATCATGGTATATACCTAAAAGGACCGTATTTCTATGAACCTGCTATTCGTGTACCACTCATCATTTCTGGACCGAATATGTTAACCAGTGGACAACATTCTGATGCCCTTGTGGAATTAGTGGATTTAGCACCAACTCTAATGGAAGCAGCCAATTTGGAACCATATCCTGGTATGCAAGGTCAGAGTTTACTACCAATGCTATCAGGTGGTAAGAGTCTGGATTTCCATAAAGACGATGTTTATTGCGAATACTATAATGCTATGGGTTGGCATCGGGAACCCACTGCAAACGCGACGATGGTAAGAAACAATCGTTATAAGATAGTTGCTGCACATGGTACTAAGAATGGAGAATTATATGATCTGGAAACCGATCCGATGGAAACATACAATCTCTGGAACAGTTCGAATTACAAGGATGTAAGATTCACTATGCAGGAAAGATTAATTGATCGAATGGCTTGGACAGTTGATCCATTACCGGAAAGGCAAGCACCGTGGTAGCTTATCATATAGACAAACCTATTTCAAAATTAGAACATCTTCTAAAATATACCCCTGTTATTTCCTTAATATTTTTATGTATATTCATTTCAAGCACTGTTGGATACACAGAGAATATCCTACAACGATGGGATCAAGATATCTTTAATCGAATATATGATGCGCCACCTCATAATGAACCGTTATGGACTGGTATGGAGATAACCACAGAATTTGGACACTATCGAGCAGTCATGGGGTTCTCTATTTTGCTTATGGCATACGGTAATGAAGACCATCGTAATACAGGACGACTTGTTACATCATCCTACTTAGGGGCAGGTGTGGTAACGTACGGCATGAAGCGTCTGATTGGTAGAAAACGTCCACTTGATGACACTTTGGGTAATCCTGCGATGCCATCAGGACATGCAGCGTTAGCATTTAGCACGGCAACAATTCTTGGATGTCGATATCCCAAGTGGCGTATACCTTTATATATAGGTGCAGGACTTGTCGGTTTTTCACGTATCTATCTTGGAAGACACTACACATCAGATGTATTAGTTGGTGCAGGTATCGGCACAACAATAGGTTTTCTCGTCTGGAACAACCGCTTGACATTGCTAAAATGGGAGTTTTAACTCAATTTGCTGAATGTGTTTCATAATTTGACAATCCCACCCTGTAGAATATCTACAATATATAGGAGATTTTTTGACACAAATAAAATTTTGAATTTAGGATGATTTTGAATGTTTTTGGTATTCATGAAATAGTTTCCTGTTTTTCAGAACGACTATAAAGAGTGCTCGTAATGGGAACTAATTATGTAGAACTTAGTATAAAAAAACCTTCTATTTTATTAGTTTTTAAATATTAACATGTGTGATATTTTATATTTATATCGTTAAAAATGTTACACTTTTTGACACATTGTGTGTCATTAGTAAAACGGCTGTCCGCCCTGTCACAGTCTGTGTTCATCGGTGTTTTTTTAGAAGAGTAACAATTCTTGAATTGTGTGATTTTGTGTCGTTCTTCTTTTTTATTTTTTATATTTTTTTGGGGAATATCCGATACAGACATTTGTAATAGAATTTCTAAATGATAATATCTCATTATTGTAGCGTAAGCTTTTAGGATGTAATCTATTAGAAGACATCCCCATAAACCATGAATGCGACTCTTTTTCTCAGATATGGTGTAGGTGATGCTGTTTTTGTATTTAAGATTATTTTGAATGTATTGGATAGTCATTAGAAAGAATCCTGTTTTGTGTAAAAAGTTACGAAATCGTAACTTTTTTCTGTCACCCCAATTTTAGTATAGTCGCTGTTAGGTCTGTGCCCATCTATGTTTGCAGCCAATTTACGAGTTTCTGTAAAAAAATAAAAGTTCTCTTGATTGATTCTTTAACACTAAATTCACAATTTAAGATGTGTGGTAGTATCGATATAAGTATAACTATTCTTACATTTTCTTTATTCATATTTATATTTATTTCATATTCTATTAGCATGAGTATAATAGTGTAATATTTATTTTATTGTAACGTATGTTTATTATTTTGTCAACCATTTTTTAGATATATGATGAATGGTTTTTTAAATTTCTTCAATTTATTTTTCTCTATTTTACCTGATTTGTTAGAAAATATTGGTTATCTTACCATTTCTCATTAAAAACAACGATTCACTGTCTATAAACTCAAGAGTGAGACCGATCCTATAGATGAAATATCTAACAGATTATATCTATAATCGACAATTGAATACCCTTTATAATGGTTTTAAGACCTTGACGTATAAGGCTATATGTGATATACTATCATAGGTAATTTTACAGTTAATCGGTTTAACAATTGAGCAAGTAAGTACAATATCTACAAATAGTGAGAGGAATATGATGATAATACGTATCAGTACATTAGTGGTAGGTTTATGTTTTCTTATTATTACCTCTACTAACGCTGCCATAGAAGCCGATACCATCATGGGTATGTGGCTATTTAATGAAGGCACTGGAAATACTGCCAAAGATTCTTCAACAAATGGAAATGATGGAAAAATTGAGGGTGGTGTCAAATGGGTAGATGGTAAGTTTGGAAAAGCCTTAGAATTTAACGGGTCAGATGGTTGGGTTTCAGTCGCTCATTCGGATACAGTTGGATTTACAAAAGGTACATCCTTTACAATAACTGTTTATTTTAAAGGAACGAAAGTTGCTGGGTCACTTGTAGGAAAAAACTACGAGGACACATCACAAGCATTACCGTGGTTCTTATTATGGAACGGAGGAGGAGATAACAAAGTAACCTTATATCTTCGTAATACCGCAAGCCAGAGTTTTCGAACCGATAGTACAAGTCAGATAGGGGACGATAAGTGGCACTTCGTTGCTGGAAGAGCAGATGCAAAAGCAGGAAAAATCAGTATCTGGATAAATGGTAAAAAAGAATCAGAAGCAGATTTTGATAAGAATGATGGGTACGGAACAAGTGAAGGTGTATTGCATATAGGTCGTCACTATGATAGGTATACAAATGGTATTATAGATGAGGTGGGACTCTTCAATACTGCTTTAGATGAAGAGGATATTAAGACAGTTATGGATAACGGACTTGAAGAAGCAGCTGCTGTTGACCCAATACACAAATTAGCTACCACATGGGGTAGTATTAAAGATAAGATTCAATAAAGGGGTTTTTTAATGAGATTATATAGTGGTGTTGGTTTAATTATCGCACTTATTGCATTATTTGCTGTTCTACAACATTCAAGTTATGCAGAATTCGGTTATGATAATATCCGAGGAATGTGGTTGTTTGATGAAGGCAGTGGAGATGTTGCAACCGATTCATCTAAGAGTGAAAACGACGGTACAATTCACGGTGCCCAATGGGTGGATGGGAAATTTGGAAAAGCACTTGAATTTGATGGTGCCGGGAATTGGGTCGAAGTTCCTCATTCAGATGCTTTAGGATTTGAAGCCGGTACATCCTTTTCATTGACAGTATACTACAAAGGTACAAGTGTCGGTGGGTCTTTGGCAGGTAAGAACTATGAAGATAGATCACAAGCCCTTCCTTGGTATATGTTCTGGAACGGTGGTGGGGACAAGAAGATAACATTCTTCCTACGAAATAGTGCTGGAACAAGTTATAGACCCCAAAGCACCAGCGATATTGCAGATGACACTTGGCATTTTATTGCGGGTGTTGCCAATGCTGATACTGGTAAAGCAAGTCTATGGGTAGATGGCAATATGGAGGCAGAACTTGATTATGATACCGATAGTGGATATGGTAATAGCGAAGGTGTCGTCCATATAGGTCGACACTTTGATAGATATACCACTGGAATTATCGATGAAGTTGTCCTCTATGATGTTGCCCTGAGTGCGGCGGATTTAGACACCATTATGAACGATGGATTAGCTACAATTACCGCAGTTGAAGCAGCAGGTAAACTTACAACTTCCTGGGGTAGTTTAAAAAGTAAAGCAATATATTAAATATATCTCAAGTTGCATCCTATTAGGGTTTATACATTGAAACGATGTCTCTCATGAAATATACTGCCTGTTAGCCTATATTAGTAGTGTGAACTTCCTGTTTACGGCATAAGATGCACAAACTGAATGAAGATTAAGTTATTCATTCGGTAATATACGGGCGGGGAAACCCCGCCCCTACGATGATTTTATGGATTGAATTACCGAAATATTTATTCAATATTTATATAGTTTGTGCTACAAGGTAGCAACTTGGGTTATATTTAATGAAGAATAATAGATTTAAAGGAACAAAATCATGAAACATTTACACTTATTTCTCACATTGCCATTCTTGATATTGGTTGTATATGGGTGTGGATCTACTGAAGATCCAGTTGACCCAATGCCAGAAGTTGAGATTGAACCAAGTACGCTCATGGGAGAAGTAGATTCCATTGATGGTGTTACGGTTCAAGTTCGACTCCTAAAGGATGGAATCCTTGTTGCACAAGTGGAAGCAGATGGTAGTTATGCGTTTAAAGACCTTGAAGCAGGTAATTATACAATTCAAGTCTCTGCACAAGGATATGAATCGACAGAAATAAATGCAACTCTTACTGCAGGTGAAACAAAGACATTAGATCCAGTTACACTTGAGAAATCAGCTGTTCCTGTTTCACACATAAAAGGTGTTCTAACAGATGCCGAAACTGGAGACAAATTATCCGGTGTACTTGTTCAATTAACAGATAAGTCTGGCGAAAAGCATGAAACTTTAACCACCGCTGATGGGACATTTATAATTGAAAACCTCCCTGTGGGTGAAGCATTTACAATAATGGTCTCACTTGAAGGATATGAGGATGGATCCGTTAATATTGATCCCATAGCAGCTAATGAAACCTATGAATTGGATGTTGTACTCACTGAAATTCCTGTAATTGAGGAATTAGATCCAGGTCAAGGTTTGAGCATTGGAAGTGAAGCACCCGTATTTGAACTTCCTGATGGTGACGGTGATTTGTTGGCACTTGAAGATCTTATTGGAAGTAAGAAGGTCGTTGTCGTATTTTATCGAGGTGGGTGGTGACCATTCTGCTTAGACCAACTCGTTGAGTTGCAAGAAAACTATGACAAGATAAAAGCTGAAGGGGCAGAAATGATCGCCATCAGTTCTGACAATCAAGCAGCAACGAAAAAATCTGTTGATAATAGAAAGTTAAAGTTTCCAGTTCTTTCTGACTCAGAAAGAGAAACTATTGGGGCATACAATGTAATTGATCCAAACAATAAACGGATCGCACGACCATCAGGCTTTGTCATTAAATTAGATGGAACTGTTGCTTGGAAAACGCTTGGGACAACGAACCATCGTGTCCCCACTGAACAGATCCTGACAGAATTAGGAAAGCTTTAGTTATACTATGGTGAAATATTGACATAAGTACACACCTCACTTGTAGGCGGGGAATGCCAATAAGGCATTCATACCGTTGATTCGATCTCCGAATCGCGATCAAACCCTTTGACAATCGGGAATCGGAATTCCCTCCTACAAGACAGTATGTGGAATTAATTATATAATCTACCATATTTCTAATTGACAGAATGTCATAACATATTGTAGGTTGGGTTAAGGTACGAAACCCGTTATGACACAATAAAAAGTCGGGTTTCGCTATCGCTTCTACCCGACCTACGAAATTTTTTATTCTGTAATATACGGATGGGGAGACCCCGCCCCTACGATAATATAATGGGATGAAAATTTGGAATAGGTGGAATACATTGAAACAATTATACATCTTCTTAGTGATCATAGCAGTCTGGTCGGCAATCTTAGGTTGTAGTACCACAGACAATTCTTTAGATGTTGTAACTGGAACTGACACTTCATCAGGCACGATTCAAGGAGAAGTGCAGCAGATTGATGGTGTTCCGATTCAAGTTATACTTTCGATAGATGGGAAAATAATCAGACAGACTGTTGCAGAAGGTAGTTACGAATTCACAGATCTTGAACCAGGTAATTACAAGATACAGTTTGATGCTAACGGGTATGATCATTTTGAAATAGATGTTAAGGTATCCATAGGTGTAATTGTTTCTTTAGAAAAAATTA
Source organism: Candidatus Poribacteria bacterium (assembly GCA_003635315.1). Taxonomy (GTDB): domain Bacteria; phylum Poribacteria; class WGA-4E; order WGA-4E; family WGA-3G; genus MSPOR6. The sequence goes on from PYJD01000010.1 coordinate 282,366, forward strand.
CACTTACAAAACAGACTCTTCCGGAAGTTGAAGAACTTGATCTCCCACCACAATCAACCGAATTACCTCCAGGTGAAGGTCTAAAAATTGGTGCAGTTGCGCCAGATTTTGAATTACCGGATGGGAACGGTGACCTATATACCTTATCAGATTATATTGGCGAAGACAAAAAGGTAGTGCTCGTATTCTATCGCACGGGTGGCTGAGGGGCTTGCATTAATCAACTCGTTGAGTTGCAACAAAACTATGGTGAGATAAAAGCTGAAGGGGCAGAGTTAATTGCAATCAGTGTTGAGAGTATCGGATTAACAAAACGTACAACTGACAATAATAGTCTGACATATATCGTTTTATCCGATGGTAAAAGGGTAGCAACCGCACTATACAACGTTTTTGAGCAACCGCACAACCAGATTTCACGAGCAGCCACGTTTATCATTGATTCAGATGGTACAATCGCTTGGAAATCTTTGGACAACCAATTTGGCAGAGTGCCAACCGCGACTACATTGGTAGAATTGAAGAAACTTAATGAATAAGAATGACAAAGTATTAAACAATATTCTTTCTGACAGTGAAGAAACAGAAGAGCAGAGCGATAGGTTCAACCGACGTCAATTCCTTGGTCAGATCGGTGCGCTTAGTACTGCAGCTCTAACGACGTTTCCAGCCTTCGGACAAATTGGGGGTAGAGTTTTAAGCGATCCTGTACAAAAGGAGACATTACCACCTGTCGCTGAAGTCATAGGTAAATCCGTTTGGGAGAACGACACACTTAATGAAGATGTTGTCGGATCTATGATTGACAACGCTATGATGAAACTGACTGGTCGTGAAACCGCTAAAGAAGCATGGCGTGATTTTGTTCTACCGGATGCAATTGTTGGCATTAAAATCAACCCACTTGCCGGACCAAAACTAAGCACACACTCTATAATTGTGGATAAAATCATTGAGGGTTTATTTACTGCTGGTGTTCTAAGAAAACAAATTATCATCTGGGATCGGTTTGAAGCACATCTTCTAAATGCGGGTTATCCAATTAAGACAGAAGAAGGTGACGTACGTACGCTTGCATCCGATTTAGATGATATTGGGTATAATGATGAAGTTTTCTATGAAACTGAGAAAGATAGTATTGCCAGACGAGAGAATGAAAGTACTCGATCAAGATATTCGCGTATTCTCACCGATATTGTGGATGTCGTAATTAATGTACCTGTCTTAAAACAACACGATATGGCTGGTGTCAGTGGATGTTTAAAGAACATGGCTTTTGGAAGTGTTGATAATACCAAAAGGTTCCATGGTAAACCGTTATATTGTAATCCTGCTATCGGTGAGATCTTTGAAAATAAGGTCATCAAAGATAAAGTTGTACTAAATATCGTTGACGGTCTGGTGGCATCCTATGACCGTGGACCCGAATACCACGAGGAAAGTACATGGAATTATGGCGTAATGTTTGTTGGTCCTGACCCCGTTATCCTTGATACATTAATCCTTCAAACAGTAAACCAAAAACGGGAAGAAATAGGATTAGATTCTATGTCAAGATTTGCTAACCATATTTCTTCAGCTGCAGGTTTAGAATTGGGTATGAATTCACTTGATCAGGTAAATCTACTTAAAATTGAGGTATAGACTCGTGAAAATAAGAACTATCACAATACTCTTGTTATTAGGTATGTTTTTGTTAGTAGGTTTACTTTCAGGATGTTCAATCACATTCACATCAAGCGATGCCCTTCAATTTAACATAACCAAGCCATCTGAAAATGCAGTCTCTCTTATATCTGAATTTGAAGCGGGTGAATCAGAATCTAATGCAGGTGATGCGACCCAACAGTCTGGGAGTGTATGTACTGGTGGGGCATGTATAATTTACTAAGCCACAATCTTCGGTCATCCTTAGAATATGCGAGGACTTCTACTTGACCTATATCTCGAGTAAATAAACCAGAGGATTCACCTTCCATTACATCATACACCCAAAGACCAATATCCGTTCCAACAGCCAGTTTTGAACCATCCGGTGAAAACCGTATCAGATTTATTCCACCCTTACCAAGTCGTGCAATAGCTCCTTCAGGCAAACCGTTTTGTGCTGCGTCTTCAGCAAATCCACTAAGGTGATATACTACAGTCAACAGAACTAAGTGTATCAAGAGACGATTCATTTGAATATCCCCTTATTTTATTGATTTCCATTTTCTATTTCATGATATTTGAGTTCACCATCTTCAAATATAAAAGTTCCTGAACCAAGCCTAAATACCTTTATAGTAAAATATCCATCATTCACAATAATCTCAAGATTCCATTTGTTAATTCTCTCTCCAATTGTTCGTGAGACGGTTTCTCTCTCAAAACCATCTATCAACGTAAGATTGTCGGGTGTGATTTTAAATTGATACCCCCATTCTGCTAACCAGTCTTTTACTGCTTCAGCTTCTTGTTCCTTGCTGTTGAAGTGTCTACGAGTCTCTTTTTGTATAAGATGACCTGTCAAATTTTCTACACGTTTAATATAGAGTCGTTTCCTAATTTGTTCCCAATCCCATAGTAGAATAGAACCATCTTTGCTTCCTGTAGCTAATATTCGTCCATTATGAGAAAACCTTATTGCATTTATCTTTTCAGTGTGTGCTTTTAGGGTAAGTAAACCACCTCCTGTTTCTACATCCCAAACTTTAATCGAAAATTGCAATTTAGGTTGGTCAGGGGTGAGAAGGAATTTTCCATCAGGTGAAAAGATGACATCACTTATAAAGTCGGCTTTTATACTTCCTCGTTCTGTAATTTTCTCACCTACTATATCCCATAACACAATTTTATCAGTATACACCACAGCAAGTTGTGTGTTGTCAGGAGAAAATGCTAATGAGATAGCATCGTTTCTAAGATCTTTTGGGGTAATATCCTGATTTGTAACCATGTTCCAAATAATTGTAGAGGAAAGTCTCGCATTAAACCCCATCATTCTCCCATTAGGTGAAAATGTTAATCTCCCCTTCCGTCGAGTTCGGTAATTTTGAAGTACTTTTTCTTCCCCTGTATCAATATCCCATGAGAGAAACCCTCCACTCTCATCACTCACTATTACGTTCTTGTTGTCTGGAGATAAGGTTAAGGCATTAAAATTGGAAATGCGTTGCTGCCAAGGTCCAGGTATTTCCATGCTTGTAGATACATTCCATACTGAAAGCGTACCCTTACCCTTATTGTCCTTGGTGTCAAAATTTAATGGTGAAAAAGCAATTGGAGATGAATTACCAATTGCAGTATATAATTCTGCATCCATAGTTAGGTTTGATGTCCTTACCACCCTATTATTTCCAATGTTAAAATGTGGAACTCCTTTTTTTGTAATCATATCCCATTGATGTACTGTACCATTAAAATCCGTGGATATTAACATTTTGTCGTCTTTCGTAAATGCTAAGGAGGTGATCCATTTTGTATGTCCTTCAGCAAAAATTGATATTTCTTCACCAATAACAGGATCCCAGAAACGTATAGTTCCGTCATAACTCCCACTTGCTAATATTGTCCCATCGGGAGAAAACACCAGCGAACATATACCGTTTGTATGTCCAATCAGTTCACCCCGTTTTTCTCTGGTTTGCGTATCCCATAGTATAATTTTGTTTTTTGCATCCCCACACACCAATATCCCTCCATCGTGAGAGATAACTACTGTTGTTATTCCGTTGTCGTGTCCAGAGAAACTTGCCTGAAGTCTCCGACTCTCAGTATTCCATAATCGGACAGTCTTACTTCTATCTCCACTCACCAAGATAGATCCATCCTGAGAGAATGCCAAAGTCCAGATCCCGTTGCCATCAGTTTTAAAAAGACTGGTTAATCCAATTAGATCTCTTTGGCGTGCACCTGTTGAAGCATCAAACAAACTGATTTTTCCATCCTGTTTTCCAATGGCAAAAACATTGAGCACTTTTGAATAGGTAATAGCTTGATGGTATTCTAAATTATTACTACTGAATACGACCTTCTTACTATTTATATCCCAATGTCTCAAGGCACCATATTTCTTATTGAATATAAGTCTACTACCATCCTGAGAAAATACTAATCCGCTGATAGACTCCGTTTGACTACGGAATCTATGCTTTGATATTTTATTACCTGATTGTAAATCCCATAACTGGATTATTGTATTGGCAAACCCAGCACTTGCAAGTGTTTTACTATCGTGTGAAAAAGCGAGGGCATTAATCTGTCCAGGTTTATCAGCAAATAATCCCTTCCCATCTCCTGTCTTCGTATCATATACCCAAACACCAACATCTGTTCCAACCGCCAAATGATTCCCATTGGGTGAAAACTGCATGAGATTGATTCCACCCTTACCCAGTCGTGTTATCGCACCATCTGGCAAACCAATTTGATTATTATTTTGTGTTGATTCTTGAGCATATCCGCTAAAAGGATAGATTGCTGTCAACAAGACTAAGAATCTGAGTATATGATGGGTCATTGTGTTTCCTATTGTGTGTTTTTACCATCTTCAATCTCAAAATATTTGATCTCACCATCTTCATGAATGAATGTCCCTGTACCAATCTGATAAACTTTTATCGTAAAATAGTCATTATTCACTATTACTTCCACATCATCAATCGAAAGTCTGCCTCCAGCAGAATTCAGAGATAGAACTTTTCCCTTAGCATTATTTAGCGAAAACCTGTTTGGGGTGATTTCAAGTGTATATCCTTTCTCTTTTAGCCAGAATTTTACCGCGGCAGCTTCAGCTTCTTTACTATCGTATTTTGGCAGTATTACAGGAGGTATGAGATTAATGGAAAGATTTTCAACACGTTTTATTAAGAGTCTCTTAGTGATTTTCTCCCAATCCCATAGAAGAATAGTTCCATCCAAACTTCCAGAGGCAAGAATCTTCCCATCATGAGAAAACCGCAATACTGTAATTTTCTCAGTATGACTTTTTAATTTTAATAATTCATTTCCTGTTTCTATATCCCATACTTTTATGTAATATTTCCATCCATGTAAGTTTGCAGTGATAAGATATTTTCCGTATGGAGAAAAAGTAATTTCTTCAATATTAACTGATTTAATACTACCTCTTTCTTTAAGCTCATTCCCTTTTATATCCCATAAGACAATCTTATCACGATGTACTATTCCGAGTATCATATTGTTTGTAGAGAATGATAGTGCAGAAGAACGCTTTTTTAGATATTCAGGCGTTATATCTTTATGTGTCTCATAATTCCATATATGTGTTGTGCCGTGTGTTCCATGAGATGCAACCATCTTTCCATTTGGAGAAAACGTTAGTCTCTTTTTGAAAGGAAATCGTTGATTAATTAAAACTGTTTCTTCGCGCGTTTCAATGTTCCATGAAAGTATCCCTTTACTTCTGTCACTGATTACGAGCATCTTGTTATCAGGTGAAAAAGTTACCGCATTAACATAATAATTCTGATCTGTCCAAGGTCCATGCAATTCCTCTCCAGTAGATAGATTCCATACTTGAAATTTCGTTCCTCTTCTGCTACCCCCTCCTCTCCTTCCAAAACCTAATGGATAAAAGGCGGTTGTATAGTTAATACCCATTGCTGCATATAGAATCCCATCATGTGAAATGGCAGATAAATTATCCGTTATAATTTGTCCAATGTTTAGATAAGAATGCCCCTGTTTTGTCTTCATATTCCATAAATCAACAGTACCATTAAAATCCACAGATGTTAGTATTTTATCATTTTTCGAGAATGCCAATGATGTAATCCATTTCGTATGTCCTGTCGCGAAGATTGATATTTCTTTACCTGTGTTTGGATTCCAGAAGCGGATGGATCCATCGTAACTTGCACTTGCTAATATTGTTCCATCAGGAGAAAAAACGAGTGAAGGAATCCCACTCGTGTGTCCTTCCAGTTCTACTCTTTTTTCTTTTGATTGGGTATCCCAAAGTATAATCCTCTTATTCGCATCACCACTCGCCAGAATACTACCATCGGATGAGAGAGCTAAGGCTGTAATCCAGGATTGATGTCCAGAGAATCTCGCAATGTGCTTACGATTCACAACATCCCATAAACGGACTGTCTTATCCATACTTCCACTTGCCAACTTAGACCCATCAGATGAGAATGCTAACGACCAGATATCTTTATCGTCTCTTTTTAAAAGACTGGAATGCCCAATTAAACCTTTTTGCCGTTTACCTGAAGAAGCATCAAAAACGTGTATACTCCCAATTTCTTGTCCAGTGGCAAATATATTGTGCCGTTTAGAATATGCAATAGCTTGAAAGTTATTACTTACACTATGGGTATTAAACACAATTCGATTCGTCTGAATTTGCCAATGTCTTAGTTCACCAAATTTGTCAAAGATAATGAGTTTATTGCCGTCCTCAGTAAAAGCCAAACCGACGACTGAGCCTGTTTCACTTTTAAATCGAAAATTATTGAGCTTCTTACCTGTGTCTAATTCCCATAACTGAATTATCGGGTTCGAAAAACCACCAGTGGCAAGTATTTTCCCGTCAGGTGAAAATGCCAGAGCATTAATATGTGCAGGTTCATCAGATGATAATTCTTTTGCATTACCTGTGTCTGTGTCATATACCCAAACACCAACATCTGTCCCCACGACAAGGAAGCTCCCATCAGGAGAAAACTGCATGAGATTTATCCCACCCTTACCCAGTCGTGTAATTGCATCTTCAGGTAGTTCTCCTTGAGTATTTTCCTGTGCGTAAACGGTAATAGCTACTGTCAAAAGAAGAAATAAAAGTGAATTTGTAATAGTTCTTTGTAACATCTATTAATCTCCATTAGTAATCATTTTTAATAATTTTATCCCAATCCCAGAGTAATATCGTACCGTCCTTACTTGCACTTGCAAGTATCATCCCATCTTGTGAAAACGCAAACGCTGTAATATCTTCTGTATGTCCTGTTAAGGTTGTGTATATCTTTCCAGTATCCACATCGAGTATTTTTATCTGGTTATACCACATATCTTCCGAACCAACAAGAGTCGATCCATCAGGAGAGAATGTCAATATTGGGTCGAAACCTCTTAATTTCTCTAAATATACATGGTCTTCTTTTAGTTCTGTAGGGGTTAACTCCCATAGGATTAAACCATCATTAGAATGGGAATGCACAAGATACATACTGTCGGGAGAAAAAGCGAATCCTGCTATTTGTCTATCACTCAGTATGTTTAAATCAATTTGACGGTCAATATCCCAGACCCTTAATAAACCGTGAAATGTTTCCATGGCAATGTGTTTCCCATTTGGGGCAATTGTCAATATCCTTCCTTGTGCTGGTTCTGCTCCAAATGGAAAATACTCCTCCCCCGTGAGGATATCCCAACAACGAATTCCCTTTGCTGTATTAGCATATAGAAACTTATTTTCATGTGTAAAAAGTAATTCATCTACAGATTCATTAATCTTATTCCAAGGACCAAGTAATTCATCACCTGTATTCACATTCAATAAACGAATTCTACCAAGACTATCATCTGTATAAGTTTTTCCATAACTCGCAAATAATGTGCCATCAGAAGAAAAAGCAGTAGTATTATTAGATTTCGTCTGACAAGCTGTCATGGTAGACAATTCACGTGCGGTTTTGATACTCCATATATCAACACTACCGTAAGAGGATGCACTGACTAATGATGTTCCATTCTTGTTGAAGACAATTGAATTTACCGATTCTACATGACCACTGGCGAAAATACCAATTTCTTCCCCAGTATGTGGATTCCAAAACCGAATCGTTCCATCAACACTCCCACTTGCTAATGTTTTTCCATCAGGGGTAAACACCAAAGAAGTAATTTTATTAGTATGACCAGATAGTGTAGCACGTTCACGTTTCGTATTAACATCCCATAGTTTTATTGATTTCTCACTATCACCTGTAGCTACAGCTTTACCATCGGATGAGAAAGCTACTGTTTCAATTGCCGCTCTATGTCTCTTCAATGTAGCAATCTTATCTCCATCTATTATATCCCAAAGTTGGACTGTCCTATCTAAACTGCCACTTGCCAAAAGTTTTCCATTTGGTGAGAAATCGAAGGATGTTATTTCAGCATACATGGGTGTTTTAAAAATTTCAGAAATAGCAGCATTGATAAAACTATCACCCTTTAATCTACTTGAATGTCCCTTATATATTGCCTGTTGTTTCCCCGTTATACCATTCCATAAGATAATCTTTCCTTCATCTTCACTCGCAATAGTGCTCCCGTCCCGAGAAAAAACTGCCAACACACCATGTGGTCCTGATGAAACATCCAAAGTTTCCTGGGTTCTGTTAAAAAGGTCGTGATGTGTTATTGTTCCAAACAGATCAATACTTGTCAGTGTTTTTCCATCCTCAGAAAACGATAGACTGGTAATCCTGTCTTTCCTCTCTGCTAACTCTATTGCCCTGAGTTTATTACCTGTATGAGGATCCCAAATTTGTATAATTGGATTTACAAACCCACCACTTGCTAACAAGTTCCCATCAGGAGAGAAATCAAGTGTATCTATCCGTCCAGTGTATCCTGTGAACAACGCCTTTTCTTCTCCGCTTAATACGTCATACAGCCATACCCCAACATCAGTTCCAACTGCAAGTAAAGACCCATCAGGAGAAAACTGCATTGTGTTGATACCACCCTTACCTAATCGTGCGATTGCACCTTCAGGCAGTCCTACTTGTGCATTATCTTGAGAATAGAGATTAACTGCTATAATCAGAAATAGAAATAAGAGTGAATTTGATATGATTTTTTGAAACATCTGTCAATTTCCTATAGATATCTTCTTATTAATTTTCTCCCAATCCCAGAGTAGAATTGTGCCATCCGCTGCACCCGTTGCGAGAGTTTTCCCACCATGTGAAAAAACTAATGTTCTAATGCCTCTTGTATGCCCAGTACGTATGGGAGGCAATTCCATTCTTGATTCTACATCAAACAATCGTATTTCTCTGAGGGTTTTGAAGTTTCGGGTTGTGACTAATAATGTCTTACAATCAGGAGAAAACAGTATCCTTTCTATCCAAACCTTATCCTTAGTTGTGAGAAGTGTATACATTTCCTTCTTGGTTTTTAAATTCCATAATTTTAAGTAGTCCCTAAGATAGCTGACGGCGAGAATAGAATTGTCTGGGGAATAAGCAATATCTCTTGAGTATTCGCGTAACCCAGAACTCAACGTACTGATTTTATCACCAGATTCTACATCCCAAATATGTACTTCTCCATTAATCCCACCCGTTGTAAACGTCTTTCCATCAGGAGAGAATCTGACGACCACATCTGTGGGGAACTGTCTTACGTCAATACGGTATAATTCTTGCCGTTTTTGAACATCCCATAAATGTGTTTCTCTTGACTTACTTGCTGCAAGTAATTGTTTGTCTGGCGAAAATGCCAATGCCTTATAACTGTTGGGAAATGTAATCATATCTTGCCCATGTGGAAGTGACCATATATGTGTTTCAGAAAGGGGTAACCAACTTGTACGGATATTACTTCCGCTTGACCACACCCCAGTATCCGCACCATGGCTTGCAAATAGTGTCGCATCCGCTGAAAATGCAAACGCTACTGTTTTATCAAAATGTTCAACATTCGGTGATGGAAGGACGGTCCCATTCATAACCTCCCATATATGAACTGAACCATTATACGCTGCACTGACAAGCCTTTTGTTATCTTCAGTAAAGGCTAAACCAATTGTAGAACTAATATGTCCTGTAGCAAAAATCTTCAATTCTCTGCCACTATTTGGATCTAAGAATCGAATAGTTCCATCATCCCCACTACTCGCAAGTATATCCCCATCAGGAGAGAATGCCAAGTCAAAAATTTGACTCCGATCACTAAGGATTTTCGATATTTCCCGTTTCTTATCTATATCCCAAAAACGAATTGTGTTATCCGTACTACTACTAACCAATTTTGAACTATCAGGTGAGTATACAATCGTGTTGATCCGTTCTTGATGTCCTTTAAATACAGCAATCTCTGTTTTTGTTACAGTGTCATATAGTCTTATTGTATTGTCATCATGACCGCAGGCAATATTCTTCCCATTCGGTGAGAATACCAATACATTAACTCCTTTTAAAGGTCCAGGTTGTATTTTGGTTATCCTTTTAAATCGAGTCTTCGGTTTAAATATGCCAAGTTGTTGTCCCGTAATGGCATCCCATAAACGGATCTGTCCCTCTTTTGGATCACCACTGACAAAGGTCTTACTATCCTTTGAAAATGCCACTATATCGCCAAAATGGTTACCCGGTTTATTGTTTTCTTCTATAAGCGTTAGATCAGGTCTGTGCCTATCAATTTTATTTATCAATCGACCAGTGGTTATATCCCAATGTATTATCTCACCAAAATAAGTTGGTGCTATGAGTTTATTATTCTCATCTGAAAATGCAATTGCTGAAACAGAATCACGTTTCATTGTTAAGGGTAATGTATACAGTTGTTGTCCCGTATCAACATCCCATAATTGTATAATTCTATTTGATGATTCGCTTGCAGCAAGTATACGATTGTCAGAAGAAAATGTTAGATGATTGACTGTAGACACATCACTTGGGTTCCATGTATCGTTATTATTTTCTGATCTAAATTCCTTGTTGTCAACTTCTCTCGGTTTAGTTGGTTTCAATCTTATTACACTATGTGCATCTACATCATATAACCAGACACCAATCGTTGTGCCAACAGCCAGATGTTTACCATCAGGAGAAAATTTCATGACGATAATACTACCTTTTCCAAGTCTTCCGATTGCCCCTTCTGGTATCTCAGAGTAAGTATTGTCTTGTGCATGACTAATTGAGGAAAAATTCAATACCAAAACACATAATAATAAGTATAAAATGCACCTTCTATATTTCATTGTTTATCCATCCTTTTTCAGTTGCAACATTATTTCTTCCCAATTCCAAAGCAGGATTGTTCCATCCATACTTCCGCTTGCCAAGATTTTTCCATTATGAGAAAAGACTAATGTCTGAATTGGTGCAGTATGTCCCGATAGTATACCTAATACTTTATCTGTTGGGATATCAATCAATTTAATCCCAAATCTCCATCTATCCTCATGTGTATCTATATGAAAACAGACAAGTATATTCCCATCTGGAGAGAATGTCATGACATTATTCATTGCAAAAAAACTGTTGGATAAAACCTTGTTCTCTCCCTTCTTGTTTGAATCCATTTTCCATAAGTGTATATTCATTCCTTTAGTGGCAAATGTAGAACTATCTGGGGAGAATGCGAAAACACTCGAACGATCATCTAAAGGAAGAGCGATCTCATGTTGCGTGTCTAATACCAAGATTTTCGCTTTACCAGATTTATCTGTAAACGCAAGTAATTTGCCATCAGGAGATAGCAAGAACTTTCTATCAAAGAATCTATCCTCCTCAATACGATATAATTCCTTTTTCGTATTGAAATCAACAATTATAATCTCCTTTGAGTTGTCATAAGCAAATAGATTGCTATCAGGTGAGAATGCAGAACCTACTATTTTGACGAATAAACTGTGCCAAGGACCAGGGATTTTCTGCTCTGTTGTGAGATTCCACAATTGAAAACTTGAACGATACGATCCTGTGGATTTATACCCCCAACTATCTTGTTCAAAGGTGAATTGTATTCCTTTCTTTCCAAGCACTGCATAGTGAGTACCATCTGATGACAACATAACCGATTCTGTGTCATCAAATTGAGCCGTTGTGAATGTAGACTCTCTCAGATTAGTTTGTAAATTCCATTTTTCAATGCCACCGTTATATGCAACACTAACAATTTGTGAATCAGTATTGGTGAAAGCAACAGTCTTTACCCACTCAGTGTGTCCATCGGTGAAGGTTATCAGTTCTTTTCCTGTTTTTATATCCCATAATCGTATTGTTCCATCGGCACTTCCACTGGCAAGACATGCACCATAAATTTGGGTGTTTTCAGGTGAAAAGGTTAATGCGTTAATGGTGTTCTTATGTCCTCTTAGTATACTTATTTCGCGTTGTGTATACACATTCCACAATTTAATCACATTAGAAGCATACCCACTGGCAAGTATTTTTCTATCGTCAGAGAAGGCAAGAGATGTAACCCACACCTTATGCTTTTGAATGGTTGCTAACTGAATCTGATTGGGTATATCCCATAATTGAATGGTCATATCTCTACCTGCACTTGCCAATATCTTATTATCTTCAGTTGCTGCAAGTGTAATAATTTCTGGTTCTGTCGAATCTTTATGTCCATTTAGGGTTGCTACTCTATCCCCATTAATTAGGTTTCGTATCGTGATTTTACCAGAACTATCTCCGTAGAAAATTAACTTTTCTTCAATGGATGACTCTGTTTTTTCAGAATTATCTAATTCTGAATTCAATACCCCTTTAATTGTATGAATACCCCATTTCATGACATCGTAATGATCATTTACACTGATAAGAAATGAGTCGTGGAAGAACAGATCTGTTATATTAGGATGTTTACTTTTTACCTTAAGGGTGGATAGAATCTTACCTGTATCCAATTTCCAAATAGTAATGTTTGGATTGTCCCCTCCTCCGCCGGCAAGGATACTGCCATCAGGTGAAAACACAAGCGTGCTGACTTGACCATAGTTTTCGCTTGATAGAGCAGTTCCAGTACCATCGGCTACATCGTAAACCCATACTCCCACATCTGTTCCAACTGCCAAACGTGATCCATCAGGAGAAAAACGCAGGATATTTATCCCGCCCTTACCTAATCTGACAATTGCCCCTTCAGGTAATCCAGTTTTCTGGGTATCTTGTGCAATACTGGGTTGGAGGAAGGTGAAAAATAGTAGGAATATAGATAGGAATGTTCGAGATAAACTCATTATTTACTCCTATTGGGAAGGTATTTATTGTTTCTTTATATTCTTTGTATTTTATATGTGTATCTTGTTCGGATGATTCGAGAACCTTAAATTGAATCCTATGGGAGTATTTTAGTTGCACAATAATATTTACGTTTATTTTTTGTTTAGTCCCATAGACTCTTTTATTTTATCCCAATCCCATAATAAAACTACCCCATCAGAGCCACTACTTGCGAGTATCTTACCATCATGAGAAAACGCCAACGTTTGTATATAGTTGACATGTCCTGTGATAGCACCCATTTCAGTTTTTCTGTCAATATCCCAGAGTCGTATAGTGTAACCATCACTATTCGAATGTGATTCCAGAAGTATTTTGTCATCTAAGGAAAATAATAATATTCTACCGGATCCACTATTTTCGTAAGAAAAAAGTGATGTGTTATATGTAATTCCAGTTGGTGCAACATCATAAAGTACAATCCCTTTGAAATTCTTAGTCGCAAGTAGCTTACTGTTATTAGAAAATGCTACTGACAAAATATAATGATTGTTGGTAACTGGAAATGCTACTGAGAATATATCATTATTGTTGGCAACTGGTACAGATTCCTTTGTGAGAATATTCCAAGCTTCAATCGGCTGATGAGATCCATATACCACAAGTATATCTCCATTTGTGGAAAAGACAGGTATTCTAAATCTCCCATTTTCTGGAATAAACTGATCGGATTTTACACCTGTATTAACATCCCATAGTTGATTTCCGTCATTGAATGACGTTGTAGCAACCATTCTATTGTTCGGTGAATAAGAAAGAGATAGAGTTTGAGTCGGTATAGTAATTTTCTCTATCCAGGCGGGAATATACCATAACCGAATTCCTTTCTCAGAAAGATTAAGACTATACCCTTCATGGGTTTTTGAGGGAACTTTGCTTCCACCTTGATATGCAAGATATTGCATGTCATGAGAGAACGTGACAGCAATAAAACAGTCTTCTTCACTATAGAATGGAGTGCCTATTTCTTTACCTGTTTTTGCATGCCAATGTTTCACAAGTCCACTGTCGGTGGCTGTATAAAGAGAGTTGTTATCCATCGTAAAAGCAATGGCTTTAATTAAATCAGAATACCCAGTTGCAATTACACCTTGTTCAACACCAGTTATAGAATTCCATAAGCGGATAGTTCCATCACTACTTCCACTTGCAATCAGTCCGTATTCATTCGGTGAAAAGGCAAGTGCATGAATACTCTTTTTATGTCCCTTGAGTATAGTATGTGATCGTCCATTGACTAAATCCCATATCAGTATAGTCTTATCGGTTTTCGAAATTGCAAGATACTTATTATCAAATGAAAATGTCAATGTATTCATATGACCGGATTGAAGTCTAAACAATGTCCTTTGTTTATTTGAATTAATATCCCATAAACGAACAATATTATCCTTATGAATACTGGCAATCTGTTTCTCATCAGGTGAAATCGCGATATTGGTTATTCCATTCTTATTTTTATCATTTTTATTATCGGAATTGAACAAATTTTTGATTGATTTTTGAATTATACCATCAGTTTTGACTATGAGTTCACTCCCCAATTCATCTTGTGAAAAACTCCAGATCCTTATCCTCCCTTGGATTGGGTCACCACTGGCATAATAACTTCCATCTTGAGAAATTACCTTTACTGATTTTCTGTTATTATATTGTCTTTTTGAAATCTCTTGATTACTTTTAATGTTCCACTTTCTAATAACACCATTATTTGAGAGGAATATTAGGGTATTATTATCAACAAAGTTCATGTCAGCTATTCCTGAGAAATGATGGGTTATTGTAAGATTATTCAATAATTTTTTATTCTTCCAATCCCAATAATTTATGACATACTCATCTCTCCCAGAACAAGCAAGGATTCTCCCATCTGGCGTAAATGCAAGAATCTGATTTTTCATCTTCTCTCCAACTGAGAGAATTGTTTCAGCCCCCGTTTTTATATCATAAATCAACAGACCAATATCTGTTCCTACAACTAAGTGTGTTCCACTTGGTGTGAAACGCATCACATTGATATTCCCCTTACCTAATCGCGCATAGGCACCATCGGGTAATCCAGTCTGTGCATACTCTTCTGCCTGATTATCTGATAAGTATGTTACGAAGAATAAAATTGTGATACCAATGAGGTATATTGTCTTTATAGTTTTCATCATAGATGCGGTTTCCTAATTGCACTGAATATAACACCATTTCTAAATAATCATAGGACATTATTTCATAAATCGGTTGTCCGAATACAACGCTCTCTTCTGTAGGAGCGACCTCCTGGTCGCGACCGGGAGGTCGCTCCTACAAAGAAACTTTAGAATCGGAATGATACTTTGTCAATTAGAAATGGTATAATATAAACTCAACATATTAAAATATGTGAATTTATGACTACTATTCATAATGAAATGGTATTACATAACTATAGTGAGACACAGTTCTTATTCTGACAAATATCTTGATGTAAAACAGTGTATGTGAGATACTAATAGTATATATCATCAATTAATACATTTCCATATATCTTGTTTCATATTGTCCTTGATTCCGTCAAGGAGGTTTAACAGATTGTAAGTAATTTATCGGAAATTTCATTTACACATCTTCTCGTTCCAATGTGAAAACAAGAAATTATATCAGAATCGGAGCATTGAAATGGTTGAACATATTGTTCTACTAAAGTTGAAATCAGATGTTCATGAATCACAATTAAATACTATGTCTGATGCATTAATCTCTATGTCAGATGAAATTCCTGGAATAGAGTCCATTACTTTCGGTACAAACCACAGTCCTGAGGGTAAAAGCCAGGGGTATGAATTTGGCTTTATCGTTCGTTTTGTTGATGAAGCAGCAAGAGATATATACTTACCACATCCGTATCATAAAAAGATCGCTGGTGAACACATACGTCCACTTGTTGAAGATGTACTGGTATTTGATTATACCGCGTAAAACACATAGAATCATATCATCTAAAACCTTATATCACCTATAATAATTGTTTTTTCTTTGGAGGAAGTACATGAGTTGGAACATTGTAGTTGTAGTTTCAGATACACTTCGTACAGCATATTTAAGTCCCTATGGCAACGACTGGGTGCACACCCCAAATTTGGCACGTTTTGCTGAACAAGGTGTCAGGTTTACCAACGCACACCCAGAAGTTCTACCTACCATACCTACGCGGCGAACCCTACATACAGGAAGACGTATTTATCCATTTAAAACATATAATCCTGTGCCATGGGATAATGTTTATACACCGGGATGGCAACCCATGTCATCAGACGAACCCGCGATAGCAGAATCCTTGGTACAGAACGGTTATCACACAGGATTCTTTGCAGATGTTCCACACTATTTCGTTCCAGGGATGAACTTTACACGTGGATTCCGCCAATGGCAATTTGTACGCGGACAAGCCGAAGATAGATACCGAGGTGGCGCAAATGTAGATCCTAAGCAAGTTGCAAGATATCGGGGTAATGAACCACGGATACGTTCACATATTATGAATGTTCAACCTGAACGTCCTGAAGAGACGTGGCCAACAGCGAGATTGTTCCGGTCAGCTATAGAATTTGTGGAACACAACAATAAGAATACGCCGTTTTACCTATATGTAGACGGTTTCACACCGCATGAAACATGGGAAGCACCACTCCATTACTATGATCTATATGGTAGTAGAGAGGATCGTGAACCGATCTGTCTTAACCTACCCTACGGTTCATTAAAAAATGAAGAACTTGAAAACCGTCTCCCCAGTGTTAAAGCAAACTATGCCGGGTTAGTTACGCTGGTGGACACATGGTTTGGAAGACTTGTCGATACTATTGACAGACTCGGATTACGGAACAATACGCTAATTATGTTCCTAAGTGATCACGGCACCAATTTCGCCGAAAATCCTGATAAGGCAACAGGAAAACCTGCTAATTTCATGTATCCAGGGACAATGGATATACCTTTGTTAGTCCGACATCCAGATGGGATAAATGCCGGCACTACTTGCGATGAGTTCGTTTATACCGTTGATGTACCTGCCACCGTTATGGCAGCAAGCGAAATCGAACCTGCTGGTGAACTGCATGGTCAAAGCCTCCTTCCACTTGTAGAAGGGAAAAATGGCTTCAATTCCAGGGAATACCTTACATGCCGTTATGTCAACTCGGTCTGGTATAAAGATGCTAAGAGTTGGTATTTCTCAAGTGTGGATCTCAATAGTGGGACACGTCTCTTTGATCTTGAAGCTGATCCAACCTGTCAAAACGACATTACTGAACAGGGAACAGACCGAATCGCGCTTGCACATGAACGTATCTTGGCTGATGCAGATGGTCATCTGCCACATTATAAACGTCAAGGTAGAACGGATGCACTTGGCAGACCTCAATTTGCTGAGGAATAGGAAAGTTGATTTAATGCGATTTCTTGAGAGATATAATGTTTATTGCCTTTTCTATGATATATAGGGTATCAATTTAGGTATCTTCAGCACCAGAGGTGCGAAAGGTGTGTAGAAAACGGAACAAACCAAAACCCAAGCACCAAAGGAGTCTATTTGCCCTGTTTAGAGGCAAGATTGTCTATTTGTGAATTTCCTAAAGAATCTTTTATCTAATTCATCTTTGTACTGATATTATCATTGGCTACATCTTGGTAGAGTTTAGATCTACTTATATCTATATAGTCTAATTTTTTAACTTTGGATTCAAATTGGACTGCTTAATTGAAAATAGGGTTACCAATTCTTTAGTTTCTCGCTAATATCTTGTTCTAAGTATATATTTGATACATTTCTGGATAGAACCAATGCGTGTTCAAGATCCTGTTTCCCTTCCTTGACACGTCCTATCATTTTCTTTGTTATTCCGCGGTCATAATATGCTTGAGCATTATCATTTTGAAGACTAATTACTACATCGAAATCAGCAATAGCATCATCATAGCTTCTTATATCCCGATATGCAGTTGCACGGTTATAGTATGCTTGAGCATAACCAGGTGAAATGCTTATAGCCTTGTTAAAATCGAATATAGCATCGTTAGGGTGGCCTAAGTTACCTTTCGCACAACCTCTGCTGTAATAAGCCAGAACGTGATCTGGCTTCAGGTGAATTACTTTATTGAAATCCGAAATGGATTCAAAAAACCTACCAAGATCTCGATTTAGAATTCCTCTTTGATAATATGCTTCAACATAGTCTGTTTTTAATTCTATAGCTCTGTTACAGTCTGTTATTGCATCTTCTAATTTGTTGAGTTTACGTTTTGAAATACTGCGTGTGTAATAGGCATGAAAAAAGTCTGAATTCAGTTGTATTGCCTTGTTAAAATCTAATATAGCATCTTCAGGATGACCTAAGTTATCTTTGGCAATACCTCTGTTATAATATGGTAAGGCATCCATTTTATTTAACTCAATACATTCGTCATAATCCGCTATAGCATCAAAATATCGTCCTAATGCATTTTTTGCCAATCCCCGGTTATTGTAGGCATCTAAATAATTCGGGTCTAAGTTTATTGCTTTATCATACTCAAATATTGCCTCTTGATAATTTCCTTGACTATATAAAGCCTTACCTGTTTGATAGTGTCCTATTGCAGTTTGTGTTTCTTCTATGGGTAAGTTGGCGTTTTCCATTAGGCTGATTCTCCCATATTTTCACTCATGTCAGTTTGTGTATCATCTGGATACTTTGCAGTAGATACTTGGTCACTTGTAGAGTCTAAGGTTCCTTGTGCTTGATTGTTAGACTTATTTTGAATCAAGCGTTGAATCAAATACCATCCTATATTAATGATTAAAACTCCAATTACCCCTCTCGAGATCCATGTTAAAGTCCCTTGTAATTCTTTTATATCTTCATTTATGTACTCAATTGCTTTGCTATTCGCAGCAACTTCTTTTCCGAGGTTAGTTATATTTGCATCTTGTTCTTTGAATTTTTTGTCAATGTGATCCCTGAGTCTATTTTCCATTTCGTGTATTTTCTCAATAATAATTACTCCTTGTGATTCTGGATTCTTTTCTTGTCCATACGTAATAGGATTGAGACAAATTACAAAGATAACTGTGTAAATATTCCACAGATTACTCCGCTTTTTATGCATCGTGATTCTCCTAACAGACTTTGACCTTGATATATTATTGTCTGGCTTAATGAATATATTATAGCAATACTTTGGCTTAAACAGGATATATTTTTGGGTAAAATATAGTTGACAATTTGGTCCACTCTATAATTATGACATCTTGCACAGATAATCTGACATTTATTAACGGTTTAGTACGAAAATCGTCAAAGTCATATTTCTGTAGACTAAAGAAAATGATTATGTATGTACATAATTCTGTAGACCAAAGAAAATGATTATGTATGTAATAGACATATTTCTATGAAGTGCTATTATTGTTTTTACCACCAAAAAACACATAGTATTATCAGACGAGAAAAGAACAGAGATAATACCACTGCCCCATTCTGATTTTGACAACGAAATGTTACCAGTAATGTCTTATGATTATACCATAATCTTGAAGTTTTTGCGATATTGACGCACCTAAAGATAGACTTCATAATTTCTTCGTAGTTTTTTGTGAAATAGCATATAATTATCATAAGTTCCATATAATGTAAAATTACTTCTAAAACCTACTACAATCGGTACATCAAAAATAAATTGAAGAATTTTAAATTACAAACATCACATATACGAAAAGTGATTGACACATGAGTAAATATACGTTACAATAACACATAGAGAATAAATATGATACTCATGTTAATACCTTATATCAGAAAATTATTATGAATTAAAAATACTAAACACAGCAATACAAATGATGAATATCCATAAAAACGATCCTAAATACAAGAAAATATTTATGTCAAAAAATCAACTATATTATACAGGTTGGAATTGGCAAATTTCGCAAGGACAACAAAAACAAAAAATCACACTTTTTGCAAATTCTTATAAAGTCAATTCAAAGTGGGGTAAAGTCAGTCTATGACAGGGGTTATAGGGGTAATTTACACCAATTTCAATGACACAGAATGTGTCAAAAAGTGTAACTTCTTTCACTTTTTCAGCGAATTGAAAAATTCAACATTTTCACAATTTTACTTCGGGGAATTTAGGATTAAAGGGTCTGTTTTGCACCTTATTTTTTGTCTGTATATTAGGATTAAAAACTCTCAGATCAGTTCGTTTAATTATCATCTAAATCTATAAGGAGTAAAGAGAATGAACAGTCTATTTTATAATCAATCCTACCTATCAAAGTGCATTGTAATTCATATTCTAACGTTCATTGTCTGTTGGAATACTTATGCTCAGGATAATACATCAAACCTTTCTGGTTATGTGGTGAATTCGGAAGGTGATCCGGTTGCAGGGATAGACCTTGCCATCAGACCTGTTATTCTTCAGGGTGGATACGAAAGAGGATTGCGGGAACCGTTTTCTTCTTGGTCTAAAACTACTACAGATAAGGATGGGGCATTTAAACTAACAGAAATTAGTCCGGGTACATCAAGGATTGTCATACTACCAGAACTTGGATCACCCTATGAAATTATATCTATCAAAATTGGTGATATTACTGTTCACTCCACTGCCTTTCGTGCTAATCACCCTACTTGGTTTGGCAAACCAACATTTTCTATTGATCCAGGACAGACAGTTGAAAATGTCATTGTAAATGTGCAAGATGCAAGAATGCGAATCAGCGGTCGTGTACTCATTGATGATGGAACACCACTAACAAATACAGAGATTAATCTGACTGTATATAACAGAGACCGTGGTACATTCTTGTTCTTCTTTAGTTCGGGTGGAAGTGGTGGACACTCAGGTAGAATGGTCACAACTGATGCACAAGGATATTTCGTTTCTTATGCTCCAAATGATGAAGAAGAATATTGTGTGTCAGTTATATATAAAGGTATATTTGCTAAGTCAACATGGTTTAAACTTAAAAACGGACAACGTAAGGACAATCTCAAAATACAACTCAGAGGAATAAAGGAAAAAATAAAACAACAAGAAGAACGACAGAAATCTAAACAGGATATGTGGTCTGTCAATCCTAATAATAAACACGCATATAAGAAAATCGAATGCAATAGTTGGGGAGATGCAAGAATGAAAGCAAAAGCCGAAAATGCATATCTGCTAATTGTTGATAATCAAGAAGAACAAAAATGGATTGAGGCAAGATTCACTGAAAGAGCATTCTTCTGGATCGGTTTAAAAGCACCTGAAAATGGGAAGACATGGATGTGGAATGATGGAAGTGTAGTTGAGTATACCAATTGGCACCAAGATGATATACCGACAAACATATTCAGCAGCGATTTAGATATACCTATTGCACTTCTATACGCTAATAAAAAGTGGTTTCCCATTAAAGAAAAAAGTCCTTTCGAACCATTTGTAAAATATGCCATAATTGAAAAAGATGAATATAAGTGAATCGTATTGATAGGAGAATTCTCATCATGAAAATTAATTCTTTTCACGCAAAAAGATTCATAATACTCGTATCTATTCTCTCGATTTTTATGACGACATGTGTTTATGCTCAGTTCTATACTAAAGAGATGTCAGGTCGAGTCATCACACCAAATGGTGAACCAATTTCTGATCTTGATATAGGAATTGGCGTCATTAGATCAACTACCGATTCTAATGGACGGTTCACTATCAAAAATGTAGATTCAAGACACTCACAATTTTACATTTTTGACAACATTAAGATACGCTCTATTAAGTTTGGGAATATCGCATTCTATTATCATGGTAGGAATGAACATGAATCACTCAATTTTACATTTAGACCAGGATCAAATATCGATAACATTGAAGTCATTACAACACCTCAAATTAGAATTAATGGACAGATTGTCTTCAAAGACGGTAAGCCACTTGCCGATGCTTCAATACAGACTCACTTTGATACATTATCTATTGAGTCTGATATTGGATACAGATATAAAAAGACCTTACAGACCGATGCACAAGGTAATTTCGAAAATATTGTAATCACCCAAGGAGTATACGTAATATCCATTAAATATCGCGGATTAACGGGTGAATCAACACCCTTCCTCGTTAATCAAAATATACAGCATGAACCCATAGTTCTAACCTTAGATGGGGACCCTGACGATCTGAATGAACCTGAAACTGCAGTAGCAAATATTAATAGTTCCAAAAACTATTATGGAGTTCCAGATATACCTGGGGTATGGATTGTAAATCCTCAAAATGGTCACGCATATAAATGGGTAAAATGTAAAGATTGGATTGATGCGAAAGTCATTGCTGAAGAAGAAAACGTTAATCTTGTTTCGATTACAAGTGAAGAAGAACAGATATGGCTTGAATCGGTTTTTAAAGGGAGAGCATACTGGATTGGACTGACAGATTCTATTCAAGAGGGTAAATGGGAATGGGTAACTGGCGAACCGGTAACATATTCAAATTGGTCTAAAAACAAAGATGTATCGCTTCAATTAACACAAACCTTTCCATCTGTTTTAGGTTTTATGGAAGGAAATGGTGACATAAACAATCATGAAGATGAAATTCATGACTATGCAATTTTGTTTATTGGTAATGATACTTGGGGAAATGTTAGTGGAAAATGGGTGAAAGCTCATAATACTGGCGGACGTGGTGTTGGACAGGTGTCAATGGCAATCTTGGAGAAGGAGTTAGATTAAGAAATGTACCATACACATTTAAAGTGTTTTTTCTTCCATTCAAATACGCTCCCATACTATAATGCTACTATTCTGAATCATGCTTGCTAAAAGGAATTACGAATGTCTTATTCCCAATTGAGTCATCATCTAATTGTTAATCACGATCATGTAAATACTGGCATTATTCGAGAAGGGACACGTGCACTATTAATTGACCCCAGTGGTAATACTTTACAAAACACTCTTGATGAATTGGGGATCACCCAAATTGACCAGATTATATACACCCACCACCATAGGGATAATACATCAGGATACTCTATACCCGATAATGTAGGTATAGGAGTGCCAGCAGCTGAGGAACAGTGGTTCTCTAATGTAGAGTCATTTTGGAATGATTCTAAATACAGATGGCACTTATACAACTGTCATCCCCATAATCTCATGCTAACCCGTTCTATTCCTGTTACGGACACCTATGTTGAGCACACACAGTTTAAATGGGGATCCGCTGTAATTACTGTGATGGAGACCCCTGGACATACTGATGGAAGTGTTACGTATATGGTTGATATTGATGACCAACTTATGGCATTTACGGGTGACCTGATATATGATGAAGGGAGGATTTGGGATCTCTATAGTCTACAAAAAGGACAACAGACCACAGATTACCACGGATTTCTGGGAGCAAGAGACGAGTTGAAGAATAGCCTGGAAAAGGTCCAACAAAAATCTCCTATAGTGCTTATACCGACACACGGTAATATAATTGAAAATCCTGATAATGCAATAAGCAAGTTATATAATCAAATAGACATCTGCTATGATAAATATGTTTCTATTTCTGCACTACGCCATTATTTTCCTGATATGTTTGCAGAATTCAGTGGTCGCGATGATCACATGCAGATTCGAGAAGGGAAACCACCACCAGATTTCCTAAGACATATCGGTACGACATGGATAATTATCTCAGATACCAAAGAAGCTTTTGTGATGGACTGTGGATCACATAATATCGTAACACAGATACAACAGATGCAGGACGATGGTGATATTTCAGACGTAACTCAGTTCTGGGTTACACATTACCACGATGACCATGTGAATGGAATACCGGACTTTCAAACAACTTATCCTTGTGAAACGATAACTGATTCAGTCGTTGCTGATGTAATTGCCAATCCCAAGGCTTACCGTCTCCCATGTATATCTCCTGCAGAAACACGAGTGGACATTGTCACTCATGATGGTGATTCATGGCAATGGAATGAATTCACCATGACAGCCTACCATTTTCCGGGGCAGACATACTACCATGGCGGGTTGCTTGTTGAGGGGAAAGACGTTAGGATGTTCTTTAGTGGGGATTCATTTACTATGGCGGGTATAGACGATTACTGTGCAGGAAATAGAAATCTACTCGGAAATGGAGTAGGTTATGATAGATGTCTAAAATTGATCAAAAAACTAAAACCAACCCATATTTTCAACTGTCATGTGAATCCTGCTTTTGATTTTACAAATACAGAAATCGACTTTATGTTAAACACGCTTTCTGAACGTGAAGAATGTTTTACCGACCTATTTCCTTGGGAACATGCCAACTACGGCATGGATGACCAGTGGGTAAGATGTTATCCTTATGAACAAGAAATTGTAGCAGGAAAAACTGTTTCCATACAGCTCCAGGTAACGAATCATTCGACAGAATCCCGCTCATTAATTGCTCAACCTATTTTACCTGATGAATGGAAAATCGAGACTTCCAAGGAAGAAACATTCGTAGATCCAAAATCGGATGGCTCTATTGACTTTACCATCCCAATACCCAAATTGGCGTCTCTAAATAATAGTGAACCTACTCGTATTGTGATACCATTTGATATTACATACAATAATAGACCATTAGGTCAATTCCGAGAAGCAATCTTTGTAATGAATGGAGGTTAGTTTGTGCTGAATCTATCACATCCTATCATTGATATAGCGATTACATGTAGCAATTTTGATGAATCCTTAGATTTCTATCATAATAAGTTGGGATTAGAAATCGTAATGGATATAGAGATTCCATCCGACCTTGCAACTGATGTAGGACTTGCCCCAACAGGGTTTCGTCAAGTACGACTGAAAGCCGGAAACACACTCATCAAACTGATGGACATACAAGACCCTCCACCTACGCCATCGGATGAATTCTCTGCAGGTGTACGTTGGTTGACTTTTATTGTCGAAGATATACAGAATGTTATTGACAGTTTACAACAGAAAGGAGTGGAATTCCTATCAGAACCAATTAGTGCGCCTGATGCAGTTGGTGTGGCATGCACAAGAGATCCCGACGGAATACTAATTGAACTGGTTCAGATTTGAATATATTATGAAGACGCTATCCAATTCTCAAATATATGATTTCAATGAAAATGGTTATTTACTCATTGAAGATGCACTTACCTCTGATGATCTTAACCCACTGATTGAGGAATTTGAAAAGATTGTTGATTATGGTGCCAAAGAACTCTTCGCTGATGGAGAGATTGATTCTGAATTCAAAGAGGAAGGGTTCGATACCCGTTTAGCAAAAATAACTGAACAATCACCTACAGTGTTTCAAAAGGTTTTTAGTGGGGCACATACGGGACCTGCTCTTTTCGATCTACTCATCAATCCCAAACTTCTTGATATTGCAGAATCACTTGTTGGTCCAGAGATAATGTGTCATCCCGCTTATCGTGTTCGACCGAAACTTCCAGAACATGCCCGAACATTGGTTCCATGGCACCAAGATGCTGGTTATATGGAGCCAAGATGTGATTCAGTTCTACAACTCACAATTTGGATTCCACTAATTGATGCGAATGTTGAAAATGGTTGTCTTGAAGTTATGCCACATGCACACCGTGATGGTGTCTTTCTTCACAGACAGAATCCAGAGAACTTCTATCTTGAAATACCGGATGAGGAGTTCCCGGATGTGGAATCAGTGGTAATCCCAGTTAAGTTTGGAAGTCTCCTTTTATTGACAAACCTAACACCCCATCGGTCAATTCCAAATGTCAGTCATCAAGTACGTTGGAGTGTTGATTCACGTTATCAGGATGCAGCAAAACCCACAGGATACCAACCCGAAGCAGGTTTCCTCGCACGAAGCACGTTGAAACCGAATGATGTTGTTACCACACCCGATGAATTCAAGAGAATACGGGAAGAACATAAACCGGGTCCAGGACCCAACAGATGGGCAAAGAGCAATAAAAATGATTAACATTAAATATCTGTCACCGATTTTTATCATACTCCTTATTCTTATCAGTGGAGCAAAACAGGTAGAAAATGAGTTGAAACCTGATGACGTTAAACTCAATGGTAAAATGGTCTGTTTATCAGAAGAGATGCATCAACATTACAAGTTGGAACTAACTGATGATCATGAACATCTTTACGGTATTAAATCTGAAGATGGAAAATACTACACACTATTACGTACATCATTATCGGAAGCGTTGTTTATTGATAAACGACTCCATGAAAAAGTCTTGGTTGTAAAGGGGAGAGTATTTCCAAAGAGTAATTTGCTTGAAGTGATGAGTTTTATGTCAATTAAGGACGGAGTGCTGTATGAAATTTACTACTATTGCGATACCTGTTATATACGGACAGTAGCACCGGGGAATTGTGATTGTTGTCAAGCACCCGTCGTATTGATTGAAAAACCTTTGAATTCCGATTCGTTGATTCCATCACCATAATGAGATTCACCGATTCAGATACACCTCTTCCTGTACCACAAAATGTATGAAGATTTACTATTTAAATTTACCCCACTTGAAGATGATTTAGAATCAAGTCAATAAATATCACATAGGAGGAAGTATGGATAACCGTCCAAAAATTGCAGCAATTACTACAATTTACCACAAATATGCTCATACCCAGCACATTGTTGATAGATTCTTAGAAGGATATGGTTGGAATAGTAGACATCATTATCCACCAATGGATCTTGTCTCACTCTATGTTGAACAGGTGAAAGATAACGACATCAGCAAAGATCGGTTAGAACGATTCCCAACAATGAAAGGATATCCTACAATTGCAGAAGCACTCACACTTGGAGGTGAAGAATTGGCAGTTGATGGTGTATTGCTCATCGGGGAACATGGGGAATATCCTTCTAACGATAAAGGTCAACGTCTATATCCACGCTATGAACACTTCATGGAAATGGTTGAAGTCTTCCAAAAGAGTGGTCGAAGCGTCCCAGTTTTTCTTGACAAACATCTATCGTGGAATTGGGATTGGGCTCAAGAGATGTATGATATTTCGCAGTCAATGGGATTTGCATTTATGGCTGGATCTTCACTTCCTGTCACCTGGCGTACCCCATCAATTGATATGCCACTGGGAACATCGGTGTCGGAAGGAGTCTGTGTAGGATATGGTGGTGTAGATAGCTATGATTTTCATGCATTAGAGACATTGCAATGTATGGTAGAACGTCGTGAAGGTGGTGAAAGTGGAGTAAAGTGGTTGCAAGCATATCGGGGTGAGTCCTTTTGGACTGCACATCATGAAAAACTCTGGTCTCGTGAATTGTTTGAATCTGCACTTTCTCGTAGTCATACGCTTACGCCATCCCGTCCAGGATTTAACAACCCCTTTCCAACATTGGATGAAATGAGAGAAATTGTCAAAGATCCCATTGCATATCAATATGAACATAACGATGGTCTCAAATCTACTATGATATTGATGAACGGATTGGTACAAGATTTTAACTTTGCTGCATATATTGGATCTAATCAAGACATTCTTTCAACACAGATGTATCTTCCCATGCCACCTGCTCGGACAACATTGGCTAACTTTTTCTCACCATTGGTAAACAACATAGAGAAGATGTTCCTTTCTGGTGAAGCCACATACCCCGTTGAACGAACTTTATTAACAACAGGACTCGTTGCTGCGGGTGTTGATAGTCTTTTTGATGATGAAGCAAAGATAGACACACCACACCTCGACATAGCATATCAAGCAACCGAAGATTCAACATTCTGGAGGACTTAATACGATGAAACGAATTGCAGTTATCACAACTATCTACAGATATTTATCTCATGCACAACATTTTGCAGATCGCTTTCTTGTAGGGTATCCAAAAGAAGGAAGATGGCATCGTCCTGATATGAAGGTAGTATCCCTTTATGTTGACCAAAAACCTGAAAGTGAACAGAGCGAAGACCGCGCAAGAGAATTTGGATTCACTGTGTATCCCACAATTGCAGAAGCACTGAGGTGTGGCGGTGATAAAATCGCTGTAGATGCTGTTCTCTCTATTGGAGAACACGGTGTTTATCCTCAGAATGAGTTAAGCCAAGTCTTGTATCCGCGGTATGAATTCTTTAAGGAGTGTGTTAAGGTATTTGAAGAGGATGGACGTGCAGTACCAATCTTCAACGACAAACACCTATCCTATAACTTTGAGAAAGCTAAAGAGATGGTAGACGATGGTCATCGTCTTGGTTTTGGTGTATTATCCGGTTCATCCCTACCCGTCACATGGCGTTTGCCAGATGTTGATATACCTTATGATCATGAATTAGAAGGTGCAGTTATGGTAGGTGTTGGTGGGTCTGATCCAATGGACTACCACGCATTGGAAGCTATGCAATGCATGATTGAACGGAGAAAAGGTGGTGAAACTGGTGTCGCTGCAGTACAACTTATTGATGGTGATGAAGTTTGGGAAGCAGGTAAAGATGGACGATGGTCAATGGAATTGTTAGAAGCCGCACTCTCTCGTAGTGATACACCGTCTGGTTTGACTAATGAGGATGGACGAACACAGAATTTGATTGGTACAGGTGAACTCTATAAATTGGTTGATAATCCAGCAGCATATTTAATAGAATTTAATGATGGTTTCAAGGCAACACTACTCATGCTAAATGGTGCAGTGGGAGATTACTGTTTTGCTGCCAAACTAAGAGATCATCCTGTCCCTATCTCAACACAGTTCTTCTTAACACCAACGCCGAATGTAACCTATTCTGCTTGTCTTATTGCAAAAATCGAAGAACTCTACGAAACAGGTATAGCACCATATCCTGCAGAAAGGACATTACTGGTGAGTGGTACATTGGAGAGTTGTCTTAAGTCTCGTCATCAAGGTCATGTAAGGTTAGAAACACCACATCTAAATGTTGAATACCGTGCCCCTAAAGATTCTCAACATGCCCGACGTTGATAAGTCTTAATCATACTCATCCGTATTTAGAAATCGTAATCATTTTGGCGATATGAGATAGCCAGAAATATTCGACGATGGTGTCTTCACATCAAGTAATAGAAACATAAGGGTAAAATCTATTGAGTAAGAATTGTGTCCTTGTGAATAATTAGTAAACTCAATAAATGGATGACACTGTTACAAATATTTAGTATAATTCGCGGACACTCTATAGAGTCAATAGAATAATACTTATTAAAGGACAGATGGATGAAATTCAGTCGTGAAGAATTATTAGAGAAACTACGAACGAATATTGATAATGGTAAACCGATCATAGGTGCAGGTGCAGGAACAGGTATATCCGCAAAATGCGAAGAGGCTGGTGGAATAGATCTAATTATTATATATAATTCAGGTAGATTTCGCATGGCGGGAAGAGGGTCACTGGCAGGTATGATGCCTTATGGGGATGCCAATCAGATAGTCGTTGAGATGGCGAGTGAAGTACTACCTGTTGTGAAGCAGACACCAGTTCTGGCAGGTGTATGCGGAACTGACCCTTTCCGTTTAATGGATGTGTTTCTACAACAGATTGATGCAGTCGGTTTTTCTGGTGTACAGAATTTTCCAACTGTAGGTTTAATTGATGGAACATTCCGTCAATTACTCGAAGAAACAGATATGGGATATGGTCCAGAGGTAGAGATGATACGGAAAGCACATGAGATGAACTTACTCACAACCCCTTATGCCTTCAATGAAACAGAAGCAGAGCAGATGGCAGATGCAGGTGCAGATATTCTCGTCGCACATATGGGATTAACTACGAAAGGATCTATAGGTGCAAAAACGTCATTCACACTTGAAGACGCTGCAAAAAGGGTACAAGCTATTCACGATGCCGCTAAAGGTGTTAATCCTGATATTCTCGTCATTTGTCATGGGGGTCCGATTGCTGAACCGGATGATGCTACCTATGTGCTTGAGAATACAGAGGGAGTTGTAGGTTTTTATGGGGCATCAAGTGCTGAACGGCTGCCAACTGAACGCGCAATTACAGCACAGATTGAAGCTTTCAAAGAGATTAGACTATAACGAATTCTGGCATATAACGAATGTTGTCACAAGATACAATTCAATTGTAAATCAGAGGAGTTAGAACAATGACCGACGAAGAAAAATTTCGATTTGATTTAACTGGTTTTCTTGTTCGTCCGGCAATTATCACTAAGGATGAAGTAGGAGAAATAGTGGATCAACTTGAAAGGATTAAACATAATCCTGAATCGTTACCACCAGAACACAGAGCTGTTCCCGGTGGAGCAACAAGTCTGTTAATTGATCATCCAAAAGTAATTGATGTCCTCCATCAAATAATCGGTCCGGACATTAGGATGGAGAGTACATTCTTTGTTTGGCGTGAGAAAGGACAGGAACATGGTGGATTGCATGGAGGAGGTCCCGGACAAGCAGATCCTATATTCGGGTATCGTGTAAAAAATGGAAGAATACACGCCGGTATGGTTCGGGTAGTGTTTGAGTTAACTGATGTTTCAAAAGACGATGGTGGTACACATTTTATCGTTGGTAGTCATAAAGCAAACTTTCCAATGCATCCCGATCACATGTCATTAGAAGATGGTAAACGGAGTCCATACCTCATGACCTATGAATGTCCTGCAGGGAGTGCCATCTTTTTTACAGAAAATCTTTGCCATGCAGGTCCCGTTTGGCAGCGCGAAACACCCCGTATTGCCATTCTAAATGCGTATGCACATTTGGCAACACACTGGCATCGTCTAAAGATACCACCTGAAGTAATGAATGGTTTACCTCGACAGAAACAAGCATATTTCCGTGAACCTTGGATTGCTGATTTCCGGACAAGTCCAGCAACGCATAATACCATTGATCGTTTCTTAGAGAAAGATGAACCTCCAATTAACACAAACCATCAACCATAATATATTGTGTAGAGATGGATTCTTCAATCCTCAGCTTAGTATATCTTAACACTAATATAATGTATGTGTAATCTACATTTGTAATTAAATGGCAGAAATTAGATTAGAAAATATAGTGAAACGTTTTGGTGATGTGGTTGCTGTTAAAGACTTTAACCTTGTCGTCGAAGACAAAGAGTTTGTTGTATTCTTAGGTCCATCAGGATGTGGAAAGACAACAACCCTTCGAATAATTGCTGGACTTGAACATCCAGAAGAAGGCGATATCCTCATTGATGGGCAGCGCGTGAATGATTTATCACCTGCTGATCGGGATATCGCCTTTGTATTTCAGTTCTATGCATTATATCCTCATCTGAGTGTGTATGATAATATCGCATTTCCATTAAAAGCTGTTAAGGTAGAAAAGTCAGAGATGGATTCTCAAGTTAAGAGAGTTGCTGAGATACTACAGATTACCGAACTTCTACCAAGGAAACCCGGTGTTCTAAGTGGCGGGGAAATGCAGCGGGTTGCTTTAGGACGAGCAATGGTACGTCAACCGAAAGTATATCTATTAGACGAACCTATGGCAAATTTAGATGCAAAGCTACGTATTGATACTCGTGCTGAAATTAAACGCTTACAACATGAAATAGGGGCAACAACGATATTCGTAACACATGATCAGGTTGAAGCAATGTCTCTTGCTGATAGAATAGCAGTAATCCATCAGGGAGTTTTACAACAAATTGGAACACCTAATGAAGTGTATAACCAACCAAAAAGTCTTTTTGTAGCAGGATTCATGGGAAGTCCGACTATGAATTTGCATGATGTAGAATGTACAACAAGGAATGGTGATCTTGTTATACAGTTAGACCATACAGATATTCAAATAGATCTATCACAGCAACAACAGTCTGTATTAAAGAAAAAAGAATCTACCTCTGATTTTGTCTTAGGAGTTAGACCTGAACACATTACTGCATCAAATGAGGAAGTGGGAAGAAATATACCTGCTCAGGTACATCTAATTGAGCCACTTGGAGCAGTTAATATCCTTGACCTAAGGTTAGGTAATCATCAAGATACGAATGAACCCATTCTATTCCGAGTTAGGACACATCCAACATTTAATGTGGAAATAGGTGATAGAATCTGGTTAGATTTCGATGAAAAACAGATGCACTTATTCGATAAAATTACTGAACAGGCATTATGGTAGGAAATTAAATCTATATGAATATTTCGTGTAAATTGGCAGCTTTTGATTTAGATGGAACGCTCTTGAATAGCGATAACCAACTGTCCCAAGAAAACTGTACCGCCCTTCAAGATCTTGAAAAAAACAATATAATTGTTGTGTTAATTTCTGGTAGGATGCACCGTTCAATTCTACCAATTAGCAACCAGATTGGTTTGCAGAATCCAATAATTTCCTATAATGGGGGTATGGTAAAACATGCTTCAACAGGTGAGATATTTCATCATACCCCTGTTCCTGCAGACTATGCAATGGAGATCGTTTCTGACTGTAATGAAAAGGGTATACACCTGAATTTCTGTTTAAATGATGAATTATATGTTGCAGAAATAAATCAATGGAGTAAACTTTACGAAACAAGGACAGGTGTACCTGCGAACCAAGTTGGTAATCTCTCAAAATTTAAGGATGATACCCCAACGAAATTACTCATTATACTTCCACCTGACCAGTTACCCACCTTATTGGAAGAATATAAAGCAACATATAGTGAAAAACTGTATGTCACCCAAACGCAACCTGAATATATTGAATTTATGAATCCAGATGTTACGAAAGGACGTGCCTTAGAAGCTCTTGCCAATAGATATGGTATTTCGTTAGATAGTATTGTTGCATTTGGTGATAGTTATAATGATGAAAGTCTTCTACAAACTGCTGGATTTGGGATAGCAATGGGTAACGCAGTAGAACCAGTAAAGGAAAACGCCGAATACATCACTGCGACAAATGATGAAAACGGCGTTGCTAAGGCGATTTATGATGTAATCCTCAAATAGTATATCAATAGATATAATCTAACAAATGTATAATGATAGCTTTATGGATCAGGATTTATCCTCCCGCACGGAATATCCGCCATGAGTACATAAGAATTTCCATCCTGTTTAAGTGACATACTAACTGAATTCATAGTAAACTGAAAATATTTCGCCAAGACCTGAGTTAATTCAAACTGAAGTTTCTTCATTGATTCTTCGTTTATATCGAACCTATCTTGAGTTAGAACAAGCTTTAATCGCTGTGTTGCGATATCACTTGTCTTTGATTTCCGAGTAAAAAAACTTCTGAAATCCATGTTTCCCTCTTAATTCTTTCTTGAGAACCAGTTGACTATCTGAGAGAAGAAGGAGTCTTCTCGCATTTCAGGAATTGGAATATTTTGCCCAGTAATCCGACGTGCTATCCGCATATATGCATCTGCTCCGGGTGAACCGTCATTATGTACAAGTGGCACACCTCGGTTTGTAGATGCGATTACGCCAGTATCCTCTGGAACAATACCGAGTAGGTCGATGTTAAGAATATCTAATACATCATTCTTGCTAATCATATTCCCTTTTCTAACGAGTGTAGGAGATAATCTATTCAGTATAAGATTGATAAAATCAATTCCTTGGTTTTGTAAGAGACCAATGATTCTATCTGCATCTCTAATTGCTGATACATCAGGTGTTGTAATAATGATTGCTTCGTCAGCACCAGCAGTAGCATTATGGAAACCTTGTTCAATCCCAGCGGGTGAATCCACGAGGACATACTCATAGTCTTCTTTTAGACGTTCACAGATATCCTTCATCTGCTCAGGTTTGATATCGTCTTTTCTGTTTCGTTGTGAGGCAGCGAGAAGCATCAAATCTTCAACACGTCGATCTTTCACCAAGGCTTTTTCAAGTTCACATCGTTTGTCTATAACATCCATAGATGTAAAAACAACTCGGCTCTCTAACCCCATCACGACATCAAGGTTTCGTAAACCAACATCTGCATCAATTATTGCTACAGTCTTACCTATCATAGCCAAAGCAGTGCCAATATTAGCTGTAGATGTCGTTTTACCGACTCCCCCCTTACCAGAAGTAATAACGATAACCTTTCCCATAGTCGTACCTTCCTTCTTTAGAACTTAATAAACTCTTCAACGATGATTATATCTTCTGCCCCCACTCTTGCGATTTCCGGGTATCCTCTTGGTTTTTGTCCTACGGGTGGTCGGTTAACATATGAACCAATTTGAAGTTGTAATGGCACTAACTCCATAGCTACGATAACTGATGTGAGTCCTCCATTCGCACCTGCATGTGCCGTACCCCGTAATGCGCCGAGAACAACAATATCGCCTGCTGAGATCACTTCTCCACCAGGGTTGACATCCCCGTAAATTATTACACTACCACTTAAACAACGTGTTGTTTGACCAGATCGAATAGTCTGTCGAACAACTTGTGCATTATCTAAATCAATATTTTGTCCTTGTGATAAATCCGTTGCAATACTATGTGTGGCAGGTGCAGCAAGAATAGGAGATTCTCCTGATTCTTCAAAGATATTTACACCGTTGACTACGAGATTGTAGGTTTCGGTCAAGTGTGTTTCTAAATGCTTAAAATCTTCAGGATTTAGGACCGGTGGTCGCATATCAATTTGGATTGATGTCCCCGTTAACGGTTGATTCATCTTAGCAAATAGTTCTTGGATTGCTAATTCAATCTCAGATAACGAGATCTTTGGATTGACAATTAGATGTAACCCATCCTTATATCCTCTGAGTTTAACGATTGAATTATCCATTATTGCACGCCCAATTGGTTATACCTAAAAGAAACCAGACTAATCGATTATAAACTAATTGTTAAATCGTTCAAGAAGCTGCTTCTGCGATTTTGGCAAGGACATACGGTCCTTCTGGAATTGCTACAATCTTAACATCTTCACCGTATTGGTGAAAAATTTGTTCAATCCCTTCCTGTGGGTTTTTCAATGCATGAACAAATAACTTCGAACGCTGATGATAAGGTATTCCATCTGAATAGAAATAGATATCTGCTTTTCTCGCGACTTTAGCTAATTCTTCCAATTGCCACTGATCTATAACAAAATTTGCTGGGTTATATAATCCCTCAACAAATGCAGTGAGATCATCTGTATTGAATAATAGGTCTGTAAACGGTTTACTTCCAATGCCTTCACTACAAGCAGCTAAAAGTAGGATACTTCCTCCCTCTTTTACAATTTCAACGGCGGTCAATAAACCCTTTATAGCCTGATAGAAAGTAGCATCCAATGGATAACCTGCGCTTGAGACCACTACTGCATCAGCAGGAGATGGAATTGTGGCAGTTGCATTTTCTTCTACAAATCTGGCACCAGCAATATGAGATTCAACTAAATCACCAGCAAATACCCCTGTAATCTGTCTATCCTTATTTATCGCAACATTTAGGTTGAAATCCACACCTGCCATCAAAGCAATCTCAGTTGCTTCTATATGAAATGGATTCCCATCCAATATACCGACAGAACAATTCGGATGCTCCATTATCTCAGGACCATGCATCACCTTCATTGTTTCAATGGATGCAATCCCCGGACAAATGGCTTTTCTCCCTCCAGAATATCCTGCCATCAGATGTGGCTCAATTAAACCTGTCGTAATTTTCAAATCGGAATTAAGATAAGTATTGTCAATGTAAACAGGTGTTCCGTTTTTAGTTTTCCCAAGATTGACATGCGTATCAAGGTCTTGTGAAAAATGGTTTACGATTGGATATGAGTTCATTATATCCGGTCCTACCATTTCCAAAAGTTCCTCACCTTCATTTGGTCGGTGAATACCTGTTGCAATTAGTATGGTAATCTGATTACGCGATATACCTCCTCGTTCAAGTGTCTCCAAAATGGGGGGAAGAATCACTTTATTTGGTACAGGTCGAGTGATATCTGAGATGACTATACATGCAGAGTCCCGCCCCTTAGCAAGTTCTGTTAAGGGTAACGATGCGATTGGTTCTGAAATAGACTGGCGTATAACAGTATCTGCGTCAAGTAAAACTTCCGCATCAGAAGGTTCCAAGATACTGATAACATTCTTATCAGGGATATTAATAGGAATTGTACCGTGTCCATATTTAATATGAATTTGCATTTCAAAATACCATCGACCTGTTTTATAAAATGATGGATAACATATGAAAACACTTGAAATATAGGAGAGTATGCACGTGAATGCTCAATTGAGAGTGTAACATAAATACAGATTTTAAGTCAACTATATTAACTAAGCATCCTAATACTGTAATTCTACATAATTCAACCTATTTTCTAAATATATACTAATTTGTATCATTTACATCGAATATAATCTTGTTTATTATATTTGAATAGTTTCAGTATGTTTTGTTATTACAAGTGATATATTATATAGTATCCTGTCACAACTAATATTATATGGTTATTGATTTATTAATTATACATGTCTTGAAATAAGATTGAATACATGATAAACTTACCATATTCCTACCGTCAATATAGGATAAATGTCGCAGCTTAATTATCTACTGGAGAGTCATTACAATGCATCGTATTGAAGTTACCACTAAACCCAATGGTGCTGGCCGAAATTGGTTAGAGGTTGGACTTTTTGAGATTGATTCTCTTGGACGAAAACAATGGGTTAAGAAAAACGTCCCTTATCAAGATTCCAAACTAACAGTTGATAGAAGTTACTCTGAACGTGGTGAAACAATTGATTGGATCGTACTTATTCCAGAGGATTATGCTCTATCAATTGTTAAAGTTAACTATGACCGATTGAATCCTAAAGACCTTGAAATCTTATGGGAACCGACAACAAATACGGAAGACGAAAATACTATAGAAAGTAAAAAGAATCGTGCCTTTGAACTTGCGGCAGGTAACGAAGAACTTACAACTCTCCTTAAAGAACTACTCAAAGATTAAATACTGTTCTCCACTATGATTATTTACCAGCCATATTTATCAGGTCCCCATGGTTTAGTAATCAATTCTTGTTTTGCCATGACCATCGTCTTACTTGGAACGTCATCGTATAAAATAACTCCAGGTCCTACCACACTATATGACCCAATTCGTCTTCCTGGCATAATGATAGCATTGACACCAGTTCTACAATAATCCCCCATGTATGTTTCATTTGCACCATAATTAGGTGTTTCATAACGTCCTTCAACTTGAATAGGTGTATCTCTATCATCAAATCGAAGAGTTCCACATACAGTTGCTGCCCCTATGTCTGTTGCTGAACCAAAAACACCGGACATTTCACAATAATGATATAGGTATACTTTATCAAATAATACACCCGCCATTTCAGCACCATGTCCTACAATACATCTATTTCCAATTGAACTACTGGAAACATCACAATAATCACTGATTCGGCATTGATTCCCTATGAAAATATCTCCGTGTAAAATAGCTCCGTTAGTGATATTGTTATTTGCCCCTGCTATTAGGTTTCCATTAACAACAACACGAGGTCCTATGACAGTGTTTTCTCCTAAGACAACATTCCCGTTGATTTCAGCAGCATCAGAGATCTTTGCACCCTTTGATAGTTGATTTGAGTCAATCTGTTTCGTAAGATGTCTTACAAATTTATTATTTGCTTCAAGTACATGCCATGGTTTATCAACATCGACTAAAAAGTCTGTTGATTCAACAACTAATACCTCTATGCCATCCTCAACCATAAGTTGAATGGATTGAGCAATTTCGGATTCAGGTGGAGGCATACCACCGACAGGCACTTGGGTTACAATCCCCGTATTCCTAACTAAAAACTGTGTAACAGAGTCCTTAAAAGCGTATATTCCGCCAAGACGAAACGATCCGCCCCGTGGATGTCCTTCAATCCCAGATATGCATCCGTTGTTGGTTTTGGCACAGATCCAATCGCTGGGATCTTCACTACCAAGTGATTGAATCAACGCGGCTGCTTCTGCATTATTTTTTTCAAACTCTCTGATAATAGAACGATAGTTTTCTGAAGTGGTTACAATATCTCCGTATATAACCAAAAAATCTTCACCATTAATTTGTTTGAGTGCTGTGAGAACAGCATCCGCGGTACCCTCCTGCGATGATTGTGTTACAAATTCAACATTAGAAATATCAGCGACAGCGCCACGGACTTGTTGAGCGTAATGTCCTACGACCACTATAATTCTCACACATCCTACCTCAATAAGATCTTCAACGATTCGACGTATTATAGGTTTATTGGCAACAGGAATTGTACATTTTTGTCGAAATTCACCATATGGCCATACTTTTCGCCCTAATCCAGCTGCTAATACAATAGCGTTCTTCATACTCTAATCATTACTCCATATAATTTGATTAAATTTCTCCATATCCATATTAGACTTGATGAATTGAGAAAAAAAGTTGATATCTGGATTCTGTAAATCAATTGCTTCCTCATATGGAAGTATTCCAATTACGGGTATTTTCGTTAATCTCTCAATTTCATCTGGATTGGTTTGTTCTGGTAGTCCTGGAACAGAATGGTGTGTTGTATTTAGGATAATACCTAAGATCTGCAGATTTGCTTGTTTAGCGAAAGCAACAGTCAATAATATGTGGTTAATTGTACCTAAACCTAAGTGTCCGACTATTATGATTGGAAGATTAAGTTGTTTGATTAGGTGTGTAACAAGTATTTCCTTATATAGTGGAACTGCAATCCCTCCTACACCCTCTACAAAGAGAAGATCATACTTATACTTTAATTTGTTGTATGCCTTTTCAATTGAAGAGAAGTCAATTTTTCTACCTTCTAACTCAGCCGCTACAGATGGTGCTAATGGGTTTTTCAGTACAATTGGATTTATGAGCGAGAGGTGATCATCAAGATTCGCGATCTCCTTTAAAAATTCCGCATCCTCTGTACCACCTGAACTAATAGGTTTCATGACACCGACATTGACACCACACTCTTTCAGATAGGCTGCAATCCCACCGGTTACTATTGTTTTACCTATCCCTGTATCTGTACCAGTAATAAAAATACCTTTTAGATTTTTGTTAAGTTTATCCACAATGTATACACCGAAAGAATCAATAGGTGAACAAAATCTCAATACTTCCCGTTAAATGTTTGAGAATCTTGTTCAGAGTTATACTTTTTGATATAAAAGCGTGTAGAAAGTTTAATCCAATTTAAAAATATAGTAAAGATTATCTTAGTGAATCATTAGATGGAATCAGTTGTCTAATTTGAACATAATCTGATATGTTATATTGAATAAATTGTTTAATTCAATCAAAGAAATTCGATAATTGGTTCCTCCGATTGAGACTCTAATAAGGTTGCTTTTTTTAAATTAATATGTGAAAATAGGATTTAGAAAATGTAAGGGGGAAGAAGTTATGAATACCACAAAATTGCGTTCGGCAGTTTCTAAATCTAAGGACTTAACCTTGGGTTTTCTTGGTAGGATTCTCACCAACACCCGTATTGAACCGATCCATGATGATACTGGTGTTAGAGGTCTAAAAGCAAGTTGGGTCGGTGAACAAGGTGATAGAAGTTATTCAGTAGATACAGATGATTTGAATGCAAATATAGAAATAGATTCTGATGAGACTCCAACTGTAGAATACGTACACTCTGGGGAAACCAGAAGTGTTGCGATTAAGAATATCAGTAATATTTCATGTACAGTAGATAATGAGACATTAGACAAATTTACCACACCAAGAGGTGCAGCAATTGCTGTTTGTGCTGGAGCGGCAGCTGGATTAGTAAGTTGGTTTGCCATCTCAGTAATACGTTCATTAGCTGAAGCAACAAATGAACAAATTGAACAGTCAATCACAGCAATTCCCTCTGAAGAAGCAGATTCATCAGAAGAACAAATAGCCGTAGAAGAATGAAAATAGTTTCTGTAGATCCATTCTATTTACGTATGCCAAAGATTACTTTAGCTGCAGATGGCACTCAGGATACACTCTTGGTTAGAATCCAAACTGATGAAGGTATAGAAGGTTGGGGGGAATGTGATGCATCCCCTTTGGTAAGTATTGCGGTATATTGTTGTCCGATGTCGCATGGTAATATAATCAATATTCGCACATCACTTATTGGGGAGACTATTGATTCTCCTGAAGATATTCTCCGATTAAGTGAAAAAGTATTGAGAAATGCCTTAGACATCCAGCAGATACATCATGCCTATAGTGGAGCAGAAATCGCTCTCTGGGATATTATCGGTAAGAAGTTAGATAAACCGATTTATAGATTACTTGCTGAGATGACGGATACATCTGAAACAAGTCATCCTAAATTACCGTATGCTTCAGTACTTTTTGGTGACACTCCTGAAAACACCTACCAAATTGCGAAAGGTTTACAAAATAAGGGTTATCAGGCAGCTAAATTTGGTTGGGGACCAATAGGAAAACACGGAGAAGATAACGATGTTTCTCTTGTACGGGCTGCACGTGAAGGTATGGGAAATGACAACCAGATTATGATTGATGCAGGCGTTGTTTGGGGTACAGATTACAACACAGCATTTGAACGAGCATTAGCATTCTCTGAATTCTCTCCAACATGGCTGGAAGAACCACTTGCCCCAGACGCGATTGATGCTTATAGTTCGTTGAAGTCTAAAAAACCTACCGTCTCAATTGCAGCTGGTGAAGGTTCAAGCACATATCGCATGGCAGAGGATATTATCGTAAATGGTGGAATTGATTATGTGCAAATAGATGCTGGACGTATTGGTGGGATTTATCCTTCTTTTCAGGTTAGACTACTTGCCGAACAAACCGGGATTCAGTATGTAAACCATACATTCAAGAGTCATCTTAGTCTTGCAGCAGCACTGCATGTATTTGTTACGAATCCCGATTTTAATTTATTAGAGTATCCAGCAGCAGGATCTGAATTGTCAGAATGCATTGTTAAGAATCCGTTTCAAATACACACTGATGGTTTAGTTCGTATAACAGATGGACCTGGTCTTGGTGTGGAGATCGATACAAACAGAATAAAACCCTAT
Source organism: Candidatus Poribacteria bacterium (assembly GCA_003635315.1). GTDB lineage: Bacteria > Poribacteria > WGA-4E > WGA-4E > WGA-3G > MSPOR6. The sequence continues at coordinate 323,329 of PYJD01000010.1, forward strand.
TTTACTCCAGTTAGTATTCAAGCTGATTCTGAAACTGTTTTTGATCAACCATCTCTTTAGTTATCATTTAAAGCTTCTTCAACAAGCTTTTTCAATTTCGTTCCTCTTGCTTGATACGAAATCACATTTCCCTCCCTATCAATAAGCCATGGAGATGGTATTCCGCGTACATGGAACAGTTTCTTCAGTAAGCCTTCATTTCCTTCATTTATCAGTCGCCATGGCAGGTTACATATTGATAGATATTTCTCGAGTTCCTCTTCATCAGAGTTAACAATAATTCCGATTACATCAAAACCAAGATCCTTATATGTATTACTATAGTTTGGACAGTTTTTGCCTGTCAGGACTTGTAACAGCCAAAAAAAAATTGTTATGTAAACACTTTTTTATCTCATTTTCTGTTAGAAATCACAGCATTTTGGACTATTTTTTGAATAAAATCTTGAATATACATCACTTTGCATAGGTCAAGTCGTATCTTCCACTATTTTTAGATTTTTTGTTGAGTTTTGTTTTCGATCTTTACTCGCAGAAAAATACTGTTGCTGAAGACAGTGTCGTAAAAAAGCGACCATCAACCCGCGTGTTAGATATTCCGGTTTATACCAATGGATACCGAGTGTTTGCAGCACTACCTTTACATCAGGAACTTCATTCTCTATTTCAGATGATTTGTCTGATGGTGTATCCATCGTGTTTACCCAACAGAGTTGTGTCAGACTTGCTGCGACAAAACTGAGTTGCACGTGTCGGTTCAAACTCTCACGATTTTGGAGTTGATATGTATCAAACCCAAAGTTCAGTTTGACATCCCGGAACGCCGTTTCAATCTGCCATCTATTTATATAGTGTGTGATGGCATCGGCTACAGGGAGTTGTAAATCAGATGTGAACAGGCAAAAATACTTATACTTTTTAGATGGATTTGGCTTTGTGCGTATCACAACAAGCCTCACAGGTTGAGGACACATCTTTGTTCGCACAACTTTGTCAACGACAGAATATGTTGTTTGATTCACACTTAT
>PYJD01000011.1 GCA_003635315.1 Candidatus Poribacteria bacterium
TTATAGTAGAAATCATAATTACTTATACATTTTTATGATTTGATCGATTGACGCTTCGGCATTGTATTCCCATTTACGCTTTATGTTGGCAAAATCTCTTTCAATAGGATTGAGTTCGGGCGAATATGGTGGTAAGAATAATAAACTCGCACCGCAACCAGTAATCAATGTCTCTGTTTGTTGACTTTTATGGAAGGAAGCATTATCCAATATGACAACATGTGATGTGTCAAGTAGCGGACACAACACGTTCTCAAGCCACGCATTGAAGGCAAGCGTATCACAAGCACCTTCAAAAAGGACGGGGACTGTGATACGCCCCTGCATCTGTGCAGCAATGAGCGTTGTGCATCTATACCGATTGCTTGAGATTTTATCCGAGACGCAAACTCCTCTTGGCGCATAAGCGAACTGGCGAACACTTTCTGTGCGAAAACCGCTTTCGTCAACATAGACAGGTGTTTTTCCGTTTTGAAGTGCTGCCTGAAGTTCAGTTTGATATTCCTCCTGTTTTATAGGACATTGTTCCTTGTAGGTGAAAGTCTTTTTTTTCGCGTGCATCCGATCTTCTTCAGACCATAGCAGATACACCGCTGCGACACACCAAAATGTGCAGCGCGTTCCTTCTGAGTGCTGTCTGGGAACTCTTTGACATGTTCAGCGAGTGCTTCTGGATCAAGACGATAAGGTTTACGAGGCCCCGGTTTCTCGTAACTAAAAGGATCTGCTGCGTCTAACCAGTTATAGATACAACGGCGTGAAACTTGAAATCTACGGGAAGCTTCTGCTTTACTTCCACCAGTTGCTATGAAATCAAGAACGCGTTTTCGTAAATCTTGTGAATATCTCATAATATAACTATTATCACAAAAACAGAAAACAATGTAAATTTATTTTTGATTTTAACAATAAAATCGGTAATTCTAATTTACCGCTGCCCCGGTAGGTGCGGTTTGTAACCGTACCGGATTTCGTCAAGATATTACCGAATGATTAAATTAATCTTCATATGGCATTCATACCGTTGATTCCTTGATTCACCGAATATAAAATTACATGTGAATTTAAGAGAACTATTCATTTAGAAATGGTATTACAAACCAGCCAACTATAGATTGGGTGCTACCATATCACCTGGAATCACCAATGAATCGAATTCCTCTCCAGTCAAAACACCATCTTCAATAGCAACTTCACGTAGGGTTGATCCCTCCCGATGTGCTTTCTGCGCCAACTTGGCAGCTGCATCATAACCGATACGCGGTGTTAAGGCAGTCACCAACATCAAAGATGCCTCAAGATACCCTGCAATCACAGATTCGTTTGCTTCAATTCCTACAACACAATGTTCTCTGAAAGCATCACACGCATCAGCCAACAACCGAATTGATTGAAGACTGTTAAAAGCAATCACAGGCATAAATACGTTCAATTCAAAATTACCAGCACTCCCAGCAAAAGATATAGTCGTATCATTTCCAATTACCTGTGCACACACCATTGTCATAGCTTCACACTGGGTTGGATTGACCTTACCGGGCATAATTGAACTCCCCGGTTCATTTTCTGGTAAGCTCAATTCACCGATTCCACATCGTGGACCACTTCCCAACAAACGGATGTCGTTTGCAATTTTATATAACGCACAAGCGAGACGTTTTAAGGCACCACTTGCAGATACAAGGGCATCTCGACCTCCCAATGCCTCAAACTTATTTGGTGCTGTGATGAAAGGGTGACCTGTTCGTTCTGCAATACGGTGTGCAACTGTGGTAGCATAATCAGGATGTGAATTTAACCCGGTTCCAACTGCTGTCCCACCAATAGGCAATTCATACAGATGTGATAAAGTACTCTTTATTGCTTCCTGAGCATGTTTCACCTGTTGAACATATCCGCTAAAGACTTGTCCTAACGTTAAAGGAGTAGCGTCCATTAAATGTGTGCGACCAGTCTTGACAATAGTTGAAAACTTTTGTGATTTTTCCTCCAATGCTTCCTGTAATTCTTGAGCAGCCGGCAATAGACGTTCTACAATCTGCGTAACCACTGCAATGTGAATTGCTGTCGGAAATACATCGTTGGTTGATTGTGCACGATTCACATGGTCATTCGGATGGACAGGAGATTTCATGCCACGGCTTCCACCCGCCAATTCATTAGCTCTATTAGCAATCACCTCATTTATATTCATGTGTGTCTGTGTGCCACTTCCTGTTTGCCAAATCCGTAGTGGAAACTGGTCTGATAGACCACCTTCAGCAACTTCATCTGCTGCCCGACAGATAAGATCTGCTATTTCCTTTGTAATTCCGCTAAGTTCTGCATTTACTGTTGCCGCGGAATGTTTTATTATGGCAAGTGCTTGGATGAATGTTGGTGGAAAATGTTCATCGCCTATATCGAAATTAAGAAAGGCACGTTGTGTTTGTGCCCCCCAATATGCCGACTCTGGTACCTCTACATCTCCTAAACTATCCTTTTCAATTCGTGTTTCCATTCATATCCTCATCTAATAATATCACAATGAATCCTATTCTGATTCTTTATATTTCCTATGTTATTTGTTCGCTGGATAAACCTCGTCAATTCTACTTCAAAAACCTGTGTATGTCAAGAATCCTTGATGCTTACCCAGGGTTATTTAGTTTTCTAAATTTTCAATAATCTTAAGGTATTCCGTTAATGTTTATATTGCTATCTTATATAGGTCTTTAGTCCCATCGGGACGCAATGTTTATAGAATAAATGGAACCTCCCTTTCTTGAGTTCCGTAGGAACGGCATAACCAAAAACTATATCGACCCTACGGTACAAAAGGGTGTATAGAGAACGATTTCTATAAACATATCATCCCTACAGGACTGAAGACCATAAAAATGGATTTATCTGTTGATATCGCTTTTAGGGATAAACTCTCAGTAAATCATAATGACGGAAAACTATTATAACTAAATAACCCTGGATGATTAGTGAAGGCATTCAATTGTCAAATTTAGCGACATTTCGAAGGGATATACCCTAAGAGCAAATTACGAATCGCGACTATAGTGAATTTTAAAAATAGATATACACATCCCTACCACGTTAGGACGGTCTGCCATACAATATTATACCATTTCTAATTGATAAACTCTCTTTTTTGTAGCACAAACTTTCAGTTTGTGTCTTCCCTGTTCCATTCCTAACAGTCGGTAATGAGATAATCATAATAGAAATGGTATTATATTGTCGTCTGTTTACTTCCCACCACTCAAACCCTCTTATCCGCGTTATCCGCGTCATCCGTGTAATCCGACGAATGCCCGGGGAATGCCTAAATGGCATTCATACCGTTGATTCCGCGCATTCGAAGTTGATTTGGTTATTCAGACAACCAAACCACCCTTTTCCCCAATCTGTTATTTTATAGTCTGTCCACTTTCCACCACTCAACCCTCTTATCCGCGTATTCCGTGTCATCCGCGAAATCCGCGATTCAGACAACCAAACCACGCCTTCCGCACCCATTAGCTCCTTCTACCTTTCTTCCTTTTCCCAACTTGTAATACCATTTCTAAATGAAAATCCCCATTATTTGTAGCATAAACTTTCGAGTTTGTGCCACACAACACTTCATTTATAACTATTGCTAATCGGACAAAAATTAATTGAAATGGTATGATTTGTAAATTCCTACATCATATTTTAATTTGACAACCTATTTTGGATATGTTATTATAAAACAGATCGGAATAATGTAATAAAATTTTTATGTTCTTTAGGAAAAAGATGATAATTGTTAGTTTGCACACCTACCTAAATACTATATCGAATCATTGGCATTGGTGGCGTTCCAATCTCAGTGTGGAGGAGTGTGCGCGCTAACGTAGTTTATTCTGATATTAATCGTTATATGTAAACCTTATGCACACACTACCTCAGTGGCATAAGGTTTTTTGTTTTAAAACTGATCAAGGAGGGAGTATGAAGATTCTTTCTGAACTGAAATATGATAGGGACGGTTTGGTCGCAGCTATTATACAAGACTGTATCAACAATGAAGTACTAATGGTTGGATATATGAATGAAGAAGCGATCAAACAGACCTTGTCAACAGGTCGAGTATGTTTTTGGAGCCGTTCTCGACAAAAGTTATGGATAAAGGGGGAGACTTCAGGACACACCCAAACTGTAAAATCTGTTGCCGTTGATTGTGATGGGGATGCTTTACTGTTTAAGGTTGAACAGAAGGTGGCAGCTTGTCATACTGGGTATCGATCCTGCTTTTTTAGGGAAGTCTCCCCCGATGGAGAATCAACTACAATTGTTGGAGATAAGATTTTCGATGCAGATGCTGTTTATTAATACTTAATATTATCCAGCTCATATCATAGCATCATAAAATCATTCACCCGACCCGGTAGGAGCGGTTTGGAACCGCTCCGAATATAATATAACATCTGTATTTATGACACCTATTCATTTAGAAATGGTATTAGATACTTATGATATGAAGAGGAATCACTCATGTATTTTCCTACATTAAAAGAATTTCAGGTAAAAGCAAAACATGGAAACACAATACCTGTTTATCGACCAATCTTAGCAGATATGGAGACACCTGTATCTGCATTCTACAAATTAATGCCTGATGATTACGCGTTCCTTTTGGAAAGTGTTGAAGGTGGTGAGAAAGTCGCTCGATATTCTTTCTTGGGCAGCCAACCCTCAATTCTTTTCCAAAGTAAAGGAAACGAGGTTACGATAGAAGACTTTGGAAAAAGAGAAAAGGTAGTCAAGGAGTACGATGACCCGCTACGTGCTCTTGAAGAGTTGATGCAGCAATATCAACCCGTCAGTGTTGACGGTCTTCCAGAATTCCACGGCGGGGCAGTTGGTTACATGACCTATGATATGGTGCGGTTCGTTGAAGAATTGCCAGATACAAACGAAGATGAACTGCAGGTGCCTGATTGCTTCTTCATGATTGCAGATACAATACTGGTATTTGATCATGTAAACCATCAGATTAAAGTTGTTGCTAATGCACATATTGATGGAGATGTAGATTCAACCTATTCAGATGCTATAGCAAAAATTGATGTGTTGGTAGATAAACTTATTTCTACTTCAGAAGTGAATTTTGTAAAGAATATTGGTGATAGATCTGATAGTGATGTTGAGACTATTCCTGATCCGCCTTCAAATTTCACAAAATCGGATTATGAAGAGGCGGTTCGTCGCGCCAAAGAGTATATCGCTGCTGGTGACATTATACAAGTTGTACCTTCACAACGATTTAGTAGACCCGTTTCTGTGGATTCGTTCGATATCTATCGTGCCTTGCGGGTCGTAAATCCATCCCCTTATATGTATTATCTGAAGTATGATAGTTTTGAGATTGTTGGAGCATCTCCAGAAATGATGGTGCGTGTGGAAAATGGACTCGTTCAAACCCGTCCGATTGCTGGAACGCTTCCACGTGGTAAAACTGACGAAGAAGATCGTGAATTGGAGGAAGAACTCATTTCAGATCCAAAGGAACGGGCGGAACATGTCATGCTGGTGGATTTAGGTAGGAACGACCTTGGACGTGTGTGTGAATATCATACGGTTGAGGTTACCGATCTCATGATAGTCGAAAGATTCTCACATGTGATGCATATCGTTTCTCATGTGGTCGGACGATTGCGGGAAAATCTCTCTGCTTTTGATGTTATCCGAGCATGTCTACCTGCTGGTACTCTCTCTGGTGCACCTAAAATACGTGCAATGGAAATCATTGAAGAACTCGAGTCAACACGTAGGGGACCCTACGGTGGAACTGTCGGTTATTTCAGTTTTTCAGGGAGTGCAGATACAGCAATAACCATACGCACAGCAGTAATTAAAGATGGGACTGCCTACGTGCAAGCTGGGGGTGGTGTCGTTGCCGATTCCATTCCTGAAAATGAGTATTATGAAACCGTCAGTAAGGCATGGGCAATGCTCACCGCAATTGAAATGGCACAACAAGGTCTGTTACATCATAGGAGATAAAAGATGGTTTTAATGATTGACAACTACGATTCATTTACCTATAACTTAGTACAATACTTCGGTGAACTCGGTGCAGAATTAGAAGTATATCGTAGTCGAAAGATAGGGATAAAAGAATTGGATGCGTTGACACCAGAAAGGGTTGTTATTTCACCTGGTCCCTGCACGCCAAAAGAAGCAGGTATATCAAACGATGCTATCAAACATTTTGCCGGAAAAGTGCCGATATTAGGGGTTTGTCTTGGACATCAATGTATCGGGGATACTTTTGGGGGTGAGGTTGTCCGTGCAGATCGTCTTATGCACGGAAAAACATCAATGATTCATCACAATGACGCGGATCTGTTTAAAGGATTGGATAATCCATTTGAAGCAACGCGCTATCATTCTCTGATCGTAAAAAAAGAGACATTACCAGATTGTCTTGAGATTACCGCATGGACGGATCAGGATGAGATTATGGGTATTCGTCATAAGACACTACCCATTTGGGGTGTGCAGTTTCATCCAGAATCCATTTTAACAACTGCCGGAAAGAGTCTATTAGGGAACTTTTTGTCATTATAATACCATAGTGTCTTCAAAGATATTGCTTATGGTAGAATATACAATTTATTCTACATACTAACTTGTAGGAGGGAATTCCGATTCCCGATTATCAAAGGACTTGATCGCGATTCGGAGATCGCTCCTACAATTAAGGTGTGTAATTATGTCAATATTTCACCATAATATAATTAATTATGAAAAAAAACACAAACAATATAAATCCAACACCCGTATTAGTTTCCTGGTCCTCAGGTAAAGATTCTGCGTGGGCACTACATAAATTACGCCAGCAACCCGATAAATACGATGTACGTGGTATTTTTACCACCGTCACAAAAACATTTGATCGTGTTTCTATTCACTCAACTCCTGCTTGGGTATTAAAACAACAGGCTGAGAAACTCTGTGTACCCTTATATGAAATACCAATTCCGTATCCTTGCTCTAATGCAATATATGAAGATGCAATGCGTAAGTTCCTTTCAGAGGTAGAAGTATTACCACCAGATCTAACCGCATCACATTTTGCTTTCGGTGATCTATTCTTAGATGATATACGTGCCTACCGAGAGGAGAAATTGAAAGGTACAGGCTTCACACCGATCTTTCCTGTTTGGGGAATAAACACATCTGAACTTGCCCAAGAGATGATCTCCTCGGGTATGCGCGCCATTATCACAGCACTGAACCCTACCAAAGTTCCCGCAGACTTTGCTGGTCGATGGTTTGATACAGAACTTCTCGCTGATTTGCCAGATGGTGTGGACCCCCTGGGTGAAAATGGTGAATTCCATACCTGTGTCATTGACGGTCCGATGTTTAGCTCCCCAGTTCAGGCTAAACCCGGTAGAATTGTCCAAAGAGATATTGAGTCAACATCAAAGGACAAAGATGACAAGATACATTCCAGCAACAACACAACGCCAACTTATGTTTATGCTGATGTTGTACCTTTGGAAACACAATCTTAGACTATGGTAGGACACAATTAAAACCATACCATAGGCGTCAATTTAAGGATTCTCCAATCACATTTGATTGATTTTACCTTCTTGTAGGTCGGGTAGAGGAACGAAACCCGACGAATTCCATTAGCGGATTCGGCGTTGATTTGGATCTAAGGAATAATGTTATATTATTAATTAGAAATGGTATTTCATAATTTTGCACCCCATTCATTCCTTTGTGTTGTCATTATAATATAATCGGAGGAGAACTATGATAAACAATGATGCATACCTGATTCACCGAAGTCTTGAAGGGGATGATACTGCATTCACGGAACTTGTTGAAAAATATCAAAAGCAAGTTCATGCACTTGTATGGAAGAAAATTGGGGATTTCCACTTTGCAGAAGAACTTACACAAGATACATTTCTAAAAGCATATCAGCAACTCAGAACTTTGAAGAAACCACAACTATTTGCTGGATGGTTGTATGTAATTGCTTCAAACCTATGTAATACCTGGCTACGTAATAAAAACATTCGAACCCAATTACAAGATAAGATTGATATCACACAACCTGAAGATTCAACTTATTCGGATTATGTTGCGACAGAAAACAAACGCTCCTTGGCAGAAACGCAACGCATTGTTGTCGAAAAATTGCTTGCTAAACTTAAGGAAAGTGAACGAACTGTCATGACCCTTCACTATTTCGGTGATATGTCCTGTAAAGAGATAGGGGCGTTCTTAGGTGTTTCCGCTAATACCGTTAAAAGTAGACTTCACCGCGCTCAGCAGCGTTTGCAAAAGGATGAAGGCATCATAAGAGAAGCGTTACAGAATTACCAGATTTCTCCAAATCTTACGGATACGATTATGCAAGAAATCTCTCGAAACAAACCTGTGACACCAATCGGCAGTAAACCGTTTGTCCCTTGGGCAGTAGCTACTTCAACAATAGCAGTGGTTCTGTTAATACTCGGTTTCGGAAGCAACAGATTATTCCTGCTTTTTCAGCACCCATATACCTTTGATGACACTGTTGAGACGACAGTTGATATCATAGACTCACCTATTATTGCTAATATTGAATCGAATCCAGTGACGCGTAAACAGATTGGAAACGTAAGTGCTCTGGAGAAAAATAAAAAACACATCAATCAAAATAACAATGCTTCGACACTTTCTTTAGAGGAACAAGTGGAGGAAACCATGAAAGCATATACAAATAGTATCATTCCAGAAAAAGCAAAAACACGTTTAGGAAAGGGTGAGGTTAACGATATTAAATTCGCACCAGATGGTAAAGTTCTTGTACTTGGAACTTCTATCGGACTCTGGCTTTACGATGCAATTACTGGAGAAGAAATCGCACTACTTTCAGATAACAATGATATTAATCGAAAACAGGGAACATCCTATATCAATGTGTTGGCATTTTCTACAGATGGAAACACGCTTGCTTGTGGAGATTTTCATGGTAATATACAATTATGGGATATACAGACACAAAGTCTGAAATCTTCATTTGAAGGATTTGATGGACCAGTTAGAAAGTTGAAGTTTACGGATGACAATACGAAACTGATGAGTGCCAGTGGTTGGCACGGTGTACGATGGGGACAAGACGGTGAAACACGTCTGTGGAATCTATCGGATGGTACATATCAGTCTATACTACCATCATTAGATGAGATTTCTGAAGAATTGCTTGTAACATTTTCCCCTGACAGACAATTAATTGCTGCTGCAAGTGCAAATGCATATTGGAGGAATAAGAAAGAAATTCCTCCAATTCAGATATGGAATATCACAACTGGGGAATGTATATTCAAAGTAGAAAAAAAGATGGAAAATATCATTGAATTGCAATTTTCACCAGATAACAACACACTTGCCATTATTGAAGGTTCCGATAAAATCCGGTTGTGGGACATAGAAAGTGAAACGCTTAAGTATACACTTAATACCGATACCTCACCCGAGATATTAACATTTTCACCAGATAGTAGTGAACTTGCTGTTGGATATACAGATGGTATAGTCCGTCTCTGGAATATTGACACAGGAAGCACATCTTCTACATTAAAACGTATATTGAAAACTGCTATTCGTCATAAACCTATCAGAATCTATGAAGGACATACAGATAAAGGAAGATTTAAGGATATCACTTTTTCACCTGATGGTAAACAGATTATATGTGCATATACTGATGGAACAGTTCGTTTATGGGAAACCGATTCAGGGAATCAACAATTCACATTAAATAATCATTCGGGTTCGATTTCTGCTTTAGTATTCAATGAACTACCATCGGGAACAGAAAATACGGATCATCTTAGAGACGAAATAAAAACCATCACCAGTATCAGCAGGAGAAGCTCACAGGTGTTTGTTTCTGAATGGGATATTGATACCGGAAAAGAATTGCGTGTTGATAGGATAGAAAATAATGATGATAAAAACTCAGAGGTAGCCTTTTCACCGGATGGACGCCTATTTGTTACCAGAGATATAATTGATTTTAATCATACTGTTGTCCGTCTATGGGATACAGAATCAAGAAGCTTGTTATGTGTTTTAGGAGGGAAGGAAAAAAGTGGTGGATTTGAAGCTAAAGTGGTATTCTCACCAGATGGAAAACTCCTTGCTGTGAGTTCTCGTCAAGACAATTCTATACAATTATGGGATGTCGCGAAACGACAAACCCTGTGTAGACTTGAAGGACATACGACTGCTGTCTATAGTTTAGCATTTTCCTCTGATAACAAAACTGTTGTTAGCTCTGGTTGGACTGATAAAGACTTGACAATTAGGGTATGGGATCCTATGACTGGAGCTGAGATTCAGAGTCTATCAGATCAAGGGAAGATCGCGTTCATACCTGATAGCAATACGTTTGCTGCAGGAAAAAACATTTATTCACGAAATCCTGAAACGAATAGCTTTGATGCTGTAATTAGTCTGCAAGGTATAGGTTATAATGATCCTCCTACATCGTTGACGTTCTCACCAGATGGCTCTATACTCATCAGTGGGAGTCGACATGGATTTATCGAATTACGAAGTGCAACAACTGGGAAGATCATTACCACTCTCACAGGACACACAAGTTGGATATCCAAGATGGTTTTTTCAGCAGACGGAACAACTCTTGCCACAAGTGGAGAGGACGGCACGATCCTTATGTGGGGTTGGAAAGAAGTTGTCATGGGTTCAACTGAAAATGAGGCATATAACCTCTAAACGCGTTTCCATACCATAATTTTGAATTCAGCACCTTCCCTAACCATGGTAGGTTCGGTTTGTAACCGAAGCATAATTTTGAATTCAGCACCTTCCCTAACCATGGTAGGTTCGGTTTGTAACCGAAGCATAATTTTGAATTCAGCACCTTCCCCAACATGGTAGGTTCGGTTTGTAACCGAAGCATAATTTTGAATTCAGCACCTTCCATAAATATGGTAGGTTCGGTTTGATGAGGATTAAATAAATATTTAGGTAATCCATCCCATAAGAACGTTCGTAGGGGCGACCAAATTAATCTTCTGGACAAAACCCCTCTTCTGTAGGAGGGGATTCCGATCCCCGATCTTCAGGAACGGATTCCGATCCCCGATCTTCAGGAACGGATTCCGATCCCCGATCTTCAGGAACGGATTCCGATCCCCGATTCTTCAGGAACGGATTCCGATCCCCGATCTTCAGGAACGGATTCCGATCCCCGATCTTCAGGAACGGATTCCGATCCCCGATCTTCAGGAACGGATTCCGATCCCAATCCTTCTCTCGTTATCGTAGGGGCAACCAAATTAAATATAAGAAGCCACGCCCGTATATTACCGAATGAATAAATTAATCTTCATTAACCGAACCACAATTTTCAATTCAGCACCTTCCCAAAACATGGTAATTTCGGTGTTGATTTGGTGGTTCAGACAACCTTGTTCGAAATTCGCGATTCAAATAAAAAAATAATGAAGAAAATCTATACACGAACATCTAAAGTAACATCAGTGAAAAATAAGGTTGCAATATAAATTATATATATGTTATGATATTATCATGTAAAATGGGATATATAAACAACAAAGGTTTATTATGTTATGAATAAATATAATTTAAAATCTAAAATGATAAATATCGGGCAATTCTATACAATCCCATTACCCTACTCGGTTAATAGCAGATTGACCCAAGAACACAGTTTTCAAGTTTTTCAAATTTTTAAAAAATCACCTGCTTTTAGTAATTCGCTATGAACACAGTGTCAGACTTACTGCAAGACACTTCAAATTGCGAGAATCTAAAAAACCGATTTGAAAAACTTGAAAAACTAAAAATCAAGGATAATACTATTCAAAATGAAAGATATTCATGAAAAAAGTTAGGATATCGTAACTTTCTCAATTATAGTGAACAATACAATTAATACAACATTTTCTATTGGCATAACATATGTTCGCATCCCACAACTCTTCTGTAGGAGCGACCTTCCGGTCGCGACCAGGAGGACACTCCTGCAAGTAAAGTGTCTAATTAAATCTAATGTTTACTATAAATCCATCAAATACTGGATCACAAAATATATAGAAATATCTCAAAAAAAGACCATGAGCTATACAGTAAAACCTTGTTCAGAAATTCAATTAACTGACAACCAACACCCGACAACTATCAGCTATAAACTAATAATTGCCAACATAATATTAACATATGTGAAAAATCAGATCAAAAACAGAAATAACACAAAATGAGAAAATTCAAAATTGTGCTTTCTTCTAAATTAATGACAATAAACCCAGTCCAGTACTGCTCTGAAAGCCATAATTTTACGGAAAATAAATGACACACAATGTGTCAAAAAGTGTAACATTTTCCCGTTTTTCGACAAATTCTAAACTTATAAATCGAAACTTCTGAAAGGAGATTGACATCCAAAATAAATTAACGTTATAGTAATTAATAATGCATCTCACAAATGCGTAACGCGTATATAATTACTTCGTTTTTTATTTTTTACCTTATTCTCTTAATAGAGACAATTCCGATCATTGATGTAACTTTTTTATCTAAAATCGTAACATCTGCTTTATCGTCTCTAAACCCATACGGAGACTGGGATAATAGGGGTACCCCTAAAATTGGTGTTACAGAAAAAAGTTACGATTTCGTAACTTTTTCAAGATTAAAAAAGATATACACATCCTACCCGGTCTGGGTTTATTATGGGTGTTTTTAATAATATTGACACCTATGGTGTCAGTTTGTAGAATGCACTCTGTAATTCAAATAGGATGTTGTTGCCAATTCATCATAACGGTTAAATCATTTACATTATTGAGAATTCTGCACCCGTTTTACCGATTCATAGCGTCACTAAACGGTAAATCGGAGGGATCTATGAAATGCAACAATATACAATTAATTAACCGTAGCATTGATGGTGATGATACTGCATTCGCAGAACTTGTGGAGAAATACCAAAAACAGGTTCACGCATTGGTATGGAGAAAAGTTGGTGACTTTCATATCGCAGAAGAGATTACACAGGATACCTTTCTGAACGCATACCAAAATCTCACAACACTGAAAAGACCACAACAGTTTGCAAGTTGGCTCTATGTGATTGCGACAAACCGCTGCACTTCCTGGTTACGTAAAAAGCATTTACGTAAACAATTACTAAAGGATAATGATACTACTCATCGTGCAAAACCGACCTATTCTGATTACAAGCTTCAAGAAAATGAACGGATTACTGCACAAACACAGCGAGATGTTGTTAAAAAACTCCTTGGGAAACTGGAGGAGAGTGAACGGACTGTAATCACTTTACACTATTTCGGTGAGATGTCGTGTTCTGAAATAGGTGCATTTTTAGGTGTGTCTGAAAATACCGTTAAGAGTCGACTTCGTCGTGCAAGGCAGCGTTTAAAGAAAGAGGAAACAATCATCCGAGAGGCAATAGACAATTTCCAAATCTCACCACATCTTACTGAGAATGTGATGCGTGAGATTTCGCATGTCAAACCTACTTTACCGACCAGTAGCAAACCATTTCTCCCATGGGCAATTACTACTTCCACGTTAGCAGTAGTGTTGCTGATGCTTGGTTTTGGAAATAGTAGTTTCTTGACACGTTTTCAGAAACCCTATAGTTTAGATGCTACTGCAGAGATGACGATAGAAATCATTGATGCACCTATAGTAATGAACCTTGAACATAAACCTGATATACAGAAACAAATTGGAAGTGCCTTCGCATTGGAAAAGCGAATTAGTCCTGAACAACAACCGAATGATATTCTTGCAGCACTTGCAGAAACACAAGGAGACGAAAAAATGGAAGATCCAACTACTAATTCATCAAGCCAGGATGTGACAATACCGGATGCTAATTTAGCTGCCGCAATACGCAAAACACTCGGTATAGGGCCAACGGATCCTATACCCAAAAAGAAAATGGAAGAATTGGAGCAGCTGCATGCCAATGAAAAAGAGATAAGAGACCTAACGGGACTGGAAAAAGCAACAGGATTAAAGCGTTTAAGCCTTAACAGAAATAGAATCAGTGATCTCACGGCACTCACAAACTTAACACAATTGACAAGTTTATCACTCGATGATAACAATATTAATGACATCACACCCCTCACAGGATTAACAAAACTAAAGTATTTAGCAATAGTGAGTAACCAAGTAAGAGACCTGACTCCGATTGCTAACTTAGCACAACTTGCAGATTTACGATTAATAAATAATCAAATCAGAGACATTACTCCAATTGCGGATTTGACAAAATTGACGAAATTACGTCTCCACGTAAATAAAATCACTAATATAGAACCGCTTGAGAAACTGACAGAACTAAAAGAGCTAATACTACAGCACAATCAAATCAAAGACATCAGTTGTGTTCAAAGTTTAACTAATTTAGAACGTTTATCTCTCTACGGGAATCCAATTCAAAATGTTGCCCCTCTTGAAAGACTATTGAAACAAAATCCAAAATTAAAAACTGATATTAGCGCACAACGTCCAAGTTCAACGGAATTGGATCCAACAATTCCTGATGTGAATTTAGCAGATGTCCTAAGGGAGAAACTCGATATTGAACTTAACGATCCTATACCGATAGAGAAGTTGAAAACACTAAAGAAATTAGATGCCAGTAACAGAAACATAGTAGACTTAACTGGTCTGCAAAATGCAACAAACTTAAAAGTTCTGATTATTGCACAGAACAAAATTACTGATCTAAAACCTCTTGCAAATTTGACACAACTCACTGAGTTATGGCTACACTATACGCCAATCAGCGACCTAACGCCATTGGCAAATTTAACGAAACTTACCAAATTATATTCGAATGATAATCAAATTAGCGATATTACGCCGCTCATAGGTTTGACTCAGTTAGAAAGTGTTATACTTATTAATAATCAGATTGTTGATATCACACCACTCAAAGGATTGACGAAACTGAGAGAAATAATGCTTGCAAAGAATAAGATAGCTGATATAACACCACTGTCTGAATTGACACAATTACAGTTCTTAGACTTGATTAATAATCAAATCAACGATATTACACCTCTAACAGGAATGACAGAGTTGACAACACTGTGGATAGCGGAGAATCAGATTAATAACCTTACACCGTTGACTATGCTGACAAAATTGAAGTCGTTGAGTCTATGGAAGAATAACATCACTCATATAGAAGCAATTTCAGGTCTAAGTCACTTAGAAGTATTAGATTTATCACGAAATCAGATCCAAAATATAATCCCACTCGCTAATTTGACAAAGTTACGAAAGTTACGTCTCCACAGTAATAAAATCACAAATATAGAACCACTTGAAAGCATGACAAAATTAGTAGAGTTAAATCTTGGTGGTAATCAGATCATGGATATTTCACCCATCTCAGGAAAGGATCAGTTGACAAAGTTATGGCTCTGGAGCAATCAGATTAAGGATATTTCTCCAATTGCAGGAGCAACTTTGTTGAGTTTATTACACATTGAACGTAACCAAATCTATGATATTAGCAGCATTGAAAAGTTCACGAGGTTGACAGACTTGAAAATAAAGAAGAATTTTATTCAAGATATGGATCCTCTTGGTGAACTTTTGAAGGTGAATTCAGATATGGAATTGGATATTCCACCACCAGTTGAACTGAATATTCAACCACCACCTGAAAACAGATAGAAGATCATTGTTTGGTATTCACCTTAGGAGTAAAACATTTATGGAACAAGAAAGTGATAATATTTCCTCGCAGCACACAAAAGAAATAATAGGCACAACAGTTCTCTTAAAAAAGAAATATAAGGTGGACAAATCTATTGCTTTAGGCAATGGATTTTTCATTGAGCCAGACAAAATCGTAACCAACGTTCATGTTCTTGCTGGTGCATCAACAATCACTGCAAAGTGCGTTGAATCCGAAACAACCTATACCGTTGAAGGTATTATAGCCTTTGATGACATAAACGATCTCACTGTTCTAAAGGTTGCAGAGGAAGGCACACCGTTTCCCCTCGGCAATAGTAAAAAAGTTCGCAAGGCTGAGCAAGTCTGTCTTTTAGGAAATCGTAAAAATCAAACAGACCGCGTGGAAGGTACTGTTTATAATATTTCAAACAGTGGTAAACATATCGTCGTAAATTTCAATATTACTGATGGACAGGGGTATAGCGGCAGTCCGGTGCTGAATACAAAAGGTGAAGTTATCGCTATTGTTAGTTCTGGAGATGTATCGGTTGATGATAGTGAATCCATTAAGGGTACAGGCATTGCCTCTAACCTTCTTAAAAGCTTGTTGAACGAAACAGATGATGTAGAGTCGCTTGAATCATGGCAAAAACGTCCTCGCATTCAAGCTTATGTGAAATCTTATGATGCATCTATTTGTCGTGAACACGGAGACATTAAGGGAGCAATCGCTCACTACGATGATGCCATTAGACTTAATCCAGATTTGGCTAATGTCTACTTAAACAGATCCTCAGTGATGTATTCCTTAGAGAAACGGGACGAATACCTTTTCAATAAACTCTCAGCTTATAAACTCAATAGAGAACGATTCAGTTTCACACGTTTTGGATTATTTTTTTCGTGGCAGCTACGATATATCAGAATTTCTTTAGCTTCAAGTCTTCATAAATTCCTAAGGAAATTAGCTGGAGAAAGTACTTGGTTCGAAGGTCAAGCAAAGGCAAGGTTCCACCTTGCCAAAAGAAGAATTGAAAATGGTGAAATATCAGATGTATTGAACATATATCAAACGATAATTGATGAATTTACTGAGATTATCAATCGTAAACCCATTGAAGAGAAAAAGAAGCATTTGTATGCAGCAAGAAGATTATATAAAGAGGCAATAGTCCATCTTTCCGAAGTTATCAAGCAAAAACCGAAACGGGCAATCTCCTATTACTACAGAGGAAAAGCAAAATACATTTTCGGAGAGTTTGAATCACAACACGAAAACTTGAAAGAAACAGAAAAATTATTTCAAGGAACGATAAACGACTATAGTGAAGCTATCAACCGCAAATTAAAATGGAAATGTATCTATAATCACCTCGTACAGGCAAAACATCAGTTAGCACAACTTAAAAGTCAACAGGGGTATAAGGAAGCAGCATTAACCCTATATCAAAATATCATATCAGACAGTGATGAAGCAATACAGTCAGAAATGGAATGTGAGGTTTGTCGGACTGCCATCCATTACAAACGTGGGGCCGCAAAAGCTGTCTTTGAGGATTATGATGGCGCGATTGAAGATTACGACATGTCAATCGAACTAAACCCAAATTATGCTAAGGCATATTATGATCGTAGTAAGGCAAAACAAGCACTTGGACAGCATGAAGCAGCAGAAGCAGACTCTGCCAAAGCAAAGGAATTAGACCCGAAGATAGAATATTAAGACAACTAACACCATTTTTGATATATAATGTCTCTCTTTTTTAACACAAAATGTCAGTTTATGCCGTTCTCCGTTTCATTTCTAACAGTGTGTCATGAGACAAAGTTTTCCATAGTCATCAATTTAAGGATCTTCCAATCATATTTGGACGATTTCTTCTCCTCTTGTAGGTCGGGTAGAGGAACGAAACCCACCGAATGCCATACGCGCATTCGGTGTTGATTTGGACGAATTCCCGGTGAATGCCTAATGGCATTCATACCGTTGATTCCGCGGATTCGACGTTGATTTGGACATGAAACGCTTTTATATACTGGAAATATTGGGTTACACCTTCAATTCAACCGAACCTACGAGGACATGTAATCCCTAAGTTGATACCTATGGAGCGGTTTGGAACCGCTCCCATAGGTGTCAACTTAAGAAGATCATTTAATTTTATGTGTGTTTTTCAGTTCCGTAGGGACGGAATGTTTATAGCAAAGTGTATACACCATAGTGAGTCCCATAGGGACGGAATGTTTATAGCAAAAGTGTATCCACCATATTGAGTCCCATAGGGACGGAATGTTTATAGCAAAAGTGTATCCACTATACGGAGTCTAATCGGTTCCAAGTCTAACCTACCATGTTTGGGAAAGGTGTTAAATTGACACCTATGGTTGAGATCGTTGACGCACCTATAATCGCAAAGTTGGAATCAGAAACAGATGTGCAAAAGAAAATTAGCAGTGTAAATGTTCAGGGTGAAGATTATTTTTCTTAATTGCAACCCAATGACGTTTCAGCACTTACTGAAGAAGTTCAAACAGATAAAATTGTTCAGGATTATACAAAATGGCTATTACCTTAAGGGGCAAAAATACGACATGGTAAAGGAAGTATAGACGAAATAGTTTTTCTCCTGATGGTGAGAAGTTTGCAGTTGCTACTTCAATTGGTGTTTGGATCTACAATACTCAAACGGGTGAAGAACTTGATCTATACATGGGTCATACGGGTAAGGTGCTCAGTGTGGCTTTTAATCCTGATAGCACGACAATCGTAAGTGGAAGTAGAGACAAAACCATCCGTCTGTGGGATGTAGATACTGGTGAATCTATTCGTACACTATCGGGACATACGGGTAAGGTCTATACCGTGTCCTTTAGTCCAGATGGAAATCATCGTAAGTGGAAGTGGTGACAGAACTATCCGTCTGTGGGATGTGGATACTGGTGAATCTATTCGTACACTATCGGGACATAAAGGAGCGGTTGAAAGTGTAGTGTTTAGCCCCGATGGAAACACAATAGCAAGTGGCAGTACAGACGGAACTATGATCTTGTGGGAACATCAAATGTGATTTTGCGGTATGAGTTATTAGACTTGCAGATTAAAACCAATGCCGAATACGTTGCTTGACTATTGATTGGTTGTTAAGCCTTTACCCTAATGAAAAAGGAGACATACGGTGTTTTTGGATAACGGAGATACATCATTGTTTTAAAGCCAACCATTTCTTCACACGTTCTAACTTATCAAAGGCTATGTTATCAACATTCGCATCGGTTGGAAATGCTCCGTTTTCAACCTCTTCTTTGTATTGGCAGATTGCTTCATAGGTGAGTCGGTTGTAATCCTGATACCGTTTTGCGTGTTTGAACTCTGGACCGATGCCTAATATATCGTTAATAACGAGTACTTGTCCATCGCAGTATCTTCCCGCACCTATACCGATGGTAGGAATGTTGATTGATTCGGTTATGATTTGGCTGATCTCTTCTGTTATTTTCTCAAGTACAATGAGTTTTGCTCCTGCATCTACAAGATCCGATGAAGTTTGAATGAGTTCTTTTGCTTTGGATACCGTTTTTCCGTGTGTTGCTGCCTTTGTGCCATGGATTTGTGGGTTATGTCCAATATGAGCACATACATCTATATCCTGTTCAGTAAGGGCAGATATAATGGAGGTTTTCTCTTTACCACCCTCCAGTTTAACACCATCAGCACCATTATCTAAAAACAGATTCGCATTAGCTATTGCTTGTTTTGGATTACAGTCAGAAGCATAAGGCATATCAATCAAAAGGTATGCATCAGTCACACCACGCCGTACAGCCTTGAGGTGATGAAGCATGTCTGCCATGGTTACTTCCATCTCACTCTTATAGCCAAGGATATTAGTTCCAACACTATCACCGACGAAAACGATGTCAATACCAGCTGCATCTTGCATACAGGCAGTTGGGTAATCATAGCATGTCAACACGGAAATAGGTTGTTTCTGCTGTTTCTTAGTCTGTAGATAAGCAATGTCTTTTTTCATTATTTCTTCCCAACAAGTTCAGATTATCCCAATACCTCTGCTACGGTTTCACCAATAGTAGTAAGATCTTCTGCAACAGCGATTTCAGCGTTTTTAAGAGATTGTATTTTATCAGCCGCTGTACCTTTACCACCCGATATAATTGCCCCTGCATGCCCCATCCGTTTCCCGGGTGGCGCGGTCTGTCCTGCGATAAATCCAACGACAGGTTTTTTCATTTTGTCTCTAACAAATTCTGCTGCCTTCTCCTCAGCATTCCCACCGATTTCACCAATTAATACAACAGCATGTGTATCATCGTCTTCTTCAAAAAGTTGCAGCACCTCAACGAAGTTTGTCCCTATTACAGGATCACCGCCGATACCGACACAAGTGGATTGTCCAATTCCAAGCTGCTTAAGTTGAAAAGCTGCTTCATAGGTGAGTGTTCCACTTCGGGATACAATACCTACATTACCGGGACTATATGCAAACGCAGGCATTACACCAATTTTACATTCACCGGGGGTAATTATACCTGGACAATTGGGTCCGATCAATCGAGTTTTATTTCCGTTTAAGAAGGCTTTAGCCTTAACCATATCAAGGATAGGAATATGCTCAGAAATACAGACGATTAGCTCCACACCAGCATCCGCAGCTTCCATTATAGAATCTGCTGCATTAAAGTGGGCAGGAACGAAAATTAGGGACGTATCTGCTCCAGTATTGTCAACCCCTTCTGCGACAGTGTCAAACACAGGGATTCCGTTCACATCTGTACCACCTTTGCCAGGGACGGAACCAGCAACAACATTCGTACCGTAATCCACACACTGTTCGGTATGAAAACGTCCTGAACGTCCTGTGATACCTTGTACAATTACTCTCGTATTTTTATTTACCAGTATACTCATATTCGAGGTTCAATAACGTGATGATTAAACTCTTTCCTCCATGTTGTCAAATATATGGTGATATATTGTCATAATTACACACCTTACTTGTAGGAGCGATCTCCAAATCGCGATCAAACCCTTTGATAATCGGGAATCGGCGTTCAAATCAAGCAATCAACGGTATGAATGTCATTTAGACATTCCCCGGGTATGAATGCTGTTTAGCATTCACCCAAATCAACACCGAATCCGCGTATGGAATTCGTCGGGTATGAATGCCTTATTGGCATTCCCCGCCTACAAGGCAGTATGTGGAATTAATTATATAATCTACCATAAAATAAAATACCTATAAAATTAAGGTGTCGTACCAATATTTAGTTTATCGATTTCAATTTTCCCCATGTCGTTGTTAGTTTTGCTTGTGGAGAGACGGATGCAAAACCGAGTGCCACAGATAAACCACCTTCTGCAATGTCTTTCACATCGTTTTCTGAGAGTGCAGTATTGAAAAATGCGATCTCATCAATCAGACCAGTGTATGCCTCTTGTTTGTCGTCTCTTGACCCGATATATTTAGCTCCAATTTTGAACGCCCCTGCTGCAGCATTAGATGCTTCTAACTTCCCATCAACAAACACCTTTACTGTTTTCCCATCGTAAGTGCCTGCAAGGGAATGCCATTTGTCATCATTCAACAACGTTGTCGACCATGTATTATGGGGGATCGGTTGGGCACACTGTCCAGCGAAATTCAATTTATGGTTCTGCAGAGTGAAAATTACATCTCCACAAGGTCCCACGATTATGTCTGACCATGCGGGAGCTGAAGGTGTTTTAATCAAAGCAACGATTGTCACCTCATCCTCATAATCTGCAAAAGCACCTACAGATACATGAGCACCACCTTCAAATTTTAGGGCTTCCCCGTATTTTCCGGCATCCCATTTGGCACCAACCAGTTCTCCATCATTACCATTTTTAGAACTATCCATTGCCGTATTGCCATTACCTTCATCAAAAAGCCATATTCCCAAAGCTGCGTCCGTATTAATTGCAGAACTCAGAGCTGGAAACATAAAACAGAGGCAGATCAGTGTTGTGAATACCGATATTGATTGCTTAAATTGGACAAATCTCATTTTTTCCTCCATTTGCGAATGCAAGGTTTGATTATGTTATGTCAATCATTGTTTAACCATTACTGCCACAATATTTGATCTTTTGCAGAATAGATAGAGAGTATAGACAAGTTCACACAAAGGAAATTACAAATACTATATTAATAGTATAAACTCAAACGCAGTAAATGTAAATGTATAGTTGAGAATCTTGATGTTATTTATCCAATAGAGAAGGTATACAATCTGTTAGAATACATAGATATAGAACAATTTGAGGTATCAGGATTCAGATTCAACTATAAGATAGGTAACGCTCTTTGCTTCCATCTTAATTGGAATCTCAATGTTGTAATTTCGATCTATTTTGTATTCTTTAGATTTACCTTCTTTTTCACGAATCATAGCTGTTTCACTCAATCCAGTATAATAGACAGGTAATTTCAGTGTTGTTTCTTGTGTCTTATCAGTGGAATTATAAAGCATTGCCAATCCACAAGGGTTGAGTTGGGGATTAGTATGTAATATACAATCAATAGATCGTCCATCTGGACGACGGACATGAATCACATCCGATTCCAATATTTGACGATACTGTTTAAAGAAGTCAACCCACTTCTTAACAACAACCTTTGTCTCCTCTGTATCGAAAAGGCGTGGTCCACGATAACACGCAATCACTCCGCTTCCGAAGTTCTGTGCGAGGTGTGATTCGTAGTCATCAAGGTGTTCACATAGCGGTTCAAACGTTGCGGCTTGTCCACCACCGTGATACTCTACCAAGGGGACAAACATCCATCCCATGCTCGGTGTCTTTTCATAAGTGGCATCGTAGATATTCTGTCTGGCAATTAGAATTTGTTGTTCTCGAGGTAAACTGAAGTTAGTTTCGCGGTACCCCATACCACATTTGTTGGAACCGTTTAGGTAATACCAGTCTGGTGAATTGATGTAAATACCCCGTTTTCTACATTCGTGATAAAAATTCACACACGCTTCCCATTGTCGTAGTTGTGAATCTTCAAGACCGTTATGGTGTTTGTGGGTTGTAGATGCACAGACATCACCATGGTATGGTCCATCCGTTTCGATGATATCCATTCCGGTTGCATCCATGAAATTCAGCACTCTCTCAGCATAGCCATCTCCCCATTCACTTGCGAGACATGCACTTTGTCCAAATCTGCTCCCGGGTTTTCCAGTATCAGGATCAATACAATTGTATTCCTCACCCACCCCGCGTGATGCACACATCAATGTATAGCCACCGAGTTGAATGTTTTTGCTATGGGCATAGTCAGCCAATTCCTTCATCCTTTCGATATATCCTGGATCTTGACTCTCAATATTATATCCACTGCCAAAGGTCATAATTACCATTTCAAATCCGACTTCAGCACACTGATCGATTGCTAACCGAACAGCGTCCGGTTCCGCACTTCGAACGTGCATGAGAATTGGATTTTCGGTAACCTGTGGTGCAAGGGTACGATACATTTTGCGACGTGTGAGTCCTTTCCGTTCACGATCATCACTATCATGTAGGATTTCAAAGGTACGGAAACTCTCGAAAGTCTCTCCTGGTTGAAGGAGTACTCCTGGACCGAGTGGATATGTGCTTGTCATTAACAACGGCATCTGATAGAGATAATCAGTCTGTGTCAGGTATTCTTTATCTGGTCCCCAATGTGTTGTATTCATTTTGCTGAAAGCATAATCACTTTCTACATGTAGTCGATGTTGCTCCTGTTCATTGACAGCAAGGATTTCGCTACTTAAGGTATCAATTTTGATTGTTTTCTGACTCTCATTGTGAATAGTGATCCATTTGGACATTACGGGAATACCTTGGTATAGTTCATAATGCACACAAATTTGAAGTGAGTCAAGTGATGATGGAGGGGAAAATACAACTGTTAATGTCACACCTTCCGGTGGATATGGTGAGGAAGTCGTCGTCCGTCTATCTACCCATGGATATCGTATTTCAGGGACACCCGTTCGATATTCCTGATATTGAAATGCCTTGGGATCACTCATCAGGTCAGGAATCCACTTATCATCAAGATAGGCGTAATCGGGTTGTCCTTTTAACCCCCCAACTTCGAATTCCTGTCCATTAATCGTAAGAATTGCTTCAGGTTTTATACCACGAAGAATACTGTTCCCAGTGATGAGATGCGAATAATCTACTGTTGCGAAATTTGGTGTGATTACAAACCTTCGCTGAATGAGTCCGTTACCAAGAATAAGCTGGTTATCCGCTTCTTCTACTGTCGCAGGTTGTGTGTAGAGGTGGACTAACCAATCGTTTTGTTGTGATGTGTAGTGCATGTTAGGTTTTGTTATGTTCTATTTCGATATAATATGGTTAGGGTACAACTTGAGTTATATTACTTTTTTAAGATATTGATGAGTATGATAAGACAAACTACCAGAAGTGTTGTGTTTATCAATAGCAATAGAAATGTTCCGTATATTACAGTATTAGATGGTCTACCACACCCACTAAAAGAACATCCTAAGCATACTATTCCTAAAAAAATCAGCATTACTTTGCTAAGATACTCTATATTATTCATGAGGAATATCCTAAATTCTTTAGGGATACACAAATGGTGTAGAAAGTGCAGAATGCGCGTATGGTGTCTTACGGGTTTTGAATATGTTGCTTTTTGAGTATTTCAATTTCTTGGGTGAGCGCATCTATTCGTTTTTCGAGGGATCGGTCTTTTTGGCTTCGCCATGCAGGGACACCAATTGCTACAGCAACAAGTGCCATCAGACCATAAGTGATATTTGCTTGATGTGTCAAGCGTTTATCAACGCTATCAAATCTTACATTAACATATTCTTTGGTTCGTTTTTCAGATTCATTGACAGCTTCCTTGACGATTTCTCGAATTTTTTCAAGGTCTGTTGGGGTAAGTTCACTGTAAGCAGACAATACAATAATAGAGAATAGTATTGCACTAATCGTGATGTATTTCATATTTATCTCCCTAAATTGAGAAACACTATATTAATATGCCCGTGCAAAAATCGTGATTTCATTCGCTTCTGCACCACAGACAATGCACGCTCCCTCACCATCTGGTTGCTCCATCGGGATACATCGTATAGTTGCCTGTGTCTCTTCTTTGAACTTATCTTCACACGCAGCGTTTCCACACCACCATGCACGTGCAAAGCCGATCTCAACTATCTCCTTTAATGAATCGTAGTTTTCAGGTTCAAATGTGTTTGCATTTCGGAATTCCGTTGCACGTTTGAGCATATCAGACTGAATTGTCTCGAGCAATTGCGTAGCTGTTACAGCAACATCTGAAATCGGAACGAAAGATTTCCCTTCTTTACCTGGAATATCTCTACGAGCGAAAACCACCTGTTCATTTTCAATGTCGCGTGGACCTATCTCTATGCGAATCGGTACACCCTTTAATTCCCATTCATTGAATCGCCAACCGGGAGAATGTTCATACCGATCATCTACATAATATCGTATATCGCCCAATGTTTCACAAATAGCATTGACAGTTTGCGTAACAACCTGTTTTGTTTCTTCACTGTTTTTTGGTATGATAGGAACGATTACGAGTTGTGTAGGTGCAAGTCTTGGCGGTAAAACTAATCCTTGGTCATCCCCATGCGTCATTATGATTGCGCCGATCATACGCGTACTGACACCCCAACTTGTTGTCCAGCAGTGTTGTTGTTTCTGTTCTGCATCAAGGTATTGAATATCAAAGACTTTAGCGAAGTTCTGTCCAAGATCATGGGATGTACCTGATTGTAGTGCGCGCTTATCTCCCATCATTGCTTCAATTGTATAGGAGGTTAATGCCCCAGGGAACTTTTCACTATCACTCTTACGTCCGGGAATGACAGGTATTGCAGCTTCATTTACAGCAAAATCGGTATATATGTCCAGAATACGTAAAGTTTCCTCTTCGGCTTCTTCATGGGTAGCGTGTGCGGTATGACCTTCCTGCCAGAAAAATTCCATTGTACGTAGGAATAGACGGGGACGAAGTTCCCATCGTACTACATTTGCCCATTGATTAATTAGAACGGGTAGATCTCGGTAAGATTGTATCCATTGACTATACATGTATCCGATAATCGTTTCTGATGTTGGACGTACAACAAGGGGTTCATCTAATTTTTTACCACCACCATGTGTAACAACAGCGAGTTCAGGTTTAAATCCTTCAACGTGTTCTGCTTCTTTTTCTATGAAACTCATAGGAATAAAGAGCGGAAATGCCGCGTTTTGATGACCAGTCGCTTTAAACCGAATATCAAGTTGTTCTTTGACGTTTTCCCATAGGGAGAAACCGTATGGACGAACAACCATACATCCACGAACTGGCGTATAATCCGCCATTTCGGCTTGACGGATGACTTGTGTATACCATTTTGAGTAATCTTCACTGCGAGGTGTAATTTTATCAAACATATTTAGCTTTCAGTTTACAGTTAATAGTTATTAGACTGATTATTTATCAGTTAATGCTGTGATGCCGGGTAAGGGTTTTCCTTCTAAAAACTCCAGTGAGGCGCCACCACCTGTAGAAACATGTGTGATTCTGTCTGCAACACCAGCTTGTTGGATTGCTGCGACACAATCTCCACCACCGATAATACTCACTGTTTGTGAATCTGCGATTTGTCTTGCTATTTCAATTGTACCTTGAGCAAACTTTTCAAACTCGTAAACACCTAAAGGTCCGTTCCATACAACTGTTTTTGATGCTTGTATTCTTTCACCAAATGCAGCTACAGTTTTAGGTCCAATATCTAAACCTTGCCACCCATCTGGAATAGCAGGTTCATCAACAACCTGAGTTTCTGTATCAGGATCAAATTCCCGACCGGTAATGTGGTCAATTGGAAGACTAACCTTATCAGAAAAACCTTCCTTTTTAATGAGGGATGCAGCGACATCAAGTTTCTCTGTCTCAACGAGTGAATTACCGATTGGTACACCCATAGCAGCAAGGAATGTGTAAGCCATACCACCTCCTATCAAAAGATGATCGACCTTATCCAGTAGATTTTCAATGAGTGTAATTTTATCCGATATTTTAGCACCACCAAGAATTGCGACATAAGGACGTGCGGGATCTTCAATACTCATGCTGAGATAATGAATTTCTCGTGCCATGAGTAATCCAGCAGCACACGTGTTCAGGTAGTGTGTTACACCTTCCGTTGATGCGTGTGCACGATGAGCCGTACCAAAAGCATCATTTACATATACATCTGCCAGAGCAGCGAGTTGCTTGGCAAAATTTGGATCATTATTTGTTTCCTCAGCATAGAATCGTACATTTTCAAGGAGAAGTATCTCACTATTTTCCAATAAGTCAACAGCCTTCTGAACAGATTCTCCAATGCAATCATCAACATGTTTGATCCGTATTCCAAGTTTTTGGTTAAGAGCTGTAGCTATAGGTTCGGTTGAAAATTCTCTATTGTCTTCGTTTAATCCTATTTTTGGTCTCCCCAGATGAGTGATAAGAATTATCTTTGCATTTCGATGGAGTAGGTCTAATAGGGTTGGTAATGCAGCAGTAATACGAGTTTCGTCAGTGATTTTCCCGTCCTGGATTGGAACATTAAAATCCACACGTACAAGTACATGTTTATCCGTAACATCAATATCCGCTAATTCAAGTTTCGCCATTGTTCTCTTTCTGTGTCTAATGTCCTAATACGATACAATGTTCCTTAAAATTTACCAATTTGAAGATATTGGATTTTGTAGACTCAACACTTACGTGCAGGCTAATCGGTATTGTGTTTTAGTTATACACTTATACCTATTACCTACCTTGTCATATTGTTAATGTGGTAGGACATTCTTATATGATTAGTCTATTCATTGTGATGTTCGTTCAAGAATATCTCTATAAGGTGTTTGCTGCGTTCACGGCAAGTTCAGCTGCTTCGGAGAGTCCTTCTGCTTGTAGCACATTTAAATCGGAATGATCTATAATCTGTTTTCCAAGTTCAACATTTGTACCCTCTAATCGAACGACAAGGGGAACATTGAGTTCGACCTGTTTTGCTGCATCAACAATACCCGTAGCAATGGTATCGCATTTCATAATACCACCGAAGATATTTACAAGAACAGCTTTAACATTTTCGTCTGCCAAGATCAACCTGAAAGCATGGGCAACTGCCTCCGCTGATGCACCTCCACCGACATCAAGAAAGTTTGCAGGTTCACCACCTTTTTGTTTTATTATATCCATTGTCGCCATAGCTAATCCGGCACCGTTTACCATGCACCCAATATTCCCATCGAGACGAATATAACTTAGACCAGATTCACTTGCCTCCAATTCACTTGGATCCTCTTCGTTGGGATCACGTAATTCAGCAATTTCAGGATTTCTCCAAAGAGAGTTATCATCCAAGTTAACCTTGGAATCAAGTGCCACAATTTGTAAGTTATCTCCTTCACCTACTATTGCCAAAGGATTAATCTCAATCAGTGAACAATCACATTCCACAAATGCATTGTAAAGAGAAGTAATCAATTCTGTTGCGTTTGGAATTATCTTTTGATATTCTTCGTCCACAATTAATTTGTATGCAAAGTTCCGTGCTTGGAAATTAGTCAGTCCAAATGCAGGATTGATAGAGGATCTAATGATCTTCTCTGGCGTATGTTCGGCAACTTCTTCTATATTGACACCACCCTCTTCACTACCGATTAGTGTGAGTTGTGATGTTTCACGATCAAGTAGTATCGCAAGGTAGTATTCTTTATGTATTTCAGCTCCTTCAACAATTAAAACTGTGCTGACAAGTTTACCTTCCGGACCTGTCTGCGGTGTAACCAATTGCGTTCCTATCATTGATTCAGCGTGTTGTTTAACTTCAGCGACGGAGTGTGCAAGTTTTACCCCACCACCTTTGCTACGTCCACCTGCGTGAATTTGTGCTTTGACAACATATTGTGGACAATTCATTGTATTGGCAATGGATTCTGCTTCTTCGGGTGTTTCTGCAACTTGACCAGAAAGTGTCTTTACGCCAAAGGATTCTAAAATTTGTTTGGCTTGGTATTCATGTATGTTCATTTTAAGTAGTGTGATAATAATTCTTTCGGTATTAATACCAGTATGTAGAATGGATAATTTTGGTTAGTTTTACCCTATGAATTATAGCACGATTGAGGATTATTTTCAAGGAGTGTGTATAGATAAATGCTCCATTTCTGCTTGTTTACAGTATATTTTAATGCTATTATAAACGACAAATTGTATATTGATTGTATGGTTGATGAGATCACATTTCTACCTAATTTTACCAAGTTATTGAAGGTAAATATATGAGATTAACACAAGAACAGAAAGATACCTATCGTGAACGGGGTGTTCTGGTTGTAAATGACGCGTTGACGGATGAAGATACTCAACCAGTGATTACAGAAATTGAGGATTGGATTTCAGAACGTGCTGATACATTATTACAGGATGGAAAAATTGAAGACCTATGTGAAGATGAACCCTTTGATAGACGATTTGCCAAACTCCTTACACAGTCTGGGGAGATAACAAATGGCATGGACATCATGCATTATCGTGGTAAAGCGATCTTCGATTTCATGAGAAACGAGAATCTGCTGGATGTCATCGAAGGTATTGTTGGTCCAGAAATTACTTGTAATCCTATTCAGCACGTACGTGCGAAACCACCTGTAATTGATGGGAACGCGAGTTGGGCAGGTGGTGTGCCGTGGCATCAAGATGCCGGTGTTATGATGGAAGAAGCCGAAGGTTCGAATATTGTTACCTGTTGGTTGCCGTTGGGTGATAGCACAATCGAAATGGGTTGTCTTGAAGCATTACCCGGCGTTACCGAAGATATCGGTTATCTTACGCATCAAAAAGAGGGTGGAACAATGATCATACCAGACCTTATGCCGGATACTGAACCGATGATGCTTGAATGCCATCGAGGAGACGTGATATTGTTAAGTCGTTTTACCCCACACCGTTCGCAACCGAATAAGTCAGATCGGTGTCGATGGTCGTTGGATCTACGTTTTCAAACAACTGGTCATCATACAGGGAGAACTGCACATCCTGAATTTATTGTACGTAGTAAGAAGAAACCTGAAACTGTTCTAACAGATCATCAAGAGTGGTGTGATCTATGGGTAGATGCATTTGAAAATCCACGTGGTGTAGCAAAACATAGATCCATATAGAGATAAACATAGGATTTGGCATCATATTGTAATTTGGTTATATATTGTATAAACGTAGTTGAATTGACCTGAAATGGAGACTTATTTTTCTCCGATATGTATACACTTAGGGGGTGTATTTTGTTTAGATTTATCAGTTATCTATTTACACTAATTCTCATTTTTGGTGTCAGCATGTTATCTTCAGCGGAAATTACGAGTGATATGGTTGTCGCTGGATGGTTATTTGATGGTGATGCCAAGGATGTTTCCGGGAATGGTTTTGATGGTGAACTCAAAGGTGGGAAATTTGTTGAAGGTAAGATTGGTAAAGCCATCGAACTCAACGGATCAAGTGAATGGGTAGTCATTAATAAAAGAATGGGATCGTTTGAAGAGATGACTTTGGCTCATTGGGTTAAATGTACAGGTAGAGAAAACGATTGGCGGACATTCTTTAACAATGCTGGTTGGAAAGGTGGAGATATTCATTACCAATTACATCCTAACAATAAAGTAGAATTTTCCATTAATGGGAATCCTGGTGGTAACGATACATTTGCAGACTTCGCAGTAGTTGGAGGTGAGTTAAATAAATGGATTCACATTGCAACGGCTTATAGTGCGACAGAAAAGAAGATCCGTTTTTATATTAACGGAGAACTTAATGCTGAGCGCGACTGGGGTGGTAATCCTGGCGTTCTTGACCCGGGTAAAATCGGATCTTGGGATGGACAACGGCATTGGCAAGGTATGTTTGACGAATTCATCGTTTTCAATACTGTGTTAAGTGAGGATGATGTTAAGGCTCTCATGAATGATGGACTTGAAAGTGGTCTTGCTGTTGATGCAAAAGAAAAAATAGCTGTTACATGGGGTAGTCTTAAGGGGTAGATTGAAACGGAACTTTTCAAGATAACCCATTCTATACAAAAGCAAGAAATAAACTATTTAGGTGCGGTGTTAATTTCCGCACCTAAATATTGTAAAGAAAAAATATATCGTAACTCCTCAACATACTTCAAATTCTATCGGCACAAAGTTATGAATAAAATACTACTGATTGTTGTGGGCATAATAATTGCTCTAATTTGTGTTGCTATCTTTATAGAAATTATCAAGGTGCTATTTGGTATAGCAAGCTTCATATTTGGAACTGTTATTTTACTATCGTTATTCGTAATTACGGTTGGCGGTGCGTATTTAATTCTTCGGAAGATATTCCAAGGATGACTGCCGATATAACAATTTACAAAGGACTAATTTTATGAAAACATATTATCGATCAATTGACTCTATTAGGTGTATATTATCACTTTTAATCACACTTATTTTAACTGTTAGCATAACAAATGTATCTATTGCAAAACGCGAAAAAGAGTATGTAGCAAAACAGATTGATAACATTAAAATTGATGGTAAACTCAATGAATGGGTTAATGCTGAGGTTGTAAATTTTGATCAACTTAAAGATGTAGGTGTCGAATTACCAAAAGCGAGTGATTTTTCAGGTAATGGACGAGTAGCTTGGAGTGCCAATGACCCTACTCGTATTTACTTTGCTGTAGAAATCACCGATGATAAACTACAAGATATTAATCCAGATAATGCGAGGTGGTGGGAAGATGATAGTGTTGAGTTTATGTTTGATTTTGATAATGAGATGGTTAGAGCTGCGCTGGTACAGTGGACACTTGGAGCGAACGGGAAGGATCATTCTGCTGCGGCTTCACGCGAAAATACAGAATGGGTGTTGATAAGAGAAGGAACAAAATACACATACGAAGTTGCCATTGATGCAGCAGGACCACGCGGACCAAACCCTGGGAACGCCAATGCAGGCAAGGATTTCAAAGCTAAAGATGGATTGACCATTGGATTAAGTTTCCATATGAATGACTGTGAAAACGGACAACGCCAACACCAGATCGGCTGGATTGCAGGTCAAGCATGGGATGCCCTTGCCTATGGAGACCTTACTTTTGATAAAGAATCTTTAGATGTAGAACCCTCAGGTAAACTTGCTCTGACATGGGGTGCGATCAAGAGATAAGTGTTCCAGTCAAACTTGTAAATTTGAACTATTCATAGCATAACCCATGTGCATACAATTTTCTAATATCATTTCTATTAATTTCTGTCTCATTACCTATAGTTTGAAATGAAGCGTAATTTAGCACAAACTAACAGTTTATGCTACAAGAGAGACTTTATATATCAGAAATGGTATATTACCTATTTGGAAGTGTCTGGAATTTGAGCTGCCTCTTAACGATACAAACTCTCTAAATGAGAATACACAATGTATAATCTTAACGGTAAAGTTGCTTTGGTTACAGGTGCTGGCGGTAAAAACGGTATTGGTCGTGCAATTGCAACCCGTTTAGCAAAAGAAGGGGCGGATATTGCTGTTAATGATCTTATCGAGCATCCTTATGCTGCTGATGACACAGAGTGGAGAGGATTGCCGGCTGTGGTTAGTGAAATCGAAGCCATCGGTAGGAAAGCTATCAGTGTTGTTGCAGATGTTTCCAATGCTGAACAAGTATTGGAAATGGTTGACAGAACTGTCACTCATTTCGGCAAAATAGATATCCTTGTGAATAATGCTGGGACGAAGGCGGGGAAGGATCGGGTACCTGTAGTAGACCTATCTGAAGAGGATTGGGATAGAGTTCAAAACGTCAATGTAAAAGGAGTATTTCTCTGTTGTCGAGCAGTGGCACGACATTTGATCAAACAGGAGACAGGAGGTAAGATAATTAATCTCTCTTCTATCACTGGTAAACAAGGTTCTGCAAGTTATGCAGCCTATTGTGCATCTAAATTTGCTGTGATCGGATTTACTCAATCACTTGCTCATGAACTTGCCCCTTATCAAGTGAATGTGAATGCAATCTGTCCAAGTCTTGTGGATACGGAACGTGTGGCACATTTAGCAGCTGCGATGATGCCAGATGATCTTTCTGCTGAAGAACAACGAGCGGAGTTTGCACGTCGTTCTGAGTCGATTGTACCTTTAGGTAGACTAGCAAAAGGTGCGGATGTTGCTAATATGGCAGCTTTTCTTGCCTCTGATGAATCCTCCTATATGACAGGATTATCTATCACTATATCAGGTGGATTAGTGATGTCTTAGTAGTGATTCTGTCTACCCTTACCTCCTTTTATCATATTTTCAAAAACAAGAAATTTTCATATATTGGTTCCGATTATATACATCCTTTACGACATTATTTGGAACCATACACAATTTCATTGATTGAGAATCATTCTGTGGCTGGGATTTGCTGGGAAACTGTATATGCCAAGGTGGGATTAAATCCTGTATAGTGGATCACACCAAAATGCGCATTTGGTATTCGTTTGGAAACTGATACAATCTTGACATAAAGGAATAAACTGATTAGAATTGACTAAAACTGGGATTGGAGAGATATATGAAACTTGCTATATGCAACGAAATGTTTGAAGATTGGAAAATTGAAGATGTTATAACTTACGCTGCTGAACTCGGTTATGATGCAGTGGAAATTGCCCCTTTTACATTGGCAGATTCTGTATTGGATATTAGCGAAGCAGAAAGAAATAGTATACGGAAGTCTGCTGAAGATGCAAAAATTGAAATTGCTGGACTGCATTGGCTCCTTGTATCGCCAGAAGGACTTTATATAAACCATCCAGATGCGGATATACGTCAAGAGACACGTGAATATCTTCTTGCTCTCATAGAACTATGTGCGGATTTAGATGGTCGTATTTTGGTTTTCGGCTCACCAAAACAACGGAGTGTCATGGAACCACTTTCATTCGATGAGGCATGGGATTACGCAAAGGATACTTTTGCTGCTGGTGCAGAACTTGCAGGTGAAAAAGGGGTTATCTTATGTATGGAACCGCTATCCAGTGATCAAACAGATTTTATTACAAATCCTGACACAGCTGTTGATATGGTGAAGGCTGTAAACCACCCAAACTTCCAAATGATATTGGATGTATGTAGCACTGCAAAAGAGGGATTGGATATGCCGACACAGATACGGAACTGTGCTGAACATGTGGCACATTTTCATTCAAATGATGATAACGGATACCTACCCGGATCAGGAAATGTAGACTATCCCCCCATAATTGAGGCATTGAAAGAAATCGATTATACTGGCTATGTCTCAACAGAGGTGTTTGATTTCACTCCTGATCCTAAAACCATTGCTAAACGTAGTATTGATTTCTTGAGAACTCTTATATGACTCAACTTTTAAACGACTGTTTTGAATCCTACAGTTCACTCAGAACAGAAATGCGTCGTTGGTTAAACCAAAGCATGATGTTGGATCCACCAGGACCAAATGATGGTGGCGAAGATGAAGCAAACTATGCACTTGCATGGTTCCCGCATTATCTCATCACTGGTGATTCAAACGTCCTTAAACACTTTAATACACTCAAAGATGCACTTGCTGGTTGGGTGAAACGTGATTGTTTCCATGGGTATGAGAAAAAAGCTGAAGCACATCACGGTCCTGAACCCTTTCTACTATTCCTACCTCGATATATCGGATTAAAACCTGAGGATACAGAAGCAATTTCTCTATTGACTGATGCTGCTGAACATATAGGCAATTGGGTATCTGAAATACCGGATTGGTATGATTACACACGTGATACATTCATCGGATATAATATCGGTACAGAATTTGTTGACAACCAAGATAAGGATAGATATGAACTTGCAGAGCACTTCCGTTTTATCCACATTGCTTTAGCAACCTATAAGATTACTGGTGAGAAGCGTTATGTGGATTGGGCAATCCGGTATGGACAGAAACGTGCAGAACGTATCCTTACTGCCTCAGAACCGATGCCACTACTTTGGGATCTGAATGAAAATGGTCTTAGTGAGGAAGAGGTTAACGAAAAGAATCTACATAGACTTGTTGCCAGTGGACATCATATACCCGGAGATCCTTTGGCAGGTATTGAAAATCTATTAGCATCAGGTGCTATTTATGCATTAGGTGATCTCTACCTATTGACTGGAGAAGAGATCTACAAATCGGCTGCAAGACGTATCGTTGAACCGCTTGTAACGTCATTAATTGACCCGTTTAATGATCCCGCTGCGGCTGCGATTAGTTATTATCGGTGGACCTTCCGAGATACGAGTTTTGATACAGTTATAGAAGCAGGTTTACAGGACCTGCCAACTGATCCACCTGAATTACTGGCTCTTGTTTTTCCCCAAGAGATCCGTAGGCGTGAATTGGGTGTAGGGAAACGTTCAGATATGGCGTATTGGGGAGAATGGACTGATGATGGATCTGTTAGTCCTATACGGGAACCGTCAACAGCCACGTTAACACTTGCTTATCAGTTGACAGGTGACGTGGCTTATGCACAACGAGCAATACAGAATGCGTCTCTACGTCTGAATATTGCAAGACGGGTCTTACGTGGTGGTAGAGAACATGCGGATATGGGTGGTGCGGTTTGTTCGGTGGCTGCTGGACATGGAAGGAATTGGGGGCATGGTGCTGTAACAGCTTGCTACGGACCTTTACTCCTTGGAACTCGTGAGATATTTGGAATGGTTGAACCCCTTATAATTATCAAACATGAGGACGGAACATTACATCATCCGTCGGAGCTCCTATCATTGGTTAGACCAGTTGTAAGTTCAGACAACATTGAGATTATCTTTTATAATAGTGGAAACTCAACACTCAATTTCTCTTGGCAACACCAACTCATGCAGATTGATCAATTAGATCATAGAATCGAGAAAATCACTGAATCAGATAAAAATCTGTGGTATGGAGAGACTCTTGAAGCAAACAGAATGTTGAAAAGAATACTGTAACGGTTAGTAATATTAATGAAGTCTTTTTATCTAAGTGATCAGCAGACTTAGATTATTCTTAAATATGTTGTGCGACGAGTGTTAAATCTAAGATGTTTACGATACCGTCATTGTTTACATCTCCATCCGAATTTTCCTGACCGAATTGAGATGACACATATACCAGATCTAATATATTGATAACACCATCTTGTGTGACATCATACAGTAGATTAGAATCAATTAATTGATATACTATATCTTGTGTATTCTCGAATTTAACGGGACCGATATTTGGGGCTAACCATTGATATGAAGTCGAACGGGAACTTCCTAATGTGGATGTGCTTTTACTCCGTATTTTGATTTTCGCACAATTCTTGAAAACTCTTGCGGGTGTGGCAACATCTTCAATCGCAACCACCTCATTAACAGTCGTGAATGTAACGGGACCAGTTAATTTCACCTCTGTTTCTGCTGTAACCTCCCATGTATCACCAATTTGTAATGTATAGGGATAAAAAAGAATAGGTGGGTAAAATACTGCGTGTGCTATACCAAATACGGGTCCAAGATCTGCCTCGATTCTATAGAGTTTGATACCATCTTCATCAAAATCAACATACAGTTTATCAGTCATAATTGACTCTGTACCCAAGGTTTCAAACGTAATACTAAGAAGTCCCAACTGTTTACCATTAAAGGTTTCTTCAGATGTTTCAATAGTATACGTAACACGTTCAGTACCATCTTCACTTTCTAATACCCAAGTAT
This sequence comes from Candidatus Poribacteria bacterium, assembly GCA_003635315.1. Classification (GTDB taxonomy): domain Bacteria; phylum Poribacteria; class WGA-4E; order WGA-4E; family WGA-3G; genus MSPOR6. The sequence continues at coordinate 36,600 of PYJD01000011.1, forward strand.
TACCGTAATTAGAAGGAAAATAGATCTGTGTTGACCCTATTGTAGTGAAACATAAGAGAAGTATTGCTGTGATGGCAATCCGAATAATCGTAATTTTATACATTGAACTCCTTTCGGTATTAAGTAAATTTATGCTAAGATTAATTCTATTACCTGTTGTAGTACTACATAATGTCGTATGTATTTCTATAGACAGTCTGTTCCAATAGAAGTCAAGAATCTAAACATATCTGATCCCTTATACTTATATTAGAATACAGACCAATGAATTTTAAATGGTATTAGATAACGGTATTGTATTCCAAAATGGAAAACGTCTTGATTAAGTAACCGCGTTACTATTCTGGACTTCCAGATTACTTTCTATCAAGACGTTCACCAAATTGTATAGTAAATACTATTCTACTTTAGGATTACCATTCGACGGGTTGCGGAGAAGTTCTTTGTTTGAAGTGTATAGAAATAAATTCCGCTTGAAACAAACTCACCTGCACCGTTTTTCCCATCCCAGTATGCTGCAGTCGATGAATTCATATATGAACCAATGGATTGATGACCCAAATTCATGGTTCGTATAGACTTACCGGACACATCATAAATCTTTATGGTTACATCGGTATTGCTACTGAGTTGATAAGGTATCCATGTCTCAGGATTAAACGGATTTGGATAGTTCTGACCCAGAATTGTTTCCTTGGGTCTCACATCTCCAACTTGAAGTTGTATAGTCATAAATGCATTGTGAATGTCCGATGATTGAACTGTACGTTCAAATGGACCAGAGACTATAGTGCCGTGTTCATCAAGGAGTGTAATTTTCAATTTGTCTCCGACTTTGACGACACTCTTACGGTTCAAATCTGCCCATACAGCGGAAACACTTTCCTTTTCACTGCTTACTTTTTCAGCAGCAATTACACCTGTTCGGAGATTCTTCGCTGTGATGGTGTAAACTTTCCCAAGGTGTAGTCCCCGCAAATCACTTGTTACAATGAATGCCCAAGCATTATCAACATTTATAATTTTTGGAGCCGCTGCATTCTTAGACTCGTTCATCCAAGCTGTACCAGAAAATGTGAATTTACCACCCGCGGGTGTATTAACGATATATCCGCTTCTACCATCAATCTCGAATCCATCACCTTCTTCAGCATAGGAATAGCCAACGAATGTTTGTGTGGCGGCATCTAATTTAATGACGATAGATGCTCCCAACTTCATAGCAAGCGATTTTGCTGAATATGGTTCGGATGGCATTAATGGAATGGATATCATATTTAAACCTTGGACAAGGGAGATATCAAAGTTTGATTCAGGTATAGGAACTTCAACTGAAACAGGTTTGATAGTGATTGTTGCTGTAGGTTCAGTCCAAGCAAATGCGTCTCCTATATCACCAACACCTTGAATTCCTGGATGGAGTGAAATGACACCGCCTTCAGTAGGAACGCGTGCATTACTCCCTTCAGGGTCAGCATCCGCATCTAAACCGACCGGACCTGGAATATCGGAGGCGAGTTCTGTGTTGTCTTCACTACCTGCATCATAAGCCATCAATTCTAACGTAGTTGTGATTGGCATTCCATTTTCATCAAACAGTGAAATACCATCTGCGACAATGAATCCATCATTTGTAGAGACTAACATTGATGCCACAGTAAGGTTAGTGTTAATTTGGTTGCCCTTTAACTTGACAGTTACAGATCCTCCAGGAATGACAGGGTGATCAGCGACAGCAGTATTTGCTGCAATCGCAGTAGCGATTTGTAACATTCCAGATACATCCCCGTTCTCAGCGAGTGCAACAAGGGCAGGACTTGCAGGTTCACCAACAGTGGCAAGTTTTTCACCAGGTAGGTGAGTAGCGAAAATTGGAGGAGATAAGATCTGTCCACCCATTCCAGGTTCACCAACAGTTAGATTTTTCAAAGTAATTTCAAATTCTTGTTCACTAATAGACGGTATACCGGGTGGTAGTATCACGATCGGTTCCTGATCTGTAGGAGTTTCTACCTGTGGCTCTTCATCCTGTGGCGTTTCTACCTGTGGTTCTTCGTCTTGTGGAGTTTCCATCTGAGTATCTTCAATCTGGGGTTCTCCAAATAAGGTATAACTCTGCAAATCATATACAATATCTTGATCATCAATATATTTTACAGGACCGATATCTGGTGCTAACCATTGGTAAGATGTAAGCCGCAAAGTGACAACTGCAGTGACGACTTTTCTGCGAATTTCAAGCTTAATACAATCTTCAAATGTACCGGCAGGAGTTTCGAGATCTTCTATATCAACAACAGTAATTGTACTGGTTGTATTTGCTGTTCCCACCAATTTCAGCTCAGTTGTTGTTACGACATCCCATGTACGACCAAGTGGTAAGTCAGATGGAAAGAATAGTGCCGGGGGATCCAACATTGCTGCTGCAATCCCGAATGTTCCTTCATCTAAATGTGTCCTGTGAAGTAAAAGATCACCATTATCATCAGAAATATAATAGATATCATCGTCAACTGTATCAGTGCCGAGAGTTTCAGTATATATCCTGAGAATTATAATTCCTTCAGCTTCACCTTCAGCCTCCTCGATGGTATAGGTACGTTTTTGAGTGCCATCAGCATCAAGAAAAACCCAAGTGTTGCCAATAACTGTAGGATAATAATCTTGTGCTGTGGCTGTTATGGCAAAAATGCCGATAAAGCATAAAATAAATATAAGCTGAAACACAAATTTTAGTCGTTTAAATCCCATTTTATAAATCTCCTTATTTAACAATATTTTTTACGAAAGTAGTCAGATCAAATTATAACAAAAGAATAATTGCTGTTCTGATATGTAATTACTCCATGAATTTCATCATTGAATTGTATATTTTCCGCTTGATGGTGTATATCATCTTGTTCGGATATATATCGATAACCTAACCAGAAGCCTAATGCCATTATTAAAATGCCGATAGTGATTATTATTAACGCTGCTATCCAAGTTTTCATAACGAATCAATCTATTGAAGACATTGCTTATTATAGAAATTAAATATTCTGATGAAATTCGTTATCTTCAATACCAGTATTTTACTTAATTGCATGTGTTAATATAGCAGCTTTTAGGCAGTTAATCAAATTTCTTGATTTTATGCATAACCACTTTTTTCTTGTATCAAGAAGTGAAATTCTGAGCAATTGCCACTAAATCTAATATATTGACAATACCGTCACCAGTTACGTCAACTTCAGCATTTTCTTCTCCGAAGTATGAAACCATGCGTACAAGGTCTAGGATGTTAACCACTCCATCGCCAGTAAGGTCGTAAGGATTCTTTGTTTTTTCATCATCTTCAGTTTCTGTAGTCATTTCAGTTTCTGTAGTCATTTCGGATTCATTCTCAGATATATTTTCTGTTTCGGTTGCACCATCTTCCTCGTCAGTACTCTCAGAATCCTGCGTGTCTGTTTGTAAATTGTAACTCACCAATTCATATACTAATCCATCACTATTCTCATACTTGATGGGACCTACATCTGGTGCTAACCATTGGTAGGATGTAGTAGGTGCAATATTTATTAGTCCAGTTGTTGAAACTTCAAATTTTACTTTTGCACAAAAATGGAATGTTCCTGCTGGTGTTACAACATCCTCAGTTCCTACGACCTCTAAATTTGTGATGCTATCTAATTCAATAGTAGAGATTTTTGCGTCTGCTACTATCTTCCATTTTTCTCCTTCCCTTAATACATGAGGAAACAATATGACGGGAGGAGACAAATTTGCTACTATATCACCAATTTTAGCATATAGATCAAGTGTAAATACAGTTTTGTGTAATTTGATACCTTCATCGTCAGTGGTTACAAAGTATCTGTCAATGTCTACCTCCTTGTTTGCAAAATCCTCGGTTACAATCTTTAAGAGTGTATATTCCTGATCTGCGGGATCTTCAGGTGTTTCAAGGGTATAGGTTCGTTTTTCATTTCCGTCTGTACTTTCCATCACCCATTCATTACCTATATCAGCAGGATAGTAATTTTGTGCAGTGACGGGTATAACGGTACAAACAAGACTAAATAGAATGATGAATATAAATCCACGCAAAAAAGTGGAGAAACTCATGATATAATGCTCCATGGGACAATTGCTTTGATAGATAAAGTAATTTCAGAATCGGAATTCATGACTTAATTGACTTTTCACAAGATTCTTGTGATAATGATAATATCTTAATACATTAAGGCGTACGTTTCAAGTATAAATATGGATAAAGTTAAACCCATTTTTCACTTGTTATATGGTGAAATATTGACATAATTACACACCTCATTTGTAGGAGCGATATCCGAATCGCGATCAAACCCTTTGACAATCGGGAATCGGAATTCAAATCAACGGTATGAATGCCTTATTGGCATTCCCCACCTACAAGACAGTATGTGGAATTAATTATATAATCTACCATAGTATATAAATAAGGAGATATAGATGCGGTTAGATGGTCGCGTTGCGATTGTGACTGGAGGGGGTGGTGGAATAGGTAAAGCAACCTGCCTTGCTTTTGCTCGTGAAGGGGCTGACATTGTTATTCCAGAGGTTAATATAAAAAATGCAGAATCAGCATCACAAGAAATCACAGCTTTAGGCAGGCGGTGTGTTGTAGTTGAAACAGATGTTGCGGATGGAGAATCTGTAAAGAGCATGGTAGATAAAACACTTGAAGAATTCGGGCAGATTGATATTTTGGTGAATAATGCAGGTGTTTTTAGTTATACCAGAATAGATGCAGTTTCGGAAGAAGAATGGGATCGTATGCTGGCAGTTAACTTAAAAGGACCGTTTCTCTGTTCGCAGGCAGTTATGGAGACAATGAAAGACCAAAGGTTTGGTCGTATTATCAACCTTGGATCATTAGCCGGTCAAGTTGGGGGTATAGTTGCATCAGCGCCCTATTCTGCTTCTAAGGCAGGCGTGATGTGTCTTACAAAGTCCTTCGCACGGGTATTAGGGGAGTATGGGATAACTGTGAATTCTATTGCCCCGGGGATTGCAGCAACGGAGATGGCAAAGAATCACCCCGATATGACCGACGACATACCGTTAGGTCGTGTTGCAGATCCATCGGAGGTCGCCAATGTTATTCTGTTTCTTGCGTCAGAAGAGGGACAGTATATTACAGGGGCAACACTTGATGTTAACGGTGGTATTCGGATGGCTTAGGATTCGTCGTAAGGAGTATTCTTATGGAGTATAATACCTTGGGTAGGGCTGGTGTGAAGGTATCATCGCTGTGTCTCGGAACAATGATGTTTGGTGGACCAACGAATGAGAAAGATTCCATCCGTATTATTCATCGTGCTATGGATGCGGGTATTAACTTTCTTGATACTGCAAATGTCTACAATGGTGGTGAGTCTGAACGGGTTATAGGGAAGGCTGTTAGTGAGAATCGGGACAAATGGGTTATTGCCACCAAAGTTCATGGTTCTATGGGAGATGATGTGAATGAGAGCGGTTCACACCGATTCCATATTATGTCTGCAGTTGAAGCGAGTCTAAACCGTCTTGGCACAGATCATATTGATGTGTATTACTTGCATCGTTGGGATGCGACGACACGTATAGAAGAATCTTTACGTGCACTTGACGATTGTGTTCGGCAAGGGAAGGTGCGGTATATTGCGTGTTCTAACTTTGAAGCGTGGCGTGTATGTGAAGCTCTGTGGACGAGTAAGAGTCAAAGCTTAGAGGAATTTGTTTGTGTTCAACCTTTATACAACATCGTAAATCGTGATATAGAAGTGGAATTGCTGCCGTTTTGTGAGAAATACAGTCTCGGCGTAGTGCCATATAGTCCATTGGCACGAGGGGTGTTATCCGGTAAATATCTGCCGGGGCAAGAGCCACCTGAAGGATCAAGGGCAGCACGTAAAGATAGAAGGATATTACAAACGGAATTGCGGGATGAGAGTTTTGAAGTCGCCCAACAATTGATCCCATTAGCTGAACAACATGGGAAAACGCTGACACAACTTGCCTTGGCATGGGTATTAGCAAATTCAACAATTACTTCTGTGATTATTGGTCCACGTACGATGGAACAGTTAGAAGATAACTTAGGTTGTTTGGATTGCGAGATTACCGAAGATGATGAGCAGGTTATTAACCAATTAGTGCCATCTGGAGAACATACCGGTAAAGGGTATAATGATCCTGCATATCCTGTTCTTGGAAGGTAGAGGCAGTGCGAATTACAACTGTGCAATTGATTCGTATCTATGAGATACACACAGAGAATTATTTAATGGCAATACCTATCCCCATGTCTCAAGACCCAGCAATTTTTTACCCAGTTCGGTTAACTCTGCAGTATCACCAGATTCATGTTCTTTTTCTGGACGTTCCCCACCAAAACCTGCCATCCGATTTTTCCATCCGTTGATCCGTCGATCTCTGGCTTCTTGATTTGCCTCCCCGGTAGGACTCATGGTAATGTATTGTGCTACACGGGGTGCATCTGCAGTATTGATACCTGCACTATGTGGTAAAGCACTATGCCATATCACCAAATCCCCGGCATTCCCAGGAACAGGAATCATGCCTAAGGCTTCTAAATTTTGCTGTTTTGGATCAGCATCTTCTGGTAGGCTTTTAATCCAATCCTCAATTTTGTTATGAAAACCTGGAACACAAACAAATGCCCCTTGGTTTTCAGCGGTATCGGTTAGATACAGCACACCTTGTACATGGAATCGAATAGGAATATCAATAGACATGTCCCAATGAAGTCCAACACTTGTTCGTTCATATTTTCCTGGAACATTTGGTGGACTCATACTGGCGCGGTCAAAACTTACCCATAATTTTTCGTTGTTCCATATTTCTGAAAAGGCTTGATGTATACGTGGATATTGGCGTGTTGCCCATAGAGCTGGATGTTGGTATATCTCAACCATAATGCCTCGTGGTGGGTCTGTATACCAACTCTCTCTGTTGTCTGCATCCATTTCAAGGAAATCCCAGACAGCCTTTGCTGCGTTATCAATTAATTCCGGGGGTGCTGCATTTGAGATAACAACATACCCATTTTCTTCCCAAAATGCTCTATCCTCTTTACTTAATACTGGCATCTGTCTTTCTCCTTTATACTATTGGTTAATCCAATCTAAAATTAGGTGTCAATAAAGCATGGTACATCAATGATTCACCATTGAATCTTGAAGCGAAATTCGATGCGGTTCATGAAGATTAAATAATACTTTGGGTATTTGACGGGCAATGAATTGCCCTACTACAAACAGGTTGGTTCGTAGTAGGGTGATTTATCACCCGTTAAGAAATTACTGAATTAATAACTTAATCTTCATCAAACCGTATCTACCGGTTGTGAGGAAATGGTTTTCGTACGATCCTTCCTACAGAATAATTGACCCGATAATTAGCGTTGAATATCCACTATAGTTGTCAAAATGTTTGGTCTAATATGTCATTCGACGTAGATATGCAGAAAGAAATATAATAATAAGACCTAATGAAATAATAAGGTTCAACCATGGTGAAGGTTTCTTCTGAAATACTTCAAATACAGGATACGGAAAAGTTAAGATAATTGCAAGTGTATATATAAGAAATACAATAAAGAATTTTACTGCTAAGATTAGTATATAGAGTGAGTAATCTGAAACAATAGAATCTGCTGCAGTTGCACGGGCAGTTCGGAAGAATGAAATTACATTATACACACCAGAGAAGAGAACAGTAAGGAGTGTACACCATACAACTCCACTGAATCGTCTAAGTGCTGATGATATAAGGGTGTTTGGATCAGTATGATGGTTTGCAATTGGAATGAGGACAATACGAAGAAAGAAAAAACCTCCTATTAACAGAACAACTGAACCTACATGTACCCATTGAATCAACGGTGTAAGAAACATGACAACTGTCCAAAAAAGAAAAGTGGAGAGTTATCAGAATTGTCTTTAACTCTCCACTATACAATTATAGTATTCCTCTGATCGTGTTTATGCTATAGGTTTTCCACCAATTGGTTTAAAGCAGGAACGGGAACGTTCACAAGACACGGGTGATACAAAATCGTCATCAGGACCGACAACCTGTGCAGTACAGTTACACCAATAGTGTGTACTGGGATTATATTCCACAAGATTTTGCAAATTGCCCCCGGGAATATAAATAGCTTTTGTCCGAAGGTTTTCACATATCGGTTTGTCAAAAATTGGGAGTGTTTTTCCTTGTAACATTTTCATCCTCCTTTAACTTACAGCCATCATAGCGGTACGACTGATGAGATTCTGTGTTAAGGTTACCTTGTATGCATTATCGTTCAAAGGTTGTGCATCTTTTACAGCAGACGCGCCAGCGTTATTACTCACTGTTTCGTTAATTAATTTGCCAGAGAGAATGTTTTCAGCTTCAGTAGACCGCCATGGTGCAGGGGCAACTCCACCCAGAACGATACTTGCATTTTGACATGTTTTACCAGCCATTTCGAAAACACCAGCGACACTTGCCAATGCAAAATCCGGCGCACCTTTTTCGCGTGCTTTCAGATAAAAGCTTTTTGTACCTTGCTTGGGTTGTGGTACATGAACTTCAACAACAATTTCATTTGGCTGAAGTACATTCTCACGGAATGGGTTTGTTGCGGGTAAAGTGAAAAACTCTTCGACCTTTATTGTTTTTTCACCTTCTGGACCAACAATCTTTATAGATGCCCCCAAGGCAATCAATGCTGGAGCAATGTCAGATGGATGTACAATGAATACCGGATCACCACCAAGGATTGCGTGGTATTTGCTTAGACCATCGACAGCATAGCACGTGTCTCCACCTTTTTTGAGACAATTGACAGTTTCATCTCGGTAATACCAGCAACGGGGTCTTTGGCAGAGATTCCCACCGAGTGTGCCAACATTCCGTATTTGTGGTGTCGCGACAGAACTGGCTGCTTGTGCCAATACAGTGTACCGTTGCTGAATCGTCGGATGGTTGGCTATATCTGCGACAGTTGTTAATGCACCAATGGTTATACCAGTGGTATCCATTGAAATGCTGTCCATACCGGGTAATGATTTGAGATTAATCAGTGTTTTTGGTGTTTCAATATATTCCTTAAGTTCACCCAGGAGATCAGTTCCCCCTGCTACCACCATTACTTCACCCCACCCGTTATCAGTCAGAAGCGAGGTAACCTGTTCTAAGTCGGTTGCGTTGACGTAACTAAAATTATCCATTGTTTACCTCCTTATGCCTTCTTTTGAGCCAGTGCGGTGAGAACTTTATCTGGTGTAATTGGGAGTTCACGAATACGTACACCGATAGCATTATATACAGCGTTTGCAATAGCACCGAGTGTTGGTATACATGGGGGTTCACCCACACCGGACACTCTCCGATGTGTATCAAAAACGATGGGTTTTATCTCAGGTATTTCAAAAGTCCCGGGAACTTTATAATCTTCAAGGTTTGCATTGAGCATGCGTCCGGTTTGCGGATCCATGATGCGTTCTTCCAATAGGGTCTGTCCTAATCCCATGATGACGCCTCCGTTAATTTGACTCTCGGTAGCTAATCTATTTATCGCTAATCCACAGTCTTGAACGGCGACGATTTTTAGGACTTTGACCTGACCTGTCTGTGTGTCTACTTCCACCTCAGCAAACTGGGTACCAGCGACCCCACCTTGACGTAGTTCTTGATCCCAATTCCCACCTTCGCTAATGCTTTCCATTCCAAGTTGTCCAGTAGCTTGCTTCCAAGTAACAGTTTTCGTTCTATCAGAAGCTACATAGATCGTCCCTGTTCCGATACGAAGGTCGTCGACAGGTGCTTGAAGTAAAGGAGCAACATGTGCAAACAGTTTCTGTTTTGCTGCTTCAGCTGCAGTTTTGATGACTGGAGCAACAGATGGGGTTGTTTGACTTCCACCACTACCACCCGAGGGTAAGCCGGGTTCACTGTCCCCAATAGTTACAGAAATATCGGTCGGTTGTAGCCCTAATTCTTCAGCAACGATAATTGCTATAGCGGTCCTAATACCTGTACCAATATCTTGTGTTCCTGTGACAGCTTCAACAGTTCCATCAGCATTGATAGTAACACGTGCTTGCGTGCCTCTACCACCGCCGCCACCCCATTGACCGCTACCGACCCCCATACCACGTTTCATGATACCAGTACCAGAACCGGGAATAGTGTTGCGTTTATGCCATCCAATTTCTTGGGCACCAAGCGTGTATTGTGCTTGTCGAACTTCGCTTTGATCATTAAGACGTCGGAATTCAAGGGGGTTCATTCCGAGTTTTTCTGCAAGTTCATCCATTAATGAATCCATAGCGAAAGCACCTTGCGGGTGCCCTGGGGCACGCATTGCACGTTGGTTTCCTGCGTTGGTTGCGACGTTAAATCGTTGTGTGCGTAAATTTTCAACATGATAGACATAAGGTCCTGTGAAACCTGCTCCGCTACTGATGCCACCTGTACCGTAACCTTGCATATCGTATGCAACGAGTCGTCCATCGCTTGTTGCACCTGCTTTTACATGCTGCGTCATTGAAGGTCTATTTCCAGCAACAAGATGTTCTGCCCTTCGGGTCAACATTAATTTTACTGGTTTCCCTGTCATTTTTGATAATCGAACAGCAGTATGTCCTTCGATACCTGGACCAAATTTACTACCAAAGCCACCACCCATGTGTTCAGTAATAACTCTGACTTGGTTTGCAGGAAGTTCAAAAGTACGTGCCAGATCGTTCCGTACACCAAATACAGCTTGTGTAGAAGCCCAAAATGTCAGATACTCTTCACCTCTCCATTCTGCTACATTTCCGTGTGTTTCCAAACAAACGTGGGTTTGGACAGGTGTGTGATATGTCGCTTCTACTGTGACGGCGGCTTCCTCAAATCCAGCTTCGAGGTTGCCCCTTTCATCAACACCCGGATTGCTTTTGTTTCCAGTCCAATCACGAATTTCGGGAGCACCTTCAGCCATCGCATCTTCTTCAGTGACAACGAAAGGTAATTCTTCCAATTCGACATGAATTAAGCGTAGTGCATCTTTGGCAATGTCATCTGTTTCCGCGGCAACTGCTGCGATTTCCTGTCCCTGATAACGGAGTTGGTTACCTACTTGGGTTAATTCAATTACTGCTTTAACACCGGGTAGTTCTTCGGCTGCTGTTAGATCTAAACCCACAACGTTTGCACGTGCTACGTCAGATCTTAGAATCCGTCCATATAACAGTCCTGGACGATTAATATCATAAGTATACTTTGCTTTTCCTGTGACTTTATCCTTACCGGACAAACGGGTAATCCGCTTGCCAATTAGTCGAGACTGGCTTGCTTCTCCCCATGATGCCATTTGTTTTCTCCTTCTGAATTCGTTACTTGCTTAATACGACGACCCGACATAGGATACTATGTCAAATTACATTTTATCAGAGGCTGTTTCGACAGCGTCAAAAATGAACGGGTATGTGCCGCACCGACAAGTGTTGCCCGATAAGCCATCCTTAATTTCTTCGAGGGTCGGCTTTTTGTTCTCGTTCAAGAGTGCCACCGATGAAACAACGAAACCGGGAGTGCAGAATCCACACATCATTGCGTCATGTTTGATAAATGCTTCTTGTACGGGGTGTAATTCATCCCCATTGGCAATACCTTCTACTGTAGTAATTTGTTTCCCTTGTGCGTCCATCGCCAGCATCATACAAGCATATACAGGTTTGTCGTCTACCAAGATGGTACATCCACCACATTCACCTTTATCACAAATGAGTTTTGCTCCAGTTAAATCGACGTTGTTTCCATTTGTGTCAATTCCATCGCGAAGGACAGTCAATAGGGTTGTTCGTGATTCAACTTCAATTTCATATAATTTGCCGTTGATATTCAACTGTATTTCAGCATTAGTAGTTGCCTGATCAGTCTGTGCTTCGGCAGTTTTCTCATCCCCAACTAAGATGGTAGGTACAACGGTAGCTGCAACGGTACCTGTACCGACCCCTTTAATAAAACTTCGTCGTGAAATTTCCGTGCCTTGTTTTTTTTCTTTATCAGACATACCTTCCCTCCTTATCTTATGAATCCCGTTGAATATTTATGATCTATAATTACAAGTCCAAATATTAATAATACCTTAAAATCTGATGTGTTTTATATGTATCTAACCATAAACATTCAAGATGAATAATCTATTCAGAATATAGCAGTTTTCACGTTTTTCATCAAGTGAATTGTCAGAGTTTTAGTTAAGGAATTCACACTGTCATTAAGAATATATTCAAGAAAACTGCTATAATTCCTCTTTGTAGGGATGGGGGTCTCCTCGTCTGTTGTTTTAAAATTTAGGATATATGAGATTTGCAGTATAATTCATAGTTGTAAATTTCACATTTAATCCTAATATACGGACAAACAATAAGGTGCAAAAACAGCCCTTTAATCCTAAATTCCCTGATAGAAAATCGTGAAAATATTGAATTTTTCCCTGGGGACGAAAAGTGTCGAAAAAATGAAAAAAGTTACACTTTTTGACACATTCTGTGTCATTGAAATTGGTGTAAATTACCCCTCTAACCGCTGTCATAGACTGACTTTACTCCACTTTGACTTGACTTTATAGGAATTTGCAAAAAGTGTGATTTTGTGTTTTTGTTGTCCATGTGAATTTTGACAATTCCAACCAGTATATTAAAGCTGATTTTTCGACATAAAGTCTTTTTATAAATAGGTTTGTATTTAGGACGTTTTTATGGATATTCATCATTGATTCTCTTATTATATATTTGTCATAAATGTTATGATTTTGAAGTAGGCTATACTCATTTCATCTAAATATATTTAATCAGTTTATAATTTGTTTAGGATTTATGCAAAATCTCTTCTTTTCCTGCAGAATTGGATGATATGTTACTTTAACCCAAGTTGCTACCTATACCCCAATTAGCATTAGATTAAAACACCTAACACAAGTGGTGATATTATTAATTAATGGATGTAATTCCGTACACTGTTTAATCTCACACATTTAATTATAAGCAATATCTATATTAACATAAATATATTTGTCTGTCAAGTTAAAAAATTATATTACTTATATGTAACTGATTCAGGATTTTAAAAGATATGATGTATACTGTTTTGTTTTTCTTCAATTCATTTTGATCGCTTGACCATGTATTTAAATTATAAGGAGCAACTTAGGTTACTTTAGATGTTCGTGTATAGATTTTTCTTCATTATTTTATCTGAAACATGGATTATGTGGAAGTGTATTGTGTGTCAGATGTATTCGTTGTCCGAATCACCAAATCAACGCCGAATCCGCGGATGGAATTCGTCGGATTACGCGGATAAGAGGGTTTTGTGTAAGTTGAGGGTTTTGTGTATGGAGGTTTCTTGAGGCATGACTAAATAATCAAGATATAATTGAGTATTTGTTGACATTAAACAATAGTCTATATAACATATTGGATTATAGTTGGTTTAATGAGTTCGCTATCATTTAATGTAGGACTTATGCATAATCACTTCCTTTCCTTCAGAATTGGAAGGGTGGAAGGATGGAAGTGTGGGTGGTGAGTTCGATCCTTCCTTGCCTTTCATCCGAATATTCGCTTTCTGCATAAGTCCTGTTCAATGTAATGTCGTTTATACTATGGGGAATTAGGAGAAAACGTATGAAATTGGGGATGCGATTTATATTATTAAAAATAATAATGATTAATCTTGTACTCCTTCATGCTCTTGGACTAAGTGTCTTGTCACAAGATTCTGAACTTGTTAGTATCCCAGATAAAAATTTGGAGCAGGCAATACGTGAAGAGATTAATATTCCTGAAACGACACCGTTGACTCTATCACACATGAAAATGCTAAAACGATTAAAAGCAAACGAAAGATCAATAACGGAACTGACTGGTTTAGAATATGCCATAAATTTAGAAAGACTTGATTTAGATAATAACTACCATTTAAGCATTATACTTCCGATTGCTGACCTAACGAACTTAAGTTGGTTATCTTTGGCAAGGACCCAAGTCAGTGATTTAAGCCCAATTGTCAAACTCAATAATATTAAGGTTTTGTATCTTTGGGATACACCTATTTCGAATTTAACTCCTTTGGAATTGCTAACACAACTGGTAGAAATGAACGCTGCGGGATGTCAATTATCAGATATTTCACCACTTGAAAATCTAACCCAATTAAAATCACTATGGATACCGAATAACCAGATTATAGACATTACGCCTTTAGAAAACCTAACGCAACTTACTATTTTAAATTTGAGTCATAACGATATCGTTGATGTCACTCCGTTGGCAAAGTTATCCAATTTGGAAAAATTACAACTTCAGGGTAATAAGATAGTTGACCATAGTCCACTTTATACTCTTTCTTTAGATGAGTTTTTGTATGATAGTAGTTGTGTATTGCCGGCTCTTTCTATCCATGAACGGATTGAGAATAGACGTTTTCCTTCTATTTTTTCAGCTTGGGGTGGTGTAGGATGGAGTTCTGTTTTGAATCTTCCTGAAAAGTCGGATTTAGAACAGATGGCACTTCACGATCTCTATTTTTGCTGTCTGCTTTTCAATCAGGAGTTTAGAGACACACCTGAAGGAAAACGTGTTATGGGGAAAATGACACAAGCGATAGAAAAACGTGATGCCTACCTTTCCTTGAATCCAAACATGCTTTTTATTGCTGGATTGGAGATGCGAGAAGCCTTTGTATCTAACTATCCTGAAGATTCTCATTATTGGTTGTATGATGATAATGGAAAACGTGTCGTTGCAGGGAAAGATGAAACAACATTTTTATTAGATTTTACAAAACCGGTTGTAATTGATAAGATTGTCAATGAGGCAATCGCTGTTGGGAATTGTGGTTTATATGACGGCATCTTTTTTGACTGGTGGAATGAACATGGTACTATTCTTTCAAATCCTGGGAGTAATTGGAAAGGCTATCGATCAAATGAAGCGGAGCAGCGAGCCAGAGACGAAATACTCCGTCGTATTCGTGCGGAAGTTCCTGATGACTTTCTCATCTTGGTAAACGGAAACCGAAGAACAATGCCTCGTACAGGATGGGCAATTAACGGTACATTCATGGAGACTCTAAGAGACAATGATCAAGGTTACACACATAACGGCTTAAAACAGATTGAAAAGACATTATCTTGGTCTGAAGAAAATCTACGAGAACCTCGAATAAACTGCTTGGAAGGATGGGGTGTTACATCGGAATCGCCAGACAGTCCACTAAATCGAAAATGGATGCGTGTTTTCACAACGATGAGTCTCACTCTCTCAGATGGATATGTACTTTACACTGATGGTATTCAACATAGACATCATTGGTATGATTTTTGGAACAGTAATCTTAGCAAACCGATATCCGAAAAATCTCAAAAATATAACAATGTTGATGGTGTTTATATCCGAGAATTCACGAATGGATGGGTGGTCTATAATCGGAGTGGAAACACACAGCAGATACGACTTCCAGTTCTAACAAAAGGTGTCCAAAGTGGTGTCAATACGACAATACACGCGCTCCCCGATTTAGATGGGGAGATTTATCTCAAATCTATTCCTGGAGATGTCAATAGTGATTGAATTGTTAACATTTTAGACCTTGTACTTGTTGCGAACAATTTAGGAGCCATTAATCCCGATCTTGACGGTAATGGTATTGTTAATATATTAGATCTTGTTATTGTTGCAAATGCAATTGGAAACTGAGGGGAAATACATGAAAAGATGGAAATATTTCATAACGATTAGTTGTCTATTAATATTCAATATCTATTGTCAAAACGTTGATGCGCAACAGAACCTTGCACAACAAGCTTATGCGATTTTTGAACAGTCGTGTCTAATATGTCACGGGGAAAATGGGGCTCATAGAGAAACACTCATTATTGAACATACCAGTCTTATTGCTGACGGGAAAGTCATTCCTGGGGATCCAGACGGTTCTGTGTTCTATCAACGACTCATAGAAACAAATCCTGCTTTAAGGATGCCACAAGGACAACCCCCGCTTGATCCCGCTGCGATTAAGACGATAGAGCAATGGATTTTGGCTGGTGCACCAGATTGGGATGCCGGTCCAAGACCAGAGACTGACTTCATTACAACCGATGTGATGCTTCAGACCATTGAGAATCACGTCAATTCCCTTTCGTCAAGAGACAGATCGTTTGCGCGGTATTTTACGCTAACACATCTTTATAACGCGGGTGATACGACTGAGACACTCAATGCATATCGGCGTGGATTGTCAAAACTGATTAATAGTCTTTCTTGGGGACGCGAAGTTGTTAGACCGATGCCAATTGATGCCGAAGAAACTATTTATTATATTGACCTACGCGATTACGAATGGGATGTCAGAAATGATGCATGGACACTGATTGAGGAAGCGTATCCCTACAAAATGACGTTTGATGCTCCGACTCAAACAGATCTCCGCGAAAAACTGACCATTCTACAACAACAAATGAACTGTGAAGTGCCGTTTGTTTATGTGGATTGGTTTCTTGCGACTGCATCGTTGCCACCGCTTTATCACGATATTCTTGCATTGCCTCAAACAGACCGTGAATTAGAGGAAGCACTTGACGTGTTCGTTGCCGATAACCTGCAAAATGCGCCAGGGAAACGCGTTTGGCGTGCGGGGTTCAACGAGTCCGGCGTTTCTCGGCATAATCGCGTTGTTGAACGTCATTCGTCCTCGTATGGTGCGTATTGGAAAAGCTACGATTTTGGGGGGAGTGCGGACATACAGAATATCTTTACACATCCAATTGATTTCACACATGATGGTGGTGAAATTATCTTCAATCTACCGAATGGATTACAGGCATATTTTCTTGTAGATGGCGAGGGTAATCGACTTGATGAAGCACCGATAAGCATTGTTTCTTATCCTGGTCCGGGTGATCCGACAGTTCGCAATGGTCTCTCCTGCATCGGTTGTCATACACAAGGTATGAAGACTTTTGAAGATGAGGTGCGTGCAGTTGTTGAACAGGCTGTTAATCCACCTTTTAACAGGGCGCGGGCGTTAGAACTGTATGTGGAACAAGAGGTGATGAATGCACTTGTGGATGAGGATACGTTACGTTATAGGAATGCACTTGAGGCAGCCGGTGGTGTGTTCGGTGGTATTGAACCGATACAACGATTTCACGAAGTGTTTCAAGGTCCGCTTGACGCGGCATACGTTGCAGCTGTAGTCGGATTAGAAACGGATATATTTCTTGAAAAGATTAGTAAGAGGGTGGATCTACAAAACTTATTAGGGGCATTGGTGTTAGAGGGTGGCAGGATGAAACGGGATACGTGGACCTCTAACTTTGACGCTGTGATTGATGCGTTGAATACAGGAGGCATTGAACCACCTCCTGTGGGTGTTTATATTCCCGATCCAAATTTGCATGCTGCAATCTCAGTAGCACTTGGTAAAGGAGAAACCTCTATGAATACGATTAGTCATGCTGAGATAGCAACATTAACAACCCTAAGAGCAAGTGACAGAGATATCAAGGATTTGACAGGACTTGAGCATGCGATAAACTTAGTGGATTTACATGCGTTTGATAACCAAATCACTGATCTTTCTCCACTTTCTAAACTAATCAACTTAAAGGTATTAAGTATTTATAATAATCCTATAGATAGTTTATCCCCGATTGCGGGTTTGGTTAACTTAGAAAGTCTATTGATTGTAGGAGATAAAATATCGGACATCTCTCCTCTTGCAGGACTTACGAAACTAAGGCACTTTTTTTCATGGGGGAACCCGATCTCCGATCTTTCTCCGCTTATAGGTTTGACAGAATTGAATACTCTTGATATTTGCGGGGCAGATATCCCTGACCTTTCACCACTGGCAAAGTTGTCTGGATTAAAAAATTTATATCTTGCCTCAAACGGTATCTCAGATATATCATCTTTGTCCAAACTAACAAGTCTAACACGTTTGAACCTTGAAAGGAACAAAATATCGGACGTATCTCCTTTAGCAGATCTAACTCAGCTCAAATGGTTAGGACTTCATTATAATTTAATTACTGATTTTTCACATTTGTCAGAGTTAAGCGAAACAACGATCTCTCGCACTTTTAATCCGGGTGCTCCAACGGGCGGTGCGAAAATAGAGGGGCCCTGGTTATGGACAATCGTACCAGCAGAACACCTTGATAGCACGACAGATCTATTGAGTGAAGCAAGTGAGGACGTTTTAACAGAGCAACATATTGCTACCTATGGTGCAAATTCAGAAATCCCAGTTGGGGACAATATGTGGATAACAGGTAAAATTGCCCCATCAGGACAAAAGAATATTACTGACATGTTAGACACTCTTGGAATTGAGACAGTTCCCAATGTCAATGATCGTATCATCTACGGTTCCATTATCTTGAATTCACCTCGTGAACAATACAAGGATATGTTTGTTGGAAGCAATACTGCAGTAAAAATTTGGCTCAATGGTGAGTTAGTGTATCAAAACCTCAATTGGAATAACACTGGTGTACATAACTATCATGATTTTTTCTCTACCACACTCAAATTGGGAGCAAACGTGTTGTTGGTTGCTGTTGACTACAGACCCTGGTTAGGTTGGAATGGATTTTTCGGATTTGAAGAGGGCACAGAGTATACAGTAACACCTCACGGTTCCGGTTTTACATTCTCTGCATCGGAAGCACATCTTCTGGCTGGAGATGGGTTTACACTGAACCTCAACGCTGAAAACATCACCGATTTAGCAGGATGGCAAGCGGATATTGAGTTTGATCCCAATGTACTTGAAGCGGTTGAGGTAAACGAAGGTGATTTCTTGAAATCAGATGGGGCAAGCACCTTTTTCCAAAGTGGCACGATTGATAATGCAGCTGGAAAGATAACTGGACTTAGTTCCGCACGGATTGCAGAGAAGGGCGTCAGCGGTACAGGAACGGTATTGTCTGTTATGTTCATGGCAAAAACAGGTGGTGAAACACAAGTGACTTTGGAGAACTTTGAATTCGGGTCTATCACTGGAGACATTATCCCTACGGTTCCAGTAGATATTACCATCACTGTAGGAGAATATCCTGCTTGGGATGTGAATCAGGATGGACGGGTGAGTATTCTGGACCTCATTCTTGTGGCACGGGATTTCGGAGCTGGTACACCTGCTAACTTAAGAACGGATGTCAATCGTGATGGTGTTATCAACATTCAAGATCTTATTACTGATTTACCCCCAGTTTTTGCCTATGAATATTAAATGAGATTTTTGTTGTGTTATGAGAGGAAATGAATAACTCAACTAATATGTATTTGATTAGATACCATCACAAATCTGAAAAAACGGATCAAGAAAGATACCGGGTTCCCAAGTATTTTCAAGCACCCGTTTTATCACATAGATAATAGAATACGATTTTGTTTTACTTGTATTATAGCTTTTTGCCCATTTATCCGCAGCTTTCTCAAAATGGAGGAAACAGATACCATAACTTACACATCCGATAAACCATAACAGTGCAATGCGTGCTTGTTCTTTGCGTTTTAGACGCAAATGTCGAAATCCAAAAAGCGTTTTTACATCTCGGAAACTCTCTTCTATCTGCATCCGTCTTTTATAGGTCAGATAGAGTTGGGCATTCACCAAACAGTTTGAAACAAGGTAAAGCGGTTCTTTATGTTGTGGATCTTTGAAAACATAAAGGTTCAACCTGAGTTTCTCTGTACTGTGATAAAGTATATTCGGATAAGTTCCGGTTTGTTGGAGCGTTTCCAGCTTGATGCGTTGTCCATTGTCGTAGAAACAACTGTTTTTACAAACCCGTATTACAAACTCAATGCCACATTCCATAAAAGGTTTCATAAGGTGTTTTGTGCGTGCGAACC